>JBGTSB010000030.1:0-33733 GCA_041940525.1 Hyphomicrobium sp.
CATTGGCGTCGCCGACAACTTTAAGCGGGCCATCGGCCACGCCTTCGGTGAATTCAATCAGGTGCTCCTTGCCGTCGCGCCATACGCGGCAGCGCAGCCATGTCGACAGAGCATTCACGACGGATACGCCCACACCGTGGAGACCACCGGACACCTTGTACGAGTTCTGGTCGAACTTGCCGCCGGCGTGCAGCTCAGTGAAGACGATTTCGGCGGCAGACCGCTTCGGATCGTGGTCGTCGTCCTGCTTGATGCCGGTGGGAATACCGCGGCCATCGTCGCGCACGGTTACAGAGCCATCGTTGTTGAGTGTAACGCTGCAGTGCTGGGCATGGCCCGCCAAGACTTCATCGATCGCGTTGTCGACGACTTCGTAGATCATGTGGTGCAAGCCGGAGCCGTCGTCCGTATCGCCGATGTACATGCCCGGACGCTTACGCACAGCATCCAGACCCTTGAGCATCTTGATAGACTCGGCGCCATAATCTTCGGCGGCCGGAAGCGGCTTTGCAGTCATTTGAAACCTGTCGGTCGAACGGGGCGAAACGGCGCGATTGGCCAGGCCCCAGGATGAGCTAAATGCGTCATATTTTTACGGACGCGAACCCGTTGAGGCTTATACCACGAGACCGCTGAGAAAGCACGCAAAACGCTCGTATTTGCGCCGGTTTTTTGACGGAATTTTTCTCGGTTTTTCAATGCCTTGTGGGCCAGCTAAACGGGTTGACCTCAGGGCAGCGCCAGATCGCTTAATTGGCCGTTGTCGACGCGATGAAATTGGGCGTTTTGTCCGAGGGCTGAAAACGCCTCCGGATCGGTGCCCGTCATCCAGGCTTGGGACCCAAGCTGAAGGATTTCCGCGAACAGGGCAGCGCGGCGATGTTCGTCCAGGTGCGCTGCGATTTCGTCCAGCAGGAGGATAGGCGCCAGTCCATCGCGTCGTTCCGAGACCAGTTGGGCGTGAGCGAGCACAAGGCCAAGCAGGAGCGCCTTTTGTTCGCCGGTCGAGCACAGGCGGGCAGGCATTGATTTCGGTCCGTGGCCGACGATGAGATCCGACCGGTGAGGGCCATCGAGTGTACGTCCCGCACCCCGATCGCGTTCGCGGGTATTGCGCAAGACGCTCAGGTAGCCGTCCTCGACATCGATTGCCGGTTTGGCAGCGAGTTCACGCTCCAGCGTTCCGTCGATCGCAATGTCGCTCCAGGGGAACGCACTATCTTCGCGGCGCTGCCGGCGGGCTTCGATTACGCCGCGCATGGCCGCCACGGCTTCCGACCGGGCCGCAGCGATGGCGACGCCCATCTCCGCCATGACGACTTCGAGGCCTTCAAGCTGAGCATTATGCGTGACGCCATCGGCGAGTAAGCGGTTGCGGCTCGCCATCGCGCGGTCAAAGCGGTTGGCACGCGTGCGGTAGCCGGCGTCAAAGCAAAGGATCAGCCGGTCGAGAAAGCGGCGGCGTTCGCCAGCTGGGCCAGTGAACAGGCCGTCCATCGCGGGCGTTACCCAGACCATCTCAACGTAATCGGCCAGGATGCCTGAACCGGATCTGGTTTCTCCATCGACGCGGACAATGCGGCCGGAGCGTTCGGGGCCTTGGCCTGGCGGCAGCACGCCAGTGCCGATGTCGACGCTGCCGAGCGTGCTGTGCACCCGGGCAGATATGCTCCATCCGTTGGCGCGGGCCTTAGCTAGATCGGAGAAGTGTGCGCCGCGCAGGCCCTGTCCCGGCGCCAGCAGCGAGACGGCTTCCAGCAAGTTGGTTTTGCCGGCGCCGTTCGGGCCGATGAGAACGACAGGGCTGGGATCTGGCGTCAGCGTTGCCGTGTCGTAATTGCGGTAACCTGTCAGGAGAATGCGTTCGACCCACAGGCGGGCGTTTGAAACCTCGTCTTGGCGGGGCTCAGGCGTGGGCATCGCAGCTTGGCGTCTCCAAGGTCATCTCATCGCGCACCGCTGGCATTGCTGTCCCGCGGACTGCGCGGATCGGCCAGCAAGCGCGCTAGACGCGCATCGGCATCAGGACATAAAGCGCGCCGTCGTCTTCGCCGTCCTTGATCATGGTTGGTGAGCCGGGATCGGCGAGTAGAAATCGGGCGTCTTCGCCTTCAAGCTGGCCTGCAATGTCGAGCAGGTAGCGGGCGTTGAATCCAATTTCGAGCGGATCGGCGGAGTAGCCGACGTTGATTTCCTCGGTGGCGCTCCCGCCTTCGGGATTGTTGACCGACAAAACTAGCGTTCCGCCGTTGATGTTCAGCTTCACCGCGCGGCCGCGTTCACTGGCGATTGTCGAGACGCGATCAACGGCGCTCATGAAGTCCGAATTAGAGACGTTCATTTCTTTGTCGTTGCCTTGTGGGATCACGCGCCCGTAGTCGGGGAACGTGCCATCAATCAGCTTGGAGGTAAGTGTGACTGTTCCGATTTCGAAGCGGATCTTGGATGGGCTGACGCCAACCCGCACCGGCGCAGCGCTTGCCTCGATCAAGCGATGGAGTTCGTGAACCGTTTTCCTGGGAACGATAACGCCAGGCATGCCGCTGGCGCCGTCCGGCTGCGACAGCTCCACTTGCGCCAAGCGGTGGCCGTCGGTCGCGACGGCGCGCAATGTCGGCTGACCGTCCGTCTCGGCGACGTGCAGGAAAATGCCGTTCAGGTAATAGCGCGTTTCCTCAGTCGAGATTGCGAAACGCGTTTTTTCGATCAAACGCTTGAGATCACTGGCACCCAAATCGAAGCTGTGTGGCAGGTCTCCGGCGGCGATGTCGGGGAAATCTTCAGGGCCGAGTGTCTGCAACGCGAAGCGGGAATGGCCCGCGGTGATCGTGAGACGTTCTTTTTCGGCGTCGCGCTTGATTTCAATTTCGGAGCCATCGGGCAGCTTGCGCACGATGTCGTGCAGCATGTGCGCTGGCACAGTTACCGCGCCGGTGTCGGAGACGCTGGCGGCAACTTCCTCGATGACTTCGCGTTCCAAGTCCGTTGCCTTCAACGACAGCTTACCGTTGCCGGCGCGCAAGAGAACGTTCGACAGAATGGGGATGGTTGTGCGGCGTTCAACGACGCTGGTCACATGCCCGAGTGCCCTTAGTAATTCTCCGCGTTCGATCACAAGCCGCATGGTTGCCTCAGGCGTTCATTGTTTATGCTGGCCTCCACCGTTCTGGAACAAGGCCTTGGGCTGCTTTGCGAAGCCCGAACCTGGATGTGGAATGAATCGGAGGATCAAGGATTCGCGAAGGACGCGCAACTTGACCCGATACGGCCTTGTTTTTCAAGGGGCCGTTAGGCTGGCAGCAGAAGTTATTGAGATGATTCTGGTTCCTACCGGAGACAAATCAGGAGCGGCACCTTGAGATGCCGCTCCCTCCCCGCCAAGTAGAAAGCCCCGTCGCCCACGGAGCATCCTACCCGCCACCCTTTTCAGCGCCTAAGCGCTAAAATTCAGCCTGCTTCGAGGCACTAATGGCTCAACAGTTTCTTGAGCTCTTCCAATTCCTCGCGAAGCCTTGTGTTGCCGTTCAATTCGTTATCGATCTTGCGGATTGCATGTAGAACCGTCGTGTGGTCGCGATTGCCAAAGCGGCGGCCAATTTCCGGCAGAGACCGGGCCGTGAGCTGCTTTGCCAAGTACATGCCGATCTGGCGCGGCCAAACCACCGAGCGGTGACGCCGCTGAGACAGCAGATCGCCTTTCGACACGCCGAAGTGCCGCGAGATGATCCGCAGGATGTCCTCAATCTTGATCCGCCGCGGTTCGACGCCTTGGACGAGATCGCGAATGACCGTCTCGGCGATATCCAGGGTCAATGGCGTGCGCATGTACTGCCAGGTTGCGTAGAGACGCGTCACTGCACCTTCCAGTTCGCGGCCGGATTCGGTCAGACGCTCGGCGAGAAGCTCGACAACTTCGCGCGGCACTTCGAAGGACGGATCGGCAGCCCGCTTTTCAGCGAGGCGCTGCTCCAAAACCTTGAGGCGCAACTCGTGGTCGAACGCACTGATTTCCGTGACGAGGCCACGCTGTAGACGCGAGCGCATGCGCTCGTTCAAGCGTTCGATCTGGCCCGGCGCGCGAGCCGAGGCAACAACGACATGACGGCCGCCGTCAAGCAACGCGTTGATAATGTGATCGAACTCTTGCTCGGTCTTTTCACCCTGCATGAATTCAAGGTCGTCGATCAGCAATACGTTGATCGAGCGGAACTTTTCCTTGAAAGACAGAGGGTCGGACGAACGCAGAGCCTCGACAAAGCGATAGCGGAAGCATTCGGCCGTGAGGTAGAGCACCTGTGCATCCGGTGCGCGGCGGCGCACCTCCCAGGCGATGGCATGCAGCAAATGCGTCTTGCCCAAGCCGACCTGCGAGTGGATGTACAGCGGATTAAAGCCTGGGCTGTCGTTCAGCACCGTTTCGGCCACCTGCTGCGCACCGGCGTGCGCCATACGGTTCGCGGCACCGACGACAAAGCTGTCGAGCGTGTAGCGCGGATCAAGTGGCGAGCCTTCGAAGCCGGCGACATTCGTGCGCCCAATTGCGACTGGAAGAGGACGAACGACAGGTTGGCCCATTGCGCCGTTGGCCAAGTGCCCGGTTGCAAACGGCTTGGCAGCCGCTGACATGCGGTCCGCGTCCGTGTTGTTTGGCTTGACCTGCTGCTGAGCTGGCCTACCGGCGATACCGCCGGGTTGGCGCAACAGAACTTCGACGCGCTCGGCGCCTTCGAATTCCGCCTGGCTACACTTCAATAGGTCGTCAATGTAGTGAGACTGGATCCAATTGCGCAGAAACTTCACCGGCACGGATACCTTGACCGTCTTGCCGTCGAAGTCTTCGAATTCGAGCGCGTTGAACCAGCTCGTAAAGGTCTCGTCGCCAAGGCGGGCACGCAACATGGCACGCGCCTTTTGACCCTTGCTCGTCCCAGGATTCGATGGCGCGCGACGCGCGTCACCTCTACCTAAAGTGGCAGTCGCATTTGTGGTATCGACAGTTTGCATGAGTACCCCCGCACTTCGTAATCAAAAACCGCTTTTTGCGGCGGCCGGTCTGAGTTGGGATGCACCTTTCGCCCTTTGGCACACCCACAAGCATTCCGGTCACCGGGTTGGGAACACGACGCCCTCGCGCTCCTAACCTTGCACCCAGGGCAGGCCTTCGGACTTCCAGCCCGCAACCGCGCCACGATGGCGGGAAGCGTCGAGAGGACCTTCAAACCCGTCCGCTACATTCCAGCACCGGCCGTTCCAAATTTGCGCCGTGGCTTGCGCCGCCAAGCGGCTGCGCGCACCCGATCGACAAATGAAGAACAGCTGAGCTGTCTTCTCAGCACCGACACTCCCGAGTTCGCCAGACAGCCGCTCCAAAAAAGCCGGATCTACCGACCCCTCCGGATACGTCTGCCACTCGACAGTCAGTACCCTCTTGCCAAGTTCCGAAAGGTCTGGCAGCCCGACGAACGACCATTCTGCTCGTGTCCGCACATCCACAAGCTGGGCATCCGTATCTTGTTTGAGCTGGTTCCAAACCTCACCGGCAGCTACGTCAGCTATCTGAGCATTGCCGGTACCTTCCACTTACGTCCTCCGCTGAGGGCGGCTGGCAGAACACGCATCTACTTGCCGCCTACAGAAAAACTTCTACGCCTACGCGCACAAATTCACATTCTTACTGAGCCATGCCCAATAAGTTCGAAGCTTTGACTTCTAAGTTGTTTGTGATCTTCGAATACGCATTACAAAAAATTGCTGGGCTAAAACGCCGGTTACTTCAGAGGTCGGACATTCGCGACCAGCGACTGACTAATTAACCGTTAAAAACTGTGAACGCAAGTGCCGGGACTGGTTCGCGCGAAATGTCAATATTGAGGCCGCAGGCTCGCATTATTCCACAGGAGCGGTGGGAAACCCCTTTGAGTCCACATCGAAATCCACCGCTCATGAATCTTGTTCAGAACCCTTTGCTCAGCATGCCGACCCTGTTAACAGAACGTGAATTTTCTCCGGCTTAATGGGCTCAGCGAGGCGGAGTGACGCAGTGGATAAAGCTCCCTTTGGAGGCCATGACGCACTGATGAATCCAGGGGTTAGCCAGATACAGAAAAGGCCGGCTCTGAGGCCGGCCCTATGACTGTTCTGTGACGGATTCACCACAGTCAGAAAATGTGAAGCGCGAAGCAGATGACTTAATTTGCCATCGCTTTGATGCGAGCGTTTAGACGCGAGACTTTCCGGCTTGCGGCGCGCTTTTCAACAATGCCTTTTTGGCCTGCGCGGGCTAGGACCGGTTGAGCGACCTTCAGGGCTTCGCGCGCAGCGGCCTGGTCGCCAGCGGCGATCGCCTCTTCAACATTACGAACCTGAGAGCGCATGCCGGTGCGGCGGGCCTTGTTAACTTCGGTGCGGCGGATCGCCTGGCGCATGGCTTTCTTAGCCGATGAGGTGTTGGCCATAGTGTCTTGATTTCCTTATCAAACCCGTTGCCAGCCGTGCCTTGTTACCACGGCTCAGCCCAACACGGATATGTTGCATTAGAGAAAGGCCCAGAACTGCTGTCCCAGGCGGTAAAATTCGCGGTTCTATACCCTTGACGCTGGCAATGGTCAACTCGGGGAATCGCACAACCGGTGGGATTAGGTTGACGCTGTGCAGGCTTGGCGGCTTCAGCGCCGACCGGTAAACGGTGGGACATGGAGAACGATCCCGCTGGCGCGGCCCCGACGGAACCCGGCAACCGGCTGCGCAAACGAATTTACGAGATCTTGGAAATCGGTCACGCGGACGACCTTCCCAGCCGTGCGTTCGATACGTTCATGGTTGGATTGATTCTGCTTAACGTCGCCGCCTTTGTCGCCGAGACTGTGCCTTGGCTCTACGCGCGCTACGGCGTGGAGTTTTTTGCGTTTGAAGTCTTCTCCGTCGCGATCTTCACAGCGGAGTACCTGGCTCGGCTGTGGACAGCGGTCGAGATGCCGTTCTTGCGGCGGCTTACTCCGTTCAAGGCCCGGCTCTACAGCGCGACTCGGCCGGCGTTGATCATCGATCTGTTGGCGATTCTACCGTTTTATCTCAGCTTCATCCTGCCGATTGATCTGAGGGTGCTGCGCACCTTGCGTTTGCTGCGGTTCTTGAAGCTGTCGCGATATTCGCCGGCCATGCACTCGCTGTTGCGCGTGATCGTCAACGAAAGCCGGGCGCTTATCGGTGCCGGCTTGTTGTTGTTCGCGGCCGTGTTGTTCGCCTCGGCGGGCATCTACTATTTGGAGCACGACGTGCAGCCGGAAGCCTTCGGCTCGATTCCAGAAGCAGCCTGGTGGGCGATAGCAACGTTGACGACCGTAGGCTACGGGGACGTTGCACCTGTCACTGCGCTTGGGCGCGTGTTTGGCGCATTTGTGATGGTGACTGGGCTTTGCATCTTGGCGCTTCCCGTTGCGATCATCGCCACGGGCTTCTCACAAGAGGTCAGCCGCCGCGACTTCGTCGTCACCTGGTCGTTGATGTCGCGCATTCCTGTGTTTTCGGACTTGGACGCGAATGAGGTGGGTCAGATCATGCCGCTGCTGCATGCTCACAATTACCCGCCAAATTTTGAAGTGATCGCGGAAGGTGCCCAGGCGGATGCTGTCTATTTCGTGGCTTCCGGCCGGGCCGTGCGCAGCGGGAAAAACGATGACGTGCCGGCCGAGCATTTCACGAATGGCGATGTGTTAGGTGTCGAGGCGCTGTTTAGTCACCATGTGCACACCAAGCCGGTTATCACCCGGTCGCGCTGCCGGCTCTTGAAGCTGCACCGCGAGGATTTTCACCGGCTAGAGGTCACTCATCCGCATTTGTCAGAGCGCATCCGGCGGAATGCGGCAGGCCGCGCTTAAGCGGCTCGCCTGCCGGCGGCGAAGGGATCGCCAGGATTGATATCTAGAACCGCACGGCGAGGCTCTAGCAGGCTGTTTTCCTGCTGACACGTCCATTGTTCGCCTTCCGACCGCCCCTGGATGGTGTGGCCGGTGGTGATAACGTTGCCGCGATCAAGCAGGTACGCTGCGGTCCGTCGCATCACACGTCCCACGTCGTTGGGCTCCAGATCGCGGAAGTGGATCTGTAGGTCGGTCAAACCGAACGATTCCATGCCCAGCGTGTCCATGACCATGTCGCCGGGCGTGTTTGAAACTTGATAGAAGCGCACGTTGACGAAGCCCGTCGATGGATTGGCTTCCTGCTTGCGCAGGGCCGCCATCAACCGGGTGGGGTCCGCGAATGTTTGGGACTCGGGAAAATAGACGGCATCGACGGGCTGCGTCTGCAGTAACGCCAGCAAGCCCTTCGCCAGGATCTGGCGGCGCTCCTTTTGCGGCAGCGCGGCCGACATCACATCGGAAAACAGGCAGCTAAATTTGCAGGCGGAGACGATGTCCTGAGCTTGTGGAAAACTCCAGCACTGCAGGAAGGCGTCGGCGTATTTTTCTAGCTCCGGTCCCGCGTTCGCCGGCAAGACGACCAACTGCGCGGGCACCGAGCCCTGTTCGTAGGAGACTGTATGGTCGTGCAATAGAAACAGCTGCGTGCCGCCGGGCGCCTTCGGCTCCGGCGCTTCCACGTTCGAAAACATCGTGTTCATAGCTGCACGCAAGCTGTCGTGATCAGGTGTAATTGGCTCGCGCGCAAACAGTTCAATTGTGTAGGCCATTGCAATTCCAAGAAAATTCCATCCGCGAATCAGAATTTTAGCGCCCTAAAGGGCAAACAATGAGGTCCAAATGGGCACACCAAATGGCGATAAAATACGGGCTACACGGAGGTTGCGATACTCAGCGCGCGGACCGCAACAACGGTGGCGTTGTCCTGGTGTGGGTCGCGCACGGCCTCGACGGCGCGTATTAGCGCGCTAGCGACGGCTTCCGGGCCGTCGGCCGCGTAGGCTGTGACTACGCGTTCGATTTCGCTTTGCTCAAGCGTTTGGACGCCATCGCTGGCGAGGATGATGTAGTCATCGGGTTCCAACACGAGTGGTGCACGTGACAAGTCCACCAAGTCGATATCATCGCCCGTGACGGCTGACCGCAGCATGTGGCGGCGAGGGTCCTTACGCGCGGCCTCCGCCGTGATTTTCCCCGCCGCGGCCATACGGTCCAGCTCGGGCGCGAGTGAGTGGTCTTCGTTGAGGATGGCAATCTCGCCGCGCCGGTAAAGCAGCAGTGGACTGTCGCCGACGCTGACCCATTCCACGCCCTTGCTGCCAAACACGACGCCGACGAGCGTCGACCCCATACCCGATAGCATTGGGTTGGAGCTGACTGTGGCGGCAATGGAATCGTTGGCAGCGCGCAGCGCATCGACCAGGCGCTCTTCGCCCGACGCCGCACTGGCAGTGTAGGATTTGATGAAATGCTCGCATGCCATGCGGCTAGCCAGCGCGCCCCCGGCATGGCCGCCCATGCCGTCAGCCAAGACGGCCACGAGTGGAACAGAGCTGCCGTTGACGACCACAGACGGCGTATCGCCGGCCGTGGCGTTGCTGTCTGTCCAAACGAGCGCCGTGTCTTCTTGGTAGTTGCGTGCGCCGCGCGTTGCGCGGCTAGCGTGATCGAATCCTTGCATCAGCCCTTGTTAGCTTCGCTGAGCGCCGACCAATCAAACTCGGCGCCGCAGAACGGCACGAAGACGAGTTGGGTGCGGCCCATTGTTATGACGTCCATCTGGCTTAATTCGACGGCACCGGTCGGGCGCTTCGAGTTCAGCGAGACGACGTTGGTCTTGGCGAGATTGGGCACGAAAAGGAACGACCGGTCCGAGCTGTCGTAGCGGATGTAGGCCTGCTCTTCGGAGGAGATCGCGTCGTCGCCAAAGTCCACGGGAATGCGGTTGGACGAACTCCGTCCGACAGTGTTGTTGCCTTCGAATATGGGCCGGTAGCAGCCGATGCCCGGACCGCCAACGATCACAAGCCAGCCGACAACCGGGTCCTGGCTGAATTCGCCACGCTCTACCTTTTGTTTGCCGCGAACCAGCTGCGTGCGTGGGGGCGCTGTATCTTCCACCTCGTCCTCGACTTTCTTCTCCGGCTCACTGCGCGCAACTTTCACCACGCGGGTCGTGGGGGGAGCATCCATCTCTACATGGCGCTGTTCAAGGGGGGAAGACGCGCCGCGTGCCTGGCGGGCGGCTTCCTCAGCACTTAGGCTTCGCTGCTGCTGAGCGGCGTCAGCTTCGGCTTGCGGCGAGTCGGCCGTCTCAGCCGGCGTGTCCGCCGCCGGCTCTTGAGGCTGCTCCGGCGAGGCGGCGACCACCTTGCCCGGCGGCGACACAGAAGGCGGTGCAGCCGGGTGCGTGTCTTCTCGGCTGGCGGCCACGAGAGCATCTTTCAGCGAGCCGAGGAAGCGGCCAGTACGCGCTTGCTGACCTGCCTTTTCTTCTGACATGATGTCCTCCTATAGCGCTCAGCTCTGACGCTAGAATTCGATTCGGGCAGCACTGAAGCCGATATACCCCTAATGTGCAAAAATCTATGCCGGGCGGGAAACGAACTTGATGGATGCCTGGCCTAGCTCGATCTTGTCTCCGTCCGACAGCAATGCCTCTTCTAGTATTCGTTCTCCATTGACGAGCACGCCGTTACCGCCCGCGCTCGACAAATCCGTGACGACATAGGCCGCATCGTCCGTTCGCCGGATTGCCGCGTGATAGCGATGAACTGTTTTGTCATCCAAGCAAATGTCGTTGTCGGCGTCACGGCCGATCCGAACAATACTGCCGCCGAAATCACGCCGATCGCCATTTTGTAACTCAAGCCAAGCGTCCGACGGCCAGAGCGGACCTGGGCTTTCAGAAAGTCCTGCTTCTTTCAATCGTCCACGGCCTTGGCGGCGATAAAGCCTCGTAGAGTCAGATGCTTCCGCTTGCGACGGACGGCGGATCGCAATGCCAATCAAGGCGAGTGGCGGCAGAGCCAGCAACACCAAGAGGCCTAAGATAAGCGCCGGCGCGCGATCGTAAGTGGTTGAGACGAGACCGATTAACTTGGCGAGAGGTCCGGCTTCCGCGGCCATGGCGGAAGAAGGCAGCGCTCCGGCTAGCACGAAGGCCAACACCAAAGCTTTTGCTGTCCCCCGGTTTTTGTTTTGCATCAGTGCTCAAGCCCCAAGTTATTTGCCAGTCCACGTGCCGCGAGTGATTTGTGCAGACTGTGCCATAACTTCTCGCGTTTAGCTGCCCACAGATCGGCGACGATTCGCCATAATGACGATTCAATGCTCGCTTGGCTGCCACAATCCTGCTTCATAAGAGCAAGGGCAAGTTCGATTCTGGTGCGGCGGGTCGGCTTATGAGTGCCTCGTTGGTTGTGACTCTTGGCACGTAATCTATCGGGATGCGGTGCGCGAGCAATCGCGCGGATGATATGACCAATCTCATAGCGCTGCAAAACGGCACAGAGCTCGTTGGGGACTACCGCATTGAGCGCGTGCTGGGAGCGGGCGGCTTCGGCATCACGTACCTGGCGGAGGAAATCGCGCTCGGGCGTTCTGTCACGATCAAAGAGTACTTCCCGTCAGACTTTGCCGCGCGGGCAAGCGCTGGCGACGCGTCTCCCCGGTCTGAAGGCTGTTCGTCCGACTATCGGTGGGGCCTCGATCGCTTCATCGAAGAAGCGCAAACGCTGGCGAAGTTCAACCATCCCAACATCGTACGCGTGTACCGGTATTTCCGTGCCAATAACACCGGCTACATGGTGCTCCATTTCGAAGAAGGGCAAAGCCTCAAGAGCTGGCTGAAAGGCCTCAAACGCGCACCGCGGCAGATCGAACTCGATAAGATCTTGGTGCCCCTGCTCGATGCGCTTGAGACGATCCACAAAGAAGACTTCCTTCACCGCGATATCGCGCCGGACAACATCATCATCCGCAAGGATGGCCAGCCGGTGCTGATCGATTTCGGCTCGGCACGCGGCGAGATCGCGTCGGCATCCAAAACCGTTTCGGCTCTGGTGAAGCCTGGGTACAGCCCCTACGAGCAATATGCCGAGACCAGCCGCCAGCAAGGGCCATGGACTGACATCTACGCCCTTGGGTCAACGCTTTATCACGCCATCTCAGGCAAGCGCCCGCCGGACGCGCCTTCGCGCATGGTGCAGGATGAGTATGTGGCCGCGGGCAACGTTGCACTCAGTGCATACCGGCCGCGTTTTCTAAAAGCGATCGACAAGTCGTTGGCGCTGCCGATTGAAGACCGGCCGCAGTCGATTGCCGCGTGGCGCGGTGAGCTTATAGCGCCGGAAGAGGCGAAGCCGAGCTGGCTGCACCGCCAGATGGAGCGCACGCGCGGGAAAGCCGCGGCGAAGGAACAAGCCGGCTCAGCCAAGACTGTGCCATTGCCTGGTGGTCAGCCTCCGCCGCCAGATGCGCCGGGCCCTCAAGGCGGCATGCTGGACTTTCTCGAAGGGCTGAAGAAAAAGCACGAGAACGGTGACGAGGCTGCACAAGCTGAACCGGCGGCCGCCGTAGCGGCGCAACCTGCCGAGAAGGCAGCCGGTAAGGCCCCGGCTGCGGCGACCGTGAAGCTAAAGGAGCCTGCTTCCGCGCCGAAGCTACCGGCGCTGCTGCCTAGGCGCTCGGCCAAACCGCCTGCTCGCAAACGCAAGCCTAAGGCGAAACCGAAAGCCAAGACGAAGGCGAGGCCAAAGGCTCGAAAGATCGCCGGGCAGTCGCGCAGTTGGCGTCCGTTACTGTTCAAACTCCTCGTGGGCGTTGGCGTTGCGAGTGGCGCCGTCGCTATGCAAGACAAGCTGCCGCGCATGGAAAGCCGTGGTACGGCGACAACGTCCAGCCAGCAAGGCGTCGAGCCGGTGCTTGCGGGCAAGTTTGAAGGGCACAAAGGCGGCGTGACGGCGCTCGCATATTCCGACGATGGCCGCGTTCTCGTGACGACCGGTAAGGATGGCACGTTGAAGGTTTGGAACGCGTCGTCTTCAAGCTTGCTGCGTACGATTGAACTCGACGACGGCCCAGCGATTTCGCTGGCGCTGATGTCGACTCGAGCGGTGACGGGGCACGCCGATGGTGCCGTGACCGTTTGGGATTTTGAGCGCGCGGAGAAAGTGGCGCAGTTCAAGCGAAACGCCGCGGAAATTTGGTCAGTTACTTTTGCGGGCAGTCCCAATCGCGTCGCGGTTTCCAGTCACGACTGGAAAGTAACGCTCTGGGACGTGGACCAGCCATCTCAGCCAAAGCATGTGATCGACGCGCATGATAACGCGGCACAGGCGATCGCGTTCATCTCGTCGCCGAAGGGGCCGATGCTGGCCAGCGGCGGCGCGGATAAAACGGTGAAGCTTTGGGACCTGAAGAGCATGGACCGCGTGCGGCGCTACCGGGGCCACCGTGATTTCGTGACGGCGCTTGCGTTTTCTCCGAACGGGCGTCTCTTGGCGTCGGCCGGCTTGGACGGAAACATTCGTCTGTGGTCTACGGCCTCTCGGCGCACCTACCGGCGGCTGCGCGGTCACTCAGGCAAGATTGCCTCTTTGGCCTTTTCGCCCTCAGGCAAGCGATTGGTCTCAGCCGGAGACGACGGGCAGGTGCGCATCTGGGATATCCGCCGCGGTCGCACGGCGCGCACGCTGACAGGGACGACCGGCAGCGTCACTGCCGTGCGCTATTCGCCAGATGGCCAGCATATCGCGTCGGCCGGCGAAGACGGCATCGTGCGCCTTTGGAACCCCCAAGCAGCACTGCGCTAAGCTTCGAGCTTACTCCTCTCGCATCCCATGATGGATTGTTCTGGAGGTTAGTCCGTTTGCCGATATTCCGTTTATGATTATTTTATAAAGCTGGGATATTGTGTTTATTTATACACACCTGGCATATTGCAGCCGCAAACTAGGTGTGTATATTTATGGCGAAAGCGCATATTGAGCGTAATAGCCGTCGTATCCTGCAAAGGCTTCAACGCGACGGCTGGAAAGTGGTCCATTCCAATGGAAGTCATCACAAGCTGAAGCATCCCGCGTTCAAATATCCAATCATACTCGTCCACCCAAAAAAGGATCTGCCTCTCGGCACCGCACGGCAAATTCACAAGGTGGCGGGGTGGCTTTAGGAAATTAGGCAAATGAGCAGCTATTACGTAGTCGTGCACAAGGACGATGACAGCGATTTTGGTGCGTTCTTTCCGGATTTGCCCGGCTGTTTCTCGGCTGGCGAAACGGAAGATGAGGCTTTGCAAAACGCGCGCATATCGCTTCGGATGTACGTGGAGGATCTGGCAGAAGATGGCCATGAGCTGCCGGCTGCCCGAACCCTAGCAGATCTGCGGGACGATGAAGATGTGAAGGCCGCGCTTAAAGATGGCCACGGCTTCTTGGTTTCGGTGCCATTGCTATTCGCCGACAAGAAGCGGCGCGTGAATGTTACCCTTGAGCCCTCGCTCATCTCAGCAATCGATGCTGCGGCAAAAGTCGCCGGCACCAGCCGCTCAGAATATTTGGCAACCGCCGCTCGTCACGAGATGGAGACGCAGTCAGGTGCCGTTAGCGTTGGCGTTGCGCGCCCGCCAACGGCTGCTGCCAAGGCTCACAACACGAGCGCTGCGAGCAAGTCGAGGCGTTCTCAAAAGGCCAGTCGTGCTGACAAGAAGCGCGAGACGGCCAGCGCTTAGCCGGTACGCTTTTCGAAAGCGGAGATGTGCTGGGCTAGGTCGCGGTATTCGGCGCAAGACGTGCCACAGCGATCAGCGATTTCGTTGAGCTGTTCTTTCGCCTTGGCTGGCTCGTTCTTTTCCAGAAACGCTTCGCCCATGTAAGCGCGCGCCACCGAGTAATTGGGGTTCAGCTCAAGCGCCCGCTGATAGTGTGGCATGGCTCCTTCGACATCACCAAGCTTGCGGGTGGCAAAGCCGATATAGGTCACGACGCGCGGGTCGTTCTTGTCTGCCAAGGTCAGATAACCGAGAGCACGTTCGTATTCGCCCGTGCGTGCAAGCCAATACCCGGCATAAAATAGATCGTCGCTTGACGTTCCGGCCTTGGCCTGGCTGATACAGGCGTTCCACGCCGTGCTGTTTTTGGCATGCCTGTCGCAGGCGCTGGCGGGGCCGCTGTCCTTTGCCAGCGTGACGGGGCCGGCGGACGCCGCGCCCGCGAGAACGGCCGAGAAAAGAGCAATGGCGGCGCTGCGGCGCGCTGCATAGTCAAACATTTGAGATCCTTCAGACTTGCTAGATTCTGTTTGCGCACATGCTAGCGCAGCTGACAGGGGAATTGGAAGACATTGAATTTGCGCGCCTGGGGCCTAAGCGCTGCCACGTTTGCCAGCATAACGGGCTAGATTAGGATGTTCCATCCTCCGGCGAGGATTGGTTTCAGGGCGCGAGAACCGAACGGTGGGGTATGAAGTGGTGGTGGCGCAAGCGCAGGGACGGCTTTGAGTGGCGGGAATATGTCCGCACGACCATCCTGGTCCGGCGCAACGAACGGCGCAAGAAAGTTGAAGATGCGCGGCAGGCTGCAGTCTTTGGCGTCAAACAAGCTGGCAACAAAGGTGTTGAGGCCGGGGCCGCTGGCATGGAAGCCGCTGGACGCTTTGGTAAGGCCGCTGCCGTAGGTCTGGGCAAAGGCGGCGCGGCATTCGGCCGGGGCAGCGCCGCGGCCGGTGCCGCTTTTGGCCGGGCGGCTGCGGCAGCGGCTCGAGCATCGGCACACGGGGCTTATCGCGGCGGGCAGGCCATCGGCCAAGCTTCAGCGGCCGGCGCGCGCCGTGTTGGTGCGGCAGTCGGCCCGCATGTCTCGTCGGCAAGCCTACGCATCCTTACGCGTCTGGAGCCAGCGATCTTGTGGCTGTTGCGGCCACGAATTGCTTTGGCGCTCACTGTCGCGGGTGTGCTGATCGGCGCCGGTTCAATCTACCGCTGGTCCACGATCGGGTTCGACACCGATGTGGCCGTCGCGCTCTTTCTTTCCACCGTCATGCTGTTGCTCGTTTTGCTGCCGCGCCTTGCTGTTGGCGATATTCCCAAGCCACTGGCTTGGGTGTCTGGTGGGGTGGCCCGCTTGGCAGGCGCCGTTCGTGGGCCGGTCGCGGCGGGGCTCGCCCTTGTCATCTTGGTAGCGGGCGTGGCCGGTGCCGGTTGGTGGTGGTGGTCTTCGACTGACCCGGCGACAGCGGCCCGGACCGCGGCTGCTGTGCCAGAAAGCAATGGCGACGCGGATAGCGGAGACGAAAGCGCTGATGCAGTGCCGTCGATCGCCGTGACGCGCCTTGCGGATTTGGAAGGCCGCGGCCGCGCGGTGTCGGGCGATAAGCTGCGTGTTTCTGGCAAGACAGTGAAGTTGAAAGGTATTGAGGCGCCAGAGCGTTTGCAGCGTTGTCCATCCGGCGAAGAGGGCGGGACGTGGGCTTGCGGCCAATCGGCCGAGCGGGCTCTTGCGCGCCTGATCCGGCGGGAGAAAATTGTTTGCTCGCTCGGTGGCACAAATGATCGCGGCGTGCGGCTTGCCACCTGCCAGGCGGATGGCAAGGACATCGCGGCTCGGCTCGTGCGCGGCGGGCATGTCTTCGCGGAGACCGGATTTTTCGCCGCTTACAGTGGGCAAGAAAGCAAAGCGCGTTCAGACAGGGCCGGCATCTGGCAGGGCGGCAACGTCGAGCGGCCATCAGAGTATCGCGAACGGCTTTGGAACGAGGCCGCTGCGGAGGCTCCCAATGGTTGCCCCATCAAAGGTGAAATCTTGAGTGGATCGAAGCGCCGCTACTCGCTTCCCTGGTCCCGCCGCTATGAGCGGGCAAAGATTTACGAAAAGCGTGGCGAACGGTGGTTCTGCAGCGAGCAAGAGGCCCGGGCAGCCGGGTGGACGCGAGGGTCATGAGGCGCGCGCATTGCCAGCCGCTGTCAGTGCGATTGCCATAAATATCTGACCGGAAATAGAAAGCCCGCGGCTGGGGGAAAGCCGCGGGCGCTATGACTGCGTGGTGACTCTGGGGGGGACAGGGGGACTGCACCACGTGTCGTGCAGACATAACACCCGATCCAGCAGCAAACCTCAAGATTAATTAAGAGTTTATTGATCACATCGTTAAGGTAATCTGTATTTCAAAGACGGCGTTCAATCAATAACTCGCCCTCTGCTTCAATTATATTTTTATTAGGCACAGCAACGCGCCGTCACGTAGGCGCTTGGAGCCCGCAAGGCTTGGCGGCCTTTTTCTGACTGATATGCTTGAAATAACAGTGCCGTTCTTGGGGGGATGCCGATGATCAAACGCTTGCTTATTACTATCGCTTTTCTGCTTGGAGCCGGACTGGTGACAGAGGCCGATGCCCGGGATCGCTGGCGGCTGATTGGTGAAGAGGAGATTGATCTTTCGGAAACGAGTGCGGAAATCGTCCTGACCAAAGCACGAGGTGCCTACAAGGCTCTCAGGGTTCGCGCCCGGCGGGGTGGCGTCGTTTTAACTTCGGTGCGTGTCTTCTACGGCGATGCGACCCGTCACCACGAAGACCGGCTCATTAGGCTCAGATCTGGAGAGCGGTCAAAACCAATTGATGCGGTTGAGGAGAGCCGCTTCGTCGATCGCGTGGATCTGACCTATGAATCCGATCCTGACGCGCGGCGGCCGGTACGAATGCAAGTGTGGGGACTGCAAGATTCGAAAGGACGCCGCGCGAAGCGTGAGAAACGGGAGGTCAAGGCCGCGGATGCACCGGGCGAAGTCTTGTTCGGCTACAAGAAGGTCGGCTTTGGCGTAGACACGGACACGATCCGGGTTGGCTCCGAAACGGGCAAATTTGCGCGGGTTAGATTGCGGGTGCTCAAGAACGACGTGTTCGTGAAATCCGTGAAGGTTGTCTACCAGGGTGGCAAAGCGGAAGAGTTCGCCATTGACGACCGGATCCCGAGGGGTGCGCGTACGCGCTGGTTCGACGTTGAGCCAGAGCAGTTCATCCAGGACATTGAACTCGTCTACCGGTCGCGGCCCAACTTTGCTGGTCAGGCGATTGTCGAGGTCTCGGGCCAGTACGCGCCAGGCTGGCTTGGGCCGGAAGGGAATGCGCGCAAATACAATCAGGGATGGGTTTTGCTAGGAGCCCAGTCGGCCGGAATGTTCGGTGTCGACTCGGTCAAGTCTTTCGGCTTCGACAGGGACGTGATCCCCGTCGGCGTCAATGAAGGCGGCTTCAAGAAGATTCGCCTCAAGGTCCGCAACCGTTCAATCACGTTGCGACAGCTGCGTATTGTCTACTACGAGGGCGATGACACGGTCATCAAACGGCGCGCGCGGGTGGACCCTGGGCAAACCGAAGGGCCGTGGGACGTGAAGCCAGGCGCGCCGATTAAACAGATCGTTGCATCCTATCGCGGCCGCATTGTCTGGGGCAAAGGCAAAGGCGTTCCCGTCGTAGAGATCTGGGGCAAGCATTAGTTCGCGAAAAACAAAAACCCCGGCTGATTTCGCAGCCGGGGCTTTTCCGTTTGGAATAGTGCACGCTATGTCGCGCGGCGGATCAGGCCGATTAGGAACAGCAAGATAAGCGCGCCGACCGTTGCGGTGATGATAGCGTTGATGATCCAGCTGCCGGTGAGGCTGAGATGTCCACCAAGCAAATAACCACCAAGGATCGCGCCGAGGATGCCGACAACGATGTTGCCAACAAGGCCGAAGCCGTAGCCGGAAATGATTTGTCCTGCGAGCCAACCAGCAACAGCGCCGATTAGCAGCCAGACCAGCAGTACTTGAAGTTCAGGCATAGTTATTGTCTCCCCTGTGATCATAGGGGACGACCCGTCCCGTCTAGGAGGCTGGCCGCTCCCTACACATCGAGCTTCAATGCACGCGCACTGAGCTGTCAAGCGCGCTTGCAGTGCACAACAGTTGTTCAACTCGCGAGATCAATGAATCAGGCAAACTGGTTGTCTTCAACCTTAATAAAAACGGGCTAGCTTCGCGGTTGCGAAGCAAGTTTAAGCGCGAAGTTTTCCGGCGCTTCGATTCGTTTAGCGGTCGGTAGGAGCCATTGGCAGCTGCCCCAGTGGTGCGGCGTATCCCTTTTGTTGTGCTACATTTTTTGTTTGTAGCACAACATGGTTGTGGTAGGGTGTTGTGCAACATTCTTTTATTGTAGCACAACATATCGAGATGAATAGGCATTCACTAACTGTACAGACAATGTTCTCGGACCTTGAACAGCGCATACAAGACGCTGACTTTATTGAATCATTTGATGAGCCAGGTAATTTTAGGAGGCAAAAGCGGCGTAACCGTTTCTATTGGTACTGGCAAAGCAGAGAAGGCGACAAAGTCGTTAACAAGTACGTGGGGCCAGTCACAGACAAGGCCATCTCGGAGCGCGTCCGCAAACACCAAGAGCTGAAATCGGACTTCGACGAACGCCGAGAAATCGTTAGGGCATTAATTTCGGCTGGCCTGCCGCGTACCGACTTCACGAGTGGTGAAGTCGTTGAGGCGATGTGCAAAGCAGGCTTCTTCCGCTTGCGTGGCGTGCTCGTCGGAACCACCGCGTTCCAATGCTACGCTGGAATCCTAGGCGTCCGTTTATCCAACGCCACCACGGCGACTCAAGATGCCGACTTCGCGCAATACTTCGCAATTGCCAACATGATCGACGACTCGATGCCACCGCTCCTGGACGTGCTGCGCAACGTTGACGAGACATTCCGTGAGGTACCGCAGGCTAGCGGTGCCGCGCAGTCCACCGCCTTTGTCAACACGAGCAAGTATCGTGTCGAATTGCTCACGCCGAATAGAGGCAGCGACGATTACGATGGAAAGCCTGCGAAAATGGCAGCGTTGGGCGGCGCGTCAGCTGAGCCACTGCGCTTTCTCGATTTCCTCATCAGGAACCCGGTCAGATCGGTTCTGCTTCATGGAGGTGGAGTCCCTGTCGTTATTCCCACGCCCGAGCGATATGCGATCCACAAGCTGATTGTTTCCGAGCGCCGGAGACAGGACATCGTCAGTAAAATTGACAAGGACACGCGTCAATCGAGCGAACTGATAGAGGCCATGTGGCAGACCCGATTTGTCGACTTGTCTGCCGCCTGGCAGGAAGCCTGGGAAAGGGGCAAGCGTTGGCAGGCTGAACTCATAAACGGCATGTCGCGGATGAGCGACGAAACTGTCGAAAAGCTTGGTCACGCGATCCGAAAAGGCTGTGTTCGCAGGAAGAAAAAATTCGAGGACTTCTGGCCCGAGCAGTTTGCTCTAGACCTTAATGACTAGCAATCTGGTCTTAAATCTCCAGAAAGCCGGGCCATGTTGATCTTTGATCCAATGACCTAGCCCACTGATCTGCAATGGTCGAAGTGACCTGCCTCTGGTCAGGTCTGAGAAGCACCGAACTGTCTCGATGCTTCTGGCCGGTGACATTGAGCGTTGCTACGCCCCGGCTGAAAACTCGGCTTCGAGGTTCTTCTCGAGCTCGACCAAGTCGTCGGGAAGGGGCATGCCGTAGGCGCGCATTTCGTTGAGCCGCTCTTTGAGCGTCAGGTAGATCTCGTGCCGGTCTTCCGGCTCGTTTTGCATGCGTGTCAGAAGGAGGCCGATCTCGGCGGTGATTTCGTCAAACCTCATGTGACGGCCTCCTTCGGGTTGTTCGCGCCGCCTACTCCGCAGCTTCAGCAGCGCTTTCGCTTGCTGCAAGATAGCGCTCGGCTTCGAGCGCGGCCATGCAGCCCATACCAGCAGCCGTGACGGCCTGGCGGTAGATCTCGTCCTTCACGTCGCCCGCCGCGTAAACGCCTTCAATCGACGTCGCCGTGGAGTCGGGAGCCGTGATCAGGTAGCCGCCTTTTGTCATGTCCAGCTGACCCTTGAACAATTCCGTCGCCGGGGCGTGGCCGATCGCGATGAAGACACCGTCAGCTTCACGATCGCTTACGGCGCCGGTCTTGGTGTTCTTGAGGCGCACGCCCGTGACGGCCTTCGGCTCATTCGTGCCGGTGATTTCTTCGATCGTGTGGTCCCAAATGACTTCGATCTTTGGGTTCTTGAACAAGCGGTCCTGCAGGATCTTTTCTGCGCGCAGGCTATCGCGGCGATGGACAAGCGTGACGCGCTTGGCGAAGTTCGTCAGGAAGATTGCTTCTTCGACAGCCGTGTTGCCGCCGCCAGCCACAATCACTTCCTTGCCGCGATAAAAGAAGCCGTCGCACGTGGCGCAAGCGGAGACGCCATGGCCCTGGAAGGTTTCTTCAGACGGTAAGCCAAGCCAGCGTGCTTGTGCGCCTGTGCAGATGATGAGGACATCGCAAGTATAGATGTCGCCACTGTCACCGTTCAGAGTGAACGGCCGCTTTTTCAGGTCAACGCTGGAGATGTGGTCCATCACGATTTCGGTGCCGACATGCTCAGCCTGCGCCTGCATCTGCTCCATCAACCAAGGACCTTGGATCGCCTCGGCGAATCCGGGGTAGTTTTCAACATCCGTTGTGATCGTGAGCTGGCCACCGGGTTGATTACCCTGAATGAGAAGGGGCTTCAGCATAGCGCGCGCGGCATAGACGGCGGCCGTGTAGCCAGCAGGCCCGGAGCCTAAAATGATTACCTTCTCGTGACGGGTCGACGACATGAAAACCTCTGAGGATCGCTTGAAGTGATGCTTTCATATAGACATACGAGACGCAAACGACGAGTGTTTCAAAAATTCGAGAGAATTTAGCGGGTTAGGGACCTGACGGGGGAAAACGTTGGATACAGGACAGCGATTTAGCGCGGATACCAGCGCGTCGAGGAGAATCAAGGCCATCTTAGTGGGCTCCTCAGGCAATTTTGTCGAATGGTTCGACTTTTACGTTTACGCGGCGTTCGCACTTTATTTTCTCGACTCGTTTTTCCCAGAAGGCAGTCAGACAGCGCAGCTGTTGAAAGCGGCTGCGATCTTCGCCGTCGGCTTTTTGATGCGGCCGGTGGGCGGCTGGCTATTCGGCCGCTATGCGGACCGGGCTGGGCGGCGGGCGGCGCTGACCGCGTCGGTTCTGTTGATGTGCTTCGGTTCGTTGATGATTGCGGTGCTACCGACCTACCAGCAGATCGGCATCTTCGCGCCGCTGTTGTTGCTGCTTGCCCGGCTGCTGCAGGGGCTGAGCCTCGGCGGTGAATATGGGACGAGCGCGACTTACCTGTCGGAAGTCGCGACGCCGGAACATCGCGGCTTCTATTCCAGCTTTCAGTACGTGACGCTCATCGGTGGACAGCTCACCGCGATCCTCGTTCTGCTCGTGCTGCAGAAACTGTTGCTGACACCTGAGCAATTGGAAGCCTGGGGCTGGCGCATTCCGTTTGCCATTGGCGCGGGGCTCGCCGTCATCGCGTTTTTCATGCGGCGCGACATGCATGAGAGCGACGCGTACGTGGAGGCGAAATCTCGCGCGGTACGCAAGAGCTCGTTGCGGGTTTTGTTCAATCATCCACGCGAGGTCGCCATTGTGGTTGGTTTGACCATGGGCGGCACGGTCGCGTTCTACACCTACACGACGTACATGCAGAAGTTCCTCGTCAACTCGGTTGGCTTGTCGAAAGATTCGTCAACTGTGATCTCTGCTGGCGCTTTGTTCTGCTTTATGTGCCTGCAGCCGCTCGTCGGCGCCTTGTCGGACCGCATCGGGCGCAAGCCAATCCTGTTGACGTTTGGTACGCTAGGCACGATCGCTACCGTGCCACTGCTCACAGCGCTGCAGAACGCACAAAGCGCCTGGACCGCATTCGCGCTCATCATGATTGCGCTCGTCATTGTCAGCGGCTACACGGCGATCAACGCGATTGTGAAAGCGGAATTGTTCCCGACCAACATTCGTGCGCTTGGCGTAGGGCTGCCTTATGCCGTGACCGTGGCGCTGTTTGGCGGGTCAGCTGAATACGTCGCGCTGTGGCTCAAGCATCAGGGACATGAGACGTGGTTCTACTGGTACGTCTCAGGCTGCATCTTCATTTCGCTGCTGGTCTACGCGTTTATGCGCGACACGAAGAAGTCATCAGCGATGGAGCGGCATGAGTAGCTGCTAGAGGATGCGCAGCTGTTTGAAGCTGGCGTGGCCTTGGCGGCCGACAATGATGTGATCCAGCACCATTACACCGAGCGGACGTCCAGCGTCTACGATGCGCTTTGTCATGTCGATGTCGGCGCGAGAGGGGCGCGGGTCGCCCGAGGGATGATTGTGTACGAGCACGATGGCAGTGGCTGACAATTCCAGGGCGCGCTTCACCACCTCGCGGATGTAAACCGGCGTGTGGTCGATCGTGCCCTTTCCTTGCACCTCATCGGCGATCAGGCGGTTTTTGCGGTCCAAGAACAGAATGCGGAACTGCTCGCGGTCTTCGAACGCTTGCACAGCTCGCAGGTAGTTCACGACCTCTGGCGTTGAGCCGAAAGCGGGTTTGTCATCCAGATCCGTGCGCATCATGCGGACGGCCGCCGCGCGCACCAGCTTCAGTTCCGTGACGACGCTTTCGCCGGCGCCTTTGATTTCTTTCAAGCGGTTCTCGGGCGCATTGATGACTTCAGAGAATGAGCCGAAGCGCGCGATGAGCCGCTTTGCCAGGTCTTTCGTGTCCCGTCTTGGCAGGGCGCGGAACAGCACGAGCTCCAGCAACTCGTAGTCAGGCAGCGCATCGGCGCCGCCTTTGCGGAAGCGCTCGCGCAGGCGTTCGCGATGGCCGGAATGCAGGGATGCGTTCGATGTCTTTTGTTGTTCGAAAAATGCGCCTTGCGTTTCGGCGGCAAGCGGTCGCTGTCCGTCCGCCACCGAGCGGTCATCCCCATCATCCGGCCCTCCGGACGATACCGGGGGCATGATGTCAGTCCGATTTGGTCATGTTGTAGGGTGGGCGATCGAACCCGCCTGGCGAGAGTGTGAAGATTTCACAGCCCGTTTCCGTGACGCCGACCGTGTGCTCGAACTGCGCGGAGAGTTCGCGATCGCGCGTGACGGCCGTCCATCCGTCGGCCAGAACCTTCACGTCTTTCCGGCCGAGATTGATCATCGGCTCGATGGTGAAAATCATGCCTGGCTTCAGCACGGGGCCGTCGCCGGCCCGGCCATAGTGCAGAATATTCGGCCGGTCGTGGAACACCTGGCCAAGGCCATGACCACAGAAGTCTTCAACGACGCTGCAACGATGTTCCTTGTCTTCGGCGTATTCCTGAATCGCCGCGCCAATGTGCCCAGTCGTGTTGCCGGGTTTGACGGCTGCGATGCCGCGCATCAACGCTTCGTAGGTTATGTCGACCAATCGCTGCGCCCGGCGCGAGACGTTGCCGATCGTGTACATGCGGCTGGTGTCGCCGTGCCAGCCATCAACGATCAGCGTGACATCGATGTTGATGATGTCGCCGTCACGCAGCGGCTTTGCGCTTGGCATGCCATGGCATACGACGTGATTGATGGATGTGCAGGTGGAGTAGCGATAGCCACGATAGTTCAGTGTCGCGGGGATGGCTTTGTTATCGAGTGCGAACTGCAGCACCAGATCGTCGAGCCGTTCGGTCGTCGTGCCCGGCACGGCATAAGGGATCAGCATGTCGAGCGCTTCCGCTGCGAGGCGGCCGGCCTTGTGCATCGCTGCGAAAGCATCAGCGCCATGCAGTTTGATGGCGCCTTCTCTTGTCAGCGAGCGGGTGGCTTCAACGTTCGACATTGACTGCTATTGCCTGCTTTCCTGGCTACGGACCCCCGAATGTAATTGTTTTCTGAGGCTGTGCAACGGGTGCCGTTCTTCAATGATTACGCAAAAAAGAAAGGCGGCTCGACGGCCGCCTGACTTTTCGAAATGTTGCAGAGCAGCGCTTACGCTTCTGCTTCGCCACCCTCTTCGGCGGATGCTTCCTCGGCCGAAGCCTCGGCGATCAGACGCTGAGCCTGGCCAACCCAGTCGTCTTTCTCAACGGCGCCGTTGAGGTTCAACGTTTCATCGATGTTAGCGATGTCGTCGTCAGACAGGTTCGCGATCTGCTCGAGCTTGATGCAGTTCAGCTGGCGCAGGCGTGCTGCCAATTCGCCGTCGATGCCATTGATCTGCGTGAGATCATCCGGCTGAGCCTTGATCTTCTTGAAGCCCTTCCAGGCTGCGTTGAGACGGCGTGCGCGCGCATCCGAACGCTCTGCGATACGAGCCGACTTACCGCGGCGGCCACGCAGATAGTAAAGCTTCGCGCGACGGACACGGCCGCGGCGCAGAACTTCGATCTCGTCAATGAATGGCGAGTAGACGGGGAAGACACGCTCGACGCCTTCGCCGTAAGAAATCTTGCGAACAGTGAAGCTCTCGTTGATGCCGCTGCCGGAGCGGGCGATCACAACACCTTCGTAGGCCTGAAGGCGAGAGGTCGGCGCTGCTGCAGCGCCCTTCTTAGCCTTGCTGCCCTTCTTCGCTTCGCCGCCGCCTTCGAAGACGCGGACCATGATGCGAACCGTGTCTCCCGGACCAAATTCGGGAACGGCGCGCTGAGAGGCAACCTTGCTGACCTCCTCGCGCTCGATCTCTTGGATGATATTCATTTCCTGTTACCCCAAGCAAAACAAAGCCTTACCGCGGCTCACCCGGTGACCGGGAGCCCGCGCGGCAGGCCTTTCAAGAATTGGATTGGCCGTGAATAGCGGAATTGGGAGAGGATGTCGATAAAAGAGTTGGAGTATTTTGCACTGAATTGCAGCGAGCGGTGGGGTTGGCCAGCCGCCCGCTGCTGGCTGGGCTTACTTGCGGCCCTTGGCCTTTTTCGCACCGACTGCGGCGGGTGCCTTTACTTTAGGACCTGCTGCCTTAACTGCAGAGCTGGAAGACTTAGCTGTAGCTTGCTTTTTGGCCATTGTGGCGCTCCAAAAATGAACGACGCATGATACTGCGTCAAAGCCGCCATATCAGAATTTGTTCCCCTTTAGAACCCAAAAGTTCTCCCAGCGTTCCTTGCCAACACAATTTCTTACTTGAGTAGGTCCGGCCGGCGCGTTTGCGTTAGATTCGCGGCCTGTTCCCGGCGCCAGTCCTCGATTTTCTTGTGGTCGCCAGACAGCAGAATTTCGGGGATGGAGCGGCCCTCCCACTCGCGCGGCTTTGTGTACTGAGGATATTCCAGAAGGCCGTTTTCGAAGCTTTCGTGTTGCAGAGACTCAGTTGAGCCGAGCACGCCGGGCAGGAGCCGGATGACGGCATCGAGCAGCACCATCGCGCCGAGCTCTCCTCCGGACAGCACATAGTCGCCGATCGAGACCTCACGCAGGTTCCGGCCTTCGATGATGCGTTCGTCGACACCTTCAAACCGGCCGGCCAGAAGAATCGCGCCCGGACCGGCAGCCAATTCGCGAACGAGCGGCTGGCTCAACGGCTCACCGCGCGGCGACATATATATGAGCGGGCTTCGTGGGTTGCGCTCGGTAGCCAAGTCGATCGCGGGCGCCAGAACGTCCGCGCGCAGGATCATGCCGGCTCCGCCGCCGGCGGCCGTATCATCGACTGCGCGATGACGGCCCAAGCCGAAGTCGCGAATGTCGATCGCGTCGAGATCCCAGATGCCGGCCGTCAACGCCTGGCCAACCAGCGACACGCCGAGCGGGCCGGGAAACATGTCCGGAAAGAGCGTCAGAACTGTCGCGTGCCAGGCCGATGCACTGGCGGCAGGTTGATGAGGCATTCGTTTGCTTCAGGCTTGAGGCGGTTTGCGCGCGAGAATAGTCCGCCGCGTGCCCAGCGTGCAAACGGCGCATCAATCCCAAGCGTTTGAAAGGCTTGTAAATAGGGATTTGACTACGAATACGGCGAGACCAACAATTTGCGCCAAGTTTTGTGCCAGCAAAGCAGGTGGAAGCCAATCGTATTGACTAAAATCCCATTTGTTGGCCCCTACCTTCCAGATCACCAGACTTTGGAACGCGATCATCCAAAGCATCAGGACCATGAGAAACCAAGACCATTTTGATTTATGTCGATAGTGATCTTGCAGTCCGGCTAAGTGAGTATACTTCAGTTCGGAAGCAATGGAACGTTCGGTAAATTCCGCTTCAAATTCTTCCTGTAAGCGCCTCGAATTATTTCCGATGTTTTGTACCGAAGACCTAGCCTCTTCCAACGAGGGCATCTCCTGCTGCTTAGCAGGTTTCGCTTCGTCAACATCGTCAGACATTTTTGATTCGAAACTCCATCATCTTGCGGGAGACCATAAATACTTCCGCAAGCGCGCCGACGGGTGCATGCCTCACTGGCTTTAACAACCTGTCAGGTACTAGGAGATTTGCCGCGAATGTGTTCGCTTCTTTCTCAAAAGGATTCTTGTTATCTGGCTTCTCGAATCGGGGCAATATTGGGTACTTATCTGGATTATCCAGATAATATTGTCTGTGAAGCAGCCAGTGGCCCAGCTCATGCGCTATCGTAAAGCGTTGCCTCGTTAGAGGGTCATGTGCATTGACAAACAACTGCTTGGCCTCAAAGTCACAGAAACCTGCGATCACGTTGTCTAAGTGGCCAAATTCAGAAAAGATAACGTCGACACCGTTGCTTTCGGCTATCTCCAAGACCGGAATAGGCGGAGAAGAATACGATTTCGAATGTCTATCCGCTGCCAACCGAGCGGCTTGCCAGCGCGGAGATCTAAGTTCCGCAATCGCCATATGTTGTGCTCCAAGAGTTGAGCGAATCGCTATTGAGAATAGCTGAAACCCGAGTCAAGAGCTATTGTTCAATTAGCCCCTACACTGAGAGGGCTATACTAAAATCACAGGCAATTCTGACCTGCGCGTGGTCACTAGACCCGATGCTAAAGAAAACTGTAGGGGTCGATGTCGACTTGGAGGCGGAGGTCGCCTTTGATGGCGGGCAGGGCGGCGAGCCATTGGCGCAGGTAGGCTTGGACGTCCATCTCGCGCGGGGCCTTGACGAGGATGCGCCAGCGGTGGCGGCCGCGCACGACTGAGATGGGGGCTTCCGCCGGGCCCAGCACTTCGATGCGTTCAGCCGCGGGTGAGCGGCGCGCGACTTCGCGGGCAAAGGATTCGGCCAAGCCTTTTTCGCGCGCGGAGATGATCAACGCGGCGAGCCTTCCATAAGGCGGCAGCAGGCCGCGCTGGCGGTTGGATATTTCCTGTTCAAGGAACGCCTCGCGATCGCCGGAGATGATCGCTTGCATGACGGGATGATCCGGCAGGTGCGTTTGCACGAAGCCACGGCCGTTCGCGAACGAGCGGCCTGCACGGCCCGTGACCTGATGCAGCAGCTGGAACGTGCGTTCGCCCGCGCGCGGGTCCGCGCCCAGCGCGAGGCCGAGATCGCCATCGACGATGCCTACTGTATCAAGATCGGGGAAGTGATGGCCCTTGGCGACGATTTGCGTGCCTATGATGATGTCGGCTTCGCCTGCTTCGATACTGTGAATGACTTCACGCATCTCAACAAGACTTGGAATGAGATCGGACGACAGGATTGCGCGGCGCGCATCGGGAAACAGTTCCGCGACTTCTTCCGCCACGCGCTCAACGCCCGGGCCGCAGGCGACCAGCTCGCCCACCGCTCCGCATTTCGGGCACGCCTCAGGGATGGGCAACGAGAAGCCGCAGTGGTGACAGTTCAGACGGTGGCGGAAGCGATGTTCGACAAGCCACGCGGTGCATTGCGGACATTCGAAGCGGTGGCCGCAGCTGCGGCAGAGCGTGAGCGGTGCGTATCCCCGGCGGTTGAGGAACAGCAGCGACTGGCGGCCCTTCGCGAGCGTTTCGGCAATTGCGCCCGTGAGCACAGGCGAGAGCCAGCGGCCTTTTTCCGGCGGGTTGTCGCGCATGTTGATGCCGGTGATTTCCGGCAGCTCCGTTCCGGAGTAGCGGCCAGGCAGATGCACGTGCCTGTACCGGGCCGTGCGCGCGTTGACGTGACTTTCAATCGACGGCGTGGCGGAGGCGAGCACGGCGGAGAACTTGCCGAGGTTGGCGCGGACAACGGCCATGTCGCGTGCTTGATAGTGCACGCGGTCGTCTTGCTTGAAACCTTGGTCGTGTTCTTCGTCGACGATGATGAGGCCGAGATCGCAGTACGGCAGATAAAGCGCTGATCGCGCGCCGACGACAACGCGCGCTTCGCCTGACGCGACGCCTTTCCATGCGCGCGCGCGGTCTTGCGGTGAAAGCGCTGAATGCCATTCCACGGGCGGGCATCCGAAGCGCCGCTTGAAGCGATCGAGGAACTGGCTGGTGAGCGCGATTTCCGGAAGCATGATCAGCGCCTGGCGTCCGGCAACGAGTGCGCGCGCGACCGCTTCGAAATAGACCTCCGTTTTGCCGGAACCGGTGACGCCATCCAACAGCGACACAGAAAACGTGTGGCCGTCGACCGCAGCCTGCAGTGTTTGCACGGCGATCGCTTGCTCATCAGTGAATTGCGTTTCGGATGCGCCGGGATTGGGTTTGGGAATTTGCGTTTCCGGGATTGCGGCTTCAACGAGATTTCCCGAGGCGACAAGGCCATTGACGACGCTTGCCGTACAGGCAGCCTCCGACGCGAGCGCGGACTTGGGGCGGATCAAGCCATCGGCGGCGATCGCAAGCGCGCGTTCGCGCGCTGGTGTCATGCGTGGCGGCAGAGCGGCGCCAGGAACGATCGAAACTCCAAACCTTGGCTTGGCGGGTTCAAACGCAGCGGACGCGCTCATCATCATGCGCACCACCATGCCGAGCGGCGCGAGCGTGTAGCGCGCCGTCCACTCCGCAAAGCGCAGCGAGATGAGCGGCAGCGCCGGCACATCCAATAGCGACGTGATCGTTTTCATCTTGGCCGGATCGACCGGCTTGCCTGTTTCACCCGCCGGCTTGTCCCAAACGACACCGATGCGCGTTTGCGGTCCGAACGGCACCAGCACGAACGTGCCGGGCGGCACGTCGAGGCCCGGGGGCACGCAATAGTCATACGTCTGATCGAGCGCGACCGGCAGCAAGACGGGGACGCGACGAACGTCCGTTTCTGGTTCCAACGTGTCGAGAAGGCTGTCCAATCGCCGCCTGCCATTTGCTTTAACGTGAGCCGATCGCGCGAAACTGGTTCCCTCGAACCCTCAAGGGCCTTAGAAGCGGTACCGGAAACCTGGACGCTGCCGAGTTCCGGCGGCGCAATCGTGGTTAAGACACATAATACACTGACCGGGCGCCGCAACAGGGTGTGGAAGCTCCGGTGCCGTAAGGGAGAGATCATGCGCTTTTTTGTCGACACAGCTGATGTTGCCGAAATCAAGGACTTGGCGGCGACCGGGCTTTTGGATGGCGTGACGACGAACCCGTCATTGGTGGCCAAGGCCGGCCGCGATTTCAAAGAGATCATCGCTGAAATCTGCGACGTTGTTCCGGGGCCGGTGTCGGCGGAAGTTGCAGCGACCGACTTCGAAGGCATGCTCAAGGAAGGCCGCGAACTGGCGAAGATCGCCAAGAACGTAACGGTGAAGGTGCCGCTGACGATGGATGGCCTGAAGGCCTGCAAGGCGCTGACCGGCGACGGCACAATGGTCAACGTCACCTTGTGTTTCTCGGCCAACCAGGCGCTGCTTGCCGCGAAAGCCGGTGCAACCTTTGTTTCGCCGTTCATCGGCCGGCTGGACGACATCGGGCTGAATGGCATGGACCTCATCCGCGAGATCCGCGTGATCTTCGACAACTACCAGGACCTGACGACAGACATCCTGGCTGCCTCGATCCGGACCGTGGGACACGTGAAGGAAGCGGCGATGATCGGCGCCGATGTTTCTACAATCCCTCCCAAGATCTTAAAGGCGCTTGTGAAGCATCCGCTGACCGATGCGGGGCTCGCTCAGTTCGTCGCGGATTGGAAGGCGACCGGTCAATCCATCGTTTAGGGTTGCAGCTGAATCCCTCGCGGGCTCAGTTCGGTTGCCGAGGCAGACGAACCGCTGATTGGCGTGCTTCGTGCTTTGCCGTTCTTGCAGCCGGTCCGAGCAGGCTTGTTGGCCGGTTTTGCATCGAATTGACCGCCAACTCTTGGCAAAGCCTTACCAGCGCGCGGTGAGTCCTATGGTCATGTGACCATGATTCCCGTGAAATGGCTGACATGACTATGGTTATTTGACCATGAGTCTGTGTTTTCGATAGCGCTTGACCATGGTTATCTGACTATGAGTCCCGGCCAAATTTCGAAAGATTTGCGCAAGACTTTACGTGTCCTTAAGGCTTGGGATCGCAACCTTTAAAGAATCGTCGCCGCTGACGAGGGCCAAAACAGGTGCGAGACGGCAACTTGGACAACAGCCCGGGGAATGACCAAGCCATCGGAGCAGATCTGTCCGGGGCGGTAAGCCGTTGGCTTGCTCATCTCGAGCACGGACGCGGCCAATCCGCCGCGACGATCGAGGCTTACAATCGCGATCTGGAGCAATTCGCAGTCTACCTGCGCGGGCAGCTAGGCCATGCGCCGCGGCTGGACGATCTGGAGCGCGTCAACGCCAAGACATTTCGCGGCTTCCTGGCTTCGCGGCGGCGGGCCAAGGTTGGTAGCCGGTCGCTTGCCCGCACCATGTCGGCTTTGCGGACGTTCTTCAGATGGCTGGAAACGGAAGGATTGGTGCAGAACCGCTCTGTCCGCCGCGTTGCTATGCCCAAGGCCGGCCATTCCGTGCCGAAGCCGCTGACAATCGTCAAAGCAGCAGCCGTTGTTGGCGAGACGAGTGACGACGGAACGGCCGACTGGATCTCAGCCCGGGATTCAGCCGTGTTGCTGTTGCTATACGGCTCTGGCTTGCGGATTTCGGAGGCTTTGGGCCTTTTGCGGAAGGATGCGCCTGTTTCCGGCCGCAATACCTTGAGGATTTCCGGCAAAGGCGGCCGCGAGCGGGTGGCTCCGGTGCTTCCTGTTACCCAGCAAGCGGTTGAACGGTATTTGGCTTTGCTGCCGTATCCGCTCGGGCCCGACGACCGATTGTTCCTTGGCGCTAAAGGCGGCCCGCTGTCGCCACGCATTGTCCAGTTGCTGCTGGAGCGTCTACGCCCTGCGCTTGGACTGCCCGACACGGCTACACCACACGCGCTACGGCATTCGTTCGCGACGCATCTGCTGTCATCAGGCGCGGACCTGCGGCAGATCCAGGAGTTGCTGGGGCATGCGTCTTTATCGACGACGCAGGTCTACACGGAAGTCGATCGCGAGCGCCTGCTCGCCGTCTACGACGCCGCGCATCCCCGGAGTTAGGTATGGGGAAAGAGGTCGATCAGCAAGCAAACTGCCTTGCCTGCAATCATTGCGTGTGTAAGCTTAAGCAAGCCTAAAACGACTGACCCCGGGAGCATATGCTGGCGCTCTTGCGAGCACCGGCACAGAGGCCGACCCGGGGTATACGGTTGGTAAGATACTCTGATTTGCTTTAAGCTCAAGTGAACAATTTGAGAAATTCTGATGTAAATGAGTCACTGCGCAATAGTCTTACTGAAGATCGCCTAGGAAAGTATTTAAGCCAATCTAAGCAAGATCTGGATTTTGCGCTCAAGCTCTACGAGCACAACACGAAGCTTTCGGAAGCGTTCTACACTCCCTTGCAGAGTCTAGAGGTCTGTCTTCGCAATTCTCTGCACTCGAAACTGACGGCGAAGTACGGCGAATATTGGCATCAAGCCCAGAAATCAGGCCCGCGACCGCCATTCGAGCGGAATTCTAGAGAAATGATCGAGCATGCTCTGTCGGAACTGAAGCCGGACGATCAGCTTAGGCCGGGGAGCGTCGTCGCTGAACTAAAGTTCGCGTTTTGGGTGGGGTTATGCGCAAAGAAGTATGACAAATCTCTTTGGCGAGACTGCCTATTTGGTGCTTTCCTGGCGAAAGGTGGCAAGAAGCGCGGTGATGTATACGCGCGACTGAACGCACTTCGCCGCTTCCGCAATAGGGTCGCTCACCACGAGCCGATACTTTGGCACCAACTGCCAGCGCCGCAGCTAAATCAGGAAATCATCGAGGCAATCGGTTGGATGTGTAGGCACACATCCAATTGGGCTGACAGCCCAAGCCGAGTAAGCGAAGTTGCGAAGGAAGCACCCAGGACCTGAGCGTCACATATGGATCGGGCGTTTCGCCACCGACAGCGCTGCCTCTTTCACCGCTTCGGTCAAAGTCGGGTGGGCGTGGCAGGTGCGGGCCAGGTCTTCGGCCGAGCCGCCGAACTCCATCAAGACAGCGGCTTCGGCAATCATCTCGCCAGCGTTGGCGCCGATCATGTGAACGCCTAAGACGCGGTCGGTCTTGGCGTCGGCCAGGATTTTGACGAAGCCGGCCGTCGTGCGGTTCACCTTGGCGCGGCCGTTGGCGGTGAAGGGGAACTTGCCTGCGTTGTATTCAACGCCAGCTTCCTTCAGCTCTTCCTCGGTCTTGCCGACGCTGGCGACTTCCGGGAACGTGTAGACGACGCCGGGAATGACATCGTAATTCACGTGACCGGCCTGACCGGCGAGCATTTCCGCAACCGCGACGCCTTCGTCTTCGGCCTTGTGCGCGAGCATCGGGCCGGCGATGACGTCGCCGATCGCATAGATATGCGCGATGCTCGTCTGATAGTGGCTGTCGACAACGATGCGCTTGCGCTTGTCGAGTTCGATGCCGAGTTCACTCAAGCCCAGGCCGTCCGTATATGGTGTCCGGCCAATGGCGACGAGCATGACATCGGCTTCGATGGTTTCGCTGTTGCCGCCTGCGGCCGGTTCGATGCTGATCTTGAGGCCACCGCCAGCCTTTTCCGCGCCGGTGACTTTGTGGCCGAGCTT
>JBGTSB010000031.1:0-33651 GCA_041940525.1 Hyphomicrobium sp.
GCACGAGGCTACGACGTCGAAGATTTCAGATGACATGCTGTTCTACTGCCGCTCACGCGGGCTGTCGGAGGAAGAGGCGGTTGCGCTTGTCGTCAACGGTTTCGTTCGCGACGTGCTTCAACAGCTGCCGATGGAGTTCATGGCCGAGACGCAAAAGCTGATCGGCATCTCGCTGGAAGGCAGCGTGGGCTAACGCGCACCGACACACAAATTCACCGGCCGAAGAGGCCGCCAACCTAATCGTTTGAATGGACATCCGTAATGCTTGAGATCAAAGACCTGCACGTAAAGATCGAGGACGAGGACCGGGAGATCCTCAAAGGCCTGTCGCTCACCGTTCCCAAAGGCGAGGTTCACGCCATCATGGGCCCGAACGGATCGGGCAAGTCGACGCTGGCCTACGTGCTGGCCGGCCGTGATGGCTATGAAGTGACTAGCGGCGACATCCTTTGGAACGGCGAGAGCCTCCTTGAACTTGAGCCGGACGAGCGCGCCGCGAAAGGCGTCTTCCTGGCATTCCAGTATCCGATGGAAATTCCCGGCGTTGCCGGTCTCACGTTCTTGCGCACCGCCGCAAATGCAGTTCGCAAGAACCGCGGTGAAGCTGAACTCACGACGCCTGAGTTTATGAAGATGGTGAAAGAGAAGGCTGGCGAGCTCAACATCGATACGGAGATGTTGAAGCGTCCGGTCAACGTCGGCTTTTCCGGCGGTGAGAAGAAGCGCTCCGAGATCCTGCAGATGGCGATGCTTGAGCCAACGATGTGCGTTCTTGATGAAACGGACAGCGGCTTGGATATCGACGCGCTCCGGATCGTCGCTGACGGCGTAAACGCACTTCGCAGCAAGGATCGCGCGATGCTGGTCATCACCCACTACCAGCGGCTCTTGAACTACATCGTTCCGGACAAGGTTCACGTGCTTTCTGGCGGACAGATCCGCCGCTCGGGCGACAAGTCGCTCGCGCTTGAACTCGAAAAATCTGGTTACGCGGAATACGCGGGCGAGGCTGCCTAATATGAATATTGCCTTGACCAAAACACCGGCTGAACAGGCCGTCCCGGAATTGTTGGACCGGGTGGGCAAGAGCCTGCCTGGCGGCGAGAAAGCCATGGCTGGCCGCAAGCAGGCCCTGGGCCGGTTCCAATCGCTCGGCCTGCCACACCGGCGGATCGAAGAGTGGAAATACACCGACTTGCGCAACACCATGAAAGAGGTGTTCGCGCCGAGGCTTGATGGTGCATCGGCACTTGCAGCGGACGACCTATCGACGGCCTTAGGACCGCTGGCCTCGATCGAAGGTGACCGGATTGTTTTCGTCGATGGCGTTTACAGCGCCGAGCTGTCTTCGTCGTTCGAGAGTGGCGGCGACGTGAGCGTTGCACCGCTGTCTGAAGCGCTGGCGAGCGGTCTAGCCTCGCTGACGGCAGATGGAGCCGATGATGGGCAGAACGCTGTCCTCGCGCTCAACGCGACCTTTGTCACGGATGGTGCGGTGATTTCAATCGCCGAGAAGGCCGAGTTGGACAAGCCGCTGTTCGTTGTGAATGTGCGCACGACGCGTGAGCCAAGCTCCATCTCGGTTCGCAACATGATCAACGTTGGCGCCAAGGCGCAGGCAACGATTGTGGAAGTGTTTGTGGCGGCTGAAGGCAGTGCCACTTCTGGTCAGGCCAATAGCGCCACCGAAGTGAAAGCCGCTGACGGTGCCGAGCTCACGCATATCAAGTGCGTTATCGATGGCGGGCAGATCACGCATCTGTCCAATTGGTTGGCTGAGATTGGGACCGATACCACGTACAACGGCTTCCAGTTCACCATGGGCGCATTGATGGCCCGCAACGGCATCAACGTGACCTACGCTGGTACGGGCGGTAAGCTTGATATGTCCGGCGCATTCCTGGCACGCGGTAACGAGCACGTAGATTCGACCCTGGTCGTCGACCATGCCGTTCCGGAGTGCGAGAGCCGCGAACTGTTCAAAGGCGTTCTGGCCAATCGCGGCCGGGGTATTTTCCAGGGCAAGGTTATCGTTCGCCGCGACGCGCAGAAGACCGATGGCAAGCAGATGGCGCAGGCACTTATGCTTTCGCCGGACGCCGAGTTCGACTCCAAGCCCGAACTAGAGATCTACGCCGACGATGTCGTCTGCGGTCACGGCTCGACTGTCGCGGAGATCGACGACGAGCTCATGTTCTATTGCCGTTCGCGCGGAATTCCAGAAAGTGTCGCACGGGCCCTGCTGGTTGAGTCGTTCATCGGCGAAGCCTTGGAAAAGGTGGAGCACGACGACCTGCGCGAGGCTCTGCGGACGCACGCGATGACTTGGCTGGAAACAACCGAAGCTTAAGGCTTCGGTTTTCCGGACCGATTAGAGAGGCAGACTTTATGACTGTAGCAGCACGCGGAGCAACAGGCGGGGCCGGCGTTAAGCCAGCGTTCGACGTGCAGCGCATTCGTGCGGATTTCCCGATCTTGTTTCGGCAGATCTACGGCAAGCCTCTCGTCTACCTCGACAACGGCGCTTCGGCGCAGAAGCCTCAACCCGTAATCGAAGCGATGGGCCACGTTCAGCGGTTCGAATACGCGAACGTGCATCGAGGCCTCCACTATCTCTCAAACACGGCGACGGCCAAGTTCGAAGATGCGCGCGAGATTACCCGGCGCTTTCTGAATGCAGGCTCCACCGACGAGATCATATTCACCCGAAATGCGACGGGCGCCATCAATCTCGTGGCGTCGTCGTTCGGCGGAATGGTGATCGGCGAGGGCGATGAGATTGTGCTTTCGGTGATGGAGCATCACTCCAACATCGTTCCATGGCATTTCCACCGGGAGCGGCGTGGGGCCGTTATCAAATGGGCGCCGGTCAGCGATGATGGGTCATTTGATCTCGAGGCTTTCGAGAAGCTTTTGACCGAGCGCACGAAGATCGTGGCCATCACGCACATGTCCAATGTGCTGGGTACGGTCGTTCCCGTGAAAGACGTGATACGGCTCGCTCATGCTCGCGGTATTCCTGTTCTGGTGGACGGCAGCCAGGCCGCGGTGCACATGCCGGTCGATGTTCAAGATCTAGATGCCGACTTTTATGTTTTCACCGGCCACAAAACGTATGGGCCGACTGGCATTGGTGTTCTCTATGCGAAGAAAGAGCACCTCGACGCGATGCCCCCTTACGAAGGCGGCGGGGAGATGATCGATACGGTCACACAGGACAAGATCACGTATGCCACGACGCCACACAAGTTCGAGGCTGGCACGCCGGCCATCATTGAGGCGGTTGGCCTAGGCGCCGCGCTTTCCTATATGATGCAAGTGGGCCGGCAGGACATCGCCGCCTACGAGGCTGAGCTGGGTGCATACGCACAAGAACAGATCGGCGCGCTCGATGGCGTCACGCTGCATGGTACGGCACCTGGCAAGGGTGCGATCGTTTCGTTCAACATGAAGGGGCTTCACCCGCATGATGTTTCGACGATCATCGACCGTTCCGGCATCGCCATCCGCGCTGGCCACCACTGTGCTCAGCCCTTGATGGAGCGCCTCGGCGTGACGGCGACGTGCCGGGCCTCGCTGGCGATGTACAATACGCGTGAAGACGTTGATGCACTTGTTGCGGCGCTGAAGCGCGCGAAGGAGTTCTTCGCATGACGGACAACACAACCAAAACGGACGGCACAACGCAGCTGGAAGACGGCGCGCGCAACGAGCGCCCCGTGGCTCCATTGCCAGAGGCGCCGGTGAAGCCAGCTTCTTCAACAGCCGCAGACGACGGCATGCCATCAAAGGTGCCCGCTGCCGAGCCGGAGGTGAGTGCCAACGCGTCGGCTCTACCGCCGGAGGAGATCGACCGGCTTACGCAGGACATCATCGCCGCACTGAAGACCGTTTACGATCCTGAAATCCCCTCGGATATTTATGAATTAGGGCTGATCTACAAGATCGACATCGATGACGACCGGAACGTTACAGTCGAGATGACGTTAACCGCGCCTGGGTGTCCCGTAGCCGGAGAGATGCCCATATGGGTGCAGAACGCCGTCAACACGGTTCCTGGCGTCGCCAGCACCGACGTTACGCTGACATTCGACCCGCCATGGGACCAGAGCCGTATGTCTGACGAGGCCAGGCTCGTGCTGAACATGTTCTAAGATTAGACGACGGTTGTCGTATACAATGTGCTACACTTTACGAGCCAGATTGGCTCTGGAAGGAATTCGATATGCCTAGCTTGCGCATCGCACCGAAAGTCATGACCTTGACGGACGCAGCCGCCGAGCGCGTCAAAGCGTTGATGTCTGCCAAAGGCGACGCGGTGAAGGGGTTGAAGATCGGCATCAAGAAGGGTGGCTGCGCCGGCATGGAATACACCATGGACTGGGCCGACTCGATTGATCCGCGCGACGAGGTGATCGAGCAGGACGGTGCTGTCGTTCTCATCGAGCCGACGGCACTGATGTACTTGCTGGGAACCGAAATGGACTTCAAGACGGACCAGCTTTCCGCCCAGTTCGTGTTCAACAATCCCAATCAGAAGAGCGCATGCGGCTGCGGTGAGAGCGTCAATCTCGAGCCGGCGCCGAACGTGGGATTGCCAAGTAACGCCACCCAGTAGGCGGCCTAGCGCTTTTTCCCGTCACCAGTAAGGGTCCGTAACAAGCTACGGAACCAGCGTGAACGCTCATCATCTTTCGCAACCGAGACCTCGAACTCACGCTGCGGCTGGCCTGTGATCCTGGCCATGCGGGCGTTTAGGCGCGTCATTGCAGTCACCTCATAGGTTCTCATTGTTTTTCAGAACCTAACGCGGGCCACTGAGGGTGGCATCTGGCGGATCCGGCAGGTCAACTCACGCAAATAAAAGGCGCGCCGGATACGATATCCGGCGCGCCTTAGAATATTCAGACAGCTGCTTGTCAGCTTAGGTCTTGTAACGCTTCCAGGTCACGACCACGCGGGTACCGACCGGTACGCGCGGATAAAGATGCAGAACATCTTCGTTGTACATGCGGATGCAGCCCTTGGAGACGGCCGTGCCGATCGTCCATGGCGCGTCGGTGCCGTGGATGCGGTACATGCTGGAACCCAGGTAGAGCGCGCGAACGCCTAGCGGATTGTTTGGATGACCACCTGGCATGAAGGCCGGCAGCTTCGGGTTTTCCCGGCGCATGGAGGCTGTTGGCGTCCAGCTTGGGTTCTTGCGTTTGGATGAGACCGACGTCACGCCCGACCAGCGGCTCTGCTGGCGTGGCACGGCGATCGGATAGCTAACGGCCTCACCGCGCTTGTAAACCCAGTAGAGCTTGCGGTCGCCAAAGCTAACGATGATCTGGCGGGGGCGGATGCTAGACGGGAATGAGACCGACTGGCGGGAGCCACCGCCCCATAGGAACGAGAAGAAATCTTGAGCTGCGGCCGGCGTTGGCTGGACCGCGAGAAGTCCGGAATAGAGCGCGACCGCCAATGCGGTGCGAACCAGATGAGAAAGTCGGATCATGGCGTTCTTTTCCCTGGCGACATCGGAGTTGGGTTTGTTGATCGGCCAAATTTGTCACCGATTTCTTAATGGACAAATTGAAGCGGCCACGTGATCAAAAGGTGCCGTTTCGAGCTTGAGGTTGCAAGGCTTGGAGATTGCGGGAGTGGCATTCATTGCCGTCTATGGCTCCATTTCTGGACTAGCATGGCTGATGGGCCACAGTTTTCAACCGTTTTACTCTGTGCAGAGCTTTCTTTCGCCGGCTTAGCGGCCATAGTTCTGCCGCTCCGTTTCGGTCAGTTGCCGGAGGTTTGCGTGCGAGGACTTTGATGATCACTGTTTCGGCTGGCACCGTTATCCGGGGCGATCTTGTTACGACGGCTCATGTTGAGCTTGCCGGGCAAATCGACGGCCGGATCGTCTGTTCCCGCCTCGACGTTTTGAGCGACGGCTACGTTAACGGCTCGGTCGCCGCGCGCGCTCTTACCGTAGCCGGTCAGGTCGTCGGGCAAATCGAAGCGCGCTCAGTCACGCTTGAAGACGGCGCGTTTGTCGAAGGCGACGTACACTATGTCAGCATAGTCTTGGAACACGGCGCGACGCTGACTGGCGAAACCTTGCGGCTGGAAGCCGGCTTCACGCCGTCTGAACTCGCCGCTCTAGAGGCCGACCTTAAAGCGGCCGATGCGCAGCTTGACGATCTCGAACAACAGTCACGCCAACAGCTGGCTGAACGTGCCGCCGAAGCGTACCCTGCTTACGAGGAAGCCCGGCGCGTTTTGTCAGCGAGCCGTTAGTTCGCGCCAAAACTCTGCGGCGCAGTTCCGCGGGGAACTTGCGCTCCACGCCAAGCTTGGTTACAAGCATCCAATCAAATCGATCTTTGGGAGTTTGCTGATGACGATCTTGTCTCGCTGTCCCGCCCGGGACCTCGCCTAACATCGCTGCGCGACGCGGCTGATGGCCGGGCTCTTGCGCCTAAGGCGCAATTACTGGTCTTACTCGATTTGAAGGTTCCCAAACATGGGCACGCTTTCTGGTGTGGACGGCCGCGCGCCGGTTCACGCATTTTATTCACCACTGTCCTGGATTGAAGGCTCTGCCGTCAGCCAGGCTGAAAACGTTGCTGGTCTCCCCGGCGTTCGCCGTGTTGCGACGATGCCGGATTTGCACGCCGGCAAGTATGGCCCGGTGGGCTGCAGCATCCTTGCCGATGCTGTTTATCCCGCATTCGCGGGTTCTGATATCGGCTGCGGCATGGCGCTGTTTCAGCTGGACGTTCCCGTGCGCAAACTCCGGCTTGAGGCGGTGGCCGACCGTTTGGCAGCGCTGGAAGGTCCTTGGTCTGGCGATCGCCAGACGCTGCTCGCAGAGTACGGGCTTGATCCAAGCCCCTACGACGAGAGCCTAGGCACGGTCGGGGGCGGCAACCACTTCTGTGAGTTGCAAGCGATCGACGAGGTCCGTGATGCGGCCATAGCGGATGCACTAGGGTTGGAGCCGGACCGGGCACTGCTGCTCATCCACTCCGGCTCGCGCGGACTCGGCTATTCCATTCTGCAAGAGCAGATGCAGGATGGCTTGGCTGCGCTGCCAGCGGCAAGTGCCGCAGCCGATCGCTACTTCGCGGCTCACGACGCGGCATTCAAGTGGGCCTCGCTGAACCGCCTGGTGATCGCCATGCGGGCGGCAGATGCCTTGCGGGCGGACTTTAAGATGTTGGCCGACGTGAGCCACAATTTCATTGAGCGCACGCCTGCCGGTATCCTGCATCGCAAGGGTGCTGCACCGACTGATCGCGGGCCTGTCCCCGTTCCGGGTTCGCGCACGACCCTGTCGTACCTGATGCAGCCGCTCCAGACGGCCACACCGGATGCGCTGGCGTCGCTCGCTCATGGCGCCGGGCGCAAGCATGATCGCGCGTCGATGCATGGACGGGTGCGGACGGCCAAGTCCGACCTAGCGCGGCTGGCACGCAATCCGTTTGGTGGCTACGTCGTTTGCACCGACCGCAACTTACTCGTGGAAGAAGCGGGCGAAGCCTACAAGAACATCAATGGTGTCATTGACGACTTGGAAAGCTTCGGCCTTGCCGAGGTGATGGCGACACTTCGGCCGCTAGTGACGTTCAAGACGGCACGTGAGATGCACCGTGACCGGCGTCAGTCCGGCAAGCAGCGCGACAGGCGCCGCCAGAGGGAGGCACGGTGATGACACGCCTGCTTATCACAAGCGGCCGCGGGCCTGCGGAATGCCGGATTGCGCTGCGACACATCCTTCGGCGCATGGAGGCGGAAGCTAACAAAGCTGGCTTGCCGATCGACATCGCCGAAGGCGCTGACCCGGACGGACGCGGGCCACGCTCGGCCGTCGCGATCGTCGACGGGGATGGTTCGTCCGGGTTTGCCAACAGTTGGACTGGCTCGGTTCAATGGATCTGCCAGTCGCCCGTTCGTCCGAACCACAAACGCCGGAACTGGTTTGTCGGCATCATCCGTTTGGCCGACGCCGCCAAAGCCAGCAGAGAAGTCTCAGCGTCCGATGTCACGTTTGAAGCACTGCGCGCTGGCGGTCCGGGCGGCCAGCATCAGAACAAGACGGAGAGCGCCGTTCGCGCCGTGCACCGTGCCAGCGGGTTCAGCGTCGTTGTCCGCGATGAGCGGTCTCAGCATCGCAACAAAGCGGTGGCGGTTGAGAGGCTAAACGCCTTGTTGCAACTGGCTCAAGAGGCAGAGGCACTGGAAGACAAGCAGGCCATTCAAGCGCAGCACGATCAGGTGCAACGGGGTGGCGCCGTCCGCCGCTTCTCGGGCGAAAGCTTCAAGCCCGCGTGATAGGTGCCACTCCGGGAGGCGACCGTTATTGGCTCGAGGAGGATGACCAGCCGTCGATGGTGGAAGGGCCTGAGCGTCTTGGATTGGGCCTTGGCGCCGAGATCGCATCGCTGCTCGAAGAGCGTGGCCCGGCGGCTGGGGCCTTCCAAACAGGCGTGGGTGTACCGCGTTCCTGAATGCGGGGGTTTGCGCCCGTCATCTGGAAAATGTCGCGGAAGATGCCTGGCGCGACGAGCGATAGCGGATTGACCAAAACCTGAGGGTTCTTGTTTGAGCCTTGCAGCGCGAACGTTATGCCAAGCACGCCTTCGCAATTCGTTCCAGCCACAATTTGCCCGAAGATCGGCAGGTCGCAGAGCGCGGCGTTAACGCCCTGCAGCGGAATGTAGGTGCCGCCAATGTTTAGGCGTCCTAGCCGGTAGTCGATCTTTCCGCGCAGCGTCATGCCCATAACGGGTCCACGCAGGTACGATTCAGAAAGCACGAACTGGCCGTGGCCGACCGAGAACGGAATGCGCATGCGATTGAAGTCAATCACCTCGCGCTGGATACGTTGCTTGCCTTGGCCGCTGGAGGCGAGTTCGTTGAAGACTTGTTCGCCCAGGATCTGGAAATTCTCAACCACTAGCTGGCCGGTCTTCTCTGCCGGCCCCGACCCGTCGAGGGCGACTTCCACACGCAGATCGCCGCCTCGTGCGTTTGGATAGAAGCCGACAACTTTGAACATACGGCCAGCGTCGTCGCTTTCGGCGTATAGCCGGCGATCGTCGGCAACGCGCGGGATGACCGCCTTGAATGTTTTTCCACCGGGCAGACTTGCGCGCGCATCAAGCGCCACGACCTTTTGATCGCGCGAGGTCATTTTGATCTTGAGGTCTTTCAGTGCGCTTTCCTGGTAACCCAAGACCGTGCTGATCTCTGCCTCCACCTCGACGCCCTTGGCTGGACGCCTGGCCTCGATCTGCGGTCCGGCGTTGAGGTCGAACAGCGAGTCGAAGTAGCTGCGGCCATCGTACGTCGAGCCCTTTGCTTTGATTTTCCAGATCCGGTTCTTGTCCATACGCCCGGCGATCCGCAGCCTGGAGACCAGGCCAAGCGAGAAGCGCGGAAACTCGAATTCGCGGATTTCGTTATCGGGGTCTGCGACGGCTGTGCCTTCGATGGCAATGTCGTCACCGACGACCTTGATGTCATCCAGCTCGACGCGGCCATCCGGCCGGGTCTTGCCGACGTTCAGCTCCATCTTGCACTTGCGCCCAGCCGGCTTCCGCCACGCCACATCTTCAAAGTAGAGCTGAGCCGCAGTTAGATCCGCCTCAAGGTGGACCGCGGGCTCCTCTTCCATGAGCCGATGAACCGTCACCTCGACTGGGACTTCGCCTTGGACCATATGATTGACGTCCATGCCGAGTTGGGTGCGGTCGGCGCTGTCAAGCTTCGCCTTGATCGTCAACGGTTCCTGCATGGCCTCGGGAACGTTCAGCACGTGCTTCCAGGCAAGCTTTGCCACAACGCCATTCAAGATCAGGTCGCCGTTTGCCTCGATCGCTTCTTCGGTCATATCAACGTCGACCGTTCCACCCTGCAGCTCGACCTTGGAATTTTCGATTTTCGATTTCAACTTCGCGACGCGCACTTTGCCGGAGACTTTCACATCCTGGCGCTGCAGCGTCTCGATGAGGGGAAGCCGTACCGTCACGTCGCCGGTGACTTCACCATCAGCGGATGGGGGGAGCTCGACACCGGCTAATGGGCCGTCGGGAACTTTTCTCGCCAGTTCGATTGCTGACTGGATCGGTGCGTTTAGCCGGAAGCTCAAGTCACCCATCGGCATGATGGTGCCTAGATCGGTGGCCAGGAAGCGGACGTTCTGGACTTCCACTCTCTTGCCGGCCGCAGGCAAGCCAGCCTCCGGAATGCTCAGCTCCAGCGCTTGGTTTTCGCCGCGGATCAGTGCGCGCTCCGCTGTCATCGGTTCAGCATCGTCCACCAGCTGCGCGCGCAAGTTGGCGGCCTCCAAGGCGTACGTCATGCGTTGAGACGTTCCCGGCTCAGCCGTTTCACCTTGTGACAAGTAATCGCCGCTCGCCAAGCGCATCGTTCCGGAGCGCACGTCTGCGAAAATCCGTTCTCCCACCCATCGTCTGGCGCCTTGGGCGAACGCCGTGGGCCACAGCGCCTTGACCGTGTTCATGTCGAGGTTAGCAAGGCCACCTTCAAGCAACGTGCTGGAGCCGGCCGCACCTGAGGCGATTTCGCCTTTGGCAGACATTTCTCCGCCGCCCGCGCGCAGCAGCGCCTTGGAAATTTTGATCAGTCCGGATTTCGGCACCAACTGGCCTTCGAGCAGCAGCGCGTCAATCTTCTCCGGCTTAATGCCGAGATCATCGGCGCCGAGTGAGCCGTCTTGCGAGGCCAGGTGATAATTCCAGACCGTATCGCCCGTCTCCTCGTTGCCAGACTGCTTGGCGGCACCAGTTAGTGTTACGAAGCTATGTCCCCACTTTACCGTGGACGGCAGCACGACGAGTTCGTTGGATTGCCCGTTGTAGGTCATGCCGATGGAGCCGGACTCGATGGCCAACGGCTGGGCCACGTTCGGCAAATAGATGTTGCCACGGCCGAAGTTCATCTGAAGGTTAGCAGAGGCCACGTCGCCCTTGGCCGTCAGGTCAACCGACCCTTCGCCCTGCACGCGCATGTCCAGTGTTTTGAACAGGCTGAGCCGCGGCACGGCAGCGGCGAGAGAGCTGGGGAGAAAATTTTCCACCTGGACGCGCAGCTTCACGGCGTTGTTGGAGCGCGTTTCTTCGGTCCTTATGCCAAGGCGCCATTCGCCATAGCCGCTGTTCACGAAGCCGCTGCCGGTGATCGACGTTCCGGTGCTGGTGTTGTCCAAGCCGATTACAAAATTGGGCACGCGCCAATTGCTTGTCTGGCCGGCGAAGACGAGCACGACATTGGCGTCCTTTACGCCGATCTGGCGCAGCCGTGCCGATGACGTCAGCCCACGTTGCGCCCGTTCGTTGAGATCAATCAGCGTTTTCGCCAGATTAATCCGCTCGCTCGTCTTGCCACCGGCTGTCTTGGCGATAACCGAAGACTGCGGACGCTGGGCTGGAACAGGAGCTGGCGCCACAATCGGAGCAGCGCTGCCGTCTTCGGCACTGGTCCCGGAAAACGACAAGGCTAGCCCGCCATCGTCTGAATAGAAGAGATAGACCTGAGGCTCGATCAGATAGACGCGTTTGGGCGAGATCTGTAGCTTGAAAAGGTCGGTCGTGCTGATGGCCGCCGATGCCAGAGGCGCGGAGGCGACAAGATCACCATCGCTTTCCGTCAGCTCCAGCTTGGTTAGGCGGAACTCGAAGCCATCATCGCCTAGCATCATGAAGGCGTCGTCAACCTTGGCAGTGATGCCGCCCAGATCCGCCGACAGGTTGCGTTCAATTGATGGGATCAACGGTTTGAGCGAAATCGGCCCTTGTGACAGGCGGAAATAGAGCGTGCCGAAAATGATTACGGCGAGCAGAGCAACCGGGCCGAGTGTCCACGCGGCGATGGTGAGCGAGCGACGCTGCCAACTCTTGTTTTGACGGCGTGGTTCTTTTTTGCGGCGGCGTGTAGCGCCTGGCCGGCGCGGCGGGCGGCCGGGCGGCGGCATCGTGCGTGTGCCTGCCGGTCTACCAGTTGTCTGCCGGGTGTATTCCACTGGCTGGTCCGTTGCCCCTATGGAGTGCGCGTTATCATTTTAGAAATCGGCGCTTGTTTCCTGCTGGTCAGCGCTCGAAAAAGCAAGCGGCCAGAACCCCCAGTCTGCCGAAAATCTGGAGGCAGCAAGCTCATTTACCAAACCGGGCATGCTTATGACGCTAAACCACAATCCCCTTCTTGCGTACGGAGCGATCAGGGTGTTCAAAAGCGTCGAAAGAAAGGCACGCTTTCGTCTTGTACAGACTGGGCCGTAACCTTGCCGGGTATGGACGCAAACGTGCCGACATAACGCCAGCGGGAGACCAATATGACGCTATCGGAAGGTGCAGCAGCACCGAATTTCACCTTGAACGACGGACAGTCCGCCGGCGCTGATCTGCGCTCACTTAAAGGCACACCCGTGGTCTTGTATTTTTACCCTAAAGACGACACGCCGGGATGCACTGCTCAGGCTAAGGATTTCTCCTGCATGATCGAAGACTTTACCAAGGCCGGAGCACAGGTGATCGGCATCTCGCCCGATAGCGAAGCAAGTCATGAGAAGTTTCGCAGCAAGCATGACCTGCGCGTGCGGCTTGCCGCGGACGAAGATCACAAGGCCGCTGAAACCTATGGCGTTTGGACCGAGAAACAGATGTACGGTCGCAAGTTTATGGGCGTGGAGCGGACTACTTTTCTCATCGGCCCGGACGGCAAGATTGTCCGGATCTGGCCCAAGGTAAAAGTTCCGGGTCACGTAGAGGAGGTGCTGGCCGCGGTCCGTCAGCTCAACGTTTGATCACAAAAGCACTAATTTTGGGCGCTTGGCTGTGGACAAGGCCCGGTGACCTCCCAGTGGAAACGTGATACTTAGCCACAAAGTCCGCTAAATGATCCCTCAAGCGTGTCTCGTCGGCTTAGTCGTTGGGAACGCCCGAGCTGGATTTAGTTTGTCATCAGTAACAGTGTGGAGGCGAGGCGATGCTCCCGTCACTTAAGAAGTCCGATGGTCCTAGTGCACCCTCTTCGGGTTTGGGAACGAGGCCGTCTCCGGTCATACGCACTGGTGGTGACAGAGGCGCTCCGTCCGTCATTGGGCCGGACTTGCTAATCACCGGCAACCTGGTTTCGCGCGGCGAAGTTCAGATTGACGGCGAGATCCAGGGCGATGTCCACGCCAACAACCTGATCGTTGGCGATAGCGCGCGGATCACCGGCGGTATTGTTGCCGACGAGGTCGTTGTTCGCGGTCATGTCATGGGATCGGTTCGCGGTAAGCGCGTATTGCTGCAGAACTCCAGCCACGTCGAAGGCGACGTTTATCACCAAACGCTGGCGATTGAGCAGGGCGCCTTCTTCGAAGGCAAGTCGCGCCGGACGCAGGATCCGACCGCCGGTCTTGAGACAGGTCCTTCGCAGTCAGCTGCTCCAGCCCCGGCCGCTAACAGCAACGGCGCGGCGGCGACGCCACCGGCGAGCCCGCCAACTCCGCCGTCGGCTTAAGCGAACTTTTGAGATTCCAAATGGCCTCCCTCGCGGAGGCCATTTTTGTTTCTGTGATTGTTTACCGGCCGGAGGCGGCCAAGCGCACCGCGCCGCTCGATTGTGGCAGAGTATCTCCCCAGGGGATGATCGTTAGGCGGTGGCCGTCGAGTGCGCGGAATGTTCGCTCGCGACATGTGAGTACGAGAACCTGCTGATGGCGCGCGGCCTCAATCAAGGCGGCGAACATGCGCGTGATGCGCTCGTCATCCGCATAGACGAGGACGTCGTCTAGGATGACGGGCACGGGCTTTCCGCTTTCCGCCATGAGGCGGCCAAAGGCCAAGCGCACCAGCACCGCCAGCTGTTCCTTCGTGCCGCCGCTCAGAGCGGCTACCGGTTCGCGCGCGCCTTGACGGGCGAGACTGCCGGGAGAGAAGTCGTCGGCCATCGTCAATGCCGCGTCCGGCAACAGCAGATTGAGATATGGCTGAAGCCGAGCGGTGACTGGTTCCAGGTAGGTATCGCGCGAGCGTTGTTCCTGCTCGCTCAGTTCGTCATCCAGCTTGCTCAACGCGTCGGCATCGTCCTTCAGCCTTTGCAAGCGGCGCTTGGCTGATTGCAGACGGCCTTGCAGCTCGCCAGCGCGGGCTTCGACGTCGTCATTTTGATCGGCACGCAATTCGCCTTCGAGGCCAGCGATCTTCTGGCGCAGAGCCGTGCGCTGATCGGCTGCGTTTTGCACGGCGCGCTGGCGATCCTCCACAGTGTCCCGCAGCGCCGTCAGCGTTTCATCGTCTGGTGCGCTCTCCCGCCAAGCCGTTTCCTCACGCACGGCAGCGTTGAGGGCCGCGGTTGCTTGTTCCAGGGTTTGCTCCAGCGCCTCTAATTTGTTCTTGCGCTCACCGGCAGGCGGCAGCTCCGCTTGCAGCCGGGTCAGTCGCTGATCTTGATCGGCCGCCGCCGCTTCGTGACGGGCCAAGGCTTCACGTTTGGCGGCCAACTCGGATAGGCTATTTTCGAGCGCTTGCTCCGCAGTCTTCAGCTGACTGCGTGCTTGCTCAAGATCATGAGCAATCTGTTCGACAGGCCGGATCTCTTCGCCTGCCATATCGGGCGCGTCTTCAAGCTGCGCCTTGAGCGCGTAGACTTCAGCCAATAGAGCTTCGATGCCTTCCGGCGCGACACCATCGAAACGAGCGCGTGCTTCGGCCATCGTCTTTTCGGCCGCGATCCGCTGTTCAAGAGCCTGTTCCGCTTCCTCCATCGACGTCACGTTGGCTTGACGATGGAGACGGTCGCGTTCCTCGCTGAACTGGGCGAGCAACTTTTGCTTCTGATGCGCTTCGCCCGACGCTCCGGGTGCGATCGTGATCGTACCTATGCCATCGATCTCCAAGACGAGCGGCTGCCCGGCGTGGTGCTCGCCTGGCGCGACTGGCTTGCCTTCGCTGGTGATGCGGCTTTCGGCGCCTGGCAGATAGGTTATACCGACAACAGGTGCGGCGGCGGCCAGCTGATCTTCGAGTTTACGCACGCCGTCATACGCCTTGCGAATGTCGCGCAGAAGCTCCGTTGTGATCGAAATGCTGTCGCGTTCTTTCCGCGCACTGCGGCCTTGGGCGATGACATCATTTGCGATGGCGTGGGCTTCTTCGAGCTTTGCTAAACGCGCGCGGGCCTGGCCGATCTGACCGGCTTGCATTGCGTGCTCACGTTCCCTAGCGAATGCCTCCAGCTCTAAGCGTCGCGTGTCTCTAGACGTGCGTGCGTCTGAGGCGGCGGCGTCTGCCGAAGCCACCCCTTGCTCCAGCAGAGTGCGTTCTTCCTTGCGGTGCTCTTTTGCTTCTTCAAGTTCCTGGAGTTGCTTGAGCGCGGCTGCAAAGTTCTCGTGTTTCGACCGCGCAAGCTCCAACGCGCTTGTGGCGCTAGAAGCGGCACTGGCCGCTGTCTGATGACGGCGAGCGGCTTCCTCGCCCTTCGTGTAGGCATCCTTCGCTTTGTCGAGAGCGGCCTTCTGCCCGGCTAGAGTAGCGGGATCGCTGAGTGCCTGGTCTTCTTGTCTTAGCTGGGCAAGTCTCTGCAGCCGTTGCACGGACGCGTCCAAGCGGTCTTGCGCCGCCGAGACCCGATGTTCGAGATCCGCGCATTCTTTCAAAGCCGCCGCATACTCGCCTTTCGGCTTTTTAGTCGATGGCGTTAGAAGCTGAGCGAGTTCTTCACGGACCTGCTGGTGGACGCGCCGTGCCTGGCTGCCTCCAACCGTGGCCTTAACTTCCGTGTCGATGGCAGCTTTCAGGCCAATCACTGACTTGTCCGGAACCGTGGTGTCGAGCAGTTCGGATTGGTTCGCCCACAGCAGCGCCAACGACGGATTCCCACCAGCCTCATTGAGAAGCTCGCTGAGATGGGTTTCGGCATCCTTACCGCGCGAGACTTGGCCGGTGGACAGGTTGCGCAGTTCAGCCGACCTGCCTGTCAGGTACTGCTTGCTCAAGCGCCAACTGGTCCCAGCGCATTCGAAATCGACTTCGACGCGCGGGGCGCCTCCGCTATATGGGCGAAGGGCTTTGACGTCGCGATGGAGAGTCGTGTGGGGTTGTTCAAACGCCATCCTCAACGCGGCAAGGATGGTCGACTTGCCCGCTTCGTTGTGGCCAGCGAGGATGTTGAGGCCAGGCGTTAGGCCTTCCAAAGCGACGGCGCCGTTGAAGCAGCCGACCTCCGATACGCGAACGGCTAGGATGTTCATGCGGCTTCGTCCCTCTCGTGAGCCCTGGCGATTTCTGCTAAGCGCAGCAAGGCGAGGCGTGCAATCTCAGCGTCGCGCGACGACCCGGCGTCACTTGTGGCGTTCGCTTGCGCGTTCAGGTTTTCCGCAATGGCGCGCAACGCGGGATGCGTGAAGGCATCCAAACTGCCGGCGCCAGTGGCGATGCTTAGCTCACGCGTGGTGGCGTCCAAGTGGAAGAGCGAGGCTTCAAGGCGGGAGAGTGCGTTGGAAAGCCCGCTATGTTGATCAAGAGAGAGACTGCCGCGCAAGACCAACTGTAGAAGCCGCGATGATGCGGCGGGCCCTTCCGGCATCACGTCATCGATCAGCTCTTGGACGTTGGCTGCGCTCGTGAGACGCAACTCCTGCTTTGTCCAGGCGAAGTGAGCCGAGGCCACACACTCAACCTGCGGCGGGGAGGCTGGACCGCGCAGCGTGACGGCAAGTACGTTGCCTGGATTCTTGCTTGCGAAACTATCTGGCTCCGGCGTGCCGGAATACCAGACACGATCGGAGATCATCTTTGTGCCATGCCAATCGCCCAGCGCGAGATAGGCAAGCCCCGCAACGGCTGGCCGCCTGGGATCGATCGGAACGGCCGCATCGCCCTCGCTGCCAAAACCCGTGACCGAGCCGTGCGCCATGCCAATTCTGATGTTGCCTTCCGGCGTGACCGCTTGATCCATCCAATCCGTTGAATCGGCATGACAGGCCTTTGCGTGCAGTGGCGCGGACAGAAGCGATACGCCTGGCTCAAGCTCGTGCACGCCGTGCTCTAGGTGCAGGACGACGTTGGCGATGCCGCTGGCGGCGTCACGCGCGCTGTCCCAAACGCTGCCTGGCTTGGCTGGGTCGTGGTTGCCTGAAATCAAATGCCAGGACAGATCGCCGTGACCAGCCAAGCGTTGCATCAACTGGCGCACGAGTTGGGCCGACCCGGTCTCGAAATCGAAAACGTCTCCCGCGACAAGAACGTGCCGCGCGCCTTTAGCCCGGGCGATTGCCGCCGTCCGGTCAATTGCGTTGAGACGCTCTTGGCGGAGGATGCCCGGCTTATCGCCAGAAAACTCTCCGAAGGGCTTGCCGATCTGCCAATCGGCCGTATGGATGAAGGTGAAGCTCATGACTGAGAACATGTTCGCTATTTGTTCGATTCGCAAGTGCTGAAACAGCGTTCTGTGGACAAGCCATAAGAGTTAATCTCACTATTTCTATTCAACTATATGTTTTTGCTATGTATTTTTGCATTCAACTGTCGCTCGTCTTAACCAGGAACAAATTGCGATTTGAGAACATCTGACACCGAAATTATCGTTGTGGGAGCTGGAGTTGTAGGTCTCTCCATCGCACGGCGTCTTAAGTTGCTGGGGCATGAGGTTTTGCTGCTCGACCGGCAGCCTAAAGCCGGGATGGAGATCTCCTCACGCAACAGCGAGGTCATCCATGCTGGGCTGTATTACCCGCCCGGCAGCTTGCGTGCCCGCTGCTGCATTGCCGGCCGTAGAGCCTTGCTGGATTACTGTGAACTGGCGGGCGTTCCGGTCGCCAAGACAGGCAAGCTGATCGTGGCGTCCTGCCCGGAGGAAGCCGCGTCGCTTGAACGTCTGCGGGACAACGCAGAACGCAGCAGCGCTGGCGTCCTTCAAACACTAACGCGAGCTGAGGCGCGTGCGCTGGAGCCGGAACTGGAGTGTGCAGCGGCCCTGTACTCGCCGGGCACGGCGGTGCTCGATAGCCATCAGCTTCTGTTGGCTCTGGAGGGCGACTTTACGAATGCCGGTGGGACGATTGCCTACAACACCGCAATCGAGGGGCTCGCCAGGGACGAAGACGTTTTTCGCGTCGATACGGTGGGAGGCGACGGGACGAGCTCTTCGTTGACGAGCGACAGACTTGTCATCGCTGCAGGGCTTGGGGCGCAGATGCTTGGCGGGATGCTTGTCTACGAAGCGGGATATGCCATGCCGCCGCTGTATCCGGCGAAGGGGCATTACTACACACTGCTAGGGAGGGCGCCGTTCCGGCACTTGATCTATCCCGTCCCGAATGGCGCCTGGCTTGGAATCCATCTGACGTTGGACACTGGCGGCGGCGTGCGCTTCGGCCCCGATGTGGAGTGGTGTGAGCGCATAGACTATGCGTTCGATGACCAGAACGGCGCGCGGCGGGCCCGCTTTGAGCGCGACATCCGGCGCTGGTGGCCGGGCTTGCCAGACGGCGCTTTGGCGCCTGGTTCAACTGGAATCCGACCAAAGCTCTATGCAGAAGGGGATCCTCCGGCGGACTTTGCGGTTCACGGACCTGCCGAACACGGCGTTGCCGGGCTTGTCGCACTTTATGGGATCGAAAGCCCGGGACTGACATCGGCTTTCGCGCTTGCCGATCTCGCAGTCGAGATGTTGGGCGTTTAGCGAAGTTGGCGCGCCAGAAACACCAGTTCCCGGCCGTTCAATTCTCCGCTCGCTACCTCCTCAAAGCCGTTGGCTTGATAGAACCCGATGTTGCGTGCGCCGCGGCTCGTAATGGCGTGGACACCAACCACTCTTTGCGTGGCTGCAAACTCGGCGAAGGCTTCGATCAATTGGCGGCCAACGCCTTTACCACGCGCGTCGGCGTGCACGTTGATGTGGAGCTGTGCGGGGTGGACCTTCGTCACATGTGAGAAGGCTGCGTAGTGCGGCATGTCGGCGAAAATGGGATCGCGCGCGGGATCATGCAAGCTGCCCGCGATATAGCCAATGGGATGGTTTTGTTCATTGAGCGCGATGAAGCAGCAATCACGGTAGTGCGTCAGGTAGCGGCCTAGCCATTTGTCCCGAAACTGCTGGCGGGCTTCGATGCTGTCAAATGACTGGGTGTTGCTTGATTGAAAAAAGATCTCGTCGATGGCCGCGATCGCGGCTGCGTGCTCAGCGACCGCCGCGAATGGGCGTATCGTGACAGGGCTTGAAGGTTCGACGCTCGGTCTCATGGAAGCGTTATGTCAAACCCGGCAGTGCTGGGCCACGAAAAAAGGGCCGGAATGACCGGCCCTTTTTAGTCATGCCCTTCTTCGTCAGGGCTTTTTAGTAGTCAACGAGGCAGCGCTTGTAGCGGTGATACCAAATCTTCTTGCCCGTCCGCTTCCACTTGCGGCGCAGCCAGCTGCAGTCATCGTTGTAATAATAGCTGCCATAGTAGGGGACATATGGGCGGTAGCCGTAGTAGCGGCTACGGAACCGGCGAATACCGCGTCCGCGCCCTCTCCTGAAAGACCGCCGATGGATGCCACGGGGCCTGAACCCGCGCGGCCTTCCGAACTTGCGTCCGCCGCCACGGAATGCGCGGAAGCTACGTCCACCCCGGCGCATGCCACGGCCGCGGCCTTTGCGAACCTGAATTATGTTTTCGTTTTTGGCAGTGAGACCCGGCGCTTTGGCGGCGGGCAGTGCGTTTGCTGATGCGGTGAGGCTGAACATAAGTCCGGCGATCATCGCACCCAGCACAAAGAGGCGTTTAGCCATTCTTTCCACTCCTGGTGCGTACACTCCCGGCGTACCGGGCTTATGTAGGTGCGCTTTACCTTAAATGGAAGTCTGGCCTCCGCTTTTTGAAGCGCTGTCTCGTGCTTGTTTTGGGCTTTCCTGGCAATTTTTGGCAAATGAGCTTTGCGCGGCGGCGCACAGCGCCACCAGTTGCGTGAGACGTGTTGCAAACGTGTTTTTGGTGCAAAGGCCGGGCAATCGCCGCCGACCGCTTCATCATCCTGGCCAAATCGAATGCAATCGCGGTGCCGTCCCGGCGGGAACTGTTAGCAGCTTGTCTCATTGGCTGCTAGGTCGTTGAATGGATGACACTTTTTCTGTTCCACGAAAGCGAATCATATCTATCATCTTTGTAGTGCGGGGTCAGCAACGACTGGAGATCCGTGAATGACAGATCGTTCTTTTAACGAGATGATGTCGGGATACAGCCTCACGACGGCTGAAATCCTCTACCGAATGCCGGACCATCCGGTGCTTTTGCAAAGCTACATCTGGCAAGACTACGACGTGCATCCGCGCTTTCCGAAGCTCAAGAAGTTTCTGGATTTCTGGTCGCGCGAGCTTGAAGGCAAGCTTTTCAAGGTCGTCGTGGCACACACTCAGCTGATCAAGCCCGCCGAGTTGCGGCTTGTGAGTGACGAGGTCAAGCTGCACTGAGCTTGGCCAACCTGTCCGGGTTGTAACGCGACAGAGCCAGAGCCGCGTGGCACCCTCCGGTTATCCTGGAGGTTACGTGCGCATGCTTCGACTATTTGCAATTTTCGCTTTCACCCTAGCACTTGCTCAGGCCGCCACCGCTGCCGACATCACCGGCACCGTGTTCAAGAGCCCAACGTGCGGCTGTTGCGTCAAGTGGATTGAGCACATGGAAGCGAACGGCTTTTCCCTCGCACCGCGCGACATGAGCTCCAAAGCATTGATGCGCCACAAGGTGAAGGTGGGCCTCAGCGGCCCGCAGGCGTCCTGCCACACCGCCGAGATTGGCGGCTATGTTGTGGAGGGCCACGTTCCAGCCAGTGATGTCAAACGCCTGTTGGCGGAAAAGCCAGACGCCATTGGCTTGACCGTACCGGACATGCCGGTCGGTTCTCCAGGCATGGAGGTTGGCGAACGCAAAGATCCGTTCGACGTTCTTCTGATCAAACGAGACGGCACCACCGAAGTTTTCGCCAGCTACAACAAGTAAGACTAGACGGCGACTTGGGTGCCGACTTCGACGACGCGGTCGGTTGGGATCTGGAAGTAGGTTGTCGCATCCTGGGCGCTGCGCGCTAGGATGATGAACAACTGCTCCTGCCATCGCGGCATCTCGGACTTGGCTGTCACGCGAAGCGAGCGCCGCGACAGGAAGAACGAAGTTGAACCCATATCGATGTTCAAATCCTTGCGCTTACACACTTCCAGGATTTTCGGTATCGACGGCGTCTCCATGAAGCCGTAACGCGCGGTCACCTTGATGAAGGTGTCGTTTGTCCGGTCCACGACCACGCGCTCGTGGCGTGGAACGCGCGGCATATCCTCAGTGCGAATGGACAGCACGATGTTGCGCTCATGCAGAACACGGTTGTGCTTCAAGTTATGCATCAAGGATGTCGGAGCGAAGTCCAAGTCCGCCGTGAAGAAGACTGCGGTACCCGGCACGCGATGTGGCGGCTTGGCTTCCAGCTTGCGGACCAGCCAGTCCAGTTCGGCTTCGTTCTTGCGGGTGTAGCGCTGGAGGATGCGGGCGCCACGCACCCAGGTGGCCATGATCGTCGCGATGCAGAATGCCAGGACGAGAGGCAGCCAGCCGCCTTCGAACACCTTGATCATGTTGGCGGCGAAGAAGACTTGCTCGATGGCGATCATCGGAACGATGAGCAGCAGTGTCTGCCAGAGCTTCCAGCCCCATAGCTTCCAGATGACGAAGAATGCGAGCGTTGAGGTGATCACCATGTCGGCGGTTACGGCAACGCCGTAGGCCGCTGCCAGCGAGCTGGAGCTCTTGAACATGATGACGACGAAGATGACGCCGGCCAGCAGCAGCCAGTTGACGCGCGGTAGATAGATCTGTCCGGCCATGCTTTCGGACGTGTGCTTGATGGCCAGGCGCGGCAACAAGCCGAGCTGAACGGCCTGACGCGTCAGCGAGAAGGCACCGGTAATGACAGCTTGGCTGGCGATGACCGTGGCAACTGTTGCCATGATGAGCATCGGAACGATCGCCCATTCCGGATAGAGCTTGTAGAAGGGGTTGGCCAGGGCTTCTCTGTCAGCCATGACCAGAGCACCTTGGCCAAGATAGTTGAGCGTCAAGGCGGGAAAGGCCAGGCCGAACCAGGCCACGCGTATTGGCCGGCGGCCGAAGTGACCCAGGTCGGCGTATAGCGCTTCCGCGCCTGTCACAGTGAGAAAGACCAGGCCGAGGACCGTCAGGCCGATCAGGCCGTTTGAGAACAAAAAGGACAGGCCATACGTCGGGATGATGGCGTACAGCACATCCGGCTCATCGGGGATGTGCAAAAGGCCGCCGAGACCCATAACAATAAACCATACCGCCGTGATGGGGCCGAAGAACTTGGCGACCGTGGCGGTGCCGCGCGCTTGCACGGCGAAGAGGCCGATAAGAATGCAAATTGTAAGCGGCAGAACGAGCGGCTCTAGCGCCGGCGATATCAGCTTTATGCCTTCGACGGCAGAGAGGACGGAAATTGCCGGCGTGATGACAGCGTCGCCGTAGAAGAAGGACGCGCCAATGATGCCCAGTGCGAAAATGAGCGGGCCGCTTCGCTTGGCGACCGACAAGCCCAGCGCCTGGAGCGCAAAGGTGCCGCCTTCGCCATTGTTGTCGGCGCGCAGAAGTACGACGACGTACTTCAGCGTAACAATAAGGATGAGCGCCCAGATCGCCAGAGACAGCACGCCAAGGATACTATCGGTGGAGACGAGCCCCTGAACATCCTTCGTCGCCACGACAGCTTCGCGGAACGCGTAAAGCGGGCTGGTGCCGATATCGCCGTAAACAACCCCAACGCATCCCAATACGAGCGCGAAGAATTTCTTTTTGTCGTGGGTGTCGCCGGCGTCCGAACCGTGGTTCGAGACGTGAGATTGTGCCAATGGGCACCTCTTGCTGTTCTTGCGCTGCAGTGCAGCAAAGCAAAGCTGCGGCCTTATACGACCATCGATGACCAGGCGGAAGCCCGTTTTCCGACCTTTCGTGCCTAGCTGATGGCCACGCAGGCTCTGTTATCAGCGAATGGCGAGACGCCAACTGCAAAGAATGGGAACTTTACCCCGATTCGGCCTGGCGAATTGCCGCATCCGTGACCAAAACAGCCTGGAAAACGGAAATGTTGCTGGTACGCCATAGACCGTAGCAACGATGCTACGGTTTATGCGACGGTTCGGCTTCCTGGATCTCTTGGTCCGGCGCCCGGTTCAGGCGGATTTTTCCATCGCCTCGAGTTCGTCGATCATGCCTTCTATGACCGACAAGCCCTTGCTCCAGAACGCTGGATCGCGGGCGTCGAGACCAAACGGCTTCAGAAGATCCTTGTAGTCCTTCGAGCCACCGGCTTTCAGCAGGTCGAAGTATTTGCCGACGAAGCCGGGATGCGCGTCCTGGTACAGGCCGTAGAGCGAGTTCACCAGGCAGTCGCCGAAGGCATAGGCGTAGACGTAGAACGGCGAATTGATGAAGTGCGGAATGTAGGTCCAGAACACTTCATAGCCCGGCTTCAAATCGATGGCGGGACCTAGGCTCTCGCTCTGCACCTCCATCCAGAATGCATTGATGTCTTCGCTAGACAGCTCGCCCTTGCGCCGTCCCTCGTGGACCTTGCGCTCGAAGGTGTAGAACGCGATCTGGCGGACGACCGTATTGAGCATGTCTTCCACTTTGGCGGCCATCATGGCCTTGCGCTCGCGCGCCTCCTTGGTTTCAGCCAGCAACGCTTTGAAGGTGAGCATCTCGCCGAAGACGGATGCCGTCTCGGCAACGGTGAGCGGCGTCGAGGCCAGAAGAGCGCCTTGCGGGCGGGCCAGCCATTGGTGAACGCCGTGGCCGAGTTCGTGCGCCAACGTCATGACGTCGCGCGGCTTGCCAAGGTAGTTCATGAGAACGTACGGATGCACGGACGGCACCGTGGAAGCGGAGAACGCGCCCTGGGCCTTGCCCTCGCGGGTGGCGGCATCGATCCACTGCTTGTCGAAGAACTGCTTTGCAATGTCCGCCATCTCGGGTGCGAAGGCCGCGTAGGCGTCGAGAACGATGCGTTCTGCTTCCGGCCAGCTGATTACACGCTCCGGCTTCTCAGGCAGCGGCGCGTTGCGGTCCCAGTGGGAAAGACGCTCCATGCCGAGCCATTTCGCTTTCATGGCGTAGTAGCGGTGGGAGAGCTTCGGATAGGCATCGCGAACGGACTGTACGAGCGCGTCCACGACAGGAGCTTCCACGCGGTTGCTGAGATGGCGGCCTTCCGCGACATCCTTGAAGCCGCGCCAGCGGTCAGAAATTTCCTTGTCCTTCGCCAGCGTGTTGGTGATGAGCGTGAAAAGGCGAATGTTTTCCTGGAACACGTTCGCGAGCGCTTCAGCGGCGGCACGACGGCGTGGCTCTTTCGGGCTGGACAACAGATCGAGCGTTGGCTCGATCGAAAGCTTGTCTTTTTCACCTTCAACTTCGAAACGAAGCGCCGTCATTGTCTCGCCGAAGAGGCGGCCCCAGGCTTCGCGGCCCGTCTGGCTCTTTTCGTGGAACAGTGTCTCCAGCTGCTCGGACAGCTGATAGGGCTTCTCCTTGCGAAGGGCTTCGAACCAGGAGTCGTATCGCTTCAGATCCGGGTACTCGAGAGCCTTGGCAAGATCGCCATCGGAGATTTCGTTCAGCTCGAGATCGAAGAAAATGAGATCGGTCGAGATCGCCGTCAGCTTTTCGGAGATGTTGCCGTAGAAGCGGACGTGATCGGGATCGGATTGGTCCGCTGCGTACAGCAGGCTGGCGTATGAGCCGAGACGGCCGAGGAGTTCTGCCAGTTCCTCATAGGCGTTGATCGCCGTGACCAGCTTTGCACCGTCCGCGCCGATGTCCTTCAGCTTGCCCTTGTAGGCCTCTTTGAAAGCGACTGCCTTTTCTTTGGCGGCGGCCAAGTCGCGCTCGACTTCAGGGCAAGATGTGCTCTTGTAAAGATCGGTCAGGTCCCATTCGGGCAACTGGCCCAGCGCTGGTGTTTCAGCTTCGGCCGCGAGTGCCTGATCTGTCGATTGCGAAAAATGCGGTGCGCGCGGCAGCGTCATCAGTTGCTCCAGTTGTGACGGGAAGATTGGCGAGAAATTAGCCTAATCGGGCCGCGTTTCAAGCAAGCCGTACATGAACTTCTGGAAACGGCCGCTTTTACTATTGCGGCGTCAAATACTTAAGTGCGGCTGTCGAGGCAGCGCCGCCTAGCACGCAGGGCAGCCCGACTTCGACATGTCCCATCGCTCCTGCTGCGACGCAACCCAAGGCGAGCGCCGTTTGGCCTGCCTTGCCCCACCAAGCGATGTCGCGGTTATACTGCGGGCCCTTGGCTTTCAGCTCTTCTATCGAGGCGAGCGCCGCTTTACGCAAACGTTGCGTTTCGAAGGTCTCAGCGGCTTCAATCACCTCACTCAACTCCACGCGCACTTGCTTGGGTTGGTGGTTGACCTCTTCCTTCAAGATATCAAGGAGATCCTTGTCGCGGGATGCGTTCGTCGCGAGCGTCCACTTGGCCATGGAAGCGATTGTGAGCTTTTCCAGGTCGTTCTTGTCACGCGCCCACGCTAAGGCCGAGATGATACGTCGCGCGGGGCGGCGTTCTCCGGTCGCATAGTAGTAGCCCCAGTGCGCATCCAGGACGAACGAGCCGCCTTCCAGCGGCAGATCATCGAGCGCCTTGCCATCGCCGTAGAGATACTTGCGCATGAGCCCCGTGCGCGCAGGCATACGCTCCACGAAGCGTTGCAGTACCGCTTTCCAATTCGCCAACCCAGTGAACGCGATAGCCTTGATCAAAACGACCTGATCCATAGGCGGCATTGGGAACATTTCGATTATGAGCCGCTCTGTCATGTCCGGGTTGGAACCGAGCACGCCGGCGATAAAGCCGACATGGACACCGGCCATGTCGAGATCACGGAACAGGCCCAAGGTGCCCATCGCGCGAAAGAGTTCGGGAAGCTTCTCGGGCTGCGGGTTGTCTCGATAGCCGTTTATGAACTTCAACACATCTTCAGCGCGGGCGAATTCCGTTGAGCGTTTCGTGCTGCGGCGCTGGATAAGGTTTGCGGAGCGCGCCGCCGGATTCACCTGATATTGCGCCAGTTGCACAGCCTCGCTGGCCGCATGGGCCTCAAACGGCAGGGCCACCAATGCTAAAGCTGCCAGGCGTGAAATCCTTGTCCGCATAGGGCGGAAACCTTCAGTCGCGAGAGAGAAATTGCGAATATGGCCATTTAAAAGGCCCTGAGGCATGGCCGTTTTGTGACTTTGTCGCTGATAAGGCTGTGATACCAGCGATATTCCGGTTGAAGCTCGCTTGACGGCGCCTTCCCATAAGCCAATCTTCGCGCCCATGTTTCCTGACGAACCGCAAGACGCGCTCGACAGCGAGGCCAGTTCCTCGCGGCTGTCTGGCCCGCAAGTCATTTCCAGCTATCTGAAGCACCTGGGCACCGGCCCGGGCGTTTACCGTATGCTCGATAGCGGCGGGACCGTCATCTACGTCGGCAAGGCGCGCAACCTGAAAGCGCGTGTGAGCAACTATGCCAGGCTCGGGGGGCATTCCAACCGCATTGCCCGCATGGTGTCAGCCACCGCTTCGATGGAGTTCGTGTCCGTGCGCACGGAGGCTGAGGCTCTGTTGCTTGAGGCCAATCTGATTAAGCGCTTCCGGCCGCGCTTTAATGTACTTCTGCGCGATGACAAGTCGTTTCCCTACATTCTCATCGCCCGGGATCAAGACGCACCGCAGATCATGAAGCATCGCGGCGCGCGCAACCGGAAGGGCGACTATTTCGGGCCGTTCGCTTCGGCAGGTGCGGTGGGACGGACGATCAACATGCTGCAACGCGCCTTCTTGCTGCGGTCGTGTTCGGACAGCGTGTACGAAAGCAGGACGCGGCCGTGCCTTTTGCATCAGATCAAGCGCTGCTCTGCGCCATGTACTGGTGAAATCAGCTTGGAAGATTACAGCGCGCTTGTTGATGAAGCCGTTCGATTCCTGAGCGGAGAGAGCCAAAGCGTGCGCGCGCTCTATCAAAGCCTGATGGAAGAGGCGGCAGGCGAACTCGAATACGAGCGCGCTGCGATGTACCGCAACCGCCTCTGGGCGTTGGCGCACGTCACCGCCGATCAAGCCATCAATCCCGATGGCGTGGAGGAAGCCGACATTTTCGCCGCTCACCAGGAAGGCGGACAGACGTGCGTGCAGGTCTTCTTTTTCCGCACGGGGCAAAACTGGGGCAACCGGGCTTACTATCCCAAAGCAGACCGCGATTTGCCGGCTGAAGACATCTTGGACAGTTTCGTTGCCCAGTTTTACGACGACAAGCCGGTGCCGCGGCTACTCCTCATGTCTCACGACATTCCAAGCCGCGAGATCCTATGCGAGGCGTTATCGATCAAGGCTAAGCGCAAGGTCGAGATCCGTGTGCCGCAGAGAGGCACCAAATCTGCGCTCGTCGATCACGCTTTGGACAACGCCCGCGAAGCGTTGGGCCGCAGGCTTGCGGAAACGGCGTCTCAGAAAAAGCTGCTACGGGAGCTGCAAGAGCGGTTTGAACTTCCGGAACAGCCGCGCCGTATCGAGGTCTACGACAACAGCCACATCATGGGGACGAACGCCGTTGGTGCGATGATCGTCGCGGGGCAGGACGGGTTTGTGAAGAACGCGTACCGCAAGTTCAATATCAAGTCGCAGACCATTGCCCCGGGGGATGACTTCGGCATGATGAAGGAGGTGCTGTCGAGACGCTTCAAGCGGCTGGTGGAATCGGAGGCTCCAACCCAGGATGACGATGATGACCAGGACACGCTCGACACTCTGCCTGATAAACCCGATCTCGTATTGATTGACGGCGGGCTGGGTCAGCTCAACGCGGTTTGCGAGGTGTTCGCTGATCTGGGCGTGCGCGACGTGGCGTTGATCGGCGTGGCCAAGGGCCCGGACCGCAATGCCGGGCGTGAGCATTTTCATCGGCCGGGGCAGGACCGGCCGATCATGCTGGAGCCACGTGATCCGGTCTTGTACTTCATTCAACGGTTGCGGGACGAGGCTCATCGATTTGCCATCGGCACACACCGAGCCAAGCGCGCAAAATCCATCAGTGCAAATCCACTCGACGAGATCCCGGGCATAGGGCAAACGCGGCGGCGCGCGCTGATGAACCACTTCGGGTCCGCCAAGGCCGTATCCCGGGCGGGCGTTGAGGACTTGAAGGCCGTTTCCGGGATTTCGGCCGAGATGGCGCAGAAGATCTATGACTTTTTCCACGAACGGCGCTGATGCCGCAGCGCGTGGTCACATTGCGGCCTGAGACGGAGCGTTAAGGTAGCCAACCGTTCCATCGACGCACCCCGGATGATCAGCATTGACGGGGGACATGACGGGTGGTGTACCTAAGCCCATGGACCAGTATGCGCCGCGTCAGCGCCAGTTTTTGATGAGTTTGCCGAACGTACTGACGTACGCTCGGATTTTGGCCGTTCCAGCCCTTGTTGCCTGTCTTTTGTTCATTGAGGGTGATCGCGGCCGGTGGGGTGCATTTGCGCTGTTCGTTGCCGCCGCCATAACCGACTGGCTGGACGGGTATCTGGCAAGGGCGTGGGAACAGCAGACGACGCTCGGCGGCATGCTCGATCCCATCGCAGACAAGCTGATCGTGGGCACTACGCTCATGATGCTCGTTCACGACAACACGATTACGGGCCACTTCATCTGGGCGGCGCTGGTCATCCTGTGCCGGGAAATTCTGGTTTCTGGTCTGCGGGAGTTCCTGGCTGAGCTGAACGTTAAGGTGCACGTCACTCAACTGGCGAAATGGAAAACCACGGTTCAGATGGTTGCGCTGGCCGTTTTGCTGGCAGGCCCGGCAGCTGAAAAGATTGTTCCCGGCGTCGCCACTGCCGGATTAGCTCTTTTATGGCTCGCGGCTGTTCTTACGTTATTGACGGGGTATGATTACCTCAAGGCGGCCGTCCGGCACGCCATTGAACGCTAAGAACTGGCCAAGCAAAGCATGACGACCGAAGCGGGTCATTCCGTAAAGCTGAAGTATTTCGCCTGGGTGCGCGAGAAGGTCGGCCTGGCCGAGGAGGACATCCTGCTTCCGGCCTCTTTGGAGACCGTTGCCGATGTGATCGCATGGCAGCGCGGCCGTGGCCCGGAGTTCGCCGAAGCATTCGCTTCGGGAAAGCGCGTCGTGCGCGCGGCCGTGGACCGGATTCATGCCAAGCCGGATGCAAGCATCGTCAGCGCGCGTGAGATCGCGTTTTTTCCTCCGGTCACGGGTGGGTGACATGCCCGTCCGGGTCCAGACTGATGATTTCGATGTGGCGGCCGAAATCGCCGCTCTGACGGCCGGGCGCGCGGATGCCGGGGCGATCGTGACTTTCAGCGGCATCGTGCGTGGAGAAGCGGGTGGCAAGCCGATCACCTCAATGACGCTCGAGCATTATCCTGGAATGACGGAAGCTGAGCTGGAGCGGATCGAAGCCGAGGCTCACAAGCGCTGGCCATTGCAGGGCAGCTGCATTGTCCACCGGGTCGGCAGGCTGCTTCCCGGCGACAACATCGTGCTCGTCGTCACTGTTTCCGCCCACCGGCAAGCTGCCTTCGATGCCGCTTCATTCCTGATGGACTTTTTGAAGACGGACGCGCCTTTCTGGAAGAAGGAAGAGACCGCGGACGGCGGGAGTGCCTGGGTAGATGCCAGGGACAGCGACACCGATGCGCGCGACCGGTGGGAGCCGCCCGCTGGCAGCTAACAAGCCACTCGAGTTGCTGTTGAAATTCAAATATCCCGCTTGGAGACTCTTGACGCCCTGCCCGAACAGATCGAAACCAGCGCCATGGGGCGTTCAAGAATCTTTAACTGTCTCCAGGACATAACAAAGCCAGATGGCGACCCGGAAAACGCCATCATTGCGAATCAGTGTGTCCAACGTCCCACTAATGTGGAACCGTATTGCGTAGACGGGGGTCGAACGACATGGTTCTAGGGCATTTCCGGCAACTCCTGCCGGCTTTTGGCCTGTTAATTGCCGCTTCACTTTATGTGAGCTCGGGTGCTGCCGTCGCGCAGTCCCAGGGCGACATTCCGCACGCGGCCAATGCAACGCCCGGTTCAGTCGAAAAATCAACGACCCGCACGTCGGACGGCAAGGTCCAGCGGACCCGCTTTCTTGTCGGGCTGGAGCAAGAGACGAAGTTCAAGGTCCGCGCGCTCACCCGTCCAAACCGCGTTATCGTCGATGTCGACGCCACGAAATTGCAGCTGCCAGCAGCGCTGGATGGCGATGCCGTGGGTGTAGTCAAAAACTTCCGCGCGGGCATCGCAGGCCCCAATCGCTCCCGCATCATTATTGACGTAACCAAGCCCGTCTATATAGAGACCTCAAAGATTGAGAAGGCGCCTGACGGCAACGGCCATCGCCTGGCGATCGGCATTTCGACATTCCAGCCGAAGCGCGCGATGAAAGCACCGTTCGCACTTGGCGCCGCCGGCTTGCAGCCGCCCTCCCCTATGCCCGCCGTCCGCCCCGAAGTTCGCGCGGCGAAAGCGTTCCGCCCGACGATCGTGATCGATCCCGGCCATGGCGGCCATGATAGCGGTGCTAAGAAAAATGGCGTCGTAGAGAAAGACGTGGTTCTGGCGTTTTCCAAGATCTTGCGTGACAAGCTGGAAGAGACTGGCCGCTATCGCGTCTTGATGACCCGCGATAAGGACGTGTTCGTTGGCCTTTCGGACCGGGTCCGTTACGGAGAAAAGCACAACGCCAATTTGTTCATAGCCGTGCATGCTGACTATGCGCGATCGAAAGCTAGCGGTGCCACGATCTATTCGCTGCGCAGCTCGGTCGCAAAGCGTCTCAAGAGTTCAGCCAAGGGCGCCATCACCAAGCGCGTTTTGTCGAAGGCCGAGATCAAAGATGCCTCCAAGAATGCGGCCACCGATTTTGACTTCAGTGCGGTAAAAGACATCCTCTCCGACTTGGCCGGCCGCGAAGTGGAAGCCACGACCAAAAGAACGTCGCTCTTCTCGCGCTCGATCGTCGAATACATGGGCACCTCCACGAACATGCGCAACCAGCCGGACAAGCAAGCCGCTTTCCGCGTTCTCAAGACGGCGCAGTTCCCGTCGGTTCTGATCGAATTGGCCTACGTGACCAACAAGCGCGATGCGGCGAACCTGAACTCGGACGCTTGGCGCTCCAAGGTCGCCGACTCCATCCAAACAGCGGTCGACAATTACTTTTCACAGCAGATCGCCCGGCTTCCCATGTAGAGCCGGCGCCATAGCCGATAATAAAAAAGCCGGTCATTTTTGACCGGCTTTTTTATTTGCGTGGCCGGCTCGGGTCGCACTCCCTGCCGGCAAGGCTCAGTTAAGCTCTACTCGGAGGATGAGAGGGGGTCAGTCGCCAGAGCAGTATAAACAGCCATTGCGGATTAAGCCGAAGCGCGAGTGAAAGCAGACTTTCGGAAGAGACCGGAGCAGAAAAGAAACAGTGACGAAGGTGCTTCAGCATGTGGCACTCCATCTAGTAGTGAGAGCTCCACCCGAGGCCCCTTGGGCAAACCACAAGCGATCACCATCGCGACGCAAGCCGCAACGCACCGGGATGGCACGAGCGCAAGAGACGATGACAATCGTTGAAGTTTCGGTGAAGCAATCTTGGATAGGCGAATCTAGGTGATTGCGCTTGGCTGGCTGGCGGTCCCTCGGGTGGCCCCATCCGATGCCACCACACGCGCAGCTGGCCAATCTTGCCAGGCAAAGTCCATAGCTGGTTCAGAGTAGTCAAGGACCGTGGTCCCTCGCGGCTCTGACGCAAGCACCCAAGACCAGCGTTCTCAGAACGACTGATCACACCGGGACCTAAGCCCCGTTGATGCAATGGATTCTACGCGATTCGAGACGACTTGCGTATGACGGTGATGAGCAAACGTTATTGAGTCGGCGGCGTGTGATAATTTTGCCTTGTCAATTCGTGATCTCACTTAATTCAGCATCTATTTCGCATACCAGCCCATCGGGTTCAAAGCGCATGCTGCTATTGCTGCCGCCAAGTTCGAATGCAAGCGCGCGCTCGATCAGGCGCGTTCCGAAGCCTTTTCGCTGAGGCTGTTTCGTTTCCGGCCCACCGCTTTCTGACCAGGCGAACTTCAGGCGCGCGTTTCCGTTTTGCCCTGTCAGATCCCAATCGATACTGACCCGTCCGTCGGGGTTGGATAGCGCACCGTACTTCGTTGCGTTGGTTGCCAGCTCATGAAGAGCCATGGCGAAGGCCAGCGCAGCGCCAGGCTTCAATCGCACGCTTGGCCCTCCAACAGTCAAGCGGCTCGCATCAAGATTGTTCGGCTGCAGCACAAGATCGATAATCGATCTCAGATCCGCCCCCTCCCAGCTTTCTTCGCTGAGCAGGTTGTGCGTATTGGATAGGGCCATCAAGCGCTCTTCGAAGGTGTCCAGGCCTTTGGCGCAGACGACGCCTTGGCTGAACGTTTGCGAGGCGATGGATTGCACGCTGGTGAGCGTGTTCTTCACCCGGTGGTTCAATTCATTCATGAGAAGCGTGCGGCGATCCTCGGCGCGCTTTTCCATGTCGACATCCGCGATCATGACGAGTGCGGCCGTGACTTCTTGATTTTCGTTCTTGACTGGAATGCTGCTCAGGCGAACCCAAATCTCCCGTCCGCCTTGATACCTGCAGAGAAACTCCGCATCTCGCGTAACAATTCCTCTCAGCGCGAGATCGACAGGCCGGTTGGCATCAACCACTAGTCTTTTGTCTTGACCATGAAGCGTACATGCGCGGCTCAAAAGGCATCCGAAAGTCAACTCGCTGTCGTCGTTGCTGCCATGGGGCAGAAGACGGGAGAAAACGTCGTTCTCGAGAACAACATGCCCGTGACGGTCAATTAGGGCGGCGCCAACAGGCAGGTGCGCGAATAGCGTCCGGAAACGCTCCTCACTCTTGCGCAAGGCCTCCTCTGCCTTCTTGCGCTCGGAGATATCAAAGTGCGTCGCAACATAGTGGGTAACGATACCCTTTGCATCGCGCACAGCCGAGATGGTGAGCCATTTCGGGAAGACCTCACCATTCTTGCGCCGATCCCATATCTCACCCTGCCACCCTCCGGTTTGCTTAAGCTTCTCCCACATGTTTTGGTAGAAGCTATCGTTGTGGCGGCCGGACTTAAGCACTCTGGGGGTTTTGCCAACCAGCTCATCAACCCGATACCCCGTCGAATCGGAAAATGCCCGGTTAACGCGGATAATGATGCCTTCGGCATCGGTGATAACCGTCCCTCCCTGGGAGTCAAATGCAGCCGCGGCAATGCGCAGCTGTTCCTCAGCTTCACGATTGGCTGCGAGCGCGACGGTTAGGCGCCTGTTCTGGACTTTTTCCCTCAGCATCATCATGGCGACAACCAACGCCGATGCTGAAAACAGCACGGCCAGGATGAACAGGCTATTGCGAGCGGTGGCCATATCATCCTGGAGATCAAGCTCAGAGACACCGACAATGATCGCTACCGGGTAATCGGGCAATCGTTTGTAAAAGAGATCGCGTCGACTATTCGGTTCAAATGGACTGCCGACACCGAATACCTTGCCCTCTGCGGCAGTCAGCAA
>JBGTSB010000032.1:0-33468 GCA_041940525.1 Hyphomicrobium sp.
CTTCGTCGACAACATTTTCCGGTTCACCCAGGCGGGCTCCGAAGTGTCGGCGCTGCTCGGCCGCATGCCTTCGGCGGTGGGTTACCAGCCGACTCTTTCGACGGAAATGGGCGAACTGCAGGAGCGGATCACCTCGACAAGCAAGGGCGCGATTACTTCGGTGCAGGCGATTTACGTGCCTGCAGACGACTTGACCGACCCTGCTCCGGCTACGTCATTTGCCCACTTGGACGCAACGACGGTGCTTTCGCGCTCCATCGCGGAAAAAGGCATTTACCCGGCCGTTGACCCGCTGGACTCCTCGTCCCGCATGCTTGATCCGCGCATCGTCGGTGAAGAGCATTACCAGGTCGCGCGCCAGGTGCAGGAGATCCTGCAGAAGTACAAATCACTTCAAGATATCATCGCAATCCTCGGAATGGACGAGCTTTCTGAGGACGATAAATTGACGGTGGCACGTGCGCGTAAGATCGAGCGCTTCATGTCCCAGCCGTTCCATGTTGCAGAAGTGTTCACGGGTTCGCCCGGCGTGCTGGTTCCTCTTGCAGAAACCATCAAGGCGTTTAAAGGATTGTGCGACGGCGAGTACGATCACCTGCCGGAACCTGCGTTCTATATGGTCGGTACTATCGATGAAGCGATTGCCAAGGCCGAAAAGATGGCCGAGGCAGCATAATATAGCCCGCTAAGCGCGGGCTGGAGGGCAGACTATGACGACTCCGTTTGGCTCGTGTTGTGATGATCTCAAAGGTGTGATGGCGGGTGAGGACTTTGAGCCTCTGGTCGCGACCGGTGAGAACGGCGTGCTCTACATGTCGGTAGGGCTGATCGAGGGCGATGAAGATGATGACGACGGCGGCATGGTCGATCATCCCGTGTTCTTCTGCCCCTTCTGCGGGACGAAGCTGCAGACTGAAGAAGAAGTTCGCGCCAAGGGCGGCTTCGACGAAGACGACGACGAGGACACTTCGGCCTAAGCCGCGTAACGGCTGACGGCACGCAAGATTGTAAGGAACGGGACGGAATGGCTGACACGTTTACTTTTGAGCTCGTTAGTCCTGAACGGGTCTTAAAGTCAGGACAGGCGACACAGGCTATCGTGCCTGGCGCCGCTGGCGAGTTCACAGTGATGCCCGGTCATTCGCCCGTTCTTTCAACGCTGCGTCCAGGCGTCATGGAAGTGACGATGGACGGCGCCAAGACAAGGCTCTACGTGAAGAGCGGCGTGATTGATGTCGGGCCCGAGAGCGTAACGGTCCTTGCGCAGGCCGCGTTTGACGTTGCCGAAGCCGACGCTGCGAGACTCCAGGAAGAGTTGAAGGCCGCACAGGCTGAGCGTGAAGCCGCCGATGACTCAGATGACGAGTTGATCGAGATGGCAGAGCACGCGATTGACACGCTGACCCGTGTCAGCGGCGGCATGGATCGCTAACAAAGAGCGTCAGTTTTGATAAACAAAAAAGCCCGCGAGTTGCGGGCTTTTTTGCGACTGAGATTGATCCGATCTCTAGTTCAGGCTCCGGCCGATTTGCAAGAAGCGGTCGTGGCGCTGCTGGCGGATCTGTTCCGGCGTCTTGGTTTCAAATTCCGTGAGTGACTTTGCAATCGCGTCGCCAGTCTTGGTGATGACGCCAGTGCGATCGCGATGGGCGCCGCCAACGGGTTCGTTGATGATCACATCGATGACGCCAAGTTCTTCCAGGTCCTGAGCGGTGATCTTCATGTTGGTCGCGGCATCGATGGCCTTGGCGCTATCACGCCAGAGGATGGATGCGGCAGCTTCGGGCGAGGCGACGGTATAGATTGAGTGTTCGAGCATCAGAATGCGGTTTGCGCTCGCGATGCCGACCGCGCCGCCTGATCCGCCTTCGCCGATGATGACGGAGATCAACGGTACGCCTAGGCTGAGGCAACAATCGGTGGATCGGGCAATGGCCTCGGCTTGGCCGCGTTCCTCGGCGCCGATACCCGGGTAGGCTCCAGCCGTGTCGACGAGGCTAATGACCGGCAAGCCGAACTTGTCGGCAAGCTGCATGAGGCGCACGGCCTTGCGATACCCTTCGGGCTTGGCCATGCCGAAGTTGTGACGAATCCGGCTCTCGGTATCAGAGCCTTTTTCGTGACCGAGCACGACAACAGGTTTGCCGCGGAAACGGCCTAGTCCGCCCATAATGGCTTCGTCTTCAGCGAAGTAGCGGTCGCCGGCCATGGGTGTGAAATCTTCGATCAGCGCCGATACGTAGTCGAGACAATGCGGCCGCTCGGGATGGCGGGCGACCTGCGTTTTCTGCCAAGGTGTGAGCTTGGCGTAAGTGTCTTGCAGAGCGGCCTGGGCCTTTTGTTCCAGCTTGCGCACTTCGTCTGCGATCGAGACGCCGTCTTCGTCATCGTCTATGGACCTGAGCTCAGCGACTTTGCCTTCGAGCTCGGCGATCGGCTTTTCGAAGTCGAGATAGGTGCGGACGGTAATGTTGCGCTGTTCCAAACGGGGCCTCGCCAAATGCGCTGGCTCGCCATGCGTAAAATCCAGCGTCTACAACTCGGCTGGCGTCGCGTGGCGGTCACTCGATGCAGGACATTTGCGCTGGCCCATCAAGGGTGTCAAGGCGCGGGAATGACGCTGGATAATTCGTGATGATGATCGTGCTTGGAACCGGCCACAAAAAGCAAAAACCGCGGTGCGTTGAGGTCGCACCGCGGCTTTGCGCCGTCTATTTAGCGTAGGGCGTCACGCCATTAGGCGACGCGGAGCCCGCGGTAGAACATGTCGGAGACGTTCTGGCGCTGTTCAATCGCCTTGACGCCGTTATGCTCAATTCCGCGATAGTAGAGGTGCGGACGGCTGGTGGCACGGTCTTCAACTTTTGCAGCGGCGGGATCGAAAGCGACGCCACGATAGATCTGCTTGTTCATAGTGACCTCCTCGGTGTGTGTTCGTTGTCTGCTGGAGATACATATACGCAAGGTGTGTAAGTTTGTAAAGTGTGTAATTTACAAAATTCCCTCAAAATAATTTTCTGTGCTATTTGAGGGGTCTACAGGTGCTTTGGACCCCGTTTCGGGGTGTTCGGAGCAAAAAAAATCGAGGAGCAGGCAGCAATGGCGAAGCTCGACCAACGCATTCAGCTGGTCGCCTCCAATGACTTTTCTCAGGTGATTGACGAATGGCGGCGTACGCAGTCCGATTTGCCGTCGCGTTCGGAGGCCATCCGGAGGCTGGTCGAGCTCGGTCTCCGTTATGAAAGGGAGCATCCCATGCAAATGGTCACGGCGGTTATCCGGCCGCACAAGTACGAGGACGTGCGTGAGGCGCTCCTGCGGCTTGGCATTCAGGGCATGACTGTCGCGCAGGTTAGCGGTTTTGGAAGGCAGCGCGGCCAGACGGAGATTTACCGCGGTGCCGAGTACCAGACGCACGAGGTGCCGAAGCTGCGTCTAGAAGTGGCTGTACCGAGCGATATCGTTCACAGCACTATTGAGGCCATTCAGGAAGCGGCTGGAACAGGTAAGACAGGCGACGGCAAAATTTTCGTCCATGCCTTGGATGGTGTCGTGCGAATTCGTACCGGAGAGCGTGACGCGGTCGCCTTGGGCTAACCGCGGCTCGTTCAGGTGCGCTTAGCAAGCGGGTGATGTTGCAAGACGACTTGCTTCAGTCGTTCTTCGAGGACATGGGTGTAAATCTGTGTCGTCGAGATGTCTGCGTGGCCGAGCAACTGTTGCACGGCGCGCAAGTCGGCGCCGCGATCGAGCAGGTGGCTGGCGAAGGCATGACGCAAGACATGCGGGCTTACCCGATCGGGATCGAGGCCGGCATTGAGTGCGAGTTCCTTCAGGTCTTGAGCAAAGCGCTGACGTGTGAGGTGACCTTCCGCGCTGCGAGATGGAAACAGCCACTTGGTGCGCAGCATCGGGCTGACGCCGTCTTCCGGATCATCGCCGATGGCGAGATAGCGCGCGATGGATTCGCGGGCCGGCTTGTTCAATGGCACGATGCGCTCTCTGCCGCCCTTTCCTTTGATCGTGAGAATGCGATCGTCGCCGGTCAATACCGTACGCGGAAGCGATACGAGTTCGGAGACGCGCAGGCCTGTGGCGTAGAGCACTTCGATCAGGCAGTGAAAGCGCACAGCGCGGAACAGGTCCCGGCCAGAGCGGTTCTGAGTTGCTTGGCGTGCTTCGTCGAGCAAGCGGTCGACCTCGGCGACACTCAATGTTTTCGGCAATGCCCGCGGTTGTTTTGGCGATGTGATGCCGACGCTCGGGTCCTCGGCGATGACATCGTCTGCCTCAAGGAAGCGATAAAGCTGGCGAATGGCCGAAAGCCTGCGCGCTCGCGAAGCCGGAGATAGTCCTTCTTCAGATGCTGCATGCAGATGGGCGTTGATGTTATCGCGTGTGGCTTCCAGTAGCGTGGTGCCGCTCGCTCTTAAGAACGTCGAGTAGGTGGTCAGGTCGCGCCGATAGGCTTCCAGAGTGTTGGGTGACGCGCCGCGTTCTGCAGCCAGCATGTCGAGGAAGGATGTGATGTAGGCGCGGCCGTCCATCAAGAATTGCTCAAGCGCGGCCATGCCGAGAACAGGGCCTCCAGCGCAAGCTGGCGGGCTTCCTTCTCAAGTCCCGCACGTTTGAGCGCGCGGATGCTGTCGCCCAATGCAATCATGTGAGCGCCTTCTGCGCCTTTCGGGCCGAGTGTCTGCATGGCCAGCAGAACGGTTCGCGCATAGTCTCGTGTTTTCGCGGTATCTTGCAGCTGTGACAGCACGCCGGTGTCAGGCAAATGGCCGGTTGAAGGTTGCGTTGTGCGGCTAGCGGCTTCCCACAGCGGGATAGGGACTTGGGTGGATAGGGCATCAAGCACGGTCACGAGCCGATGCAGTAGAATGGGATCGAACGAACCGCGCCGCGCCAGATCCTCAACGTACTTCAAGTTGGCGGACCTGCCGGCGGGGGCATCAGGGGCTGCAATGTCTGCCAGCGCGAGCCAGTGACGGAGCGGCAGACGGGACTGTGCGCTTGATGCAAAGTTTACCCATCGTTGGACCTGTCCGTACTCGCCACCAGCCAAGCTGGCCTCGATCGCGGTTTCGGAAAACCAGGCGATGCGTGGGTTGGGCGGCAGTTCGGCGACGGGCCGGGCCATGAGCTGTAAGGCTGCCCAGTAAAACCCGGCGCGGCGTGACTCGTTGAGAAAGGCGCGGATGGCGCGAGCTTTGGCTTCGAGGTCCCTTTCTCCCATCGCCGAGGCAAAGAGTGATGCGCGTTTGTTGGCGCCGCCCTCGCCACCGAACTCTGGCCTCCGGGCTGTGCTCCCGGCTTTGCGGTACATATCCGCCAATTCATCCACGGTAATGGCGTTGAAGTTGGCTGCTGCTTCCGCGGCCGCAAGGCGTGTTAGTGGGTTGGCGCGGTTGTCGCGAGCGAGCACAGCCAGCAATGCCGGGGAGGCCGTGGGGATAGCGCTGGAGACATCGACAGAGCCGCTTAACTGCAAGATGCGATAGTCGAGCAAAGACACTTTTTGGCCAGGGCTAACGCGCGGTTTGCGGCCCTTCGCGATGGCTTTCAAGGCGTCCGGCCCAGCGTGATTCTGCAATCCGTTTTCGCTCGCCAGTCCTGCAGCGATATCTGCCGCAGCCTTGTTGCCATTTGCTGCCGCGCAGAAGCCTGCGATAAGGATAACCTGGCCTTTGAGATGGCGAGGCATTTTCGCGGCGACGGAGCTGGTTAGACTGCGAGCCGTTTCGCAGCCCTGGCGCTTGTCGCCGGCACCGATGGCGGTTCTCGCAGCGAGTGTCGCAATCACTGGATCGGCAGATACGTCGCCAGCCCGGTTCAGGGCGGCGGCTGCTTCCTTGACCAAGCCTGTTCGGTTGAGGGCGTCGGCGCGAACGGCCGACATCTTTGCACTGCCGCGAGACTGGGCGGTGATGAGGTCGACCCAGAGTTTATGCAACGCCGGGGAGCGCGGTGGCAGATCGATCCGCGAGAGCATCGATTCCAGTTCCGAGACCTGCATGCCCGAGAACGGATCAGAGGGTGCGCGGGACGCCGAGCGGCGCTGCGCGCGGGGTGGTCCGTATCGATCGCCTGGAGGTGGGCGGCGAGTTTCAAAGTTGCGTTGCTGGTTGGCGCGGGGGGAGGGCGGCGTTTGCGGCGCTGCCATCCGCCGGTCTGGCGGGGGTTGCTGATAGCCGCGATTATACTGGTTGCCGGCTCCAGCGTTGTATTCCGGATAGGTACGCGCGCTTGGTGGGGGCTGGCGGTTCCTGTTCCAGTTTCCAGATGGACGGTCTGGGTTTTGCCATTGTGACGAGGGCTGCTGTGGAGACGGCGTGGTGGCCTGGTAACCACGGCGACGCGCCTCCAGCGGGTCGAATTGCTGGGCTGGCCCGGTGTTGTATTCCTGTGGTCCACCGAACGACGGCCTGCCATCGGGGTCACGCGGGACAGGTTCGCTTGGATCGAATGACGCGGGGCCGTTTTGAGGTGTAGCCGCGGCCGGTGGTGGGGCTTCCGCAGGCGTCAAGTCGGGCAATTCGTTGCGCTGAACGGCTTGTGGCACGTTTTTTTTGAATTGCTCGCGGCGCTTTTGCTCAGGCGAAGGCTCTCCGCTTAGCCAATCAAAGAAATTGTCTTGTGCCAGGGCTGGGGCCGCGCAGGCCAGCGAAGCGGCCAGAAAGGCGGCGAGCGGAGAAAGGTTAGCAATTGGCCGGTGGTGGCTCATAGGGGGCTCAACGGCGTATTTTTACTCCTGGCACGATTTTCGATGTTTGCTGCGGCTCTGGTTCGAACTGTAAGGCGATAAAATATGAACCGCCGTACAACACCGCAGCCAGTACACCAATTGTCGTCAGTAAGCGAAATAAGGTAGGCATTTAACTTCACCGGCTACACTTGCTATGTCTCGCCGCAAGAAGGCGCCAATATGACCGGCATCCGCGCTGGCGATAGGCTGGGCTACTCAAGTGTCATTTTGGCATGATTCGCGGCGGACTTGGTTGAATGAAGACTCAGGCACAGGCAGATGACCAGCGGCTGGAGACAATTCGCTCCCGGCTGGGCTCGCGCTCGCTTGTCATGGTTGGCCTGATGGGATGTGGGAAGTCGTCTGTGGGGCGCCGTTTGGCGAGCCGATTGGGAATTCCGTTCGTCGACACGGATGACGAGATTGAACGGGTTGCCGGAAAAAGCATCAACGACATCTTCGAAGACTGGGGAGAGGCTGAGTTTCGTGATGGTGAACGGCGTGTGATCGCAAGGTTGCTGAACGCGGGTCCGCAGGTTCTGGCGACGGGCGGCGGGGCCTTTATTAACGATCAGACACGCGAGAACATCAAAGCGCACGGAATTTCGGTTTGGCTGAAGGCCGATCTTCCAATTCTGATGCGCCGGGTGGCGAAGCGGGACACCAGGCCGTTGTTGCGCACCGATGATCCGCAGGCCGTGATGCGGCGCTTGATGGAAGAGCGCTATCCGATCTACGCCGAGGCGGATGTCGTGGTGGAGAGCCGTGACGTCGTACACGAGGTGATCGTTTCCGACGTGTTGAACGCCTTAAGCAAAAGCGATGCGCTGGCGGGAAACCCGGCAGTCTGATAGGTAGCGCCGAAAAGAAATTGCAGTGAAGAAAGTAGCTCCGTGACCGTCAACTCGATCTCCAAACCAGCAAACGATGCAGCGTCTGAGCGGCGGGTTGCCGTCTCGCTCGGCGAGCGGTCGTATGAGGTGCTGATCGGGAGTGGGCTGGTCGCGCAGGCGGGGGCATTGATCAAGCAGCGCTTGCCGGGCGCTAAATGCGGGATCGTGACGGACGAGACGGTCGCTTCACATCACCTGGCTGCATTGGAGCGCGGGCTCGGCAGCGATGTCGCATTAGCAGGTTCGATTGTTTTGCCGCCCGGCGAAGCGACGAAGAGTTTTGCCCAGCTCGGACCATTGTGCGAACGGTTGCTGGAACTCGGGCTGGAGCGCGGCGATCTTGTTGTCGCGTTTGGTGGCGGCGTGATCGGGGATCTGGCGGGTTTCGCTGCAGGCGTTCTGCGCCGTGGGGTTCGCTTCGTGCAGATTCCCACGACGCTGCTGGCCCAAGTTGATAGCTCGGTTGGCGGCAAGACGGGCATCAACACGCCGCAGGGCAAGAACCTGATCGGAGTGTTCCACCAACCGAGTTTGGTGCTGGCCGACACTGGCGTTTTGTCAACCTTGGACAAGCGGCAGATGCGAGCCGGTTATGCTGAAGTCGCAAAATATGGCTTGTTGGGTGATGAGGCCTTCTTCAGCTGGCTGGAACAGAATTGGCAAGCCGTCTTCGCGCTGGATCGGGCGCAGTTGGATCGTGCAGTTGAAACGAGTGTGCAAGCCAAGGCCGATATCGTTGCGCGTGATGAGATGGAAGCAGGCGACCGTGCTTTGCTCAATCTTGGCCATACTTTCGGTCATGCCTTGGAGGCGTGGACCGGATACTCAGATCGTCTGTTGCACGGCGAAGGCGTTTCCATTGGCATGTCCATGGCGTTGCGCTTTTCCGAGAAGCTGGGGCTGTGCGCCGAGGGAACGGCGGCGCGCGCGGCGCAGCACCTTCAGGCAGTCGGCCTGCCGACTAGCGTTGGCGATATTCCCGGTGGTCAAGCTGATCCCGACGAGCTGATGCGGTTGATGGCGCAGGACAAGAAGGTTCGGCAAGGCAAGGCCACGTTCATCCTCGTGCGAGGAATTGGTCAGGCGTTTGTCACGCAGGACGTTGATCCCGCCGATGTACGTGATTTCCTTGTCAGTGAAATCGGTTAAGCCGCTTAAACGCTGTCGTCGCTGTCTTTCGAAGAGCGCGCCTGTTTGCCGGCAGAGACGAGACGCATGATGAACCAGATCGGCACGACAACCATGGCGCCGAGCAGCAGGTAACCCAATATAGACTCAAAGGCATCGAAGCCGAGGTTATAGAGGTTTGTAACGATTGTGTTCAGGCGGTCCAGGAAGTTGCGCGGCGTGATGCCCAAAACTGTCAGGACAATGCCGACTGCGATCGATAGCAGGACCAGGCGCACGATAACGCCCACGGGATTGCCGCCAAATATCGATCTGCTGTCCATAATCTACCGTATCTCCGTTCAATCCTTTGTCGTCTTGTTTGTTGGCACTAGCATAGGATCGCCGTGACGCATATGCGTATCGTATCCGGCTTGCCAGGGCGGCCGGAGAGTGCAGAGGGCCTGGTGTGAGCGTTCGTCGGGCAAAAACACGAGTGACGCCGGAGCCGCTTCTGCCGCCGGGCTTCCAGGCTTGGTTTGACAGCCGGGGCTGGGTGCCGCGCGAACATCAGATGGCGTTGCTGGCGAAGGCGCAAGCCGGCCGTTCGACATTGCTGATCGCGCCGACCGGGGCGGGCAAGACGTTAGCGGGGTTTTTGCCGAGCCTGGTCAAGCTATCGCGGATGGGCAAGGTGCGCTCGGGGGCCGGGCTGCATACGCTCTACATTTCTCCGCTGAAAGCTCTGACGACGGATATCGCGCGAAACCTGGCCGCGCCGATCTCCGATATGGGATTGAAGGTCCGGACCGAGACGCGCACGGGAGATACGTCAGCGGCGCGGCGTCAGCGACAGCGGATCAAGCCTCCGCACATTCTACTCACCACGCCGGAACAGCTCGCGTTGATGTTGAGCCATCCGGAGGCTCCTTATCTCTTCGCTGATCTCGATACTGTCGTGCTCGATGAACTGCATGCACTTGCGGCTTCGAAGCGGGGCGACTTGCTGTCTTTAGGCCTGTCGCGGCTGCGCGCGATCGCTCCCGGGCTTATGACGATTGGATTATCGGCGACCGTGGCGCGGCCCTCCGAGTTGCGGGCCTATCTGGAGCCTCAACCTGCCGGGCAGCAACGCATTGCGTTGGCTGATTTGGTGGTGGCGCGGGGCGGAGCGAAACCGCGTATTCAGATCCTGGAGTTGGAGCAGCCGACGCCTTGGTCGGGCCACACTGCGCGGCATGCCATACCAAGTATCTACGAGGCGGTCGGGCGAAACAAGCTGTCGCTGGTGTTCGTCAATACGCGGATGCAGGCGGAGCTTGTGTTTCAAGAGCTGTGGCGCATCAACGAAGACAGCCTGCCGATTGCGCTTCATCATGGATCGTTGGACCAAACGCAGCGCCGCAAGGTAGAGGCGGCAATGGCCGCTGGCCGCTTGCGCGGCGTCGTGGCAACGTCGACGCTTGATCTTGGCATCGACTGGGGCGATGTCGATTTGGTGATCAATGTCGGTGCGCCGAAGGGCGCCAGCCGTCTGGCTCAGCGGATTGGACGCGCGAACCACAGGCTGGATGAGCCATCGCACGCGCTGCTTGTGCCTTCGAACCGCTTCGAAGTTCTGGAGTGCCGGGCGGCTCTGGATGCTGCGGAGGCGGGGGAACAGGACGTCGCGCTAAACCGTGTCGGCGCTCTAGACGTTCTGGCGCAGCACATCATGTGCATGGCATGTCAGTCGCCGATTGATCCGGCACAGCTTTACCGTGAAGTCGCTTCGGCGCTGCCATATGCTGGAGTTTCTCGCGCCAAGTTTGACGAGGCCGTGGCGTTCGTCGCCACCGGCGGGTACGCGTTGCAAACGTATGAGCGTTTCGCGAAGCTTCGCCCTACGGAAGATGGAAAGTTGCGCGTTGCGCATCCGCGGCTTGTGCAGCAGTACCGGTTGAATGCCGGGACGATTGTTGAAAGTCCCATGATTAAGGTGCGCCTGGTTGGCCGGCGCAGGCGGTCCAACTCCGGGCAAGCCGCAGCGCTCGCTGGCGGACGCGTGTTAGGTGAGCTTGAAGAGTATTTCATCGAGCAGCTGACGCCGGGCGATACGTTTGCCTTCGCGGGCGAGGTTCTTCGCTTCGAGGGCTTACGTGAGACCGAGGCGTTTGTCTCGCGTACGCAGACCGAGGATCCGGCGGTGCCGAGTTACGCTGGCGGCAAGTTTCCATTGTCGACGCATTTGGCGCGTCGCGTTCGCGAGATGCTGGCCGATGAAAGCGGCTGGTCGAGCCTGCCTGGGCCCGTGTCAGACTGGTTGCGGTTGCAGAAAGCCAAGTCGGTGGTTCCCAACCCGGACGAGGTTCTCGTCGAGACGTTTCCGCGCAGCACGCGGCATTATCTGGTGATCTATCCGTTTGAGGGCCGGCTGGCGCACCAAACGCTTGGTATGTTGTTGACGCGGCGCCTGGAGCGATTGAAAGCCCGTCCGTTGGGGTTTGTTGCGAATGACTATGCCCTGGCCGTATGGGGCCTCGGCGATTTGTCTGAGATGATTGCCGACGGCCGATGTGCTTTGGACGATTTGTTTTCCGAGGATATGCTGGGCGATGACCTGGAAGCTTGGCTGGATGAGAGCGTGCTGATGAAGCGGACGTTTCGTCATGTCGCGGTGGTTTCGGGGTTGATCGAACGGCGGCATCCGGGAAAGGAAAAAAGCGGCCGGCAAGTCACGATGTCGACTGATCTTGTGTACGATGTTTTGCGGCAGCACGATCCCGGGCATCTGCTTTTGCAGGCGGCGAGGGCCGATGCGGCCACAGGGTTGTTGGATATCGGGCGATTGGGGGACTTCTTGCGCCGCATCAGGGGGCGAATCAGGCATCAATCACTGCTCAGGGTTTCTCCACTGGCCGTTCCAGCTCTTTTGGAAATCGGCATCGAGCCTGTGGCCGGGCGCGTTCGGGAGGATATTCTGAGGGATGCTGCGGCGGATCTTATCGCCGAGGCGGTAAACGAAAGCGGGGATATGAGCGCCGATGGCGATGCTCGTACTTAAGCCAGAACGTTACGACGCCGGGGACTACAACGATCACCCGGTCTCGCTATGCGGCAAGACTTTTCATGCTTGCGTTTCCGGTGCCCTGTACTGGCCGGCTGAGCGGGCAATGATTGTTTCTGATCTTCACCTGGAAAAGGGTTCGTCTTTCGCTCGGCGCGGTCAAATGCTCCCGCCGTACGATACGCGCGCGACACTTTTCCGGTTGGCTGAGGCCATGGACCGCTGGCAGCCGGAAACCGTTGTCGCACTTGGGGACAGCCTGCACGATGGTAGCGGCGCCGACCGCATGAGCGCGGAAGATTTCGATACTCTTCGGATGCTCCAAGACGAGCGGGAATGGATTTGGGTGACGGGTAACCATGACCCCGTGATCACCGAGCGCCTCGGTGGTCATGTGGTGAATGCGATTACGGTTGAAGGCATCACGTTCCGTCACGAGCCGCTGCCGGGCCGGGTCACGCATGAGGTTGGTGGCCATTATCATCCAGCCGCCAAGGTGTCCTTGCATGGACATACCTTCCGCAGGCCTTGTTTTGTGACGAACGGCTTGCGGCTGGTGATGCCCGCCTTTGGCACGTTCTGCGGTGGTCTCAATGTCCTCGACGCTGCGTTTGCACCGCTATTCAGCAATGACGGTATGTCCATCTGGCTGATGGGCCAGGAAGGCCTCTATCCCATCGCCTCGCGGTTGCTGCGCGAGGACTGAGGCGGGCGCTGCAAAGCAAAGCCGAGGGATCAGTTGCGGCGGAACAGCATGGCCGCTGCCAGGCCGGCGGCGGCGGCAAAGAGCACGGTGAAAAGCCCGTACCAAAATTCGTGATTCATGGCGAAGTCGTGAATGAAGGCTTCCACGCCTTGGCGTTCCAGGCTGACTGGCGCCGTGTATGAGCTTAGCAGTTTGCCTTCTCTGAACAGGTAGACCTGAGCTTCCAGGTCACCCACGGGCACGTTGGCCGGCAGCCTAATTGATGTGCGAAAAAGGCCGCGCCCGATAAAGCCGACGCCGAAGTCGTCCCTGGGATAGAGACGGCTCTTTTGTTTGATGCGAATGATCGCGTCGCGATAGGCCTTGAGATCTTGTGGTGAGAACTGGGGAATGCGGCCCTGGCGCGGGCGCATGCGCACGTAGTCAAAGCCAATGCGGTGTTTTTTGAGAACGTCCGGTTCCGCGATTTCTTCCAGCGGCCTCGTGGTGGAGACCGCGTAGAAGCTGGGGATGCCGTCGAAGATGAGCGAGTCCGTGTTGACCCAAAGGCCGCCGACGTTGCTCTTTGAGCGTGCGATCGCGGCAATGGATGGGCCTTCGATGATGACGACCAGGTCGTAGTAACCGGATTCCGGCGTCGGCTGCCTGGAGTAGTCTACCGTGCCGAACACCACGATCTCGCTGCCTGTGAAGCTGGCGGTCACTTCGATGTTGTGGGCCGAGACATCGGCTTCCACGCGCTCCGGAGGCATGCCGTCCGTGGGTGCGGGGCGGTCGATCTTGGGTTTGGTTTGGACGGGCGCAGCAGGCTGGGTGGCAGTATTCGTGTTCGCGATCGGCCAGATTTTTGCGGCCGCACCGGATGCGGAGAGCGCAGTTGTCGCGATCAAAAGGGCGATGGCGCCTGCTATGGTTCTCGCTGCCGTCATTACAGCGGGCCTGGGAACGGATGGAGCGAGTACAATTCAGCCGGCGTCGAAATCAGGTCCCAGCCAATACGGATGCAAACTAATAAAACGAGCGCGGCCAGGAGAAAGCGGAGCTGTTCGCCTCGCAGCTTGGCTCCGGCCATCGTGCCGAGTTGCGCGCCGATGACGCCCGACGTGATCAGGAGGATGGCGAGCATGATGTCTACGCTGTGGTTCGTCGTGGCGTGCATGATGGTTGTGGTTGCCGTCACGAAGACGATCTGAAACAGGGACGTCCCAACGACGACGCTGGTCGGCATCCGCAGCAAGTAGATCATGGCCGGCACCAGGATGAAGCCGCCGCCGACGCCCATGATCGCAGCCATGAAGCCGACGAATGCGCCGATCAATGCTGGTGGGATGGCGCTGATGTAAAGCTTGGACCGGTGAAAGCGCATCTTGAACGGCAGGTGGTGCACCCAGCCGTGCTGGCCGGACCGGCGCTGCCCGATTGACCGTCCAGCACGCACCTTTCGGATGGCGTTGGCGCTTTCGATAAGCATCAGCGCGCCGATGACGCCGAGGAACAGGACGTAGGACAGGGCGACGAACACGTCGAACTGGCCGGCCTTGCGCAGGATCTTGACGATTTCGACGCCTATCAAGCCGCCAGCAAGGCCGCCAGCCAGGAGGACGCATCCCATCTTGATGTCGACGTTGCGGCGCTGGTATTGGGCTAGCGCGCCCGCAACGGAGGAGGCGACGACTTGCGCGCCCCCGGTTCCGACCGCGACAGCGGGCGGGATGCCAGAGAACATCAGCAGGGGAGTCATGAGAAACCCTCCGCCGACACCGAATACGCCAGAGAGGAAGCCAACCGCCCAGCCCATCCCCAAGAAGATCCACACGTTGGCAGACATCTCAGCGATCGGCAGGTAGATGTGCATCTTGTTATAAACGCACCAATTGGATTAGGTATTGGACCGCCCGCCTCGATTGGGCGGACGGAACGCAAACGCAGGCTTGCACAATTTTTCACCGGCCAGCCCAGTTTCGTGACAGTTAGCTTAACGTGTCGCGAGCGGTTTGTCTCTGGTCACAACCGCGCGGGTGCGTCTTAGTTCTGGCTAGACGCTGTACGCTTCCACAGTTCGCCGGCGACCCGGGCATCGTTGATGACGGGATCCTGCTTTTTAGGTTGGAAGGTGCTGACTTCCCGGTCCGCCTCTTGGACCGCGCTGGCGCTGAGCTGGGACTTGACGGTTTCGCGGCGCCGGACAGCCTCTTTGTCGCCGTTGCGGGCCGCCAGCGAGAACCACTGGTAGGCGGCTTTGATGTCGGCTTCGACGCCCAAACCGTTCTGGTAGAGAACGGCTAGGTTGAACTGGCTGTCGGGCAAATTGTGTTCAGCTGCCTTCGTGAACCAAGACGCTGCATCGGTGTAGTTTGGCGAACCGGAGCCGCTGGATGCGAGAACCGCAAGGTTATGCATCGCCTTGACGTTGCCTTGAGCGGCGGCGCGTTCGTACCAGATGCGGGCGCGTTCCTGGTCCTTGTCGACGCCAAGTGCCCGCTCGTAATGGGTGCCGAGGCGATACTGGGCCTGTGCAAAGCCGCGTGAGGCGGCGCGCAGGTACCATTGCACGGCTGCCTTGAAGTCCTGATCAATGCCTTTGCCTTCGGCAAAGCGGGCGGCGACCTCGAACTGGGCCGATGGATTTCCCTGGGCTGCGGCCTGGCGTAACGACAGCGGACCTATCATTGCTGGCGGCAATTTTGCTGGAGCCGATGCCTGGGCGTCTTCGGTAGGCGTTAGCGCTATGGGCTGGGCCGTCAGATCCTGCGGGTTAATGCGGCTGAGGTTTTCCATAGCCGGCGCGATATCGCTGGCTTGAGATATCGGCGGCTCGCTGCTTTCCGCACGACTGGTCTCTGTTAGTTCTTGGGCAAGCATGTCCATCTGCTGAGCGGCTGTCTGGGTGCTTGGCTGATCAGTCTCGCTGGGGCCCGCCATGATGACGTAGAGGAACATGGCGTTGAGCGGCACCATCAAACTTATCGCAGCAATGGCCAGCTGTTTCGTTGATGGACGCAAGAGCTTTTGCCACAGGCTTGAGCGTGGCGATGGCGCGGCTCGTTGTTGCGGTCTTGGCGCCTGACCTTGTTGGGCAGTGCGGCCGTCGCCTTCTGGACCGCGCGGTGAGCGCCGCGTGTCGGCGATGAAATTGCGGCGGATCTGCGAAATGCTGTTTTGCAGATCGGGATGCTGGCCGGGCCTCTGATTAGGGCCGTGGTTGCGTCCGTCCTGATATCCTGCTGGTGAATATTGGGCATCAGCTTCCAAGAAGAAGCTATCGTCGTCCTCTGCCATGGGGGCGTGCGGATGATGATGGTGGGGCAAGTGATGGACGTTGCCGGTTGCCGGAGCTGCTTCCGGCTCGCCGGCATGCATCTGGGCTTGCGACTGTGAGGCGGCTGGGCTGCTTACTTCCCGTTGGTCGGTGGTTTCCGCAATTGCCGCTGGTTCCGGTGCAATTGCAGCCTCGGGCTGATCGATCAGGCTTTGTAGCGCCTGCTCGATATCCTCGTGGTGGTCTTGTTCGGGTACATGTTCCGGTTCAGCTGTGCTGGCGGCGTGTTCCTGTGCGCTCACGTCCTTGCTGTGAGCGGTTTCGTGGTCCGGTTTAGCGGTTGGTGCCGACGGCGCCGTTTCCATCGCGTCCATGCGGTCGAGGACGCGGATCATAGCCTGCTGGAGTGTGTCCAGCATGGAGACGGTGTGCTCTTCCGTGTTCCGGCGTTCATCCATCAAGCGCTGCAAAAGGTCGGACAGTTGGGCGATGCCTGCGTTCGCCGCGGCCTGCGCCTGCTCTTTCTCGCCCTCCGGGGCGGCCATTGCGTCCGACTTGGTGTTTTCTGTTTTCTCACGACGCTCCATCAAGGCGCGGATCTGCTCTTCGACTTTGTCTAGCCGGGCCAATTCGGTGCGGATGAATTCGACGTGCTCATCCATTTCGGCGATGTGCGCTTCGATCTGTTTGAGCGTCTCCGACCCGGTGATGGCCTGGGTGGTGACTGTGGTCATTGCCTTGTCGAGGCGGGTCTCAAAGCTGTCGAAGCGAGCGCCAATGCCTGTGCCGTCGGCCTCCATCATCTCGGAGATCCGTGTGGCGATGTCGTTGAAGCGGCCTTCCAGCCACGCCCTTTCGGATGTGTCTTCGTGTGCGCTGATGGCTCCGCCGTAGTCCGTTTCGTCCAAGTCGCGTGCTGGCTGATAGCTCGTCAGCTGGCGCGATGGCGCCGGTTCCGGCGACAGTGCGGACTCTTCATAGTGCCGGGTGAAGACGTCGGCGGTTACGCTGTCCCACGGTTCGCGAGTTTGCGATGGCGTGTGATCAATGATGTCGAACGGGTCGATATCCTGCGGATAGGATGCCTTGTGGCGTGCGAAGGCGGCGGCGGCATCTTTCTTGGCAATGTCGATGGCACTAGCGAGTTTGGCGGCTTCATCGTCAGCGGCCTTGGCTTCTTCGGCCTTGCGTTTGGCCTCTGCTTCGGCCTGGGCGCGCTCTTGTTCTTGTGCTTCGGCGGCTTTTCGGTCTGTCTCTTCCTTGGCCTTTCGGGCTGCCTCTGCTTCCGCTTCTGCCTTTTGACGTGCTTCTTCCTCGGCCTGTTCGCGCGTCGCTTTGGCTAGCGCATCCAACGCGGACAGCTTGTTTTGCATCTCGGTGATGATGTCGGCGTAGCGGCGGTCGGCCAAGCTCACGCGATCGGAGATTTCCGATAGCAAGTTTTGAAGCGTTCCTGCCATTGCAGGAGCATCATCTTCGGTGATCTCCGGCTGCGGCGGGATTGGCGCAGTATCCATTTTCTTCCTCTAGGCCGTCTTGGCGGCAATTGCGACGCAGTGAACTTTCGATCAAAACGCGAACGCAACAGAGGCTTCATCCTCGCCGTTAGTACGATCAGTGATCGTCTTTATCGGGAGGAATACCCTCTCAGTCGCACGTAAATGAGAGATTAATGCGCCCGATTCGCAAACCATTAGGTGCGAGTTATGCCAGAACTTGAACAGGATTTGCGACGGTTTTCGAGTTGTCTGTGCCTTGCTGGCAACGAGATTGGCATTTCATACTTGTCAGTCATAGGTATAGCCATGGTCCGACTGCAGGAGTGGAGTCATGAAGAACCGGATATTCGCCGCCGCAATCTTAGTGCCCACGCTCGGGTTGATGGGCGTGCCGGCGGCCAGTGAAGCGCAAGGCCGCTATACGATGTCGCCGACGGACAACGGTTTTGTCCGGCTGGATACGAAGACGGGTCAGATGGCCTTGTGTACTCGCAAGGATAATGCCTGGGCCTGTGCCGATATGCCGGAAGATCCGGACGAGAGCCGGAAGCGGATCGAGGCGCTTGAGAAGGAAAACCGGGAGCTGAAGAACGACGTCAAGCGGCTCGAGGAAGCGTTCGTGCAGACGCCTGGGGCTACGCCGCCTCCGAAAGTCTTTTCAATGCCGGATGAAAAGGATGTCGACAAGGCGTTCGACTATCTGGAAACGATGATCAAAAAGTTCCGCGAGCGCGCCAAGCGGCTGGAAGAGCTCGATGAAAAAGACTCCAGCGCGAATGGCACCGGCGAAGGCCAGGGACAGTCACTTTAGCAGGGAGGCTCTGCTCCCCTCTTAGGCCGGCCTTTTGGCGCGGGCGGCGTAGAGGCGTGTCTTCCGGGTTTGATGAGGCTTGGTCAGTTTGAAGGCATCAGGCCTTACGAACAAGAATGACGCTGGTGAATTGCGGGCGAGCCGTTCGGCCAGCAGCGAACCGCAAACGCCGGCCAATGTGCAGGCGATCGCGACGGCCTCTAGTGGTAATGCGATCGGCAGCTTCATGAGGATCAGGCGCGTGGCGGCCATGAAGACCGTGAAGGCCAAATAAATCGCGAGCGAATTGGCACCGCAGTATTCGATCACCTTGCCTGGTCCGGTGCCGGCCAAAAGGACGCTGATCGTTATGACGGCGGCGACTCCGGCGGCTCCAAAGAACAGGTTGAAGCCAGGCAAGGCCGCAGTTCCGTCGGCGACGGCGAATGCATTGCCGACTGCCCAAAGGCCGAGAGCGAGAAGGATTGGGATAGTCTTTCCGCCCTCAATGCGCTGCGCATATTTGAAGACGGCTGGGGCAAGCCAGTAACCCGCGTAGAAGAAAACAAAGCGGGCAGCGAATTCGTCCGCGACCAGCCAGCCGGTGTGCGGCATCGCCAGATAGAGCGCGGCGGCGGCCAGGCATACGAGTGGTTTCGGCAGTGGCTCCAGCAGCTTGGCGATGACGAAGAAGACTGCCAGCATGTAGACGAACCACAGCGTGCCGTAGGGCTCGAGGTAGCTGAGCAGATAGAAGCCGGCGGCGCCTGCGAGGCCATGGTCGGTGATCAAGCCGCCGGCTCTGAGACCCAGATGTATGGTGAGCCACAGGGCGTAGAAGTAGGCGAAATGGACAACCTTGGTATCAAAGTAGCTGCGCCATGGCCGATTGATACGGGCGGCCAGGAATAGCCCGGCGATGAAGAAGAAGTCGGGCATCCGGAATGGCTTAGCCCACTCGATGAAGCCGTGCAGACCGCTCTCCGTACCGGCGGCTTTTTCCACGCCGAGCGTCGAATGCATCATCACCACTAGGAGGATGCAGATCCCCTTGGCGAAATCGACCCATGCAACACGTTGGCCGGGTTCGTCCTTGATGGTTTCAACGGATACGAATGAAGCACGCAACATACAACTCGCCGTCCCTGGGCTAATGCGAGACGCCGTTCACGGCGCTCTTCCGGGACGATAACAGTCATGTGTCAGCAACCTCTGAAGACGATGGGACTGCTGAAGAACGTGATAAACAAAGTGTGAGCTTGAGAGGGGCGGGCAAAAGAAAACGGCGGCTGGAAGAACCAGCCGCCGCGGTATTCAGGTCAGGTCGTCGTCAGTTAGATGACGTCGATCTCAGCTGGGAGGTAGCTCGTGACCTCAAGACCAACTTCCTGTTCGCGAACCTGCGGCTTCATCCAAACTTTCATGACTTCCTCCTCAGAAATCTCATTGTGAAAGACGATCATCGCCTTTCCATGAGCAACATATAGGCGACGGCCTTATCATTGCCAATCGAACTTTCATTCAACGGCGATCACGAATTCTTATGTTCAAAAGAGTCATAACTAGTTGCCGTTCCGATGGCCTTTAGAGGGATTTGACGAAGGCGATAAGAGCCTCTCTCTCGGCCTTCGGCAGGGCGGCATACTGGTCCCGTGCGGCCTTGGCCTCGCCCCCGTGCCAGAGGATGGCTTCTTCCACCCCACGGGCCCGTCCATCGTGCAGCAAGAACTCATGTCCGCTCACTTGTTTCGTCAACCCTATTCCCCAGAGCGGTGGCGTTCGCCATTCCCGGCCATTAGCGACGCCTTCGGGCCGGCCGTCGGCGAGACCTTCGCCCATGTCGTGAAGCAGCAGGTCCGTGTATGGCCAGATTGTTTGGTTCGATAGGTGTGGTTGTTCTTCCACTTCTCCGGTCTTGAACGACGGGTGGTGGCACTTGGCGCAGCCGATGGCGCTGAACGTGGCCTTGCCTTTGAGTACGGTCGGGGACTTGGCGCCGCTCCGTTTCGGAACAGCCAGGTTGCGCGCGTAGAAGGTCACCAAATCCAGAAATTGGTCGCTGACCTCGGCGTTGTCGCTCAAATCTGATGCTCCGTCCGGCGCCTTGCGGCATTGCTCCTGGGCGGCCGTGCAGTCTCCATATCCGGGCTGGTTCAACGTCGTGGACAGGCCCATGTCGTTGAAGAACGCGTCGGACGACTGTTGACGTACGTCCGGGTTTCCTGCCTTCCAGCCAAAGCGGCCAACGACAATCTCCTTCTTGGTCTGTGAATAGACTTGGTTGGGCCGGCCGCTGATGCCGTCGCCATCTTTGTCGTCAGGATCGGAAAGCGCGCGTATGGCGTCTTCCGGGATTCCTTCGAGCAATCCTACGCCGATCATTTGCGGTGCGATGCGCGGAGACATCATCACGTCTGGGTGCAAGGCTCCGTAGCCAAGTTGAACGACCTTGTAGGCCGGTTTGCGCAAGTTGACTGTGGTGCCATCGCCGAGCGTCACTGGCTGGTTTGCGTAGGTGATGTGCATTTGCCCTTCGGGCCGGTGGCCTTGAATAGCGATGTTTTGCAATTGTCCGCCGTAGACCGGATCGGCGACGGCATTGATGCGATGTTTGGCCAGCGCCTCTTTCTGCTCATTTGTTTGAGGCGGAATGGAGAGACGCAGAAACAAAGAGACGGCTGTCTCTTCCGGCCAATTCGCCGCTGGTGGGCGGCCGCGCCCGTCCTTCAGATGACAGTTCTGGCATCCACGCGCATTGTAGAGCGGGCCGAGGCCGTCGGATGCTTCGTTCGATGACGGTGAGGATACCCAGAACCTGCGGAAGATCGCGTTGCCGACCTTGAAGTTTGCCTCGCCAGCTAGGCCGATCCCTGCGGATGATTGGGAGAAGGCATCTCGCGTTGTTAGTGCGCGATCGGTCGTCGCCGTCCCGCCGGGCATGTCTTCGCCCGGCTCAAAGGCGGCCTGCTGGCTGGCGGTGGCCAGTGCCTGTGACAGGACGATCGCGATGCCGCCGGACACGATTGCCAGAAAGCAAATCACTGCTACTCGAAAATGTGATGATACCGATTGCCGTTCCGCCATGCCGTTTTCGAAGTTGAGCCCCTTACTTGTCGAGGCTGTCCGAGCCTTGGAACTTCACCGGTTGCAATTCAAGCTCCGCAATGCCGCGCTCTAGTTCCTTGGCTTGTGCGATCAATGCTGTGATCGCGTCTTGCACGACCGCGTTTCCTTCAGTGTTGCCCTGGCCGATCATTTGATCATAAGCCTCGGTGGTCTTCGCGCGCTCAACGATCACCGTCATCTTTTGCATTGTGTTTTCGATGGCGGCGCGCAGGGCGGTTTCGCGTTCGGCTGACTTGGCTGCAATCAAATCCGCAACCGACGGGCCTTTCACCATTGTACCATCCGTACGCTTGTATTGGCCCAGATAGACGTTTTGGATTCCTAACGCGTCGTAGTAGTGGGCGTGGTGGGTGTTGTCGGAGAAGCAGTCGTGCTCCTCCTCTGGGTCGTGGACGAGCAGGCCGAGCTTCATGCGTTCGCCGGCTAGTTCGCCATAGCTCAGGCTGCCCATTCCGTTAAAGAGCATCGCCAGGCCGGTATCGGCGTCACCTTCCGCGACAGCCTTGCGTGCGCTGCCGCCTGGCTGCCACTGTTTCGTCATCCATTCCAAATCACTGATGAGAAGCTTGGTTGCAGCTTTGAGGTAGGCGATGCGGCGATCGCAGTTTCCGCCCGTGCAAGCCTTGGTGTCGAAGTCCGTAGCAGGGCGTTGGCCAGCACCAGGGCCAGTGCCGTTCAGGTCTTGTCCCCAGAGGAGAAACTCGATGGCATGGTATCCCGTCGCTACGTTGGCTTCGACGCCGCCGGCTTCTTGGAGTTCGTCGGACAAGAGTTTTGGGGTGATCGTGCTGGCGTCAATTTGCTTGCTGCCAATGCGGAGCGTTGGATTTGCGATAACGTTGGCCGCGTAGAACTCATTCTCCGGGTTAAGCGCGCCGTAGGCATCGGCGACATAGTCGATCAAGCCTTCATCAAGTGGCCAAGCGTTCACTTTGCCTTCCCAATCGTCCACGATCTTGTTGCCGAAGCGGTAGACCTCCGTTTGCATGTATGGTTCGCGCGCCTTCAGCCAAGCCTGCCGGGCGGCGGCTAGTGTTTCGGCTGATGGGCCAGCGATCAGGTCGCCGATCTTCTTCTCCATCTCGCGCGCTGACTTCGTCGAATCTTCATAGGCTGCTGCTGCGATGTCGGCGTAGTTTGACAAGACGGCTACTGGCTGCGGTGCCGCTAAAGCGGAGAGTGGCGCCGTGGAAATAAAGAGAGCGGCGAATCCGAAGGTCCAGCCAAGACGTTTCATCAAAGAACCTTTTGGTTGTTGGAAGATCACGAATGCGATGATCGGTGGTTTTTCACGGATAGCCAACTCCTGTGACCTTTGTTGCATGGTCATACGCGCGGGGAGCGGGCCAAGCTCAATCGAATTGCAAATGACCGCAGTTTATGTAGAAAATCAACGTCAAGAATCGACTGGATGCTCCATTTCGCGTCAAGCGCGGCATTTGCCTTGGAAAACGGTTGGCAAAAAACTTGCGCTTGAGCGGCAACAATGTGAAAATAGAATAATTCCAAATTACTGGAGTGGTTGCTCAGCCATGCGCCTCAATAAGTCGACTAGCCACGCAATCCGGATTTTGATCGATTGTGCTCAGGCGGGGGAAGACCTCGTAAAAGCCGCCGATATATCCCGGCGGCTCGATATCACGCCCCAGAATACCTTCAAAATCGTCCATCTGCTTTCGCGGGCTGGGTTCATTGAAGCTGTCCGCGGGCGTCACGGTGGTGTGAAGCTGGCTCAGCCAGCAGCGGAAATTCGCATCGGTCATGTGGTTCGAGCGATGGAGTCTATGGCCATTGAGATCGAAGGCGATCGCGCAGCGGGTTCAGCCCGGCACGGGGCATCTGGAATAAACCAGATCTTGGATGATGCGCTTGAGGCGTTCATAAGCGTGCTGGATCAGTATACGCTTTTGGAAATGGCTAAGGGCAAGGCTGGCCCATTGGGCGGGCCTTCCAGCGGTAAAGCCAAAAAGAAGGGCAAAAAGGCGTCTTCCACGGTTAAAGCTGTGCCAATTCCGGCATCCAGGAAGCGCCAGTCTCTGGGCCAGGCCCGGGTTAGCTAAGCGCCGCTTTGGCGCATCTGTAAATCTTGACCGCTGCACTCTACATGTGTAGGTGATTGTTGAACGGGCCTTTCCTGTTGAGCGGCAATTGTGTTGCCGGAGGAAGGCCTTGGCAGGTCACCTCCGGTACATCGGCGATACCTTGGATGTGATATTCCTGCCGGAAACTCGTGTAGGAGCGATAGATGATCGTCTGCTCATGTGCAGTGATCTCTGATCACGACATTGAGACAGCTCTTGTTGACATAATGAGTCAGCCCAATGCGCCGATTCCGACGCCTGGCATTGTCTACAGGCACTTGTCCAAGAAGCTAAACTGCTGCGGTTGCGTCCCGCTAACCGTCGAGATTATCTACGCAAAAATGGAAGAACTCGAGGCTAAAGGTCTCATTTGTCCGTGTGCGTGTGCAACAGCCCGGAACCAGCTGCAGAAGATAGACCGGCGGTCTTTCCGCTCTAAGGCCGAGCGCCGCTCGCGGCCGCAACCGGGTCTCGAACCAGTCGTCGTCCGCACCCGGCAGCCGGCGTAAAGCCAAATCCAAACCTATCCCGTACAGTTTAGAGCTATTCTAAAAAGAGTTGCACGAGAGGCATCCCTTTGAGATCATGCAGCCAGACACGCTTTCGGTGGTTTGGTTGGGTTGATGCTATACCCGGGTCTGCCGCCGCAACGTTCAAGCGCGGACAGCGGGAAGGGACGTGCCATGAAGGGCAACAAAGAAGTAATCGAAATTCTGAACGAAGCTCTGAAGCTCGAGCTTGGAGCGATAAACCAGTACTGGCTTCATTACCGGCTCTTGAACGATTGGGGCTTCACCAAGCTCGCCAAGAAGGAGCGGGCGGAGTCGATCGAGGAGATGCAGCACGCCGACAAGCTTGTCGACCGTATCATCTTCCTGGAAGGCATGCCCAACATGCAGCACATAGCGCCGCTGATGATTGGCCAGAATCTGAAGGAAGTGTTCGAGTGCGATCTGAAGGGCGAGTACATCGCGCGCGAGACCTACACAAAGGGCCGCGATATTTGCCGGCTCAACAAGGACTACGTTTCGATGAAACTGTTCGAGCAGCTGCTGCAGGACGAAGAAGGTCACATCGACTTCATCGAGACGCAGCTGGAGCTGCTGGACAAGATCGGCGAGAAGAACTACGGGCAGCTGCAAGCCGATCCGACGAACGAGCTGGAAGAAGACTAAGCAGTTCTTCACCGAGACATTGGTTACGCGCCATCGCGACGGCTGTCGCGGTGGCGTTTGCTTTTGCACCTGCTGCGGCCAAGCTGCCGTTTTCGCACTCCGAGATGATCCGTTCGAGTGTTGACGGCTACATCGTTCCGCACCTCGAGACACTGGTTTCCCAAACCGGCAAATTGTCGGGCGCGCTTGCTGCTGTCTGCGATAGCGGTCAAGAGGAACGAGACGCAGCGCTGGAAAAAGTGCAGGCGCGTTTTGCAGATGTGGTCCGTGCCTGGGCGGGCGTGTCGTTCTTGCGCTTCGGGCCAATGGCTGCCGCGGGCGGCATCGAGCGCTTCGCGTTTTGGCCGGACAAGCGGGGCATCATGTTCCGCCAGCTGCCCGGAGTTCTTGCTGAGCACGACTCCAAACTTTTGCAGCCGGGAGAATTGGGCAAACACAGCGCGGCCATACAGGGCCTGCATGCGCTGGAGTATATCTTGACCGACGACAAGCAGCCGGTGACGGGAGAGAGCGAGGCGGAAACGTATCGTTGCCGTTTCGCCGCGGCGATTGGGAGTAATCTCCATGCTCTGTCTCAGTCATGGCTCACGGCGTGGACGAAAGACAATGGCTGGCGTTTCAAAATGTACACGCCAGGATCAGACAATCCGCTTTATCCCGAGCCCACCGATGCAGCTCGGGATTTGTTGCGCTCGCTCGTTACGGGGCTGCAGATTGCTCAAGAGCAGCAAGTTCAGCCACGCCTCGATACGATGATGGGGGCCAAGCGGACGCCTCGCTTGCCGTTCGTCCCTTCGAGAACCAGTGTTGAATTTCTCAACGCCGGCATGATCTCGCTGGATGTGTTCTGCCGCACGCTTCGCATCACCAGCTATGGCAGCGGCGATCGGGCCTGGATGCCGGGGTGGATTGATCGCGCTTTTCATTTGATCAGGAGGGACGCGCTGGACATTCCGTTGGATCCGGAGCGGCCCGAGGATCCGGCTGCGATTGACAAGCAGGGGCCGGTCATTACCCGTGTGCGCCAGATGCGCTTTCATCTCAATGGGATCACGAACATCATCCAGCGTGAGTTGGCACCAGCGGCTGGTTTGGCAGTGGGGTTCAATGAACTCGATGGCGATTGATAGACGATTATTTTTGACCGGGACGGTGGTGATGCTGTGCGCGCAATCGCGTGCATTGGCCAATGTCCCTGGGCCTGGGTTGCAACCGGCGTTTGTTTCGGCTTGCCGCTATGTAGACGGGCGGTACGGAGTTGTTCTGCTGTCCATGGAAGGCACCGTCGTTCGCGAAATTCCATTGTCGGCGCGCGGGCACGACGTTGCAGTGGATGCGCAGCGCGGGCGCGCGGTGGCATTCTCGCGGCGTCCAGGTCAGTTCGCCGTCGCGTTCTCTACAACTTCTCATGCTGCCGATCCGGTTGTCATCGAAGCACGCGCCAGCAGAGCTTTTGCTGGCCACGGAGCCTTCTCGCGCGACGGGCGCTTGCTCTACGCGACCGAAACGGACGAGCAGACGAATGATGGGCTGCTCGGGATCTACGATGCCGGCGCTGGATACAAGCGGATTGGGGAGATGCCGACGCACGGTATCGATCCGCACGAGGTAATCCTTCTTGATGATGGGCAGACGCTTGCTGTTGCCAATGGCGGCCTAGAGATGAGCGGGCGCGTGAAGCTCAACATCATGTCGATGGAGCCGTCGCTCGTATTCATTGACGTGCGATCAGGTGATCTAAAGGCGCGTCATTGCCTGCCGCAGAGTCTGCACCAACTATCTATCCGCCACATTGCCTGCGATGGCAGCGGGCGGGTTTGGTTTGGCGGGCAGTGGGAAGGCGGGCTGCTCGAAGCGCCAGAGCTTGTCGGGCATGCGAGTGCCGATACGCCGCTTCGTTTGATCGAGACGCCAGCGCCGATGGGGGCTGCGCTGCGCGGCTACATCGGTTCGGTGGCTGTCAGTCCTGATAAGGAGGTCCTTGCTGCGGCGGCACCGAAGGCCGGGCGCGTTTTGTTTGTCGAGACGAGCAGCGGCAAGGTGCTATCGGAAGTCGCATTGGCGGATAGCTGCGGAGTGGCTGGAATCGCGCAGCACGGCTTCGCGATTTCGTCGGGGTATGGCGATCTTGTGCGAAAGGCGCCGTTCAACGTCGAAGGCAAGCGCGTGCAGCTAGATGGGATCGAGTTCGATAATCACATGCGGCGCGTAGGCTGAGGCGCTGATGTATGCACACGATGGTTATGAGATGGGCTGCGCTAGGTGGCGGAACTCTTTGACTACCGTGCTGTAGAGCTTGCGCTTGAACGGTACCGCGATCTCCGGGATCTCATCGATTGAGCGCCAGGCCCAGGCGTCGAACTCCGCCTTGCCGCCTTTCGGTTTGATCTTGATGTCCTTGTCATTGCCGGTGAAACGCATTGCGAACCACCATTGCCGTTGGCCGCGAAAACGTCCCTTCAAGGCAACCCCCATCAGTTCCGGTGGGAGATCGAACGTTAGGCTGCGCGGGATTTCGCCGATGATCTTGGCGGAGCGGATTCCGGTTTCTTCGGCCAGCTCTCGGATGGCGGCGGCGCGCGGCGTTTCAAACTTTAAGATGCCGCCCTGAGGCATTTGCCATGTGTGCTGCTTCTTGCCCTTGCCCATCCATTTGGGCCGCCGGCGGCCGACCCACACCTTGCCTTCGCTGTTGATCAGCATGATCCCGACGCTCGGCCTGTACGGCAGCTTTACCGGAGCGGACTGTGTGTGGGCCGCTGTTGTATCAAGGGCGGGCTTCATTGGCTTAAAGCGGAATAGCCGTAGAAAAGAGTTCAAGAGAAGCCGAGGTTGATAGTGCGATTCCATATCAGTTTTATTACGCCTGCGGATTGAGCTGCGGTTTGGTGGTGCGCGTTCAAGTCGTGCCAAGCTTGCTGAAATGTTTGATGACAGTTTCGTAGACCTGGCGTTTGAAAGGCACGATGCAGTCGAGAACGTCGTCCATCGGCACCCATTTCCAGTCTTCAAATTCCACTTTGTGTCCGGGCTCGGGAATCAAGTTGATTTCGCTGTCGTCGCCGGTGAAGCGGACGGCGAGCCACTTTTGCTTCTGCCCCCTGTATTTGCCGCCCCAGGCGCGGCCAAGCAGGTTGGGTGGAAGGTCATAATGCAGCCAGTCTTCTATCTCGGCGATGATTTCGACCGAGCGCATACCGGTTTCTTCGTGCAACTCGCGCAGGGCGGCCGCGCGGTAGTCCTCGCCCTCGTCTATGCCGCCTTGCGGCATTTGCCACCAGGTGTCGCGGCCTTCGGGATCATGGCGTGACCCGGGACGGCGGCCAATCCAGACCAGGCCGTGCTGGTTGAAAACGGCAATGCCGACGTTCGGCCTGTAGCCGAGTTCAGTGTTGTCGTTTGTCATGGTGGCCCCCTGTGATCCTGTGCGTCCAGGAAATGATACGGGCGCCGCGTGGCGCCCGTATCTCGTGACATCAGTCCGCGCTTGGCGCGGCTTGCCTAGTCTTACTTTGGTGCAGCGGCCTTGTCGCCGGAGGGCGCATCAGCCGGCTTCTTGGCTGCCGTCTGCTTGCTCTCGTCTGGCTGTGCGATGGCGGCCGCTTCGACGATGTCGCCGCGCAGGAGGTTCAAGGCGTACTGAAGCTGCGTATCCTTTTCAGCCTCTTTGGGGACGTAGGACGAGGATCCAGATTCTTCCTTGCCCTTGGCGCTGTTCGCGATCGCCTGGATTGTCTTTTCCAGGTCATCCTCGTCATCTTCAGGAGCTTGGCTAGTCTGGTCTTCCTTCGCCTCTTCTTTCTTGGCGTCAGGCTTGTCTTCGTTAGACAGATGGCCGCGAAGGCTGGCCTCACCGCGCGGGCGGTTGCGGCGCTTTTTCAGCTCTTCCGGCAAGACTTGCTCAACGACGACGTCCGGATCGATGCCTTTTGCTTGGATCGACCGGTTGGACGGCGTGTAGTAGCGGGCAGTGGTCAGGCGGATCGCCCCCTCGTTGTTGCCAAGCGGGATAATCGTTTGCACCGAGCCCTTGCCGAAGGAGCGTGTGCCGATGACGGTGGCACGCTTGTGATCCTGCAAGGCGCCAGCGACGATTTCTGACGCTGATGCTGAGCCGCCGTTGATCAAAACGACGACGGGTTTGCCTTCGGTCACGTCGCCAGGGCGGGCCTGAGCACGCTGTGTCTCTGAATTGTCCCGGCCTTTAGTAAGTACGATCGCACCGCGATCCAGGAAGTCGTCAGAGACTGCGATCGCCTGATCGAGCAATCCGCCAGGATTGTTGCGAAGGTCGATGATGTAGCCTTTTAGTTCATCGCCCAATTCCGACTTGAGGTCTTCCATGGCCTTCACGAGGTTGGCATGGGTCTGCTCGTTGAACGTCGAGACTTTGATGTAAGCGACGTCCTTTTCGGAGCGGCTCTTGACGGCATTGATGTGAATGATGTCGCGCGTGACCTTCACGTCGAACGGTTCGTCGCGGCCTTTGCGCACGATCGTAAGCGTGATCGGCGTATTGACCGGACCGCGCATCTTGTCGACGGCCTGCTGCAGGGTGAGGCCGATGATCTGTTCGTTGTCGAGATGTGTGATCAGGTCGTTTGCCTGCAGGCCGGCGCGATCAGCCGGTGTGTCATCGATGGGCGAGACGACTTTGATGACGCCGTTTTCCATCGTGACTTCGATGCCAAGGCCGCCGAACTCCCCGCGCGTTTGCACCTGCATGTCACGGTAGTCTTTTGGCGGCATGTAAGAGGAGTGGGGGTCGAGCGATGAAAGCATGCCGTTGATGGCGCTTTCGATCATTTTGCCTTCGTCTGGCTTTTCGACATAGTCCTGTCGAACTCTTTCGAAGACCTCTCCAAACAAATCGATTTTCCGGTAGATGTCTGCGTTCTGCGAAGGTGCAGAATGAAGATTGGAAACGTTGAGGACTGCTGTAGCTCCTACGACACCGGCCAGCATGACTACTGACCAGAACGCAAAGTCCTTCTTGTGCATCATCCTTGCACCTTCTTTTGACTGTCGACCTGCTTAGTTGCTACCCACCATGGGTCTGGATCGACTGGATCGCCATCCTTGCGGAATTCTACGTAAAGCACTGGCGCTTGCGCTTTTTGTTCTGAGGTGGGAATGCCGCCGCTCATGATTGCGACCGGCTCTCCCGCAACGACAAACTGGCCCGTTGTCACATCGATTTGAGACAGCCCAGCCATCAGAACATGATAGCCCCCGCCCGGGTTGATGATCAAGACACGGCCATACGAGCGAAATTCGCCCGCGAACACAATCCAGCCATCGCACGGTGACGTAACTTGGGCATAAACGCGCGTTTCGATTACAATTCCTTTAGATTTGGTCCCGTACTGGGTTTTTTCGCCGAATGACAGGATGCGCCGTCCCGCCGCCGGTTTGGGCAGCTTCGATTTGGCCTTGGCGAAGGCTATGCCGGGACGCAGCGGTTGAGCCCGGGTGCCGCCGCTGCCCGGGGACAACTCGACTGATCCAGGCGGCAAGGCCGCAATATCCTGTTCCGCCTTTTTGGGATCGGCTGGCGTGGCTTGGTCGTTATAGTTGCCCAGCTCAGTTTCCTTGCTGACGGCCTCGTCTACCTTGGCGATGAGTTCGTTGAGTTTTTCGACACTGCCTGCAATTTTGGCGGCGGCTTCGCGTACGCTCTGCAATTCAGCTTGGCGCTCCGAGTGCAGTTGGCGCTTCGTCTCCATGAGCGCGCTCAATTCCTTGCGGCGTTCACGCAGGGTCGCAGCATAGGCCTTGGACTTTTCCTTTTCGTCGCGGATGCCATCCATGACGCGGACGAGTTCCTGAAGCTTGGAAGACAGGGTGACTGCCTCAGAACGCATCTCCGGGAAGGCGGACGCAATCAGCATGGCGCTTCTGACCATCTTTAAGGCGTCTTCACGCTTGGTGATCATGACCGGAGGTGGATTGCGGCCCATACGCTGCAATACCGACAACAGCTTGGAGATTTTGCCGTAGCGCCGGGTTAGGGCCTTGCGCAGGGTCTGCTCTTGCTGGCCGTACTCGGCGAGCTTGCGTTCTGCGTCGGATAGCTGTTGCTCTGCGTCCTGAGTTTTGGCGGCCAGCGCTTTGGATTCTTCCGTGATGCGGACGCGTTCTGCGGCGAGCGCAGCTAGATCCTTTTGGAGCTTAGCTTCCTTTTTTTTCTGTTTTTCTAGAAGCTTACGCTTTGTCTCCAGCTGCTTTTTGTTCTTCGCTGGGGCGGCGTTTTGGGCGCTTGCCGGCGTCACCAAAGTGCCTGGGAAGAGGAGTGAACCGGCAGCAACGATGGTGATGCAGAGGCGGGCACTCAGTCGAATTGGTAAGGCGCCGGGCAACTATTCATTCTCCATCGATTGCAGGCTGATCATATTCGGCGTACGTGGCACGGAACTTGTGGCGGCCATCGCAATTTAGAACTACAGCCTCTACATTGCGGCGAATGTTGAGCTGCGCTGGAAAGTTTTCTCATGCTGGCCGTGATTGACTAGCCCGGCCAGCATGAGAACCAGAGGCCTTTATGGAAACCATTCTATATCATCTGACAACCGTTGCCGTCGTTGCCGTCATCGTCGTGCTGGCCATTGGACTGTTCACGATGGCACGCGGGTCCAGTCCAAATTTGAGCCAGAAACTCATGCGCATGCGTGTGCTGCTGCAGCTACTCGCCATCGTGGTTATCATGGCCTTCGTACTTGTAAATGTATGACGGCGCTTGACCCGCTGCGGCTGGCCGGTACTTTGGAACAGATATTCGCAACCGGTTCCTCCTTCCTATGGTAAAGCTGAATAAGATTTACACGCGTACGGGTGACGCGGGCACGACCGGACTCGGCACAGGTGCACGCGTTGCGAAGCACGACTTGCGGATTTCCGCCTATGGCACGGTCGATGAGGCGAATGCCTGCATTGGCATGGCGCGGGTACACACCGCGAGCGAGGACTCCGAACTCGACCGTAAGCTGGAGCGCATTCAAAACGACATGTTCGATTTGGGTGCCGATCTGTGCGTGCCGGATCGTGGCGAGAAACTCGAATATGAACCGTTGCGTATGTCGGACGCTCAGGTTGATTGGCTGGAAGGCGAGATCGATGCGTTGAACGCCGAGCTGGATGCGCTGAAGTCGTTCGTGCTGCCCGGCGGAACTCCGGCGGCTGCGGCGCTGCATTTGGCGCGCACCGTGTCACGGCGTGCCGAACGCGATATGACGGCCTTGGCCAGCATGCCGGATGAGCCCGTTAGCGCACCAGCCCTGAAGTATATCAACCGGCTTTCCGACTACCTTTTCGTGGCCAGCCGGTTTGTGAATCACAAGGCCCAGGGCGATGTGCTCTGGGTTCCCGGGAAGAACCGATAGCTTACCAAGTGCTTGCCGGCTGCCGGCGGGCGACTCAACCTCACGTGGGGGAAAACCGATGTTCGTTCCGCTGCACGACGACAACCAGCTAAAGTCCATACCGTTCCAGTTCGTGACGGTCACGCTGATCGCCATCAATGTCGTGGTCTACCTGTTGGAGGCTACGCAGCTTGATGCCGCGGCGATCGCCAGCTTCGCCGTCGTGCCGCGTGAACTCTTGCCGGCGAACTTGGCCGGGCCACTGTTGGTTGACAGTGGTGTGCCGAACGACTCCATAAATGTTCCGGAGTTTCTGACGCCGCTGACATACATGTTCTTCCATGGCGACTTCCTGCACTTGGCAGGCAACATGCTCTTTCTGTGGGTGTTCGGCGATAACGTTGAAGATGCGATGGGCCACTTCAAGTTTCTCATCTTCTATCTGGCCTGCGGAATTCTGGCGGCTTTCGTCCATTCGCTTGTGACGCCGGGGTCGGACAGCCCTCTGATCGGCGCCAGTGGCGCGGTGGCCGGTGTGATCGCCGCTTATCTGATGCTGCACCCGAAGGTCAGTATTTGGGTGCTGGCATTTAAATTCCTGCCGCTGCGGGTTTCAGCACTGATCGCGCTGGGAGCGTGGATTTTGCTCCAAGTCGTTATGGCTGTGATGCCGCAGATGGGACCGGTAGCCTGGTGGGCTCATATCGGCGGGCTGCTCGCCGGGGCGGTTTTGGTCATTTTCATGCGCCGGCCCGGAGTTCCGTTGTTTGACAAGGGGTTGCATGTATCTGCCTAGCGGCGGGCAACGGCAGGGTTTGCGGGGCCGGAGCGGCTGTTCTGCCCAATTGACTCGCTGCCAGACGGCACTTAAGTTCGCGTTTCGCACGTGCGAAAACTTGCTGGGGGCGTGATTTCGCAGTGCACCTCGAAGACCGGTGGGGATCAGCGCATGCGCGCTAGTCCGGAGACAAATCCGCCAATAATCAAGAACAGTTCTGCCGGGGAGCAGCTCACGAATGAAAATCTTAGTCGCGGTAAAGCGCGTCGTCGACTACGCAGTGAAAATCCGGGTGAAGAGTGACGGCTCCGGTATTGAGCTCGGCAATGTGAAGATGTCGATGAATCCTTTCGACGAGATCGCCGTGGAAGAGGCGGTTCGCTTGAAGGAGAAGAGTGGCGCCGAAGAAGTGGTCGCCGTTTCGATTGGCCCGGCGAAAGCGCAAGACACGATCCGCACAGCTTTGGCGATTGGTGCTGATCGCGGCATCCTAGTTGATAGCGGTGATGCAACGGTTGAGCCGCTTGCTGTCGCGAAGATTTTGAAAGCTATCGTCGAAGGAGAAAAGCCGGACCTGGTGATCCTGGGTAAGCAGGCGATCGACGACGATTGCAACCAGACGGGCCAGATGCTCGCCGCGTTGCTTGGCTGGCCGCAAGGTACGTTTGCCTCGAAGGTTGCGCCGAATGGCGATAGCGTCGAAGTCACGCGCGAAGTTGACGGAGGCCTCGAAACGCTGAAGTTAAACTCTCCCGCTGTGATCACTACGGACCTGCGCTTGAACGAGCCGCGTTATCCGACACTGCCCAACATTATGAAGGCTAAGAAGAAGCCGTTGGACGTCAAAAAGCCGGATGATTTCGGCGTTGATGTTTCCCCGCGTTTGAAAGTCGTTAGCACCG
>JBGTSB010000033.1:0-33136 GCA_041940525.1 Hyphomicrobium sp.
CCTCCAACTTCAAGACGCAGTCTGGACGCGATGTCATTCTCAACATTCACGTCGAGCACGGCAAAGAAGCCCGGGCGGAATGGGCTATGGACTGTCTGAAGCGCTCGATGGCTTGGGACGAAAAACGGTTCGGCCGCGAGTATGATTTGGACGTGTTTAATATTGTTGCCGTGTCGGACTTCAATATGGGCGCGATGGAAAACAAGGGCCTCAACATCTTCAACGACCGGCTGATCCTCGCCTCTCCTGAAACAGCAACGGACACGATCTATGCGGCGATAGAAAGCGTTGTCGCGCACGAGTATTTCCACAACTGGACCGGAAACAGGATTACGTGCCGGGACTGGTTCCAGCTGTGCCTCAAGGAAGGGCTGACGGTCTTTCGCGATCAGGAGTTCTCCGGCGACGAACGCTCGCGCGCGGTTCAACGCATCAGCGACGTCCGCCAGCTCAAGGCGATGCAGTTTCCTGAGGATGCTGGGCCATTATCGCATCCGGTGCGGCCGGAGACGTACATCGAGATCAACAATTTCTACACAGCGACTGTCTATGAAAAGGGCGCTGAGCTCGTTCGCATGATCCAGACGCTCGCCGGGGAGGACGGATTCCGCAAGGGTCTCGACCTCTACTTCGACCGGCACGATGGGCAAGCCGCGACCATCGAAGATTTCATAAAATGCTTTGAAGATGCCAACGGCCTCGATCTTTCGCATTTCGCGCTGTGGTATTCGCAGTCCGGAACCCCTGAGTTGGTCTGCGGGCTGCAGTGGGACCGGTCGGACAAGACCGCAACGCTGACGGTCGAGCAGGTTCTCAGCCCTACTCCTGGCCAGTCGCGCAAGAAGCCTCTGCACATTCCGTTGAAGCTTGGGCTCATCAACGACAATGGCGATGACATGGAGCTTTCGCTTCAGGGGGAAGGCTCCGTCGCCAACGGCATTCTCAACGTCACTGAACGCAAACAGTCCTTCACCTTCGAAGGTATCGGCTCACGGCCCGTGCCGTCTCTGCTGCGCGGATTTTCAGCCCCTGTGAATATCACCGTCGATCTCAGCGATCGCGACTTGGAATTTCTGCTGGCGCACGACGGCGATCTGTTCAACCGCTGGCAGGCTGGAAACGCCTATGCCACCCGGCTGATGAAGCAGATCGTTGCCGCACACTCGGAGGGCAAGCGATCCAGCCGCGGGGCGGGCTTCGCCAAGGCGGTGCGCGGCACGGTGACGAACGACGGCCTGGAGCCCGCCTACCGCGCGGAAATCTTGAAGTTGCCTAGCCAAGCGGACTTGGCGCGAGAGATCAAAGAGAACATCAATCCAGATCACATCTTCCGGGCGCACCGCCAGCTTCTCAAACTGACCGGCACAACGCTGGGTGATGACCTGGAGGACTTGTATGACCGGATGACGCCGAAGCGGAACCGGTTCTCGCCTGACTCAAAGAGCGCGGGAAAGCGGGCCCTACGCAATGCCGCCCTCGCCTTGCTTGTCGCCCGCGGCACCGAAGACGACATGGACCGGCTGGCCCGGCACTACTTCAAGGCAACCAACATGACCGATCAGGCTTACGCGCTGTTCCTGATCGCGGCCAATGACGTGCCTTACCGGGCGCAGGCCCTGGATCATTTCTTTGAGCAGTGGAAGACCGACCACCTGGTCATCGACACCTGGTTCGCCGCCCAGGCGCAATCGCCGTTGCCCAAGGCGCTCCAACACATCGAGACCCTGACCCGGCATCCGCTTTTTTCTCTGACGGCGCCGAACAAGGTACGGGCTCTGGTCGGGAATTTCGCGATGGCGAACCCTGTTCAGTTCAACCGGGCCGACGGGGCCGGTTATGACTTCGTGGCTTCTCAGGTCCTGGCCCTCGATCAGTTCAACCCGCAGATCGCCGCCCGGATTTTGGGGGCTTTCCGGTCCAGTAAGGGGCTTGAGCCGAAGCGAAGATCTCTTGCTCGCAAAGCTCTGCAACGAGTTGCAAAGGCTGACAAAACCTCAAAGGACGTTTTTGAGATTGTGTCAAAAATGCTGGATGCATGAGAATTGCAGCTTGGGCGGCAAGAAATCTGCCAGGGCGCCCTCGACTCACTTGCGCAAATCAGTTGAAGTGAGTCGCAAGGGATCGATGGCCTCGTACCTCGTTGGACGTTACGGGCAGCAAACACACAATTTGGGGTGACACATGGAGAGGGCAGCTGGCGCCTCTTCACGGGGAAGCTTTGCGCCCATGCGGAGCCTCGTGACAGACGCCTGGGAAAAGAACCGACGGCTTCGCTTAGCTGTCCGCACTCTGCGGAAGCCCCGTTGGTTGCTTATGCTCTCTGCTTTGTTGCTGGCTGGGTGTGTGGGCTACGAGGCCTCGCAAGGGCACATCCTCTACGCCATGGTGCTCTCGGCCGCTGCCTGCGGGTGCTTGGTTGCCGCTTCACAAATGCGGGCCACGACAATCAGACCGTCTCCCGCCAAAGCTCTGGTTCCGAATGTCCCAGTCAATAGTCGTACCGCCTTTTCAGACCGGTTCTGCTCAGAAATTGTCTTGCAGCTGGCCGCCCAGGGCACGAAGGCTCGCCAGCCTGTCCGCCCGTCGAAGGAATTGAGCGCTAACACCTGGCGGGACCTGATGGCTCGTGTCAGCCACGAATTGCGCACCCCTCTGAATGCGGTGATCGGGTTCTCCGACGTCATGGGCGCGGAGATGTTCGGGCCCGTCGGCGACGACCGCTACCGGGAATACGTCGCGCACATTCGTCATAGCGGCCGGGAGCTATTGAAGTCAGCTGAAGATACGCTGGCCGTCACGGCGCTGCTATGCGGACGCGTGAGCGCGACCGATGCTTTGTCCTTGGCCGTGATCGCCGGTGAAGCCGCTAGCGGTATCGGTGAAGGGGCCGTCGATATCGATGTCGAGGCCAATGTCGACGTGATCGGAGAGCGCAATGCGCTGCGGCAAGCCATGGCCAACTTGATCCGCGAAGGCCGGTTGCGTGCGGGCGCCGGGGGCAGCGTGCGGGTCTCTGCCAGCTGCGAGGACGAGTTCGTCGTTGTTGAAGTGACTGCGCAACAAGCATCAAACTCCGCGCGGGAGCCTGAGCCGTCATTGCATGTTTGCATGGCCCGGGTTCTGCTCGAGCTTCAAGGCAGCCATCTCATCGACATGCACGGCCGCGACTGCTGGCGCGCCGTAACGGTGCTATCGCGCGCTACCCAGCCGGACTTCTTTGCCAAAGTGAACGACCTTTCCTGGCCAGCGCTTCCCAATGACGCCGAGGCACGCGTGCGCGCCTAGCCGGCATGCATCAGTTGCCGGATGCCGGGCTCTCTTGACCGGTTTGAGCCGGAGCTGCCTCACTCTTCGACGCGGCATCAGCCTTCGCCTTTTTGTGGTGACGGAACTTGCGGCGATGACGCTTCTTCCACCACTTTGCCAAGTCGGCGCGCTCTTGCGGCGTTAGCTTGCCAGCGACGTCAATGAAGAAATCAGAGACGTGTGCGCGTATGCCAGACTCCGCGGCATCAATGCGGGCCAACGAGGCGCGCAGCTTGTCTTTATCGAGCGGATCAGCGGCGAGCACGTCAGCCGCCTCGTAGCGAGCGGTTCTGGCTTCCCTGCGCAGTTCACGGAACCGCGGCTTGTATGACTTGAAGGTGCCGCGAATGACCTGCCTGCGTTCATCAGGCAACTTGTGCGAAAACGCCTTGAGCCCGAATTCACCGCGAGAGTGATGCCTGGGGCCGAAGAAGATTGCACCAGCGATCAGGCCGATGCACAGAAGATTGAAGGCCAGAGAGCACAAGAGCGCGATGCGCAGCTTTCGCTTGGACCAGCCGCTGGTGCTCTCTGGATTTGACGCGTCTACGCTCACAACGTTTCTCCTGAGAACAGATCCGTGCGGTCGCCATCCCAGAGCAGCTCCGCTGCATCCAAACCATCAACATCCGCTTCAGCGACGGCAAACTCGTCCTGCAAATTGGGCACGGCGGAACCCAGCAGGCCAGACGTCCCTACAAACGCGCCGACCAGCAGCGACGCCGCCAGCAGGGCAGCTGCAGACCATGTATTGCGGTTGATAACAGGGCGTGCTGCCGCACGCTTGGCTAGCGCACCGCTACGCGCTCGCATCGGCACCACGTTGCCCGTGTCCGGGCGGCCCTCAGCTTCAGCGGCCGCAACGATTTGCTCGACCAGTCCGCCAAGCTTGCCGTCGTCGGCGCCCGGAACCTGATCCAACAAACGGTCAAAGGCCGCGGCTTCCTCGACGAGGCGCTGCGCCTCTTCGCTGTTTGCGATCAATGAGGCAAAGCGCAAACGCTCCTGGGCGGGCCAACGCGTACGGTCTGCGCCGGACACATCAAGCCGGTGCACCAAATCCGCAATGTCTTTTGCCTGTGTCATCGTTCTTCTCGTTGTTTACTCGCCGCCGCCTATCTAACTACCTTAAACGTACCGTCTGCCCGCTAACCGTCGCTTTGCAGCAACGCTTTCCATTCACCTGCTAGGCTTGCCTTTAGTGCCCGCCTAGCCCGGGCCAGAAGAGATTCGACGGCCTCGTCCGAAATACCCATGGTTTGGCCGACCTCAACCTGGCTCAACCCCTCATGGTGGAACAAGGTTAGTGCCAATCGTTGCCGTTCCGGCAGGGCCTGCATCGCTTCCAGGACACGCCCCGACAGCTCTTGGTCTTCCAAGTCCGTAACCTGTGTTGCCGGCTCCTCCACTTCTGGAACCTCGTCCGTCACAACGGTACGTTGGCCCGACCGCATCCGGTCTATGCACAAGTTCGAGGTGACGCGCCGTAGCCACGGCTTCAAACCGCCGGGGCCCAATTCCAGTCCATCGGCCGAGCGCCAGAGCCGCAGCATCGCTTCCTGAGCGACATCTTCGGCTTCCGCCTCGTCCTTCAGCATGCGCCGCGCTAGCCCCGAGACCATGGCGATATGCCTCGTAACCAGGTCGCGAAAAGCCGTGCTGTCGCCATCGCTTAGACGGGCGATCAGGCCCGCGTCGATGGCATTATCCGGCCTTGAGGCACCATTGTGCTGCCCCGGTTCTGAAGTGTTGCCAGCCACGCTGGGTTGCCTCGGCATGATCGCTAGTGATCTGTTGTGTCTCATTAGCATATAGGCCGCGCGATGCACTCTGCCTCACCGTTGGACGTCTCATAGGTCTTAACGGAGGGCCGGGCGGAAATCCGTCGCGGCTATGCGATGAGCCTGTTGAACAGCGTAAATACGGCCTGGAGATGCTGGCGCAGATCAGCCTCTAGCGCCTCAAACTCCGGGGCATCTCCAGCCCGGCTGAGGAGCTCTTTTAGTCCGCGTGGTGATGACTTTGGGTCGAAAGGACCGTCCAAGCACAGGCGAAGGATCTGCGTTAGGTTGTGTATGAGCTTTGAAGCAGCGATCAGTTGATCAGCGTCCGCGGGCTGCAAATATCCGGCATCGCGCAGCTTCTCGAAGGCAAGTACCGTGTTCTGATCGAGAATATCTGGCTTTTCGTGGGCGTGTACCAGTTGCAAGAACTGCGCGATGAATTCCAAGTCGACGAGGCCGCCCCTCACCTGCTTTAGATCCCAAATGTTCTCGGTTTTTTTGTCAGCCCAAATCCGTTCGCGCATCTCCAGGACGTCCTGGGCAATCTTTGCCCGGTCGCGGGGCCGGGTCAGCACGTCGTGGATCGCATTGGCGACTTTCGCCCGGAGCTGTGGCGGACCGGAGATGACCCGGGCGCGGACAAGGGCCATGTGCTCCCACGTCCAGGCCTCGTTGTTTTGATACTCGATGAAGCTTGAGACCTGTGTTGCCACGGGACCCTGCAGACCGGATGGACGCAAGCGCATGTCCACCTCGTAGAGTGAACCCTCAGCGGTAGGTGCCGATAGCGCGGATATAAGCCGTTGCGTCAGCCGCGTATAATAGTGGCTAGGTGTAAGAGAGCGTGCGGCATCGCTGCCAGTGACGCCGTCGGCGTGATCGTAGATCAAGATGAGATCGAGGTCGGAGCTGGCCGTCATTTCGTGACCACCGAGCTTGCCCATCGCCAATACTGCTGCCGCGCCGCCTTCGATCTTTCCTGAAGTGCGGACCAGCTCTTCCTCAACCGCACCTTTAAGGGCGGCGATCAGCCGTTCCGCCAACACCGCGTAGGCACCACCGGCCTGGCTCGCGTCGATCATGCCGGAAAGCACGCGCACGCCAATCAAGAACATTTGCTCGCTTCCGGTGACGCGGGCTCTATCGAGAACATCTTGGACATCCTTGGCGCTCTCCAAGTCCGCCTCAATGATCTTGTCCAGCTCTTCGGAGCTGGCACGCGTGCCCAGCGTGCGCGGGTCTAAGACCGCATCAAGGAGACGGCGCCGGCGCGACAGAATTCTTGCCAGCCGCGGTGCCGAGCCCATGATGTCAGCGACAAGACGGAGAAGGCCGGGGTTGGCCCGCAGCAATGAAAACAGCTGGATGCCGGTTGGCAAGTCCGAGACGAAGGTGTCGAAGCTGGCCAGAGCCCGGTCAGGGTCCGCGGTGTCAGCAAGCGCTGCGATCAACAACGGTTGGACTTCCGTGAGGCGTTCGCGCGAACGGGGCGAGCGCACGGCGGCGTAGCGGCCATGATGCCAGCTGCGCACAGTCTCGATGACTTGTGCGGGGCGCGCATAGCCCATCGCCTTCAAGGCTTCCAAGGTATCTGGGTCATCATCATTGCCAGCAAAGACAAGGTTGACCTGACCGCTCGTCAATTCTGGCATGTCTTCGAACAGAACCGCGTAGTGGCGATGCACGGTGGTGAGCACCGAAGTCAGCTCCCTGGAGAATGCCTCCAGGTTCGCGTATCCGGCGAAGCAGGCGAAGCTTTCCAAGCGATCGGGTGCATCGGGGACGGTGTGCTTTTGCTCATCGGCAACCATCTGCACGCGGTGCTCGATCTCGCGCAGATAGAGGTAAGCGGACTCCAAGTCCTTTCTCACAGCGTCAGAGATCCACTGCCGCTCCACGAGCTTTTCCAGTGCGGCCAATGTTGGGCGCACGCGCAGGTCGGGTTGGCGGCCTCCAGCGATCAGCTGTTGGGTTTGAGCGAAAAACTCTATTTCACGAATGCCGCCCCGGCCCAGCTTGATGTTGTGGCCCGCGACGCCGATGCTGCCCAGTCCGCGGAAAGCGTTGATCTGCCGCTTCATGGCGTGGACATCGGCGATAGCCGCAAAGTCAAGGTACTTTCGCCAGACGAAGGGCGCCAGCTCCGACAACAAGTGCTCGCCAGCCTCAATATCGCCAGCGACCGGCCGAGCCTTGATTAGGGCCGCTCGCTCCCAATTTTGACCGAAGCTTTCGTAGTAGACGAGCGCGGCTTCTGTGGAGAGCGCGACTTGCGTCGCGCCAGCATCCGGGCGCAAGCGCAGGTCAGTGCGGAAGACATATCCGTCCGCGGTTCTCTCATCGATGAGCCGGACGAGGTCTCGGGTCATCCGGACGAAGAACGTCGACGGTTCGACGCCCTCGCGAAGCTTGGTGCGTTCCAATTCATAGAAGATGATGAGGTCGATATCGCTGGAGTAGTTCAGCTCAAAGGCGCCGTACTTGCCCATGCCAAGCACTATATAGCCCGAGCTCGCTTCCGCATCTTCCTCGCTATCGGCCAGCCAGTCTCCCTTTGCGACGGCTTGGCGGAAAAGGTAGGCCACGGCCTGCTGCAGCGCGGTGTCTGCTGTTTCGGTGAGCATGCGCGTCACCTGCATGACGGGCCATACGCCGCCCAGATCCGCCAATCCGATAATCAGTGCCGCTTCGGTCTTGTAGATTCGCAGCGCGCGCATTGCTTCGTTGAGGTTGGCCGCGCCCTCGAGGCGCTCTCGCAGCTCGGCGGCCATCGCTGCCAAGCGATCGATCGGATCGTTCAGCAGCACCCGTTGCATCCGGGCGGCATCACGTGTGATGAGCTGCGATAGATAGGGGGAGCCGCTGCCGACGCCTTTGATCAGCGCCTCGATCGTCGGCGACGCAGCCGCTTCGCCGAGTTCCGGCGATTGCGCCGTGGCCGCATCGCGAAACTGCGAATACACTTCCGCGGCACGACCTTCGTCGTGAATGCGTGGCGCGCTGTTGATGGCATCGGCCAACGTCGGCATTGCCGGACTTCCCCCTGTTTTAGTTTTGCAGGGGGCTTAGACCGTTCCGGCTGGCTTGTGAACCGGTAGCGCGAGCACTGCGCGCAGTCCGGGCGCGTTATCCTCAAGACGCACGCGGCCATCGTGGAGACGAGCCACCGCAGCGACGAGGCTCAGGCCCAGTCCGGTGCCCGGCGGCGTGCGGCACTCCTCCAACCGTACGAAACGTTTTAGAACCCGTTCTTTATCCGCGGCGGCTATGCCGGGGCCGTGGTCCGCCACGGCGATTTCCACGGATGTTGCATCGCGGCGAAGCTCGACCGACAGTGCGGCCTTTTCCGAATCGTCTTGGCGCCGGCCATACTTCAACGCGTTGTCGATCAAATTTGTCAGCGCTTGGCTAATCAGCTGACGGTTGGCGAAGATATTGAAGCCTGATCCGGAGATGCTACTGCGCAGTTCAAGACCCGCCTCTTCCGCCACTGGCTCATAAAGCTCGACGGCGTCATTGAGAAGCTCTGAGACGTCGAAGACTTCGCGGCTCCCCTCGAAGGCTCTGGCTTCAAGCCGCGCAATGAGAAGCAGAGCGTTGAAGGTTTTGATTAGATCGTCGGCCTCATCAATGGTGCGTTCTAAGCCTTCCCGGTAAGCCGGTCCCCCTTGCGGATCACGCAGGGCTGCTTCTGCGTGGTTGCGCAAACGATTCAACGGGGTTTTGAGATCATGTGCGATATTGTCGGAAACTTCGCGGAGCGAATTCATTAATAGCTCGACGCGCTCGATCATAGCGTTGAGGTGTGCCGACAGATCGTCGAATTCATCGCCTGATCCCGTGAGCGGGATGCGCTGCGACAGATCCCCGGCCATAATGGATTTGCTCGTCTGGTTGATAGTTTCAACCCGGCGCAACATCATGCGCGAAACCGCCAGACCGGCGCCCAAGGCTACCAGGGACAAAGCGCCGAACCCGAGCAAAATCCACTGGCGGATGCTGTCGGAAATGGCCCGTTGATCATCGATGTCTCGGCCTACAATGAGGTTCAGGCCATGCTTTAGTTTCACAGGAACCGCGACAGCCAAGCGCTCGGGAGATGTCGGAGTTTGCTGGTAGCGGAAGGTGCCGCCTTCGGGCCGTTGCGCAATCTCTGGCGGCAGGTGATTTAAGTTGCCGGAGAGCTTCTTGCCTTGCTTGTCAGCCAGAAAATAAAGCGCGGGGCCTCGAGGGCGGCTACGAGCGGCGACTATTGCGGTGATCGCGGTGGCGTCAGCCTGCGCGGCCTGACGCTGCAGTTCAAACCGCTCTGCATCAATCGAGGCAATGACTTGTTGCGTTAGAAGGCCGTTCACCTGCCAAATAAGCGCGACCACAATGACGGCGGCTGCAAACAGGAAGCCAGCGATGGTCAAAGCTGCGAGGCGAAAAGCTGTCGTGCCGAACAGCGCTTTTGTCGTCTCACCCTGCGCTATCACGGATCATGTATCCTGAACCGCGGACGGTGTGCAGCAGCGGTTTATCGAAGCCCTTGTCGATTTTTGAGCGTAAGCGGGACACGTGCACGTCGATGACGTTGGTCTGGGGATCAAAGTGATAGTCCCAGACATGCTCCAGCAGCATCGTGCGCGTGACCACCTGGCCAGCGTTCTTCATCAGATATTCCAGAAGCCGGAACTCCCGAGGCTGCAGCAGAACTGCTTCGCCGTTACGGGTCACGCGGTGTGACAAGCGATCGAGCACAAGATCGCCAACTGCATAGCGTGTTTCTTGTTCTTCCGGAACGGCCCGGCGAGAAAGCGCCTCAATGCGCGCAAGCAGCTCTGAGTACGCGTAGGGCTTCGTTAGATAGTCATCGCCGCCGGCACGCAGGCCTTTCACGCGATCGTCGACTTCGCCGAGAGCGGAAAGGATGAGCACCGGCGTCCGATTGCCGTCGCTTCGCAGGGTCTTGACGACGGATAAGCCGTCGCGCTTCGGCAGCATCCGGTCAACGATTAGAATGTCGTAAATGTCTTCCTTTGCGAGTTCCAGACCTGTCTCACCATCGCTGGCCAGATCAACGGTGTGGCCGCTCTCCTTCAAGGACTTCTGCAGGAAGTTCGCGGTTTCGCGATCGTCTTCAATTACCAGGACCCGCATGGGATTCTCAGATGCCGTAATATTTCAATTGAAAGCTATTGTGCATGGGAAGTTGAAAAGGTCGAGGCGGCCACCTCTTTCAAGGTGAACCGCCCCGGCCTCATTTGGGTTGGTTAGCCCTTTTTGTTTTCGAACGGCAGGGCCAATGAGGCTTTGGCGTCGCCAGACTGGATGTAGAACATCACTGCCGACCGGCCCAAGCCCTTCACTGCTTTGACCTCATCCTCAACGTCCTTCGGGGAGGAGACGCCCTTGCCGTTGACTTCTAGGATCACGTCGCCCGGCTTAACGCCCTTCAACGCGGCCTTGCTGTCGTTTTCGACTTCGGCAATCGCCACACCGTCCGAGCCATTCTCCCGGTCAGCCGACAGGGTCAAGCCCAGAAGCTCGACTTCTTTTTCGCCGTCGTCGTCATATCCGCCACGGTTTAGCTTAGCGATGTCCGTGGTCTTGGACGGGAAGGTTCCAAGCTTCACCTTCATGGTGCCTTCCTTGCCTTGACGCCAATACTTCACGTCGACCGTGGTTTTCGGCTCGATCTCAGCGATCTTCAAAGACAAGTCCCGGCTGTTCTCGATGGCCTCACCGTTGACGGAGAGGATCACGTCCTGACGCTCAACGCCAGACTGATCAGCCGGGCTGTTGTCGATTACCTCACCAACCAGTGCGCCTTTGGAATCCTTCAGGCCAAGACTGGCTGCCGCGTCATCGTCCAAGTTTTGGATTTTCACGCCGAGCCAACCGCGGGCGACCGTACCCTTGGTCTTCAAGGCATCGACCACCGTGGTTGCAGTGCGCGCTGGAACCGCGAAGGCGATACCGACGTTGCCACCAGACGGCGAGAAGATCGCGGTATTGATGCCGACGACTTCGCCCTTGAGGTTGAAGGTCGGGCCGCCGGAGTTTCCGCGGTTCACCGCCGCATCAATCTGCATGTAGTCATATGGGCCGGAGCCGATATCACGAGCAAGCGCCGAAACAATGCCAGCCGTCACCGTGCCGCCCAGCCCGAATGGGTTGCCAACCGCGAGCGCCCAATCGCCAACGCGTGGTTCTTTCTCAGAGAATTTCACGAAGGCGTAGTCCTTGCGGTCGCCCTTGATTTTCAAAAGCGCCAAGTCGGTGCGCGGGTCGGTGCCGACCAATTCAGCGTCGAGCTTTTCCTGATCGTCGAAGCTCACCTGAATTTTGCTGGCGCCGTCGATAACGTGATTGTTGGTGACGACATAACCGTCGTTGGAAATCACGAAACCGGATCCCTGTGCCTGCATCGGGCGTGCGCGCGGTGCGTTTGGTCCGCCGCGGAAGTTCTTGAAGAACTCCTTCAGCTGCGGTGGCAGGTTGTCGGGTAGGTCCGGCATCTTAAAGCTCTGCTGACCGCTGCCCTTGCCGGCCACGGATATCGAAACCACTGATGGCTTCACCTTAGCGATGATGTCGGCGAAACTAATCGGGGCGCGGCCGAACGGTGTCTCGACCGTTGCGGTGTCCGGCTGTAGCTGAGCAAACGCCGGAACAACCATCGGGGCAGACACGGCGGCCAAAAGGCCGGCAGCTACCAGCGCCTTGACTCCGGTCGAGCGCTTCTCTCGACGCTTGGCACCGGTCACTACCGAGTGCGGACCGGGTGTCTGTTGCCAATCCTGCATTCTCAAACCTCCATTAGGCATTACGAAAGATGTTTCGCCGTCTGGCTTACGCTAATAGGCCTTACAGCTGCCTTTCGGTCGCCTTAACAGTTGGTAATCTTGGGGGTAATTTTCAGTTTCCGGGTAGTTTTCATGACTTTGGGGAAGAGAAAGGCTGCTCTTTGGGCCGGCTGCTTGGTGCTGTGTCTGCTGGTCAGTCCCAGCATGGCGGCTTCGGGTGCCAGCCCGCTTGGCTCATGGTCCGCGAAGCAGCGTAGCCAGGTGCAGAAAGTGGCGGTTTTTGGCAAGGATGATCGCCAAGAACTGCCCGATCACCTGGAAGAGCTAAACAGGTCCGTCGGGCTGCTCTACGACCAGAACTCCAGGGCCGCGTGCACGGCGTTTTGCGTCTCTAAACATGTCGTCGCAACGGCCGCCCATTGCGTTTTCCGGTCCGGCGGCGAGGCTGCTCCAGCGCTGAAGGGCTTCTTATTCCAGCTGCCTGGATTGCGGCCGCGTGCGACCTCGAGAATCTTAGGAACTGCTCGCGGCGGTGGAGCCCAAAACGTCACGTCAGGCACGACGCGCGTGAACACCCGGCCGCCGATTGACGCGAGCCGCGACTGGGCGCTGTTGAGACTGTCCAAACCAATCTGCCAGGATGGCGGCTTACCAGTGACGCGCCATCCAGCAGCGATGCTACCCCAGCTGTCATCCGCCAAGGTCGTGTTCCAAGTTTCCTTCCACGGTGATTTTGGCAATTGGCACTTGTCGTATGCTGGGCCTTGCACCGTTGGGCGGAGCTTCAAAGGAGTCAACATTGAAGCAATCGAGCGGGACTTTACCGAGGCCAAGCATCTCATCTTGCACACCTGTGACACAGGCCAGGCATCGTCCGGATCACCGCTGCTGTTGAACCTTCACGGCCGCATTGAAGTCGCCGGAATGAACGTGGGCACCTACGTTCAGTCGCGCGTACAGACGCATAATGGAAAAGTGATCAAACGCTTTAAGGCCAACACGGTGGCCAACACCGGTGTGTCGGCGTCGGCATTTCGCGATCAGTTGAGCGCCTTTATGTCAGCCGAGATACTTCAGCGTCCGAAAGCACTGGAGAGCCTACAGCGACTGTTGCACCAACGTGGACACTACGCGGGGGCGATTGACGGAATATATGGCGTGCAAATGCGAGGCGCGATCGAGGCTTTTGAGAGGGAAGATGATCGTCCTGTCACCGGATTGGCCACGGCAAGTTTGCTAAAGCGATTGCAGCTACTCGCGAAGGGGGAGCCAGTTGCCGGTCAGTTCAAGATCGAGAGCCGGGGCTTGACGTCAAAAGGCCGGCGCAGGCTGCGACAGCCTTAGCTTCGTTCAGCCGCTTGGTCTTTGCCCTCATGACCGGGCAACAATTGATCGAGCGCCGCTCTTTCGTCTTCGGAGAGCGGCTCAGATTGAGCCGCCTGCGTGGTATTGGATCTCGTCGCAAAAACCGTTCGAATTGCCAACGCAATTGCGCCCAACAAGATCAGCAACGGCGCGACCCAGAGAGCGATCGTCCGCGTCGACACCGGTGGACTGAGCAAAACGAATTCTCCGTAGCGCTGGACGAGATAGTCCCGCACTTCGGTATTCGTGTCGCCCTCTTTCAAGCGTTCTCGAACCAGCAGCCTCAAGTCGCGTGCCAACGGCGCGTCGCTGTCGTCTATCGATTGGTTTTGACAGACTAGGCATCGCAAGCCAGCCGAAATCTCCCGCGCCCGGGCTTCAAGTTTGGGGTCGCTCAAGACTTCGTCAGGCTGGACCGCTTGCGCCTCTGGTCTAACCAACGCTAGAGCCAGCAGCGCCAGAACCAGAACAATGGTGTTGTGCAGTGTGGTACGGATCATTTTGCGAGAACCGCGCGATGGCTGGGTTTACGCGCACGCTGTGGTGCTCCAATGCGCAGGCGCCGGTCCGAAAGCGACAGGCCGCCAGCAATGAACATCACCAGGGCGCCGATCCAAATGAACCTAACGAATGGATGGAAATACGCGCGCACAGCCCAGCCGCCGGCTTGTTGTTCGTCACCTAAAACAACGTAGAGATCGCCCGTCCAGGCGTTGTAAATCCCGGCTTCCGTCGTCGGTTGAGGTGGAGCATCGTACAGCCGCTTTGACGGCTGCAATGTCGTCACCGGGCTACCATCGCTGGTGACGGAGAACATCCCGATTTGCTCTTTGTAGTTCGGGCCATCGGCCGCCTTGGCTCCGTTGAAGGTGACGTTGAAACCGGCAACGTCGACGGAATCGCCAGCTTTCATCAGAAGGATCTTTTCGGTCTGATAAGCCGTTGTTGCGATGATGCCGATGACCATCATACCTACGCCAAAGTGCGCCAGAGCCGTTCCATAGACGGATCGCGGCAGGTTCCGTAGCCTGCGGGTGACCTCATCCCATCCCGCCTTGCCGAACTTGGCTCGGAACAGGACCTCGGATACGGCACCGGCCATGATCCAGACGCCGAGCGCGATCCCGAATGGCGCCAGCCAGGGTCCGGGTTTGGTGACAGCAAACGTGACCGCAATCGCAGAAATGGCGATGAGTGCGGCAACGAATAGACGCTGAGCGGCCGCGTAAGCATCGCCGCGTTTCCAAGCCAGGTATGGCCCGAACGGCATGGCCAAGAGTAACGGCAGCATCAGCGGCCCGAACGTCATGTCAAAGTACGGCGCGCCGACCGATATCTTCGTGCCGGTGAACGACTCCAGTGCCAGCGGGTAAAGCGTGCCAACAAGAACGGTGGCGCATGCTGTCGTGAGCAGGATGTTGTTCAACACCAGCCCACCTTCGCGCGAGATAGGAGCGAAGATGCCGCCTTGGCGCAGTTCGCTTGCCCGCCAAGCAAACAACGTCAGTCCACCACCTGTGAACAGGACCATGATCGCAAGCACGAAGACGCCGCGCTCCGGATCGACCGCAAACGCGTGGACGGACGAGAGTACGCCCGAGCGCACCAGAAACGTGCCCATAAGACTGAGCGAGAACGTCAGAATCGCCAGGAGGACTGTCCAGACCTTCAACGCGTCTCGCTTTTCCATCACTAGCGCTGAGTGCAGGAGCGCCGTACCAGCCAGCCACGGCATAAAGGAAGCGTTTTCGACCGGGTCCCAGAACCACCAGCCACCCCAGCCCAGTTCGTAATATGCCCACCATGATCCCATGGCGATGCCGATCGTCAGGCACATCCAGGCCAACAAGGTCCATGGCCGCACCCATCGCGCCCAGGCTGCATCGGTTCGGCCTTCAAGCAGAGCGGCGATCGCAAAGGAGAAGGCCATAGAGAAGCCGACGTAGCCCATGTAAAGGAACGGCGGATGGAAGGAGAGTGCGGGATCTTGCAGAATTGGGTTGAGGCCGCGGCCATCGAACGGTGCCGGCGAAATGCGCTCGAAGGGATTGGATGTCAGTAAGATAAAGAGCCCGAAGGCCAGAGCGATTGACGCCTGCACGGACAAGACGTTGGCCCTTAGCGTCATTGGCAAGTTGGTGCCGAACAGCGCAACCGCCGCGCCGAAGACTGCTAGGATTAGAACCCACAAAAGCATTGAGCCTTCGTGGTTTCCCCAGACGCCAGAGATTTTATAGAGCAGCGGCTTGGTCGAATGAGAATTCGCGGCAACGTTGGCGACAGAAAAATCCGACGTGACGTAGGCATGAGTCAGGGACAGAAACGCGATCATGAGAAGCGTGAGCTGACTTAGCGCGGCTGGCTCAGCAACGCCCATAAGCCTGGCGTCACCCTGGCGGGCACCCCACGCTGGCACAAGCATTTGCACGGCCGCCGTGATGATTGCCAGAATGAGTGCAAAGTGTCCGATTTCAGTAATCACGGCGTCGCCATTCCCGGATTAGAATTTGCATCATGCTTGGCGCCTTGCCCGAGCTTGACGCCTTTCTCCTTCAGCGCCTTGGCGACCTCCGGGGGCATGTATGTTTCGTCATGCTTGGCTAGCACAGTGTCGGCTTTGAAGTGCCCATCCGCAGCGAGGGTCCCTTCCGCGATGACACCTTGCCCCTCGCGGAACAGGTCCGGCAGGATGCCCGAGTAGGCGACGTTGATGGTTTCGATCGTGTCTGTGACCTTGAACATCACGTCCGTTCCGGCACCGCGGACGATCGACCCTTCTTTGACGAGGCCGCCAAGCCGAACGCGCTGACCATCGGCAGGCTTTTTCTGCGTGATGTCGCTGGGCGTATGGAAAAAAACGATCGAGGATTGGAAGGCGAACAAGACAAGGATCGCCGCGACGCTCAGCACCGCCACACCCGCGCCAATAAGAATTCCGCGCCTTTGCTTTCGTGTCATTCGCTTCTTACCGTCCTCGACGTTTCGTCCCTCGCGCCTTTTACGCCTTCACCGGCTTTTTGGTTGACGCTTTTATCTAAGTTTAGCACCGGCTAAGAGCCTTGCCGCAAGCTCTGGCTCAGCGCGTCGATTTCACCCAGGGCGCTCTCATTATCCTCGAAGTTCTGGCGCGCGCCGCGCACCGCTTCTTCGAACTTCTCCTTATTGCCAAGCACGGCATAGGCCCGGATTAACCGCTTCCAATCAGGTAGATTTTTCCCGTCCGATTTCAACCTCTTGGCGAGTTGTTCGACCATTGCTTCGATTGCCTTGGCCTGATCGTCAGCCGGCAACTTCGCGATCGCATCTGCAGCCGGCTTATTCTCGGAGGAATCATTTGCGGCCGGGGCATCGCCCAGCCGTTCGTTCAGAGACTTGATGCGCTGCACCAGCGGCTCTTTCCAATTCGCGTTTTCCGGAGCGCCAGCCAGCATGGCCTGATAGTCGGCCCGCGCGCCATTCAGATCACCGTCCTGCTCCTTAGCTAACGCGAGGCCGAAGGCTGCTTCCGTATTGGAAGGATCGATCTGCTTTATCCGGCGATAGGCCGAGCGGACTTCATCCGTAACCAGTCCGTTGTTGGCGAGCATTCTGGCTTGGGCGAAACCTAGGATAAAGCGGACGTTCTCACCAAGTATTGCATTTGCTTTCTGGAACGCGATGGCCGCTTCGTCGAAGCGCCCAATTCGCATGTACACGGGCGCGATCACGGCCCAGCCTTGACCATCATTCGGATTGCTGGCGAGGCGCTGTTCCACTTTGCCAATGAGTTCGGCGACGGATGCCTGTTCCGCTGGAATGCTTTTGCGGGCTTCGAGTGGCGCGTCGGGAAGGCTTGGCGCGCCGATCACAAGGTAAGTGGAGATTGCGGCGAGCGGGATGACGGCTGCGGCGGCATAGGACACGAGCGTTGCCGCCGACTTTTTTGGCAGCGCGTTCTGACCAGCACCTGTCTCTTTCGCATGGCCAAGAATCCTGCGAGCAACTTCGGCTTTCGCGCTTTCGGCTTCCGCCTCCGCGATCAACCCGCGTTCCTGATCCGCCTCGATTTCGCGCAACTGGTCACGGTAGACGGCAAGGCCGGCTTCCGACTGGATTTCCTGAGGATCAGGCTGCTCGCTCCCTCGCAGCAAAGGCCGCAACACGGCCGCCAGCAAAGCCGCCGTCATGAGCGCAAAGACGAACCACAACACCATTGGGGTTATTTTCTCCCGAACATCTGAGCTTGGGATAGGTGCGCGCTGCGGCCGTGGCAAGTGCCGGACTGAAAAGCGGGACGAAATAACCCGTTTAAAGTAAAACGGCGCGCCATTTATCTGCGCGCCGTTCAAATCTGGTCTGGAGAAGTCTCTAGCTGACGTTTGTCCAGGTGCCGTCCGGATTGCGGCAGGCGGTGCCGCGCATCGCTTGCGGGCGTCCGTCAATGTACACCTTGTGAGTGTAATCGCGGCAATCCATGGCATTGCGCTTATAAGGCCTGCTTGGGACGACTTCGCCATAGTGGCCACTGTCGGCATTGCGCCATTCGACTGGTTGGCCGGACTGGCCCCGTTCAAAAGCGTCGTACTCAGCTTGCTGCGCGTAACGCCGGTCCTGCTCATCCATGGCGCGGCCGATTTCGCTGCCCACGATGCCGCCAATCACGGCACCGGCAACGGTTGCAGCGACCTTGCCGGATCCGCCGCCAACCTGGTTCCCGAGGATGCCACCAGCGATGGCGCCTACCGCAAGGCCGGTATCTTGATTGTTGGCGCAAGCTGAAACGCCAAACGCCGTTCCAACGCATAGCGCCAAAGCGGTGATGAAACGCCTGTTTTCCCTGATGATTGTCATTTCATCTCCCGAAAAGTCAGCCTGCTGGCGATTCCGCTTCAGCGGTCTTGTTCTTGAGGTTGCCTCTAGTTGAAGATTAGAAGCTAGCAAGCCTTGCCATTACCATGTGGATTCGGGCGAAATTTCGGCTCACTGTTGCTTTGCGGACGCTTCAGCAAAGTCTTTAGTTGGAGGTCTCAAGCAGCAGGTAAGTGCAACCGGACTTTGAGACCTCCGTGGCTCGACTGATCGAGCGAAAATTCGCCGTGATAAAGCTGAACCAATTCAGTCACGATCGACAGTCCAAGGCCCGATCCGGGCTTGGTCTCGTCGAGCCGCAATCCTCTTTTTCCGATCCGTTTACGCTGTTCAGAGGTCAGCCCTGGCCCATCGTCCTCCACTTCTATCAGAAGCTGAGGACGGCCGGTTCGCGACTTTGGCGAATCGTGTCTGACGCTCAATAGGACTTCGGATTTTCCCCATTTGCAGGCGTTGTCCAGAAGATTGCCGAGCATCTCTTCCAGATCATGACGTTCGCCCTGAAAGCGCGGCTTACCTACCGATTTAACGGAAATGTTGATGCCACGATCACGATAGATGCGCTCTAGCGTTCTGACCAGCGGGCCGGTCACTTCATCGACCTGTGTTACACGCCCGATCACCGCAACGCGCGCGGCCATTCTGGCACGATCGAGATAGTGAGCGACCTGATCACGCATCAAAGCCGCTTGCTCTGCCACCTTGGTTCCGAGTTGGGATTTGTCGTCCCTGGCCTCATTTGTGATGACAGCCAGAGGTGTTTTCAGAGCGTGAGCAAGATTGCCGACCTGGGTCCGGGCTCGCTCCACGATATCCAAATTGGATCTGAGCAGCGCGTTTAGCTCGGTTTGCAACGGTTCGATTTCGGCGGGAAGCTCGCCTGCCAGGCGCTGAGATTTACCAGAACGGATGTCCGCCAAGCCGTGCTCAATCGCTCGTAGCGGTAGCAGACCAAAACGGATCTGCGCCAGAGTTACGGCGACTAAGCCCAGTCCGGACAACGCCAGTGCGATCGCCAGCCGCGTTAGAAAGTTAGCGTTACGGCTTTCCAGCCAATCGACCGGTCCGGCAACGATGACCGAATAACGGTTGCCGTCTTCGGTGTGGTTATTGGTGTCGATCAACTCGACCATACGCAACGTTTCGCCGACGGGACCGGGCGCGTTCATCCAGCGCGCACCGTTTGCGTCGGGCTCGACGTTTTCTTCGATCGGAGAGGGAAGCTGCGCTGTTGCAAGCGAGGCGGAAACTAGACGATTGCCCTCTGAATCGAGTGGGCGAATTTGCCAGTACCAGCCTGAATGCGTTTCTTCAAACAGGGGTTCGTAACGGTTCGCCGGCGTCACCGGCTCAGGTCCGCCCGAACTCAAGCTATCGACAGCGATGGCGTTGACGAGCTTTTCGATGCGGCCGTCGAAGCTCGCTTGCACGTCATCGCGGTAGAGCTGGAAAATAATGATGCCCGCTAGCGGCAGCACGATCATCGTCCACGCCGCTGAGGTAGCAAACAGGCGGAAGGCGAGCGAGTTAAACCTCATCGATCCTCTGGTGCGGCATCAACCGGACCCATCCGGTAACCGAGGCCGCGCACGGTCTCTATCATTTCAGCCGGAATCTTTTTACGGAGGCGGCCGATGAACACTTCGATCGTGTTGCTGTCGCGGTCGAAGTCCTGCTCGTACAAATGCTCGACCAGTTCGGTACGCGACACGACGCGCCCATTGTGGTGCATGAGGTAAGCAAGCAGCCGGTACTCGTGCGAGGTCAGTTTGACTTGTTGACCTTCCAACGTCACACGGGCGGCCTTGGTGTCGAGACGCACGGGACCGCATTCGATCTCGCTGGTGGCGTGGCCTGATGCCCGGCGCAGTTGGGCGCGCACGCGTGCCAGCAGCTCTTCCATATGAAATGGCTTGGCGACGTAGTCGTCCGCGCCGGCATCCATCCCGGCGACCTTGTCGCTCCACCTGTCGCGCGCGGTCAGAATAATGACAGGCATCGTGCGACTTGACCGGCGCCATTGTTCCAAGACGGAAATGCCATCCATCTTCGGAAGGCCGATGTCGAGAATGATGACGTCATAGGGCTCGGTGTCGCCGAGGAAATAGCCCTCTTCGCCATCGCTGGCAGCGTCGACAGCGTAGCCGGCGTCCGTCAACGCGGTGGTAAGCTGGCGGTTTAGGTCCTGGTCATCCTCAACGACTAAAATGCGCACGGCTGGTCTCGTCTGGTTACGGTTCGATTCCCGCACGGTAGAGAATGCTTCGCCGGTTTTCTAGCGGTCGAACGGTTTCCTGGCATTAACGGTCATCATTTTGAGGTTGCCCTTAATACGGACAATGAGCCGGAAGACCCAGGTCCCATCGTCATTGCACAGGGTTGTCTTGATGATCTGGCCGTCGATGTGCCCGCGCGCTTCCTTGGCCAGGCGCTCCACCGTGTAGAGCCCTTGCTGCCGGACAATCGGCGCGGCCTCCGACCAATCGTTAATGCAGCGGTTGGCAGCATGGCCTGGGGCTGCGCCCAAAAGGGCCATTGCCGCCAGAGCGGTCATTTTGCGTCGCATTGGGCCTCGCATTTGGCCGCTACACTAACGGCATGGGCGTGAATGAGCAATGAATGCTGCTGTCTTGCGCGGCTTGGCCGGGCCGCCATGCCGCGCAACAATGCTGTCCTATAGCTTTACTGTGAAGGCTCTACGTTCAATGGGCTGGGTTGCCCGCACCCTGCCCGTGATTGTCATCAGCGTGCCAATGAGCGCGATGATCGCCTGAGCCGCGGAAACCACCTGCGAGCCCAGCTGTCCTACCAGCTCGCTGGTAAGGTCCAGCCCGAGGATCTGGCCCGCCACCGGCAAGATTGCCGCTAGCCCGGTGGTGATCGCCCCCCAGATCGTCATTGAGTTGCCCCACCATTTGCTCTCATCCGTCATGGTTTGATTCATCGTGCTGTCTCCTTTTCCGATAGGCGATTGTTCAGTGCCCTTGGCCACCTGATTGGCCAGAGCCAATGTCTTGTCCACGCGGTTCAGCCAGCCCCGGCCGAAGCGCCAGAAATGGGGGATCATGCGATAGCGCTGGCGCCGGTTTGCCGCGTATCCGCGCAGGATTGTCTCCACCGGCATATCTTTCAGCGCTTTCAGCGTCAGCGGCCCGATGATGCCGTCGGCAGTTGTGCCGATCGTCTCTTGCAGTATCCGGATTGCGGTGCCGGGGCCTTGGTTGACCGCCGCATCGAAATGCATAATCGCGACTGCCGCAGGCAACTGATCACAGCGGGCCTTGTCCCAGTATCTCTGGCGATATATTTGGGCGACCTCTCCGTCCGCGATCGTTTTGAGTGATGCCAACAATGCACCCCGCGCCGCCGCCGTTAGCCTCTGGCCTTTCCAGTCTGCGTAGACGCCGAGCGTGATGCCCTTGTTGGTGGGGCCGCCGGGATCGTAAGGATCATCGCTGAAGCCTCCTTCCATCGCCAGGACATGCTCAAGCGCGACCGAAAAGTGGCGGCCTTGCTGCGTGCTGTCTGCTGACGGCCTGGAGGGGCCTGATAAGGGCCAGCGCAGAGCCACAACACGCGATTTCGGGAATGCCGCGACCGTCACAGCGTCGGACTGATTGCCGCCTAGAAGGAAGAGCATGTCCGACGTTTCACCGACGACAAAACCGACATGGCCCAGCGCCGGATCGGACCCGCGCGACAACACGGCGATGCATCCGTGCTGGGCGTCCTTGCCGAGGCTCTTACCCCAGGCAGAATAGGATCGCGCCATGAGCGAGCGCGTTGCGCGGGTACCGCTACGCTGCAAGCAAGCACCCACGAACGCAGCACACCACGCAACTTCGTCATTATCGATTTGCGAGAAACCGGCGTCGCGGTAAAGCGCTACGACACGCGGATTATGCGCGCCATGGCCTTTGTATTCGCTTTGGCCAAACTCAGCCCAGGCCGCGCTCAGCCACGTAGGCTGAGCATGAGGCTGCTCATCGGACATTGATGTCTTCCAAGGTAATTGAAATTAGAGAACGGCGCGCGCCGCACTTCCGCGTCCGAAGATGCCGCTGATCTGATAGACGGCGACAGAGACCGACGCTTGCGGCCCACCAAAGTCTTCTGTTTGCTGGGCGAGCGTGTAATCGACCGACGGCGTGGTGCTTTTAAGCGTCCGAACAACATTCGCGCCGTTCAAAACATCGACCTCGTAACTTTCCTCGTCTTCGCCGAGCGGGACTTCAGGCAGCTCCCAGTTATCGCCACCTATACGTGTTCGTCTGATCCAGCTGATCTGGAGATCGCCGCTGTCGCGACGGCCCCTAAGATGAACTGGCGCGTATGGGCGGAAGCCAATGCCACGGAAGGTGTGACTACGCGTTGCGTAATCCTGGTGGCCGATGTCAAAGGCAGCCGGGCCAACGCGCCAGTTGAGAGGGAGGCGGATTTCGCCGATCGAGATGTCGACCGGAGAGAGAGCTTCAGAGATGAAGACGATGCGAGATCCGACCGGCCGGGTGCCTGCGGCTCGCATAACAGACTCCGTCCCAGCCTGGCCGCGCAAAAGACCAGACAGCGCGTAGGTTCGTTCGCCGACAAGTTCCGCTGTTTCGAATTGGAAGATTTCCCACTCGCCGTTTTCGTCGACAACGGCAGCGCTATTGCTACCCGCCAAGAGGTTGGAGCGCGTGGCGGATGTCAGCTCTCCTGCGCCGATCTCAACTTCGATGCGCGTTGCTTTGTCAATCACGCCGGCGGGGCCGGACGGAAACGTGGTCAGCGTCTCGCCGAGAACGGATGCAAACCCGGCTAGGCCTTTGAGTGAATAGCCGGTCTCCGTCGGTGATCCAAAGACGGCAATTGATCCAGGCCATGGCTCTTTTGCGGCGGCGACATAACCTTGCTCAGGCCGCTCCGAGCCTCGTAGCAGCGGTAGATCCAGAAACTCGAATTCGGGTTTTCCGGTCGTGACCGGCGCACTGGCTTCGGCCGCGCGTGCCGGCACCGTGACCGCCGCGTAGACGCTCGGGTCTATCGAGCGGCCTTCAATGTCTCGCGCGCCGTGATCGCCGACTTCGCCGATAAGGATCAGGTTGTCGAGCTCCTCATTCCTTACCGTTACGACGTCGCCTGGCTCCAGGGCCAGTGCACTCGGCGGTAAAGCGAATGAGGCTCGCTCCCGCGCGGACCACGCCTCGTACAGCCAGCTTTCGGCGATTGCGCCGGCTCGCTCCGATTCCAACACCAGAGGCAGCTCAGCTTGGGCGATGCGCCCGCTCGCTCCGGCCAGACGGCGCGCTTCGGCGACGGCTTTGCGATACTCGCCATCAGATCGGACAAAGCTGACCTTCGCCGATGCAGGCAGGTCGGTTTCCTGCCCTCGCGTCAATGTCAGCAACGGCCGTTCGGGTTTGACCTCGACCAATTCATCAAGCGTGAACGATCGCACCGAAGGCTCTCCGCCGCGATGGCGCAGGACGACTTTGCCGCCTGACTCCAATGCGTCGAAGAAATATGCCAACTCCAACGGCTGCATTGCGTCGCGTGCCGACATCACCCTGTCGATAACGAAGCCCGGCACCATTCCGTTGATGGCATCCGTGTCGTAGTGCTCAAAGCCGAAGTCATCGAGAATGGCGGCGACGGCAGCGTTGAGCGGGATCCCAGTCAAGCGGCCATTCAGCCAGTGCCCGAAGCGCCAGTTCTCACCGTCAGCCCACAGCTCACGATCATACGGGAATGCCGGATAGGGACGTGCGTCCCAAGCATAAACGAAGATGCGGCCGGTATCGACCATCCTGCCAGCATAGACATTCGAGGCCGGATTGATGCCGTCAACGTAGTTGGGGCTTGCCGGATCAAATCCTTCGATAAATGCGCGGATGTAGCGCCGCTGGATAAAGTCGTCGCGTGCGCCGGTTGAAAAATGTGGCAGAGTGCTTTCAGAGCTCTTCGGGTCAACGAAGACGTTCGGCTGGTTGGCGCTCTTGTCGACAGCGGCGCTGCCGATTTCCATGAACCAGAACGGCTTCGACTGGGGCACCCAGGCTGTCGGCGTCTCATTTTCAATTCCGGCCGGACGATCGTAGTGTTGGTTCAACCACCACGACTTGATGTCCTTATAGCGATAGATCCAGGGCTTGCCCGTACCGTCGGTAATTGGTGACCGCAGTTGCGCCAGCCGGTCCGCTTCGCTGGCATAATACCAATCATAGCCTTCGCCAGCTTGCAGGTTTCCGCGGAGATAATCGAGATCGTAGATCGAGCGCGTTCCGTCGTGATAATCGATGTGATTGACACCATCACGCCAGTCGGCCAGCGGCCAATAGATATCGATACCGATCGCGTCGATCGAAGGCGATGCCCACAGTGGGTCAAGATGAAAATAGACATCGCCGCTGCCGTCAGGGGGTTGATAGCCGAAGTATTCCGACCAGTCGGCCGCGTAGGTCACCTTAGTGCCTGCGCCGAGGACGCTTTTGACATCGTTGGCTAAAGCCGTAAGCGCGGCGACGAACGGAAACGTTCCTTCAGCACTTCGAACCTGACTTAGCCCGCGCAGTTCGCTGCTCAGCACGAAGGTATCGACGCCTCCCGCGGCCTTGGCCAGATACGCCATGTGCAAGACCATGCGGCGCAAGGTCCATTCCGATGGACCGGAATACCGCACGGTTGATCCGGAAAGTTGGAAGTGTGCCGGAGTGCAGGTGCCAACAAAGTTCGCGATTTGGGATGCCGCGGCTGAGGTTTTATCCGGCGTTCCTGGCCGTCCGGGCCCCGGATAGCACGTGATCCTACCACGCCAGGGGTAGGCCGGTTGCGCTGCGCTATCGGAATAAGGGTCCGGCAGTGCGTTGCCGTGGGGAACGTCCATCAAGATAAACGGCGTAAGCGTGACGGCTTTACCTCGCGCCTTTAAATCCTGCATCGCGGCGACCACCGTTTGGTCCGACGGCGTGCCGCCGTAGGCCGCCCGGCCATCGTTGCGGCTCGTGACCAGCGCGTTCGCGCGCGTCAGCCCCGCCACGCTCCAGCTGATCGGGGTGGTCTTCTTGTTGCGTAACTCTACGCCGGGCAAGAGCTGGCAGTTGCCAGCACGCAGATCCGTGCCAAACCAACTGACGATGAGAGATACCGACGAGGCGTTGGGCAGCTCGATGTCCATCTGATCGAGCGCAGCACTCCAGTCCGCCGTTCCCTGCCGTGTATGGACGTTGAGGTTCTCGGTGTTGCCGGGGCCCAACAGATGTTGAACGGGCTGGGTCGCATAGACGAACTCTCCCGAGCCCGGGATCATCACAACGCTCTTGACCTTTTCACGCAAGGGATCGAGTGCGCGTGACAGTTCGAACGACAGCTGCGGTATGCGGTTTCCATAAGCCGCCAGCGGCATGTTTTCGAAAACGATGTAAGCTGTACCGCGATAGGCCGGGGCCAGCCCGGCACCCTCGACCGCGGAAATGAGGCTATCTGGGTCTTGCGTCTCCGTGCCCTCGTAGAAACGATACGTCAGGTTGGCGAGACTGATCTCCTTGTTGTCCGCCCAGACCCGGCCCAAACCGCTGACTGGACCCTCCGAGAGGGCCACGGCGAAGCTGGCGTAGTAGCGATATTCGATCGTCGTTGTTGTCGTCGTGGCACCGCCTCCTCCGCCGCCACCTCCGCCGAGCGAGCCCTTGCCGCCGCCTCCACCGCCGCCGCCAGTCGTCTGCGTATGCTTGATGACGCGCTCTTGGATGCCCGACGTCCAGATGACCTGTCCGCCGGTGCGCACGCGCCCGTAAATGCGTGGGATCGGTGCGCCTTCGGTCGAAGCCGTAACATGTAGGTCAGTCAGGCGTGGGCCTTCGACAGTGCGGTTCTTGCCAGTGCCTCCGCCAAACAGGCGCTCGTCGACGTACGCTCCCGCGAGCGCTCCGACTTGCGCGCCGATAGCGGCGCCCGACAGCGTAGTCCCTAGAACCGATACGCCCGCTGGCAGCAAGGCGCCACCGACAGCAGAGCCAGCAACCGCGAGTGCGAGAGTAGCCATTAGCGTTGTGTCCCAGGAAATGAAAATGCGCCGGCGAGGTGGCGGCGCCACCAGGCGCTGTATCTGACTTCAGCCGTGGCATGGCCTTCGGCTGCGTGAACCATCTGCCCTGCGGCGGTTAGAATGGCGGAGTGCTTGGCGGGCACGCCGCCCCGCCAACGAAAAATCACGACGTCGCCCGCGGCCGCGTCGTCAGGATCAATTTGAGTGAGATGGCGGCGGGCGCCTTCGAGCATCGTTTCAATTCCGCTCGCCTCCGCCCAATCGCGCGTGTAAGGCGGCGGGTTTTCCGCCGCAACGCCGTACAGTTCCACGTAGACGCCGCGTACGAGTCCCAGGCAGTCGGTGCCCACACCCTTGAGGCTGGCTTGATGATGATACGGCGTGCCGATCCAAGATCGCGCAATCGCCACGACCTTGCCCCGCGAATGCGACGTCAGGTTCACTGATTTCATTCCAACTCTAGTTTGCTGAGCGGCCGGGGCGGGATATGGCCATGACGAAGTCGTTCCCCGGCATGTGCGGAAATCCGCGAAAATTGCCGGTGTTGGAAAACTTGGCGCGGCATGTCTCCAACGCCTTGTCGCAGCCCGCCGTGATGGTGAACGTCTGTGCGGGCATGACCGGCTGGCGAATGGCCTGCCACAGCTCGAGCGTTACGAGCTCGCCCGATTTGCGGTGCGACTTGACCTCAATGGCCTGATTCAAAGCAGAGCCAGACGTGAAGACGACCAGTCCGCGAGTAAACCAATCGGACTCGAACGCTGCCAATCCAGTCACTGAGAAGGACCGGTCGCTGTAAACCTCCAGCACCGAGGCTGAGGCTTTGAACGCGGCTTGCGCCAGGTTCACGGTGCAGCGGTGGTCTCCCAAGTCCGCGTCGCAGGCGTACTGAAACAAGCGGCCCTTCGGCTGTTGCAAGTAGTGCGACAAGCCCCGCACTTCCGCGGAGAATGCTTTCCCAGCCCGGCTAACTTCACCCAGAGTGCCAGTGCGCATCAAGACACGCTGCTCGACGTCCTGCCAATTGACGCGGAAAATTTCGATCTTGGCGTCGTCGTAGATTCCAGCTCGCAGGTCCGCTTCGTCCAAACGATCAGAAGAGATGGCTCCCGTCACCTCGACGTTGTCAACGCCGAAGCCAAGCTGATCTTTCATCTCACTCGCGGTAAACCCTGATGCGGCTTCGAACGCCGTACCGTCAAACGTCAACGGCCGGTCGTGATCGGTGAACCCCAGCTGCCCGCCGTCGCGCCGGGTCAAGCGCCAGCACCAGCACAAAGTCGTCGTGCCGGACTGGATATGCGCGTTCAACAGAGGCGGCAGCGTCTTCATAGGCGCACCTCGACGATTGGGATTTGCGGAATGGCGCCGTGGTTAAAGCCGGACACACTGACCTCAAGCCTGTCGGTTTCAAAGCGGACTGGTACGTCGAATTCGAACCCGGCGGTGATGATCACGTCGTTGCCTGGCACGTAACCTGGTTTGATTGCGATCTGCCCGTTCGCCGTGTTGATCGTGTAGTGCTCGGGCGTTGACAGCTCTTGACCATCAACAGCGATACGAACCGTTCCGCTGACTGGTTTGGCGATCGTCCTCACGTACGGCGCGTACGCGCTGCCATACTGCTTGATCAGTTGGAAGGTACTCGTGGTTCCGTCACCGATACCGATTTGAGCATCAGTGGCGGCCGGCACCTGGCCAGGCGGACACGATTTCCAATCGGTATGATCGCGCCAGCGGAAGGCATGCAGCCGCCCGCGCCGTTCTTCGAAAAAAGCGATGACGGCGTACAGGTCATCAAGCGAACGGACACCGTATCCCGCGTTGTAGGACCGGCGCGAGTCCGCCCAGCGGCTGTTGCGTTCCTCATGACCAGACCCCAGGACAACGACATCGGTGCGCCGCTCAGGGCCACCGGATGCGCCGCGCGAGATCGCTGTTGGGAATCGTATTTCGTGAAATGCCATACTGGCGACCTATGGCTTAGAGATTGCGCTGACCGAGCGAGACCGCACGCGCCAACATGGCAGCGAGCTGCGTTTCGGACCGGCGGAAACTGTCGGCGTCTGGTGTTGAGACATTGAACGTTACGTTGACGCCGCCGGCCTTGCCTTGCATGGCAACGCCTAACCGGCCGTCCGGCCCACGCTGTAGCGGCATGATCGCTTCAGGGCCGCGCTCTCCGGCAAGGCCAAGCATGCCGCCAGCCATCGGAAACGTAACGGGACTTTGAATGACACCGCCTTGGGCAAAAGGAACGGGAAGCCCGCGCTGGATGGCTCCCCCCTTGGCGAAGGGCAGCAGGCCCTGGAACAATTTGCCGAGACTGTTGCCGAGACCTTGCTCTAGCGGCTTCAGTGCCGATGACAGGACCATCTTGGAAAGCTGCAGCGCCAAGCCGCGCAGCGTGTCACCAAGATTTTTCCCGCGGACAACGACATCCTGAAAAGATTGAGACAAGCTCGATGCAAAGCGCTTTCCGATGCTCTCCGCTTCGCCGTAAGCTTTTTTCAAGGCTGTCGTATCAGCCTTGAAGGAAAAGATGGCTTCGAATGGCTGCGCGACAAGTTGCTGGAGCGCCGAGAATATGTCTGTCATTGCGCCATTTCTCCTGTATCTGGATGAAGGCTAAGCAGGCGATTGAAATCAGCCCGGCTGGGCGGATCGGCCGGCAGGGTGCCGCCGCTTCTGCCGCGGATGGCCGCCTCCAGTTCCTTCAGCGTGAGCGACCAGAACGTGGCCGGTGATAGCTGCAAAAGGCCGAAGCCGATGGCCATCACGTCTTCCCAGGGAAAGGGACGATGCCACTGTCGTCCTCCTTCTTGGCTGAAGCTTCCTGGCGCGTTCCGAACGTTGCCGCCAATAGCCGTGCGACGATGTCGACAAATCCGGCGACGCCATTCTCGGTGCGCATCTGGCTGACATCGTCATCGGAGATCTCGTAGCCTGCGCCCCGCAACCCTGCGCCGATGATCGCCCGCACCTCACGCGCCGCGATGCGGCCTTTCTCGAACCGGCTTGCCAAATCCAAGAGGTCGGTTGCGCCAAATGCCGTTTCGAGATCGGCCAGGGCTCCTAGCGTTAGACAGAGCCTGAATGACTTGCCATCCAGTTCAGCGTCGATTTCGCCGCGATGTTTGTTCGCCATCTCGTCCCCTTATGCTGCTGTGAAAGTCAGAGCGCCGGCTGAGTCCATGGAGATGTCGAAAGCGATCTCCCCATCATGCCGGCCGCTCAGTTCGAACGCTGTGATTTGGAAAGGTCCTTGCACCGTTCCGAAGTCCGGGATGACCGCTTGCCAATCGCGGATCGTGCCGTCGAAGACGTAACTGCGCACGAGTTCGTCGGATGCTTCATCCTTGAAGATTCCCGCGCCAGCCAGGCGTGCGCTGCGTACGCCCGCGCCGGCCAAAAGTTCGCGCCATGCGCCGATGCTTTCTTGATGGGTCACATCGACCACTTCCGCGTTGAACGAGAGCGTTCGCGTTCGCAACCCGGCAATGGTGGTGAACACACCCGCACCGGTACTGTCGACCTTCAAGAGAAGGTCCTTGCCTTTCTGAGCTGCCATTTGGATCTCTTGGTCTGATTGCAATGCTAACCGGTCCGGAGCAGCACCGCCTTTCGCCAAAGGCGATGCACGATGCCACTCCGGCCGTTTCTGTGTCAGGCTGGTTCAGTAACCGCCCGAAATCTTGCTGTCGCGCGATACTCGCCACCGCCTGCGGAACGCCGAACTTCGGAAAGCTCGTGCCGCAGGTTCACCAGCCGGTGGCCGTCCAAGGACAGACCGGCGTCGTTCAAGCGCTCGCGCAAAGCCGCGAGTATTTCGTGCGCTTGGCGATACCCCGAAGCGCCGGAGTAGACATTCAAGGTCAGCACGTGTTCTTCGCCGGGCTCAGTTGCCGTCGACCAATCGCGGACCGAGGATGGACCGACTGTGATATAGGGTTCCGCGGCCGCCCTTGGCACGTGATCGTAAATGCGCGCGCCACCCAACAGCGTGGTCAGAGACGTATCTGTGATGAGGCTCTGATAGATCGCCTTCTGCAGCTCAAAACTCGCGCTCGGCATGGGGCCTCCTAATTGTCATCACGCCGCATCTCTTCGTCTGAGAGCGCGCGCCGGCGATAGCCATCCCAAATCTCACGAAGCCGTTGGCGCAACAGGTCGGAGGCTTGCTGGCGCAGCTCTTCAGGGCTGCGTGGCGGACGCTTCATCGTGACGTGCGGTGTTATCTTGAAACCGTTCGTCATGGCGTTGTCTCCTCGACAAGGCATCGCAACCAGGCGCCCGTTTCGAAAGGGTCCACCACGGTTCGGATTTGAAACACGCGTGTGCCCAGCGCGAAGCGCATTGCGCTGGTCACTGCGCCACGGTGGCGGATAAAGATCTCGTGCGTGATCTGTTGTTGCGGGCTTTCTCCAACCGGCTGATCACTTGCCGAGACCAGCCGCAAGGAAGCCCAGACTGCCGCGACCGGTTGCCATGTCACCGCCGAGCCTCCGGCGCCATCCGCGGTCGAACCTGGTTCTTCTAGCTGCATCCGGTGGCGCAGCTGGCCAATCTTCATGCTCATAGGCGCGGCACCTGGTAGGGCGTCAGCAGTTCGCCGACTGCCTTGGGAATGGCTGTGTCGCGCGGGCCCATCTGAAATGGATCACGATGCTCGTACCAGTGGGCGACGAGGCAGAGCAGTGCGTGGCGGATCGTCTGCGGCACGTCTTCGGGCGCGTCGCCGAAACCGGCGGTGAACGCGATCTCGATGCCGGCCTTCGCGCGCGTTGGCGATGGCCACTGGCCATGCACGGGGATCAACCGTGCCGGTCTTGAAGCCTTGTCCAGCCGATAACTGTTGCTGTCGATCGCCGAGACGTCTTCGCCGTGGCCCAACAATCGCACAGCGTCGATCGCTTGCACCGGTTGCAGTGGAAGCTCCACGACAGCTCTGCGCGGCCACCGGTCAAGAGAGGCTGTCCAGCTTTGTGTGATCAGAGCCATGCCCAGCGCCGCTTCGATATGCAGCCGCGAGGTCAAAATCAGCGAGGCGATGAGCACGTCTTCGCTCGCCGTGTCGATGCGCGCGTGCGCCTTTGCTTCGGAGACCGTCACGGGCTCCAAAGCAGGCCCGCTTGTTAATTGCAGAGCCATTGCTCGAGTCTTTCGTCTTGTATTGGAGAAGGGCGGGGCCATGCGGTGTTGGCGCCGGGATCATGGCCCCGCCAGGGCCTCGCGGCAGGGGAGGAACCCGCGAGGGTTTCGGTTGTCAGCGCTTAGAGCCGCATTAGGCCGCGAAGCGCAGCAGCTTGATCGCGTTGAAGTCCTGCACGCCGCCGCCCACACGCTTGGTCGTGTAGAACAAGACGTATGGCTTGGAGGAATACGGATCGCGCAGAACGCGAATGCCTAGCCGATCGACAATGAGGTATCCTCGACGGAAGTCGCCAAACGCGATGGCGTCTGCGTCCGCTGCGATATCCGGCATGTCCTCGCTCTCCGCGACGGGGAAGCCCATCAACGTCGAGGGGTCGCCTGGTTTGCTGGAGGGCTGCCAAAGGTACGTGCCGTCGGCGTCTTTCATCTTGCGGACCACGCTTTCGCTGGCGCGGTTCATCACGAAGCTGCCGTTGGCGCGATAGCCGGACTTCACCGAATAGATCAGGTCGATCAGGCAGTCGGCCGGATCGGCGGCGGCGAATGCACCAGCCGCGCCGGTCGCGATATAGCCGAGGTTACCCCAAGTCCAGCTGTCGTTTGCCACGGCCGTGTAATCCAAGAAGCCGCGCGGTTTGTTCACGCCATCGCCGTTGACAAAGGCCGCGCCTTCCTGCTCGGCAAACGCGATCCGCACTTCCTCAGCCAGCCACTCGTCGATATTCACCGCGCTGTCGTCCAACAGGCTCGCGGTCGCGGCCGGCATCGCATAAAGCTCCATCGTCGGAAACGAAAGTTCCGCCAGCGTCGGCGCATCGGTTTGCGGACGTGCCGCCGTCTCGCCCACCCAGCCGGTGTCGGCGCCGGTGATCGAGAACGGCTGCTTGTAGACAGAGCCGGACACCTGGCGCACGCCCGCGATGGCACGGATCGGCGAGATATCGCGAACAGCGGAGTTGATCGCGCTTTCGGTTTCGTCCGGCACCAGGTAGCCGCCGTCCGGATCGGAACCGATCGACATCGCCTTGGCCTCGATCTGGCGCAAGCCGCCCGCTTCGCCCTGGCGGATGTAGCCGTGAAACGCAGCCTTGTGCTGCAGCCCGGCGACGCTGCGCGGTCCAGACCCACCGAGGCGCGGGCGCAAGCCTTTCAACGTCAGTTCGTCGACTCGGCGCTTGTTGTGGGCGACGGCCCGGTCGAGGCGGGCCAGCTTATCCATCGTCAACGGATCGGCGTAACCACGCTGCTCCACTTGCACGCCAGCTTCGTCGTTTGTTTCGCGATAGCTTTCGTACGATGTCATCAAGTCGTCGAAGGCGTTGCCAACCTCGGCGGCCGACGTCTTCGTTTCCAATTCAGTTTCGGCGATCATCACATCGTCCCTGGCGGGCTGGATGGCAGTCGGTGTTGCAGGTGTCATGGGTGTTCAGTCTTTCAATCGTTACGGTTCAGGGGTTGAAGTGCGTCAGCAGATCCAGGCGGCGGGTCTGAGCGTTGATCTTCCGGGTCAGCCGGTCGATCGCGATAGCCTGCCGCTCCAAGCGCGGCGGTGACGCCCGCGCGCGCGGCTTGCCCTTCACGGCGGTGACCCGCGCATCGGGCAACATGGGAAAGGTCACGATCGAGATTTCCCAAAGGTCGATTTTCAGAAGGCGGCGCACGCCAGTGTGCCTGTCGCGGCGCGCGTTGATGGCGCGAAAGCCAATGGACATCCCGTCCAGCACGCCCGCGCGCATCATGGCGAGCACGTCGCGCGCCTTGGTAATCTCGGGGATCAGCCGGCCCGTGGCGTACAGACCGCGATTGTCTTCCCGCAGCGTATGCCAGACGCCGATGGGTTGATTGGGATCGTGCTGAAACAG
>JBGTSB010000034.1:0-32027 GCA_041940525.1 Hyphomicrobium sp.
CGCTGCGCTTTGCGTTTGCGCTTGCGCTTGCGCTTGAGGGAGCCTGCGCTTGCGCTGCGCTTGCGCCTGGCCGCCTTTGCCCCTCGCTGCGGTTGTGCTTGCGCTTGTTGGCGAGCTTCCTGTGCCGGTTGGCCCGCTGCTGAGCGCTGCTGCTGTCCGTTCGCGCCACCTTGCGCGTCGCCAGCCTTGACCAGGCGGTGCAAGACTTCCTGTGGCGGGCCGAAGGCTTCGGCGCGGCCGTTACGCAGGATCAAGACCTTATCAACTGTACCCAGCACGGCTGGGCGCAACGTGACCACGACGACGGTCACGCCTTTTTCCTTGGCGCGCTTCAGCGTTGACGTCAGAGCCTGTTCGCCGATCGCATCAAGGTTTGAGTTCGGTTCGTCCAACACGACAAGAGATGGCGATCCGAAGAAGGCGCGCGCCAACGCTACGCGCTGCTTCTGGCCGCCGGACAATGGGGATCCGGAGCGCTCAAGCTGTGTTTCATAGCCGCCTGGCAGCTGGGTGATCATGGAGTGCACGTCCGTCAGCTGCGCTGCCTCGTAAACTTCGTCGTCTGGCAGGTCGCTGCGCATGCGGCAGACGTTTTCTTTGATCGTGCCGGGGAACAGCTCAACTTCCTGCGGCAGGTAGCCGGTGTACTCGCCGAACTGGCGCCGATCCCAGTTTCTCAGTTCCGTGCCGTCCAGGCGGACTTTGCCAGCGGTGGGGATGAGACAGCCGACTAACAGACGCGCCAGCGTGGACTTTCCCGAGCCCGATGGACCGACGACCGCCAAGGACTCACCCGGCTTCAAATCGAAGCTGACGCCGTTGAGCACAGGTTCTTTGATCCCTGGAGGGAGATACAAAAGCCGGTCGACCGACAAGCGTCCTTCGGGACGCGGCAATTTCAGGCGCGGCGGTTCCTGCTTGAGCTTTTCGACAGCCGCCGTCACACGGGCATAGGCTGCGCGGGTTTGCACCACGTTGCGCCAGCCTTCGATCATGCCTTCCAGCGGCTGCAAGCCGCGGCCGGCGATGATCGAGGCGGCGATCATCATGCCGCCGGTCAGCTGGCCGTCGAGGGCGAGGTAGGCGCCCCAACCGAGGATCACGATTTGGGTAACGAGGCGGGCCGCCTTAGAGGCGCCACTGATCCAGAAATTGCGTTCCAGCGCGCCGGACTGTGTTGTCAACGCCTTCGCCTGCTCACGCCCCCAATGGAGGATACTTTCATTGAGCATGCCCATCGCATTGATGACCTGCGAGTTGCGTGCCAGCGCTTCGGCGTGACCATCGGCTTTCGCAGCATGCGCTCCGGCTTCGCCAAGCGGCTTTGATGTCGCCTTCTGGTTGATGAGTGCGATCGTGACGAGCAGTACGCCGGCCGCGGTCGTTACCCAGCCGAGAGTTGGGTGAATTAGGAAGACGACCGCCAGATAGATTGGGGCCAGCGGCGCATCGAACAACAGCAGCATGACCGGCGAGGCGATGAAGCTTTTCACCTGGTGGAGGCTGCGCATCGGCACCGTGTTGCCGCCGTCTCCAGCGCGCGCAGTGGTCACGATGCTGACCAGGATTGGACCGCCGAGAATTTTTTCGAGTTTTGTCGAGAGTGTTCCCAGCACCTGACGGCGTAGAATGTCGAGCAGCGACAAGACACCGATGAACATCAGCGCAAGAACTGACAGCATGACCAACGTGTCCATGCTGCGGCTGGTCAAGACGCGATCGGAGATTTGAAACAGGTAGACCGGCATCGTCAGCATCAGAAGATTGACGACTGTGGAGAAGACACCGACCGTGATGAAGTTGCGGCGCGCAACGGCCCGCCATTCTTCCATTGGATCAGCGAGCTTCTCACTGCTCTCATCGCCGTCACCGCCGCTCGTTTCGGATTTCTGAGGCGGTGCTGAAGGCGGCGGTGCTGAAGCCATGCCGGCGGGTTCGTAACTCTTTGAGCTATTCAGAGGAGCGAGTTCACGTTTCGCTTCGACGTCAGATTCTCTGAGCGCTTCGTCTTTGGCGTATGCCATGGTCGACACTGCATTCGAAAGGCGCGTGCTGAGCTGTGATTGCCAGTCGCGCACGGCAGAGGTTGCCGTCTGCCCCATCTGGGACAGACGGCTGGGGAGCCTCTCGCCTTGTTCGGACGGGGCAGCCGGAACCGGTACGCCAACAGCTTGTTCGCGCACCGGCTCGTGGCCACTTGCATGAAGTGCCGCACGCGCTACCTGGGCGGCACTCAATCTTGCATTGTCCCCGCTTCGCTCGGCGAATGCCTCACGCGATACCATCTCCGAAGCCCCTCAAGTTTAATTCGTCGATGACGCTTGGAAGCAGGTGTCCCACGCTGTTGCCAGCATCATCTAAAGTTTCGGCCGCCAAGGCCCCAACGTCCGTCATGGACACGTCGGCCGTAGCAGTTCCAGAACCGTTGAGATTGTCTTCGCTGCCTGCTCCGGCCTGAAGTTCCAGTCCGTAGGACGTGTGTTGCCCGTCGGAGAACAGCGCGTTGATCGGCAAGTTTGAGCCCGCCGTCTGCAAAATTGAGCCGCCAGAGCCGAACAGCCCTGTCTGGCCGCCAACATCGAGAACATCGGCGACAATGCTCGTAACTGGCTGCGTTACCGAACCCAGCGCTTCCGTTGCTCCAGAGACCGTACCGCCGGCCAATTGCAGGGGCGTGTCGAGGAGATCAGACGCTAGTCCCGTGACGTCATTCAAAGTTCCGACGGCCGTTCCGAGCGGCAAGCCACCGAGCAATGCGCCATCGCCGCCGCCGAGTAGACCGCCGAGCGTGCCGCCGTTCTCGCCGCCGAGGCTGAGGTTTAGCCCGAGCAAGCCAAGGTCGAGGCCGATGCCGTCTGCGCCGAGGTCCAGGTTAAGGCCGAGGATTGGGAGTGCGTTGAGGTCGAGCGAGAGCTCGATACCGTCGCTCGTATCAAGTCCGAGACCGATACCGAGGTCCGAGCCGAGCTCAAGGCCAAGGTCGACTGCGACGTCGACTGGGAGATCAATACCGCCAAGTCCACCGAGACCATCACCAGAACCACCTTCCTGTGCGACATCCTGCGAGCCAGTCTGGGCCTGCTCGGCCGCTGCTGTTTCCGCGTAGATAGCCGAGCCGTTGGATGTAGAGCCGGTTGCGGCGCCGCCTCCTCCGAGGCTTTCGACAAAGCTATTCACCTGGCCGGGATCGCCGTGCATATCCGACAGCATATCCGCCGACAGATCTCCGGCAGCCAAGGCTTGGGCCAATTTTGCCGCGGTCGCCGGATCAACCTCGAAACCGAGGACCTGTGACAGTTGTGCTTGGAAGGCAGACAGGGCTGACGCATCTCCGCCGCTCGCGTCTGCGTCGTCCGCAGAACCTCCACCATCGTCTTGCAGGCCATGGCCCTTGGCTAGCGCTTCGCTGGCGGCAACAGCCTGAGCCAGGAAGAAGGACCAGGTCAAAAAGCTCCACATGCCGCGTTGGCGGTCGGGCTTCTTTTCCTCGCCGTGAGCGGGTTGCGTCTTGGGCTTGCTCTTTAAGATCGCGGACGATTGGTGGACCATTTACGCCTCCGTTACAAACTGCGTTTTGCTGGTGCCAGCTGATCAAACCTGGCACCAGCTTCTGCGTGATAGAGCGAGGGCTCGCCGCAAGCCCTCGCTTAGTCTTCAGCCGATCACGTCGTCGATGATGTCGCTGACGTTGGCGACGACATCGATGTCCGAGAGGACCGGAGAGGATACGAGCTGGTCGAGAACAGAATCGACCGAAGCGAAGAGCGTGTTGTCGCTCAGCACGCCGCCCAGCACGTCGTCGCCGCCTACAACGGCATCGACCAAGTTTCCGCTCAGCACATCGTTGTTGCCGAGTAGGCTGTTGAGCACGCCGCCAACATCGGTGACCGCGCCCGTGACCGGTGCGACATCCGCCGTGGTGGTGAGGACATCGCCAACCAGAACTTGAGCCGTTGCGGTGATATCGGTGTTGAGCACGTCGCTTGTGGTGTTGCCGCTGAGGATTTCGGCAACGACGCCGCCATCCAGCACGTCAGCGACAACGTTGCCGACGGCCACATCGTCAACGACGTTGGTCAGAACGCTTCCGCCGTCCAAAACCTCGGCTGCGACGTTGCCAACGATATTGTCGCTCAGGATTTCGTTGTCCGCGACGACATCGCTCACGCCAGCTACGACGTTGGCGATGTCAGCGTTGTTGAGAACGCCGCCGTCGAGATCAACGACATCGTCGATGACGCTCAAGCTGCTGTCGTTCAAAACACCATCGACGACATCACCTGCGACGTTTAGGACTTGGTTGCCGCTCAACACATCGCCAACGACGTTATTGAGGATGTCGTTGTCGCCGTTCAATACGTTCTTCACGACGTCAACGTTTTTGACGACGTCGAGGTTGCTGAGGACATCGCCGTTGAGGACGTTCTTCACGACATCGTTGCCGCTGAGGATGTCGCCGTTGGCGATGTTCGACAGGACGTCGCCGTCGATCACGTCGTTCAAGATACCGCCGTTGACGACGCCACCGTTCAATATCCCTTCCTGCAAAAGGTTGTCGCCGTTCAAAATGCCCTTGGTCAGCACATCCGCGTCGAGGTTGTTCAAGACGTTGACGTTATTGAGCAGGTTGACGTCGCCCGTTTCAACATTGACGTCCCCGACATTCACCAGGTTCGTCTCGTTGTTGATGACGGTGTTGTTGATCGTCGTATTGTTGATCTTCACGTTCTTGTCTCCGTTGTCGCAGTCGTCTTCGCAATGCTGCGGGGGCGGTTCACATGGGGGAGGCGGTGGGGGCGGATCGCAAGGCGGTGGATCACACGGAGGAGGCTCGCATTCCTTCGGCGGGTCGCAAGGCGGTGGATCACAGGGAGGGGGAGGATCGCACGGGGGCGGTTCCTTCGGGGGCGGTGGTTTGCACCATGCATCGGCGTAAGCCATACTCAACTCCTACTGACAGCTTTTCTAACTGGGCACCGGAGGCGATCATCTGTCCCGGATACTGGCAGTTAGTCTGTCTAAATCTCTCCCGGCCCGATACTGACGGATGCGACAGGCCGCTTATTTGATTTGGCCGCAATTCAAAGAATTAGAAAAAATAGAACGATGTTTCCAAGATCGTCCCACTGCAGGGCTATCAATTCGTAAAGCGAAACATCGTGAGCTGAGTTATTTTTGAAAAGAATGGCCGAAAACATATCCTTTAAAGGTTTTTGTTTTGAGTAATTGTTAATCTAATTCGCTTGATAGAATTCTGTTTTTTGGTTTAAATTCAGAGTCTTATGAGCGTAGACGATTGGAAATAATTCCTTAAGGATGAGGGAAACAGGCGGGAAATTAATTTCGAAAACCGGCAGACTTCGAGCTTCTGCAAAAGCATTCCCGTTCAAAATAAAAGAACGGCCCACCGAATGGCAGGCCGTTTTTATATACTCTAACGTTTATTGTTTGTTTTATTTCAGTGGCACCGGCATCTCCTCTGGCGCACGGTTGAACTTGTAGTTCAAGCCAAAGCGGACGTGGTGTAATTCGTCTTCGAAGTCGAAGTCGCAGTAGGTGGTACATGCTCCAGCGACTGTAATCCCGTGATCGCCGTAGTCGGAGTAACGATAGTCAGCGGTGAGATAGAGGTTGTCTCGAAGCTTGCGCTCCAGGCCTACACCGAGGAAGTAGCCGTCCAGGTCAAACTTGGTGGAACCTGTCGGGCTAGATAGTTCCAGGTCGGCACTTGTGTAACCGACAGAAGCAAACAGCATCATATCCTGGTGCACCGTAACACCGACCCGACCACCGATGGCGAAGATGTTGTCGTATTCATAGCTACCAGCGACGCCGACTAGCGTGAAATCCTCGTCCAGATTGCCGATCGTGTAATCGCCAAAGACCCCCAAGACGATGTCGCGGTGAATTTGGCGGTCATAGCCGAGACCTACGGCGCCGATAAATCCATCAGCGTCTACATCGACCGAGCCCGAACCCAAAGGCCCGGAAACGCTCTGCTCTGAATCGCTCCAACCGTAGCCGATGCTTCCGTGGAGATAGAGGCCGCTCCAATCGGGCTCAGGCGGCACATATATATTGGCGGCGACTGGATAGTTGGGGTACCCGTCCGCCAGCGCTGCTCCGGCGCCGCAGACAAGCACGACGGCGGCCATAACGCCCGCTAGAGTCTTTTTCATTATCTATCCTCGCAATTGCATGGCGACCGGCGTCGAAAACCAGCCTAGCCCTTAAAAAAACGTGGGACGGATCGAACGCGAAAACATACCCGCATAAGCATCAAAGGCCGCGATTCGTGCGATTCCGTCCATGTGTTGACGCTGCATTTACACAAGCGAATCAAGCGGTCGTGCCCTGAAGGCAACAGTCATAATTAATTCATCCGCCCACGTTCTAAGTTAATTCCTTTTTACGTTTGTCTTGCCTTCCTTGCGCGTCCGGCGCCTGCTCGGTATCACTCGGGCGATCTGATTACCCGGAAACCGAAAATGACCGATCTCAAGCTGCTGGCTCTCGACGCCGAGGATTTGGCGGTCCTGTCCGCTCATCTCCAGGACGCGGTCGTGCGCGCCGCCGACATGACCTTCGACAAGGCCGGCCGGCGTTTTGTAGCCGTGGCGAACCGCTTCGATTGGGCGGGCAGCGCCCATAGCGGCGGCGATGCGCTGACGCGAAAACGCTGCGGCATTCGAATTGAACGGGTTCAGAGCGCGCAGGTTGCCGGGTTCAAGCCGGGCAGCGATGCCGTTCTATCGTTGCTGGCGATCGGGTTTGAGGAAACAAATGCGCCCGGCGGGCTGCTCACGCTTACGTTTTCCGGCAACGCCGCCATCCGGCTCAAGGTCGAATGCATTGAAGGCCAGCTCAAGGATCTCGGCGCCGCTTGGGAGACGCAATCGAAACCCCGCCACGAGGACGATCAGGCCGGTGGCGCGGCCTGAAGGCGGCGGCGCGGATGACAAAGCGAAGCGTCTCTTATAACGAGAGCGGATGTTTTCAGCAGAGGACCCGACCAGGGCATGGCTAAGCGACTTTATTCCCGCGACGCAGCGTTTCAAAAAGCGTTCGCCGCGTTCTTAGGCGAGAAACGCGAGGCGTCGGCGGATGTCAGCGCAGCGGTCGAGACCATTATCGCCGACGTGCGCGCTCGCGGTGACGAGGCGTTGTTTGAGCTCACCGCGAAGTTCGACAAGACCGACCTGGCCGAACTCGGCTTAAAGGTTTCGGCCTCGGAGATCGACAAGGCTGTGGCCGACTGCCCTGCTGACACGCTTGATGCGCTGGCATTCGCGCAGCAACGGATCGCCGATCATCACCAACGGCAGCTGCCTGAGAGTGGGCGGTATAAAGATGACGCCGGCGTTGAACTCGGTCACCGTTGGACGCCTGTGGATTCGGTTGGCTTATATGTTCCAGGCGGTCTTGCCTCTTATCCGTCGTCCGTTCTGATGAACGCGGTCCCGGCCAAGGTCGCGGGCGTGAAACGAGTCGTAATGGTCGTGCCTTCTCCAAACGGCGTCCTGAACCCACTCGTTCTCGCGGCCGCCAAGCTGGCAGGCGTCGAGGAGATCTACCGCATCGGCGGCGCGCAGGCTGTAGCCGCGCTAGCCTACGGAACGCCGTCAATCGAACCGGTCGTGAAGATTGTTGGTCCAGGCAACGCCTATGTCGCGGCGGCGAAGCGGCTGGTGTTCGGGACGGTTGGTATCGACAGCATCGCCGGGCCGTCTGAGGTTCTCGTGATCGCGGACCGGGAGAATAATCCTGACTGGATCGCGGCCGACCTCTTGGCACAAGCCGAGCACGACCCAGCCGCGCAATCCATTCTCATGACCGACGACGAAAGCTTCGCGGAAGCCGTTGAAGACGCAGTGATCCGGCAACTGTCGCTTCTGCCGAAGTCTGACATTGCGAGCGCCAGCTGGCGCGATTTCGGCGCGGTCATCATTCTGGACTCGTTAGACGAGGCGCCGCCACTCGCCAACCTGATCGCCGCCGAACACTTGGAAATCGCGACCGCCGAAGCGGAGTCTATGGCTGCTCAGATCCACAATGCTGGAGCGATATTCATTGGGGCTCACACACCTGAAGTGATCGGCGACTACGTATCCGGGTCAAACCACGTCCTACCAACCGCACGTAGCGCGCGGTTCTCTTCCGGTCTCGGCGTGTTGGACTTCATGAAACGCACGTCGATCTTGAAACTCGACGCTGCGTCGTTAAAAGCGCTGGCTCCCGCCGCCATGACGCTTGCTCGCGCCGAAGGGCTGGAGGCGCATCGCAAGTCCGTCGCCATTCGCATCAATTCCGAAGGCTGACGCTTGGCTCAGCCGCATACCAACGGGACAAAATCACTATGTCTGAGGCTACGCATGACAGCCGGGACCGGCTGATCGAAGTTACGCTTGATGAAGATTCGATTGCACCGGGAAATGCCAACATCCAGCACGAACGCGAAGTCGCGATTTATGATCTCGTCGAAGGGAACAGCTTCAAACTCTCCGGACGGGATGATGGCCCGTACCGGCTAGAACTGTCTATTCTGGATGACCGGCTTGTTTTCGATGTTCGTGATGAAGGCGGACAGCAGATCGTCGCGCATCACCTATCGCTAAAGCCTCTCAAGCGGCTGATGAAGGACTACTTCATCGTCCTCGATAGCTACTACGAAGCGGTGCGCACTGCCCAGTCGTCGCGCATTCAAGCCATTGATGTCGGGCGGCGCGGGCTCCATGACGAGGGCAGCAAGATTTTGACCGAACGGCTGGAGGGCAAGATCGAAATCGACCCTGACACATCCCGCCGGCTGTTCACACTTTTGACCGCCTTGCATTGGAAGGGGTAGGCCGGTGGCTGGTGCGGCATTGGAGCAGGACCGGAAAACGGTGCTCTTCGCGTGCACGCTGAATTGCATCCGCTCGCCCATGGCCGCGGCAATGCTTGATCACCTTGCCGCGCGGAACTACCGCGTTCTGTCGGCGGGTGTGAAGTCCGGCATCCTGGATCCCTACGCCGTCGCCGTCATGGATGAAATCGGCATCGACATTTCCGAGCACGAGCCACAGACGCTGGAGGCAGTGAAGGACGAAGTTTTCGACCTCATCATTTCCCTATCGCCGGAGGCGCATCACCATGCGCTGGAATTTACCCGGACCATGGCTGTTGAGGTTGAATATTGGCCGACGGTTGATTGCTCGCTCGCGCTGACGAAGCCCAAGCGCGAGTTGATCGCGGCCGCTTACCGCGAGGTGCGTGATCAAATGTTCGAGCGTGTGCGGGAGCGCTTTGCTCCTGTGTCCGCCCCGACTGTTTAGTGGATGGACACCTATTGCGCGGCGTCTGATCGCCGGCTATCGCCCTGCTGCTCTAGAAAGTAGACATCCTGCTGGCCGGCGCCTTTGATCTCAAGACGGCCCCCACTCTCAAAAGCGTAAGTCTCCTTGCACCGCTGGTACGTCGTAGAGCAGACCAAGATGCGGCATGGCTTCGACAGGCCCTCTAGCCGTGAAGCCAGATTGACCGCGTTGCCCCAGATGTCATAGCTGAATTTCTTGCGGCCGATGACGCCTGCCATCACTGGGCCGGTTGCGATTCCTATGCGGATACTGACTTCAAGCCCCGTCTCGTTGCGAATGCGCTCCATCACTTTCAGCATGTCCTCGGCCAGCGCAATCATCGAAACGGTATGCCCCGGTGTCGGGTCAGGGACGCCGGAAGCGACCATGTAGGCATCGCCAATCGTTTTGATCTTCTCCACGTTGTGTTTGGCCGCCAGTGCGTCGAAATCGGTCACGATCTTATTGAGCAGCTTCACCGTATTTTCGGCGCCAAGCCGGATCGCCAAGGCAACGAAGCCAGAAATATCCGCGAACAACACCGTTGCTTCGTCGAAGCTGTCAGCGACGAGTTTTCCAGGCTCGGCCTTCAAACGTTCGACAATCGCGTCGGGCAAGATGTTGCGCAACAGACTGTCTGTCTCTGCCTTGGCGGATTCGGCCAAGCTGAAGGCGTAATAGACGGCAGCTGCGATAAGCGTCATCGTCGTGATCGCGGCCTGGGTGTAGAGCGGGTTTATTATCTCGTTGTCGACTGGGATGTTGGCCTGGATGTCGGGATAGTTGAACCAGGACACCAAATGGAGCGCCATCGCCGCGATGATCACAGGAATGATGAGGCGCAAGCGCTGCAGTCCGAACACGACGAAGGTCGCGGCGGCGGCAATGAAGTATTGAAGGTGAACGCCAGAGGCGCGGCCCAGGAAGTGTGTTAATGCCCAGAGCGCCAAAAATTCGGATACGACGATGATCATGCCACCGGCGATATCGTTGATGCGATGCGCAAAGGGTACGGACAAAGCGGCGGCGACGAGCGCTAGATTGATGATGATCACATACTCGTAGCGCGCGTAGTCGATCGATTGATGCTGTAGCGCATATATAAGTGTCGTACCTGCGATGAGATACGCGATCATGTTCAGGATCTTCAGCCGCCGCTTGGTGTCGGGCGGATAGCCAGCGGTGCCGGCCTCCGTGGCGCTACGGATGAGACGGGCTGTCTTGACCCACAACGGCATGCGGGCCGCCCGTCGAAGAGCAAGCCTTAGATGCAGCCAGGGCCGGCGGAAACCAATCATGGCTCAAGAACCGTGTCGTGTGCTGAAAGCGTTAGCGATTAGCCATTTGTTATCAGTCACAAGAGCGAGGTCAAGTTGCGCAGGGAACAGATAGCCTCACATCCCGGCAATGTCTTCCAGCGGCTCGATGTGGCAGGTGAACTTCCCGCCGCCACGATCAAGAGCTCCTTGGTCTTCCAGTATCGCAAGGGCTGCGTTCACCTTCGGACGGCTGGCGCCAATCAAGAGCGCAAGCTCTGACTGCGAAATCGGTAGATCCAGGGGGACGGCGCCTTCGGCCTCGGCTCCAGCTTTCTGGCGAACAGTCGCGAGGAAGAAGCGCGCGAGCCGGGCTTCTATCGGGTATAATGCTATGCCTTCTAGTTGCTGATCAGCCTCACGAACGCGCTTGCAGAGGAACTCGATCACCGCGTCGCGCAAGACGGGCCTGTCCTCCATCAGTTTCATCAGAGCGGGTTTCGCCAGGGTTAGGACTTTTACCTTCGTCACGGCGGTTGCGTCGGCGGTTCGTTCGCCACCGTCTAGCACAGCGATCTCACCAAAGATCTGTCCAGCCTCGGCGTGTGCGAAGGACAGTTCCCGGCCTTCGGAGGTGAGAATGGACAAGCGAACGCGGCCAGCGGTCACCAAGTACATTTCGCGGCCTGGATCGCCGCGTGAGAACACAACTTGTCCCTGCCCCCACTCTCCCTCGCGCAGCTCTCGTGCCAAGGCGGCGCGATCTTCTTCGCCCAACCGTCCAAAAAGGGCGGTATTGGCAAGCATCTCAAGTATGGCGTCTTTCGTGACCATGACATTCCCCGAAACAGTTCCGGCCCTGTGACGATGCACGACTATCTTGTCATTGCGGCTTTGATGCAATGACCATAACTTCTTGCTTTTGTCACGCGTGCTCGTTAGCCCTTTGCAAGATATTCTCACGGACCGCAGTCTTAGCCGGACACGAGAGCACCACGCATATGAATTCTTCGAAGGCCGCCTTGCTTACCGCGTTTAGCCGCACCGAACGCCCGCAGCGCGAGACTCTGCGCCGCGAACTTGCCCGGGAACGGCAGCGTGAAGATGTGAAAGTTCAGCCGAAACTCGTGCTGGCAAGCGCCAGTCCGCGGCGGCTTCAGCTGCTGGCTCAGGCGGGAATCCAGCCCGATGCACTGCGTCCGGCCTCGATTGACGAGTCGTCGAGGCCTGGTGAAATGCCCCGCATGCTGGTTTCACGGCTGGCCAAGGCGAAGGCATCCACAGCCCGCGATCAGATCGCGAATGACCGGGATCTCGCCGATGCCTACATCCTAGCGGCAGACACGATCGTGGCTGTTGGCCGGCGCATTCTGATGAAGCCCGGCTATCTTGAAGAAGCTGTTGCGTCACTGAACCTGCTTTCGGGACGCTCACATCGCGTCCTCACTGCCATTTGCCTCATCACGCCAAACGACAAGATGCGCACGAAGATTGTGGATACGCGCGTGCGGTTCAAGCATCTCGGCAAGGAAGAGATCGAGGCTTACATCGCGTCGCGTGAGTGGCGTGGTAAAGCTGGCGGCTATGCGATCCAAGGCTTGGCAGGTTCGTTCGTGCAAAAGCTCAATGGATCTTATACCAATGTGGTGGGTTTGCCTTTAACTGAGGTTGTGGGGTTGCTGATTGGCGAAGGTTTCCCCATACACTTTAATTGGATCCGCGCAGCGGAATCCGATGCCGAGTAGGTAACAGAATTTAGGACGGCATGGCTTCAGCTGAGTACAAGGCCGAAGATAACAAGACAGGTGCCCGCGCACGGTGCCCTATGTGCGCCCGCCCCTCCGATGATCATTACCGGCCATTCTGCTCCAAGCGATGCGCCAATATTGATCTGTCGCGTTGGCTCTCGGGAGGTTACGTGATCCCTGGTGACATGGACGACAGCGAAGACGACCCCGGCATTGCGCGGCGTCTTGACGAAGACGATCAGAGCTAACGCGCGTTTTGCGGGCTTCAGCCGAGCTTGCCGGCAAAGTCCTCGTAGCCGAAAGTCTTGATCACGCGATAGCTGCCGTCGGTTTCCAGCACACCGAGATCAGGCAGTGGCGTTCCGTTGAACGTATTATTCTTAACGAAGCTGTACTGCATCATATCCCCGAAGATCAGGCGGTCACCTGGCTTCAGAGGCGCCGGAAACGAGTATTCGCCGATGATGTCTCCTGTCATGCACGTCTTGCCGGCGAGAATGACATCGTGGCCTAACTCGCCTGGCTCGCCCGCTCCGAAGACTGGTGGCTTGTAGGGTACCTCCAAGACGTCAGGCATGTGCGTCGAGGCGGAGGTATCAAGAATCGCGATGTCTTTATCGTTCCAGTGGACGTCCAGCACCGTGGCGGCAAGGTAGCCAGTGTCGACGACCAGACCTGCTCCTGGCTCAAGGATGACCTCGACGCCGAACCGGGCCTTGAAGGCCTGAATCGCCTGGATCAGCTTCTCTACGTCATAGCCTGGCTTGTTGATGAAGTGGCCGCCGCCGAAGTTCACGGCCTGCACGCGCTCAACGTACGGCGCAAGCTTTGAGGCAACGTGTTCAATGAGACCAACGGAGCCATCGTGCAAGGACTCACACAGGGTATGGCAATGTAGTATATCAACGTCGCCCCACGGCACCTCTTCCAAGCGCTGGACGGTTGTTCCGAAGCGTGAGCAAGGTGCGCACGGATCATATAATGCACCGCCGAGGGTCGCGTTGGAGAACCCCGGATTGACGCGAATGCCAACCTTCTTGCCGGCTGCCTTGACCTGCTTGGCGTAAAGAGCGAGTTGGGCGGGTGAGTTGAAATAGATATGTCCAGCGATCTGCAACAGCCGTCCGACTTCGCCTGGAGCGTAGGCCGGCGCATAAACGTGCACTTCCTTGCCGAAGGTTTCATGCCCAAGTCGCGCTTCGAATTCGCCGGATGCCGTTGTGCCATCCAAGACCTCGCGCATGGCGGGAAAGGCGGCCGGCAACGCGAACGCTTTCGTTGCCAACAACATTCTGCACCCTGACTGTTGGCGGATTCTTGCGGCCGTCTCCAGGTTGCGCTGGAGCGCGCCCATGTCGAGGACGTAGGCGGGCGTTGCCATCGATGATGGCAAAGACGGAATTTCTGTCATGGGACGTCCTTGTGAAGAGACCGCATCGTTCGCTGCTATATGGCATTCCCGGAGTTTACGTGAAAGCGCTAGCAACGCGTTTTCAGGCCGCGACTTTTGTTCTTATTTTGCACTGATTTTCCCTATAGGAATCATGCGCTTACGGATTAATTATTACTCTTAGGGTAAACTTATACTTAATTGTTCCTGACTAACTTTTTCAACACAGGCAAACAAATGGCCCCATTCATTGGCTGTAGGCCGCGTCGCGATGCCCGTACTTTTTAGCAGCTTTGGAAAATCACTTTTGGGGACCGACCATGTTCAAGCAAAATAAATTGCAAGAGCTTGAAGCTAAGCTCGCAGCACTCGATAAATCTCAAGCCGTCATCGAATTCGATCCAAACGGCACCATTCTTACCGCCAATAAAAACTTCGTTGATGCCGTCGGCTATCAGCTCAGCGAGATCCAGGGCAAGCATCACAGCATTTTCGTGACCGAGCAAGATCGCAACAGCGCCGAGTATCGCCAATTTTGGGATGACCTGAAGCGCGGTGTGTTCCAGTCCGGCCAATTCAAGCGCGTTGGCAACGGCGGCAACGAGATCTGGATCCAGGCCACCTACAATCCCATCACGGACGAACAGGGCAAGACCGTTAAGGTCGTCAAGTTCTGCACGGACGTCACCGACCAGAAAATGCTCATGGCTGACATTGAAGGCCAGATCGACGCGATCAACAAATCCAATGCCGTCATCCACTTCAATCTAGACGGCACGATCGTGGACGCCAACGAAAACTTCCTCGCTGCCACGGGTTATCAGCTCGCCGACATCAAGGGCCAGCACCACCGGATGTTCGTCACCGAGGGTGAGCGTTCTTCCACGCAGTACCGCCTCTTCTGGGAATCGCTGGCACGCGGCCAATTCCAGAGCGGTGAATATCGTCGTGTCGGCAATAACGGCAAGGAACTCTGGCTGCAGGCCACCTATAACCCGATCTTTGATCCCTCGGGCAAGCCTTACAAGGTCGTGAAGTTCTGCACCGACATCACCACGCAAGTGAAGCTGAAAGAAGCAATCAAGCAGACGATCGATGTGGACCTTGGTCAAGTTTCAGCGGCCATTTCGGCCATGACAGATCAGGCAACCGCCGCCTCTCATTCGTCCGGCCAGACCGCGGCGAACGTGCAAGCTGTCGCTTCAGCAGCCGAAGAGCTTGTGGCTTCGGTTCAGGAGATTGGCCGCCGCGTTGACGACGCTGCTACGATCACCAATCAAGCCGTTTCGCTAAGCCAGAAGACGAACGATATTATAAACGGCTTGGCTGTCTCGGCCGATAAGATCGGCCAGGTTGTGGGACTGATCAACACGATCGCCGCTCAAACGAACCTGCTCGCCTTGAACGCGACGATTGAAGCCGCGCGTGCTGGCGAAGCGGGCAAGGGCTTCGCTGTTGTCGCCACGGAAGTCAAGGCTTTAGCGAGCCAGACCGCTCAAGCGACCGCCGACATCGCTGCGCAAATCGAGACCGTCCAAGGCGGTACGGACAGTGCTGTCACGGCGATCCAAGACATCTCGACCGTCATTAATTCGATCAACGAGATTTCGACCAGCATCGCCGCGGCCATTGAAGAGCAAGGCGCTGTGACCCGCGAAATCTCGCAGAATATGATGACGGCTGCCGACGGAGTTGGCGTCGTTAACGACAGTCTGACCAGCATCGCAGATGCGACGCGCGCCGCCAACGAGTCGACGCAGAAGATACAGGATGCATCGAAGCAACTTGTAGCCTAGTTGGCGAGCGGAAGTTTCTGGCTTAACAGGAATGTCCGCAACGTCCCCTGTGGTCCTTTTAAGCTAGAGCGGGCCCTGGCATGTAGCTTCCCGCGCATGTCAGGGCCCGCCGACCTTTGGGCATTTGCACTAGCAAACTGCACCCCTAATGCGACTAGGCGGAATTCCTTAGCTTAACGGGAACAACTCCCGCTTCATGGTCCCTCTTGTCCTCCTAATCTGGGTATTGCTTGGCATGACGCAGACCCCACAGGTCGCGAACTTGCCAAGTCGCTGCGGCGTTTGGTGACCGGCCTAGCCGGGGCTGCGGCGCATAGGCTGGAAATAATTCCAGCCTCGACAAGCACAACATGTGAGGAAACGTCTTATGACGAAAAAAACCGTCTCAATTGCCGCCTTCAGTGCCGTTCTACTGCTTGCTCCCGCCACTCCATTCGCCTTGACATTGACCAACAAGGACAAAGCAGACCACACGGTCGGTATCGACATGGGTGCGAGCGAGAAAGTTGAAAAGATCGCTGCTGGCAAATCCGTCACTGTAGAGGGATGCGACGACGGCTGCGGGGTCACGGGACCTTGGAATTACACGCGCATGCTAAAGACGGGGGACAAAGTGTCGTTTGACGGCACGTCGCCGGTCCAGGCGGCCGAGTAACCAAGGTTTGCGAGTCGAAAAATAGAAAAAGGGCGGTGCCGAGCACCGCCCTTTTTGATCGCACCGGCGCGCCGATCAAGTCTTCACTGCGAAGAGCTCTTCCTGATCGGAAGGTGACAATTCCTTCAGCTTCCAAGGCAAACCTTGCTTGCCGATCTCGTCCATGAAGGGTTGCGGCGGAAGCTGCTCCACGTTGAACACGCCCTTGCCGCCCCAATGCCCGGCGAACAGCATCATAGCGCCGACGACCGGCGGAACACCCGTCGTGTACGAAACCGCCTGCGCACCGACTTCCTTGTAGCAATCGGCATGATCGGTGACGTTGTAGATCATCGCGATCTTGTCCTTGCCGTCCTTCTTGCCGCGGATGATGCAGCCGATGGACGTCTTTCCTGAATAGTTTTCGCCCAGCGATGACGGCGGCGGCAATAGCTCCTTCAAGAACTCAATCGGGATCACCGGCGTGCCCTTGTACATCACCGGATCGATGCGGGTCATGCCGATGTTCTGGAGCACATCGAGGTGCTTGATGTAGTTGTCCGAGAAAGTCATCCAAAAGCGGATCTGCTCAAGGCCACGGATGTTCTTGACCAAGCTCTCTTCTTCCTCGTGATAGATGAGGAACGACTTGCGCGGGCCGACTTCCGGATAGTCGATCATGGCCGAGATCGACAGCGGGTCGATATCGATCCACTGGCCGTTCTTCCAGTATTTGCCGCGCTGCGTAACTTCGCGCAGGTTGATTTCCGGGTTGAAGTTTGTAGCGAAGGCCTTGCCGTGGTCGCCGTCATTGCAGTCGACGATGTCGATTTCGCTGATCTCGTCGAACAGCTCTTCCTGGGCGTAGGCGCAGTAGATGTTCGACTGGCCGGGATCGAAACCGCAACCCAAAATGGCCATAATGCCTTTTTCGGCGAACTTATCGTGATAGGGCCACTGCCACTCGTAAGTGAACTTTGCTTCGTCGCGCGGCTCGTAGTTGGCGGTATCCATGTAATGCACGCCAGCTTCCAGGCAGGCGTCCATGATCGGCAGGTCCTGATATGGCAGGGCCATGTTGATTACCAGGTCCGGCTTCGTCTTGTTGATGAGCGCGACCGTTTCAGCGACGTTGTCGGCATCCACCTGATGAACTTCGATCGGCGTCTTGCAGCGTTCGGCTATTTTTTTGCAGCTTTCCAGCCGCCGCGACGCCAGATGGATGGTTTTGAAGACGTCGCGGTTCATGGCGCACTTTTGCGCAACCACGGAGCCGGCTGCTCCCGCGCCGATGATCAATACGTTATCCAATCTGGTGTCCTCCTGCTTTCGGGCCGCGCACGTTGGCGCGCGCCGGGATGATGTGGCGGTTTAAGGCAGGCGTCGGAGAAGTTCAAGAAAGCTATTGTGACAGTTGGATGGCACCGCGAGACGCATGCTCTCACTTGCCTCAGCGCAAGGACTAGTCAGTAACAGCGTTTCGGCGAAACAAGCACCGCTTAGAAGGTGAACGGGTTCCAGTTGTCTTGGTTTGGCCGGCGGCGTTTGCGAGGCCGAACCTGCGGTGGTGGCTGTGCCGCCGCTGCGGCTTCTTCCGCCAAAGCGTCACCATCCGCGCTAGCAGCATCGGTAGCGCCTACGCCATCCGGCGGTGGTTGATCTGCGGATTGCGGCTGGGGCACAGTGGGATCGACTGGTGGCAACGGTGTCTGATCCACCGACGCGCCGTCAGACGGCTGCACGCCAGCGGCTTCCTCGGCGGCCCTGCGCTCACGTTCCAGACGTTCACGTTCTTCGCGTTCGCGCTCGGCTTTTAGGCGCGCCTGCTCCTCGCGGCCCCGGCGTTCGTCTTCCTTGCGCAAACGCTCCAGCTCGTCGACATCACGCTCCATTTTGCGGACGGTGAGTTCGCGTTCAAGGGCACCGGCCGAGATCTGAGGCTCGATTGCCGCGATGTTGCGCAGATCGCCGGTGTACACGACGGAGACGGCCGGCAGCGTCTTGGTTTTATCGTTTGCGTCTTTTGGCAATCGCGCTTCGATTTTCCATTCGCTGTCGATCCTCATGGTGGCGAGTTCGATCACGGTCTGGAATGTCGTGCGCCCTTCGGGCCGGTCCAGATCGACCTTAGCCAGGCTCATGTTGCCGTCTTGAATCGTGACCGGCATGGTCAACTGCCCGATCTTAAGCTGTCCTGCTTGCAGGCCTTCGCGAAGAGCGGCAACGAGGTCCTCACCGTTCACTGGGCCTTCGCCGCGCAGTCCGGCCTCTGCGACCGTACTCACGACTTTGGCACTGAGCCCTCCCAGGCTCACATCGCCGAGCTTCAGCTCGCCACTGCCGTTCATGTTGGCGACCATCGCGGATGGTGACAGGGCCCGGCCTTCGTACTTCAAGGACAACTTGGCAACATCGGGCTTGCCACCCGCTTGCGGTATGGTCAGCCCGAGATTGCCAGCAAAGCTCGCCCCGGCCGCTTCGTCTGTGAATGTCATGCCGGCATCAACGGTGCCACCGAGCGCCTTGCCTGTGAGTGAGGATACGGTGACGATGCCTGGCTCAATGGAGATTTCGGCTTTGGCGTTGGTAACGGACAGGCCGGGCTGCAAGGCGAGCGCCTTGGCCCTCAGCGTGATCGAGCCTTCGGTCGTGGACAAAGCATCCAAGGCGAACGGCCTGTCGGGCCAGATCGATGCGACGGCCTCCACGTCATTTGCAGGCGTGTCGTCGTCGGATGCATCAGTGCTGGCGTCATTGTCGCCGGCTGGTTCGTTTTGCGGCTCCGGCGCAGGGCGGCTGAGGAGGGCTGACAAAAGCGAGGGGACTTCGACTGAATCGGTATCGAGTTCGGCCTTTATGCCGATGCGCCCGCCAAGAGGCTGGGTAATCGTCACAAAACCGGAGACAGGCACGCCGGCCAACTTCACCGCCCTCGGCCGCAACGTTGTCGTGTCGGTCTGGCGAACCAGGCCGGCGGTTCCCGCGACTGGGATGCCGGCGGCGCCGCCGGGCAGCTTCATTCCAGCTAGCTGCAGCAGCGCTCGCGCGTCGGTTCCTTCGACCGCGACTTTGCCGTCGAGCGCGACAGGATCGTCCTTCGACAGCACGGCCTTGCCGTTGAAGTCGAGAGCCATAACGCTAGACTCGATTGCGCCGAACGAGAGCAAGCCGTCCTTGGGTACGCCTGAGGCGCGCAACAGGATGCGGCCGGGAACCGCTCCAACGGCTGCTGATTTTTGAGCGTCGGTTTGGCCGATCAGAGCAGCCGCCGTTCGCGTTACGTCGGGGGACTCGATGCGGGCGGAGACATTGACTGGTGCGGTGCGCCAGGCTTCAAGGCCACCGTCCATCGCAATCCGTGCCTGCATACGTCCGCCGCGGACGGTTCCGTCGACGACAAGGTCCGTCGCGTTCTTTTGGCGCGCGCCCAAGGTGAGACTGCCAGCCAGCCTCAAGGGGGCCAGGCGTTGCAGATAATTCGCCAGGCCCGGGGCATATTGCGCGAGTCCGGCAAGATCCACGAACGTATCGGACGCCGCGGCGCCGGGTGACACGATGAGGCCGCGAATGGTGCCGTGCGCGGCTTCGTTGAGATTGTTGGCCTCGCCTTCCAGCTCGACCTCCAATCCGGCTTCGCCGGAAAACTTCAGCTGGCGCATGGCCAGTTTTCCGTTCTCGACGGACAGGTCGGCCTCGACGTTTCGCAGCGTGCGGCGGCCATCGTCGATCGCTCCAGCCTTGATGCCGATCACGAGGTCCGCGTTAGCTGGATCGAACCAAACGTCGGATTTGTCTTTCGGGTTGGTCTCGTCGGCGGCGGTCGCGCTCGTGTTGTTGATCGCCTCGGCCAAAAGAGGAGCTGCGGCCTCCATGCGCACGCCGCCCCGCCAAATTCGCGCGAGGTCGATTTTCTGGCCTTCGAGCTGAACCGCCAGGCGGCGGCGTTTTGATAGGTCGAGCTGTACGTCAGCTGTGACCGGCGTATCGCCGATACCGAGCTTCGCCTTGGTGAGGCCGATCTGTTGGGATGAAAACTTCAAGTCTCCGTTCAGCGCGAACGCGCCGCCACTTAAACCATCCGTCACGTCCGGCCGCTTGAGCGCCCACGCCAAGAAGCGTGAGAGGCTTTGGCCTTTAAGCCCGATGTTGCCTTCGAACTTTGGCGCGGTCTTGCCCGGTGACATGCGCCCGGTCACCGCTAATTTGGTGGCGCCAGGCAGGTCAACCTGGAAATCGCGAATGCGCAAAGGGCCGCCGGCGCGAACGGCAGCGATCCGAACGTTGCTGATCCGGTCGGCGCCGAGGTTCAACTGATCGACGGCGAGCTGGATATTCGTGTCGGACGACGCGGGCAGCTGGCGCATTAGGACGTCGAACAGACCGCGCGCGGCTTCCAGCGGCACGACTTTCTTGCCGGTGCCGAACATGGCATCCAAATCAATCCAGCGCGAGTTCAGGGATAGATCGAGCTTTGTCCGTTCACCCCAATCGGCGCGCGCCTGGCCTGTGACGAGCTGCGGCGGTCCGGTGCCTTCAGACGTCACGTTGATGTCAGAGAGTTCGAACCCTTTGGCATCGGCACGAACCTGCGCCGTCATCGCATAAAGCGGAGCACCTTCTTTTGCCGCGGCCGGAACCGGGACAGTTGTCTTGGTATCGATGCCCGGCGTTCTGCTGACAGTCACTTCGGGCGCGGCGGCCTCGGGCGCTTCCGGTTTGCTTGCCTCTTTCGCCGGCTCGGCCGGAGCGCCCGTGGCGGCGGATAGATCCGGTGCGATCTTCGCTGATAGCTCGCCTTCGACATTCAGCGAACTGGTAAAGCCGGAAGCGCGGCCGTCGAGAACATACGAGCTGTGGGTGCCCGTACCGCTGACCGACACTTTGAAGCGGACTACGCCGTTGGAGTCTGGCGAGGCGGTTGCGAAGCGCACGTTGCGCGGCTGACCGGACCAATTCAGCTGTCCGTTGAAGCGGACCGGCCCCGTCAGTGCGTCGGCCATCAGCTCGCCGTCGATCGCTTCCAGCGTGGCGACCTTCTTGCCGTTGGGCCCGACAAGGCCAACTTCGCCGTTCGTGATCTTGACTGAGTTGAGCGCCACATCCGCCGGAACGAAGGGCAGCGACCCAGGCTTGAGCCGGAGCTCGTTCCAGTTGCCCTCACCCTTTTCGTTGACGGCGAGTTTGACGACCGGGTTTGTCAACTCAACTTGGTTGGCCTGGAGAACGCCTTGGAGCATCGGCGAGATAGCCAGCCACATCGTGAAACTGTCGGTGCGGAAGAGAGGCTCGCCCGATAGGCTCGACGGATCGGAAATGCGCATCTTGTCGAACGAGACGTAAGGTGCGGGCAAGAGCCTAAGATTGACGTTGCCGCCAAGCCGCACATCGCGGCCAAGCACGCGCGATGCTTCTTCCTCGAAGACACCGCGATATCCGTTCCAATCGATCATGGCGGGCACGGCGAAGAGCGCAGCGAGAATGGCCACGAGAATGCCGCCCAAATACGCTAGACCGTTGCTCATGAGTTAAGGACACCGCTGAGGTTATAGGACCGAAGTTTGCCCGGCCGGTGGGCAGTGTGCGGATGCTGCGTGGTCATTGGGTCCGCCGGCTGGGTAGGCCGTCCGCTAAGATGCGGAAGCCGCGTGTCGTTCCTATATGATGTTCAATACTGTATCGCAAATCGGCCCCGTTCTGGACGCAAAATTTGTGGTTTTTCAGACATCCCGCCCATTGCCCAACGTTTAGTCAGGTTCCTTTTTACGTGGGCAAACTTGAGCGAGCCGGATTGTTGCGAACGAAGCGATGGTATATTGGACAGAATGCAGTCGAATCAAAAACGTGCCATTCCCGAAGCTTATCCTGACATGGATGAGATTCCATTTGATCTACCGCCAGCGGAAGAAAGCACTGGCGAGGATTTGGCTGCGCCGCGCCCATCGATCTCGCAACGTGCTTTGGGACATACGCAGGCACAGTCCTACCTTGAGGGGCTGAACCCCGAGCAGCGCTCCGCCGTAGAGGCGCTAGATGGGCCGGTACTGGTCTTGGCGGGCGCCGGCACTGGCAAGACCCGGGTCTTGACGACGCGCATCGCCCACATGCTGGCGCAGGGCCGCGCGTCTGGTCACCAAATCCTGGCCGTCACGTTCACGAATAAAGCCGCCCGTGAAATGAAGCATAGGATCGGCGGCCTCGTTGGCGGTGGTGTGGAAGCCATGCCGTGGCTGGGCACGTTCCACTCGATCGGCGTCAAGATCCTGCGCCGTCATGCCGAACTGGCCGGTTTAAAGTCCGGCTTCACGATCCTCGATACAGACGATCAGATCCGTTTGATGAAGCAGGTGATCGAGGCTGAAGGTTTGGACAAGGACCGCTGGCCTGCCCGGCAACTCGCCAGCTTGATCGACGGCTGGAAGAACCGCGGCCTGACGCCGGAGAAGGTTCCGCCTGGTGAGGCCTTCGGTTTTGCCGCTGGCAAGGGTGTGCAGCTCTACAAGGCCTATCAAACGCGGCTGAAGGAACTGAACGCCTGCGACTTTGGCGATCTACTTTTGGAAAACCTTCGGCTGTTCCTTGAGCACCCGGATGTCCTTGCCGACTACCACCGGCGCTTCCGATACATCCTCGTCGACGAGTATCAGGACACGAACACGGCGCAATACCTGTGGCTGCGGCTTCTGGCGCAAGGCTGCCCGAACGTCTGCTGCGTCGGTGATGATGATCAGTCGATCTACGGCTGGCGTGGCGCCGAGGTGGACAACATCTTGCGCTTTGAAATGGACTTTGCCGGCGCGCAAGTGATCCGCTTGGAGCGGAATTATCGTTCAACGGGCCACATCCTGGCGGCGGCGTCCGGCTTGATCAGCCACAACAAGGGCCGGCTTGGTAAAACGCTCTTCACCGACGGCGAGGATGGCAACAAGGTTCTCGTGACCGGGCTTTGGGACGACGAGGAAGAAGCCCGCGCGATCAGTGATGACATCGAGAACGCACAACGCCGGCAGCACGCACTCAACGAGATCGCGATTCTGGTTCGCGCGTCATTCCAGATGCGCGCCTTCGAAGACCGCTTCATCACATTGGGTATCCCTTACCGCGTGATCGGGGGGCCGCGCTTTTACGAACGCCAAGAAATCAAGGATGCGATTGCCTACCTGGAAGTCACGGCGAACCCCGTCAACGACCTCAAGTTCGAACGGATCGTCAACGTGCCCAAGCGTGGCATCGGCGATACGAGTGTTAAGCGCGTTCATCAGCTGGCGCGGGCTCGCGGCATCTCGATGTTCCAGGCCGCGCACGAAATTGTCGAGACGGAAGAGCTGACCGGCAAAGCGCGCAAGTCACTAACAGATCTGTTGCGCTCCTTCGGGCGTTGGCGCGACCAGGTCGACACGATGAAACACACCGAGCTGGCTGAACTCATTCTGGACGAGAGCGGCTACACGGCGCTTTGGCAGGCAGACAAGAGCCCGCAGGCACAGGCGCGGCTTGAGAACTTGAAAGAGCTTGTGCGCTTCATGCACGAGTTCGACAGCCTTCAAGGGTTTCTAGAGCACGTCTCGCTGGTGATGGACGCGGAGCAGAACAACGACGGTGACCGCGTTTCCATTATGACGCTGCACGCCGCCAAGGGCCTTGAGTTCGACACCGTGTTCTTGCCCGGCTGGGAGGAAGGACTGTTTCCGCATCAGCGCGCGCTGGACGAGAGCGGTCAGGAAGGTTTGGAGGAAGAGCGCCGTCTGGCCTACGTCGGCATCACGCGGGCAAAGAAGCAAGCGCAGATCTCTTTCACGCAGAACCGTCGTATTCGCGGGCTGTTTCAATCCGCATTGCCGTCGCGGTTTGTCGATGAGCTACCCGAAACGCATGTCGACGTGGCCGAGGTAAAGAGTTCGTTTGGCGGTGCCTATCAGAACTTTGGCGGCAACCCGTTCGGCCGCAGCCGGTTCGACAATCAACCTGCCAGTGCGTTCGCCGCGACCTATGACACACCGGGCTGGCAGCGGGCTCAACGGCGCCAGGCCAGCGGCGCGCCGGCTGCCCGTGCGCCGATCACCATTGATGCGACGCCGGTTGCCTCCTCTTCAGAGGCTTCGGACTACACCGCCGGCGACCGTGTTTTTCACAATAAGTTTGGTCCCGGCACCGTGACGCACGTCGACGGCAACAAGCTGACGATTGAATTCGAACGGGCAGGCCGCAAGCGCGTCGTCGACAGTTTCGTTGCCCGCCGCTAGCGCCGGCTCTTCACCTCTCAGAAATTATTCGAGGTCGTCCACGCTTTCGGCGTCCGCCCCGCCTTTCATGCGGTGAACAAGCGTGGCTTCGATGAACTGGTCGATATCGCCATCCAGAACATCGCTAGGCGCGGTGCTTTGCGCGCCGGTGCGCAAGTCCTTCACCAGCTGATAGGGCTGCATGACGTAAGAACGGATCTGATGCCCCCAGCCGATCTCGGTCTTGGAGGCTGCTTCCGCGCTGGCTTTTTCCTCGCGCTTCTTCAGCTCCACTTCATACAACCGGGATTTCAGCATGGCCCAGGCGATCGCGCGGTTCTTGATCTGCGAGCGCTCCTGCTGAGACGCGACAGCGATGCCGGTCGGGATATGCGTAATGCGCACGGCGCTGTCCGTCGTGTTGACGTGCTGTCCGCCCGCTCCTGAAGACCGGTAGGTGTCGATGCGGCAGTCGCCTTCGTTGATCTCGATCTCAATATTGTCGTCGACGACCGGGTAGACCCAGACCGAGGCAAAGCTCGTGTGGCGGCGCGCGTTTGAGTCATAGGGTGAAATGCGTACAAGGCGGTGCACGCCGCTCTCGGTCTTCAGCCAGCCGTAAGCGTTCTCGCCCTTAATTTCGATTGTCGCCGACTTGATGCCTGCTTCTTCGCCCGGGCTCTCTTCAATGAGATTGACCTTGCAGCCGCGCTTCTCAGCCCAGCGCATATACATGCGCAGAAGCATGGACGCCCAGTCTTGGCTTTCGGTGCCGCCTGCGCCTGCGTGCACTTCCAAGAACGTGTCATTGCTGTCGGCTTCACCGGAGAGCAAGGCTTCCACGCTGCGGCGCTGCACCTCAGCGTCGAGCTTTTTCAATGCCTCTTCGCCTTCGGCGACGGACACATCGTCCTTCTCAGCTTCGCCTAGCTCGATCAACGTGAGGCTGTCTTCGAACTCACCTTCAAGCTGCTTGAACAGCGACAACGAGCCGTCAAGCTGCTGGCGCTGGCGCATCACTTTTTGAGCGATGGCAGGATTATTCCAAAGTTCCGGATCTTCCGCGCGGCGGTTTAGTTCGGCCAGGCGTTCTTCAGCCGATTCCGGGTCAAAGATGCCTCCGCAAAAGCGTAAGGGCTTCAGTAATGCTATCGGCTAAACGTTGCGCTTCAGCGCGCATGGCGGCCTCCAAAAATTTCAAAATGCGTGGATTGGGTGTCGATATAAGGGTTCGCGCTGCGGCTGTAAACGCGACGCAAACGCCAATGCTCTTTCGTTGTGGACGTTACAAAAAGCCCGTCACCAAACATCCCGGCTACGGTAGCGCGGTGATGGTCCGGCTGGCGGCTGCCAGGAGTCGCCGGGGCTGCGGCGGTTCTCGGCGGACCAGCGGGTGCCGCTGCCCGATGATGCGGCCGGGTCATCGCCCTCGTAGGCATCGTCGGTCGCCTGCTCGAAGCCGATCAGAGAATAGGCATCGTCCGGTCCTTGATCTGGCTTAAAGGCTTCCATAATTGCTTCTTGATCATCCGGAGCGGCGCGCAAGCCGGACTTGGAATTGACGCGCACCAGCTGAGTGCCTTCTGGGATGCGGAACGGCGTTGGAGGTTTGTCCTTCAGCGCCTGCGTCATGAAGCTGCCGAAGATCGGCGCGGCGACGGCACCGCCGGTCTGTCCCTTGCCCATCGGCTTTGGCGTGTCGTAGCCAACGTAAACGCCGACAACAAGGTCAGGCGAATATCCAACGAACCAAGCGTCCTTTTCCTCGTTGGTCGTTCCGGTCTTTCCGGCGATCGGGCGCTCAAGCTTTTTCAGACGGCTGGCGGTGCCACGCTGAACGACGCCCTCCATGATCGAGGTCATCTGATAAGCCGTGTAGGGGTCGACGATTTGCTGGCGATCATCCGCGATCACAGGTTCGGACTGTCCGTTCCACTGCTCAGCATCACAGTTCGGGCATTCGCGCGCGTCGTGCTTCCATACGGAGCGGCCCCAGCGATCTTGAATGCGGTCGATCAAGGTTGGCCGGACTTTCTTGCCGCCGTTCGCCAGCATGCAATATCCGGTCGCCATGCGCAGCAGCGTGGTTTCGCCAGCGCCCAGCGACATCGACAGAACCGGCAACAGATCGTCGTAGATACCGAAGCGCTTGGCATACTCGGTGATGATCGGCATGCCCATGTCGCGGGCCAGCCGAACAGTCATCTGGTTACGTGATTTCTCGATGCCTGTGCGTAGCGTTGCCGGGCCGAGCGACTTTGATTTGTTGTAGTTCTCAGGGCGCCAGATGTCTTGGCCTGGGCCCTGATTCACCTCGATCGGCTCGTCGAGCACGATTGAGGTCGGCTTGTAGCCGTTGTCTAAGGCTGCCGCGTAAACGATCGGCTTGAACGAAGAACCCGGCTGACGTTTAGCCTGCACGGCGCGGTCAAACTGGCTGATGCCGAAGGAGAAGCCGCCAGAGATCGCCAAGACGCGTCCGGTGTGCGGGTCCATCGCAACGAGGCCGCCGCTGACCTCGGGTACCTGCATCAAGGTCCAGACACCGTCGAGCTTTTCCTTGTCCTTCGGCGCGACATAGATCACATCGCCGGGGTTGAGTACGTCGGATACTTTCTTCGGCTTCTTACCTTTGACCTTGGCCCACTCCATCTCCTTGAGGTGGATTTCAACGGCCTCACGGCTTTCGGCGAGTTTGCCGTCTTGCTTACGTTCCGGCTTCAAGCCAACCAGAGCCTTGGATTTCTCGGTCGAGATAACAACGCCGATGCGCCAAGGTGCCATGTCCGGTGGCATTTTGATTTTGCCGAGCGCTTGGCCCCAATTGCCTTCGACGTCGATCGTTTTTACGGGACCGCGCCAGCCCTTGCGCCGGTCGTACGCGACCAGCCCTTCGACGAGCGCTTCACGGGCTAGCAGCTGTAGTTTCGGGTCGAGCGTCGTGCGGACGGAAAGACCGCCGGAGTAGAGCTTTTCTTCGCCGTACTCAGCCAGGATCGAGCGACGGACTTCTTCCGCGAAGAATTCAGCTGAGAAAACATGCGCACCGCTAACACGGAAATTGACTTCGAGCGGTTTGGCCTTGGCTGTTTCAGCCTCTTCCGTGGTGATGAAGCCGTTCTCGGCCATTTCGCCGATGATCCAATCGCGTCGGATGGTGGCGCGCTTGGTATGCCTGAAGGGGTGGTAGTTATTCGGTGCTTTGGGCAGGGCGGCCAAATAGGCAGCCTGTTCGATGGTGAGGTCTTGAAGCTCTTTGTTGAAGTAGTTCAAGCTTGCGGCCGCAACGCCGTAGGCACCGGCGCCCAGGTAAATCTCGTTGAGATAAAGCTCAAGGATTTTGGCCTTTGGGTAGGCGCGTTCGATGCGCACGGCCAGAATGGCTTCCTTGATTTTGCGATCGATGCTGCGTTCGGAGGTCAGTAGGAAGTTCTTGGCGACCTGCTGCGTGATCGTCGACGCGCCTTCAGGCCGGCGGTTGCTGCCTTTAAGTTTGCCTTCGACAAACTTAAACACGGCGCGGGCAATGCCCTGAAGGTCGATGCCGCCATGATCATAGAAGCGCTTGTCTTCCGCGGACAGGAAGGCTTGGACCACGCGCTGCGGAATGGCGTTGATGGGCACGAAGATGCGGCGCTCGCGCGCATACTCCGCGATGAGTGATCCGTCGTGCGCGTGGATGCGCGTCATCACCGGTGGTTCGTACTCGGCCAGGCTTTCATAGCTCGGCAGATCCTTGGAGTATTCGAACAGCAGGTAGCCGCCTACGCCGATGGCGGCGAGGAAGCAGAGCACGAAGCCTGCAAAACAAAACCCGATGAAGCTCAGCAACCAGCTCCGGCGCTTCGGCGGCCTGCCTCTAGGCGGCCCACCCTTGGGTGCCCTACGCTTGCCGGGGCGCTTGGCCCTGACAGGCGGGGGCATGATGGGAGCCCGGTTGCTTCCTAAAGACGTCACTCGATCACCTCTGTCCTGCAGCCAGCCGCGTTGTATTGGCTAGCAAGGAGGTTGCTTTTGCGGCGCAACATTGTCTTGGGTCAAGGCGGCAGAATAACACGGATTGTGGCATCACGTCGTCCAACCTATTGAACTTGTTAAGCACTGTTTTGCCTATCTGCACACATCAGCGGACAAGAGCGGCCTATTTGGCACGTGCCGTTCTCTTGGAAAAATACGAATCAACAGCATTGGCGATCGAGGTGGCGACCTTCAACTGCCATTCCGGCGAACTCAAGCGTTTCGCATCCGTGGGGTTGCTGATGTACCCCAGTTCGACAAGCACCGATGGAGTGTTCGTCTGCTTGAGGACTTTGAAAGCAGCGGAGCGCATGGGGCGACGCGAAAGCTTCACTGACTTTTTTAGATTGGAGCGCACGAATCTTGCGAACTCGGACGAGAACGAGGCCGTCTCACGCTTCATGAGATCAATCAAGATGTTGCGGACTTCGTCGTTCTCCGTCGTCGTCGTGGGCAGACCGGCCAGCAAATCGGAAGCGTTCTCTTTCTCGGCCATCAATCGGGCCTGCTCGTCGGACGCCCTTTCCGACAGTGTGTAGACCGTGGCGCCAGAGATTTTCGTAGCCCAGCTCGATTTCTCGATGGAGTCGGCGTGCAACGAAACAAATAGATCGGATTGCTTCTCGTGAGAGAACTTGAGCCGCTGGTCTAGTGAAACAAACACGTCTTTTCGGCGTGTTAGGTGCACAGTGTAGCGTTTGCGCTTCTTCAGCACTTTCTCCAGCTTGGCGCCCACCTGCATGACGATGTTTTTTTCGAGCATGTCCTTGTCGCCGACGGCGCCTGGATCAATGCCGCCGTGACCGGGATCGATGACAACGACAGGCTTGGAGCCTGGGGCCTTGGCTGCTCCTCCTGGCAAATCGCTTAGCTCAGGTTGAGCGGTCACCGGCGGAGCGCTGCCAGTACCTTTGCCGAATTGGGCCACTGGAATGGGTGTGAGCGCGACTTCCAGCACTTTGCCGCCGCTTGCCAAATCCGAAAATGGAAATTGTGTGGCTTTCACCGGGCCTAAAGTTTCCATGACGATGCGGCTCGTGCCGGCTTCGAACTGTCCGCTGTGGTACTGCTGGACAAGCCCGTGGCCGCTACTCTTGGGGTTGGCCGGGGGCAGCACCTTCGTGCCCGTCAGTTCCACGATTACGCGGTAGGGATTGGGTAGCGTGAACACACGCACCTTAGCCGAAGCATCAATCTCAACGCGGGCCATGGTCGCCGTCTTGTCGCCCGTAAGGCTCAGGCGGCCCTGGTTGCTCCGCTTGGACGCCTCTTTCCGCTTCGGCTTCTTCTGAGAGGCAGCCGGTTTGGTCCGCTCGTTTGCCTTATTGACCTGGGCGCCCCAGGGGTCGTTCGCGGCGCAGGGTGCTGCAGTGCAAAATGCAGTCGCGGCAAGCGCGGCCAGGGAGGCTAGAGCTGTCTGTCTCGGTCGCAATTCGCGGCTCCTGGGAGGGCTGAAGGCGGGCGATAAAGTGTTGTTTAACTGATTGTTAGCTCAATTTCCGTGGCTGTGAGGCCACTGCTGACATGCAACCAGTCTGGTTCTTCGGTGTTTACCATAATGGGCTTGCTTCGCCTTGTTTATAGGCTTACAAATTTCGTGTCTGCATTCTGAGCGGGCCCTGCTCCTTTCGAGACAGGTTTAGACTTATGGGTTGCTGGGCCAATTGTCCGCCCCGGTTCTGAACGATTTGTCTTGCATGAGTAGTTCCGCATGGATTGCGGCAAACCGGTGCCTCGCACCACGGTTCGGAAATGACGCGCTGCACGGCTGAGGCCAGAGCGCGAGTTGTTCGGCCAGTGTTTCGGCATCTGTTTCTAGAGTCCCATGAAATTACCGCGTTTGGATTTCCCATAGAAAGGCGGGAATCGATCGCAAGTTGGGCGGAACGCGAAGCGCGCATGTATTGCCGTGCCCAGATCCGCCTTTTTGAAACCATTGCCTGGCCGGCCGTTCGCGGCCGCCACAAGCTGAGAAACATGACCAACAACCGCACGTTGCTTTCGGAACTAGGCGGTCAGAATTTTGATCGCACCCACCTGAGCCGGAGTCTGCCGGCACGGGTAGCAACGCGCGCCTGCCATCACTCAAACTTTCGCAAACATTCAACTCGTGCGCGCGCCAGCAGCTGGCGCTCCGGCGACGGCATGCCAAGGCATGCACCGGCCTACGGCCCGCTCCGCCCGCGCGCCAAGGAAGACAAATGTCCAACAACAAGATGCTTATCGATGCCACCCACCCCGAAGAAACGCGGGTGGTGGTTTTGCGGTCTGGCCGCGTAGAGGAGTTCGACTACGAAAGCGCTGCCCGCAAGCTTTTGCGCGGAAATATCTACCTAGCAAAGGTGACCCGCGTAGAGCCCTCATTGCAAGCCGCATTCGTTGAATATGGCGGCAACCGCCATGGCTTTTTGGCCTTCAACGAAATTCACCCGGACTATTACCAAATTCCAATGGCCGACCGTCAGGCGCTATTGGACGAGGAAGCTGCTGCCGAAGCTCGTGAAGAAGCCGAGGTCGATGCGCATGCCGAACGGCTCGCACGCCGGCGCAGGCGTGGGCGCCGCCCGCGCGCCGCGCACGTTCCGGGCAAGGAGGACCAGCCCGACATTCCAAGCGACGCGCAGTTCGCCAAAGAAGGCACGCAAGAGCCAGACAAGGACGATGCGCCTCAGCAAGCGCAATCGATGCCCGAGCGCGCGCATGACGGCGATGATGTTCTGACCGAGGAACTGCCACCGCCGCCCGCGCCGGCTTCTGATCCGAACGACGCCTCCCAGAACGAGGGCGTTGAAGACGCAGATGCCTCCGATCATAAGGAAGACGACGCGGCCGTTGCGAGTGGCAAGGTCGATCAGCCGACGAGCGAAGCCGAGAGTGCGTCCGAAGAGGCGGAAGCCGATACGGAAGAAGCCGTTGAGGCGCGCGACGACGCATCGGATGAGGATGACACCGTCAGCGACGAGGCTGATGAGGACGAAGACGACGACTCGGACGACGATGACGACGAAAATGACGATGACGACGTCGAAGGAAGCGCCGACGACGGGTCCGGCGACAGCGACGATGATGAGGACGACGACAGCGACGAGGCCAGCGAAGGCGAGGATGGCAACATCGAAGTCGTCGCGCGCAAGACCAAGAAGTCCGGCTCGGCTGACGATCCTGTCGTTCAAGTCGGAGAGGAAGACGCGCTTGAGGAACTGCCCGAGCGCATGCGCCGGCGTCCGCGCAGCTACAAAATCCAAGAAGTCATCAAGCGCCGGCAGGTGATCCTGGTCCAGGTCGTCAAGGAAGAGCGCGGAAACAAGGGTGCCGCGCTGACGACGTATCTATCGCTGGCCGGACGCTACACGGTATTGATGCCGAACACGGCACGTGGTGGCGGTATTTCTCGCAAGATCACGCAGCCGCAAGATCGCAAGCGCCTGAAGGCGATTGCGCAAGAGCTCGAAGTGCCGGAAGGCATGGGCCTTATCATCCGCACAGCTGGCGCTGCGAGGACCAAGCAGGAAATCAAGCGCGACTTCGAATACTTGCTGCGCCTATGGGAAAGCGTGCGCGAGATGACGCTGGAATCGACAGCGCCCGACCTCGTTTACGAGGAAGGGAACCTCATCAAGCGTTCCATCCGC
>JBGTSB010000035.1:0-32001 GCA_041940525.1 Hyphomicrobium sp.
CGGCGTCGATATGGTCGATCTCGATGCCGCGCGCAAGCACGGCGTATGGGTCGCCCACGTGCCCGACGGCAACCTCACGGAGGTGGCCTGCCACACGGTCGCCATGGCGCTGTCGCTGATCTTGGCTGCGAGGCGCTGTTCGGCGTCGTCGAACAGGTTGCTGACCTCGAGCGACTTCACGCCGCGCGCGCCCCGCTGGGCCAAGCTATCGGAGAAGGCGCCGGGCGCGATGATGTCGTGTCCCATGTCTTGCCGGTTGAACAGGCTGGCATAGCCTTCGAACGTTCCGTCGCGTTCGACGGCGCGCACCGTCAAGGCCACGGACGTCCGGTCGCGCACGGGCGCGGCCCGGCACGTCTCAATCGTTGCCATGCAAACGTCTCCAATTGTGGTTTTGTCAGTGCTTGCGGCCGTTCGGGCGCGTGCTTTCTTATGACCGGAGTGGAGCGCGTTCCATCAAGTCAGGCACTCACTCTTCCAGACACAGTCTCGGTGCCAGCTCATTCCGGTTTGTGAAATCCACTGTCTAAATCACGCAAAGTACCTACTGCCTGGTAACAATGCGGGGTCAGCTTCGAGTTGGCGATTATTTCCAGTTCCTCCCGCGCGTCCTCGGGCACCACCGCCAATGTTGCATTGGCGGCGGTTATTCGGACTTGAAGATTCCTATGACCGTGCAGCCGCACGAGGGCCTGCCTGGCATCGCCATCGCGTGACTTCAATTCTTGCTCTATGGCCTCCAACCGATCATACAGCCGGTTATAGGCTCTCACACTGCCATCAATTTCCTTGCCTTGGGCAATCGCGAGTTCTTCAAAACGCGCAACTAGGTCGCCGACACTCATCTTGGTCAAGGTGCGCCCGGTCATGGCTTTAGAAGATGTCGTCCTCCGCATAGTACTCGCCATTCTCATCGTAGGCTTCAGCAGCTAGGCGAGTGAACTTGTCCGTCAGAGCTTCCATCGTCCAGATCACTCCATTCTTTTTGTTATCGACATCCAAAAACACCAGCAACGGCCACTCCTTGTACTCGACATAGGCTATCTGCTCATATTCATAGTCGATAGCACCACGGCCGCCAAGAATGACCCACACCCGCCAAGGCGCGTCGGGATCATCCGGTTCTGGCGGCAGTTGCTCGTCACGAGCCCACAGCTGCCAATCGCGGGCGAGAAACTCTAGCTGTTCGGCAGGCAGCTCACTTAGAAGCGCTCTTACCTCGCCGCTCCGCGTGAAGCCGTTCAAGGCGTCCGACAATTTCTTCGCGTAGGCGCTCCGCATCGAGCGTCGTGGCCTGTGTTTCGGGAGCGCCGCTTGTGCGGTTTGCCCGTGCGCGCGTGGTGGCGGCTGGTTCGCGTCCGGGTTTGCGTTCACGTTCAGCCGTGCCATGCAGCCCCGTCAGTTTTTCGAACTGTTTGATCAGCGATGTCAGCATGCGGTCATCCGGATCGCCGGCTACGGGCTTAGTCCCTTCAGCTGACATCCGCTCCATTTTCGTTAGCCGCTGGCTCATGCGGCGGTAGAGCTGGCGCACGACGGCGTCGCGCATCAGGTCCGTATCTTCCGCGTCTTGTTTGGCGTTCGTGCTCTTGCGGCTGGCGCGTTGCTTGCGGCGCCGCGGCCAGTCTTCCTTCTTGGCTCTCGCTTGAATGCTTCTGGCTGAGACACCGAAGCGGGCCGCGATGGCGCCCACCGTTTCTTTCGTGCCGGCATAAGCGGCCTTGATGTTACGCCACGTCTCATCGTCAGCCGCCATCGCGAAGGCCAGCTCCAATCGTTACTGATGTCATGAACCGGCCCGTTTGGCGTCTCGCGCACTGATCGAACCATACCCAAACACTAACGAACAAGCGTTGCGCTGTCAAACGTTTTTCTGTTTATTTTCAGCTATTTATGCCTAGCCCCCTGGCGGACTCTTCAGTGTACTCTCTGCCGCAATGAGGGGGATAAGTTTGTCCAGCTCGAATTGTGATCACAAGCACATAGCCAACCAATGCGCTCAAGATTATCCTTCACCTTGTCTCGCAATGAGCGCGGCTAATAACAACGATAAGGGGAGAGCCATGGAAACCGAAAAGGGTGGCGTTGAATATGAAGCGGTCGACCAATCATATTTTCAACAACGGCAATTAAAGCGCGGCGCCGCAGGCTGGGTGCTGCTGGTCGGTCTTGGTGTGGCCTACGTTATCTCCGGTGACTACGCAGGCTGGAACTTCGGCCTGCAGTATGGCGGCTGGGGTGGCTTGATGATCGCGGCACTGCTGATGGCCGCAATGTACACCTGCATGTGCTTTTCTCTCGCTGAGCTGGCAACCATCGCGCCGACGGCGGGTGGCGGCTACGGCTTTGCAAGACGCGCGTTTGGCCCTTGGGGCGGATTCCTCACCGGCACGGCGATCGCAATTGAGTATGTGATCGCTCCCGCTGCGATCGCAGTTTTCATTGGTGCCTATTGCGAGTCACTGTTCGGCATTGATGGGTGGATCGTCTACGCTGCATTCTTTGCAGTCTTTCTTGCTATTCACTCCTACGGTGCCGGCGAAGCCCTTCGATTAATATTCGCTATCACCGCTCTGGCCGTCATCGCGTTGGTTGTTTGGCTGGTGGCAATGATCCCGTTCTTTGATAGCGCGAAACTCTTCGACATTGCTCCCACCGATGCGGCCGGTTCCTCTGCATTCCTACCATTTGGCTATCTCGGCATCTGGGCAGCGATCCCTTACGCGATGTGGTTCTTCCTCGCTATCGAAGGCGTGCCCCTAGCGGCGGAGGAGACGTCTGATCCGCAACGCGATCTGCCACGCGGCTTAATCGGCGGTATCCTCATACTGCTGGCTTTCTGCGCGCTGATCATGGTGTTCGGTCCCGGCGGTGTCGGATCAGAGGCACTCAAGGAGGCTGGCAATCCGCTCGTCGCGGCGCTTGAGCACTCCAACACGTATGGTGGCCCGACGCTCGTCTCGCGCTTTGTAAACTTTGTCGGCCTAGCCGGACTGATCGCGAGCTTCTTCTCGATCATCTACGCCTATTCGCGTCTCATCTTCGCGATGTCGCGTGCGGGCTATCTGCCCCGCGTGTTGTCCTTGACGAATAAGCGGCAAGCGCCCTGGCTGGCCCTTTTGATCCCAGGCATCATCGGCTTCGCATTGTCGCTTTCCAAGCAAGGCGATTTGCTCATCCTTGTGGCGGTATTCGGCGCGACGATTTCCTACATCTTGATGATGGCTTCGCATATCGCTCTGCGGATCAAAGAGCCAGACCTTCCGAGACCGTACCGCACTCCGGGTGGCGTGCTGACATCGGGTATTGCGCTCGTGCTGTCGTGTATCGCGTTGGTCGCGGGCTTTTTGGTTGATCCGCGTGTGCTCATTGGCGCAGCTATCGTCTACGCTATTCTAGTGGCATACTTCGCCTTCTACAGCCGCCATCATCTCGTGGCCGCCGCGCCAGGGGAGGAAGGACCGGTTTAGTTCTTCGCTCTGGAGCCCGCCGGCCCCGGCTGGCGGCTCCATCGTCTTGGAGGTTTTGCGGATGCGATACTCGCAATCGGTGGGCTCGCGCAGCTACACGTTCGAAAGCCTGCGGGAGGTCATGGCAAAGGCCACTCCAGCCCGGTCCGGCGATTATCTGGCGGGCGTCGCCGCAGGAGATGACGAAGAGCGCGTTTGCGCACAGATGGCTCTGGCCGACATTCCGCTTCGAACGTTTCTAGAAGAACAGGTCGTCCCATACGAAAGCGACGAAGTTACCCGCCTGATTGTTGATGACCACGACAGCACTGCTTTTCAGCCGGTCGCGCATCTCACGGTTGGCGGTTTTAGAGACTGGTTGCTTTCGGACGCTGCCAACGAAAATACGCTTTCGGCGCTCGCGCCTGGGCTCACTCCGGAGATGGCGGCCGCAGTCTCCAAGATCTGCCGCAACCAAGACCTGGTTCTGATTGCTCAGAAATGCCGTGTCGTCACGAAGTTCCGGAACACGATCGGCCTACCGGGGCGTCTATCCACGCGGCTCCAACCGAACCATCCCACGGATGACCCGACAGGCATTGCCGCCTCGATTGTCGATGGTCTGATGTATGGCAACGGCGATGCCGTCATCGGCATCAATCCGGCAACCGACAGCATCTCGGCGGTGACAGCGCTCATCGACATGCTCGATGAAATCATCCAGCGCTACGACATTCCCACACAGAGTTGCATCCTCACGCATGTGACGACCAGCATTGAGGCCATCAATCGCAAGGCGCCGGTCGATCTTGTCTTTCAATCGATTGCTGGCACGGAAGCAGCCAACAAGAGCTTTGGCGTTGATCTAAGAGTTCTAGGCGAAGGCCAAGACGCGGCGCTCTCACTCAAGCGCGGGACGGTCGGTGAGAACGTCATGTACTTTGAAACGGGCCAAGGCAGTGCGCTTTCGGCCAATGCGCACCATGGCGTCGATCAACAGACGCTCGAAGCCCGAGCTTACGCCGTTGCACGCAAGTTCAAGCCTTTGCTCGTCAATACGGTCGTGGGGTTCATCGGACCTGAATATTTGTACGACGGAAAACAGATCATTCGCGCCGGGTTGGAGGATCACTTCTGCGGCAAGCTACTTGGCGTTCCGATGGGCTGCGATATTTGTTACACAAACCACGCCGAGGCCGATCAGAACGACATGGACGTTTTGCTTACGATGCTTGGGGTCGCTGGGATCACCTTCATCATGGGCATTCCCGGATCAGACGACATCATGCTGAACTATCAAACGACGTCGTTCCATGATGCTCTTTATGCCCGCCGCGTTCTCGGGGCCAAGCCAGCGCCAGAATTCGAGACCTGGCTGCAGGGCTCCGGCATCTTTGCTCCCGGTGATGAGATGCATTTGTCTGACGGGCTACCGGCTGCGTTCCAGAAGGCTCTCGCGCATTTGGCCTAGCGCTGGCTACTCTTTGTCGATCAGGAAGTTTCCGGTTTTCGGAGCCCCTGAAATTTCCGCGGGATTGTCGGCCTCGTCCTTCAGACTAACGCCGGAGAGTTTCCGCGTGCGGGCCTCAGTCATGAGATAGCCGAGCTTGTGAGCGGCTTGCGGATATCCCAATCCCGCCTTGCGCACATTGGAAATACAGTTGCGGCTCTCATCCGTCAGGCCGGAGCGGGGCTGATAGGTCAGGTAGATGCCCATGCTGTCTGGCGATGACAGGCCCGGCCGCTCGCCGATGAGCACGACCACCATTTGCGCGCCGAGCGCTTCTCCCACTTCGTCGCCCACGGCCACCCGCGCTTCCTTCACAACGATTATTGGCGCGAGACGCCAGCCGTGCTCTTTCAGCTTCGGCACCATCACGTCGAGAAAGGGCCCTGCGTTCTCTTCGATGGCCAAGGCGGAAAGGCCATCGCCAATGACGAAGACCGCATCAATCGCCTCACCATCATCGGCTGCCTTTAGGCTTTGAAGTGTCTTCCGGCTTTCGTCATCCAGCTTCCGGCCAAGATCCGGCCGCTGCAGGTACAGCGGGCGGTTCTCTGCGGCGCTGTGCAATAGGACGACATCAAGACCGCGCTGCTTAAGCGAATCTTCGAGCGCATCCGTGTTTAGCGCGTGATGCACGGCATCGCGCGCGCGGGCGTGCGCGAGTTGAAACTCCAAATGCGGTTTGGTGGGAAGACTTGTTCCTGATCGTCCGAGAGCGATACGCGCAGGCGTATACTGGCGCAGCTTGCTCCATGGGTTGGAAACAACGATTGGCCGATTGTCATTGGACATAGGCTGGTTTCCATCTGAGACGATACCGATCAGGGTGTAACGCTAGCACCACCTGGGCCTACGCGCACGTGGAATGCGATCAAACAGCTTCGCTGCTCCGCGCTTTTAATTTGCTAATGGCCCAGCGCTTCAGCGTAGCGCGCATTGGCCAAATCGCTGGCCGCTGGAAGATCGAGGGCGGATCTAGCCGGGCCGGCGGTTTGGTCCCGGGCCGAAGGAGGCGGGGTGGCGGCCTCGTGACGAATGGTTCATCTCCGAATGTCTCTGGCATGGCCGAAATCCTGTTCCAGTTCCTGCGAGCAGGAGCATTGACCAGATGCCGGTCCGCCGCGAACGGACCCTTCACGCTTGTTTCGTCGCGCTTTGCCGTGAAGCGCCTTGCTCCAGACGCGATGTCCGGATATGTGAGGGAACGTCCGGCTCAGAGGAACATCAGGCTTGTGAGTACACGTACAAATATCCGCCGTGCGGCATTTGACAATGCTGCCCTGGCCGAGCGCGTCCGGGAAGAAATTGCCCGTCGGCATATGTCCCGCCAGGCGTTGGCTGCCGGCGCGCGCATTTCCTTGTCCACCCTGGAGAAAGCGCTTTCGGGGCGCCGGCCGTTCACGTTGGCCAGTATCGTGCGTTTGGAAGAGGTGCTGGGCGTTTCGCTGCGCGCGGCTGCCGGGGGCATGGCTGGAGCCAATGGCTCGGGTACGGCACCCGACGAGCTTGGCAACTATGGCCGTGCCGCGGTGGGCTGGCTAGAGGGGGCGTTTCTTACGCTGCGGCCATCATTGGGCGAGCGCGGCGCGATCTACTCCTACCGGACCGAAGTGATGTGGGATGACGCCTGTTCCTGCCTCACCTTCCGTGAGAAAGACCGGGTTGATAGCGACTTTTCCCAGTTTGGCACCGTTTCTGTTCCCCAGCAGTCTGGCCACATCTACTTCGTTACCAACCGGCATGGGCAGCACCGGCTGATTGTGTTGGCCCGGCCAGTCATCACAGGCGAGATGTACGGCCTGATCACAACTTTGCAGGCCGGGCGCGGCTCGCATCTGTCACCCGTGGCCATGCCGATCGTGTTGCAGCCCATCAAGCAGGGTGCAAAACCGCCGTCCTACGGCCGTATCTCTCGGGGACATGCGGCGTTCACGCGCTATAGCGCCTTATTGGGCAAGACGGTGTCTGAAGACTTTGCAACGCTGTTGGATTTTTGACGAGCTCATGAGCCGCCGTTACTCGTCCAAGTCTTCGATGATGTAATTTTCAAACGCTTCTTTTTTTACACCGCGTTCGCTGCGCGCAAAGCCTTGCACTGAGATCCCAGCCTCATGCACAGTTTCGTGGGACCCTGAAACGAGGGGATGCCACCACGCCAGTCCACGGCCATCGGCCAGCCTGCGATAAGCACAGCTAGCCGGAAGCCAGCTCAGCTTTTCCAGAGTATCGGGGCTCACGACCAGGCAATCCGGCATCATCGTGTGCCGGTTGTCGTAATCGCGGCAGCGGCATGATTTTACGTTGAGAAGTCCGCACGCCAGACGCGTCGTGTAGACTTCTTCGGTATCCTCATCTTCCAGCTTGATCAGGCAGCATCGTCCGCACCCATCGCAGAGAAGCTCCCACTCCTCTTCGCTCATTTCCCTGAGCGACTTTCTTTGCCAGAAAGGCTCTTCTGCCGGCTTGGCTTTCCGCTTCAAACTCGCCTCTCGCACACTGGCTGCTTTCGATGATAAATAACCACAATTTGATGGCTGATTCCGGCTGCCGCGCGATGACGGCCGTGCTAAATCCCAGTTGAACGAACGAGGTTAGGCTTTGAAAGACTGGTTCTTCAAGCAAGGCGACCCTGACAAGGGGATCAACTGGCTGGGAATCGATGCCAAGATCGATTCGACCATCGCCGACAGCTGGGCGCTGTGCAAGGATTTCTGGAATGCCGGATCCAGCTTTTTCGCCCGTTTCCGGCTTCACGGCTGGCGCCGCCTGTTGAATGAGGCCGCCTCAGAAGCCTTCACGTTGGGCGCTGCGGGTTTCGTCGTGCTGTATGCACTCGCGCTGCCGGCACTCCTAGAGTTTGATGAATCCAAGTTCCAGACTGGGCGCTACTCGGTAAAATTCCTCGACCGGCAGGGTAACGAGATCGGCCAGCGTGGCATTCTCCATAACGACGCAGTGCCGCTGGAAGAGATTCCCGACACCGTCATCAAAGCAACGCTGGCGACCGAGGACCGGCGCTTTTACGATCATTACGGCGTCGACGTGATCGGTACGTTTCGAGCGCTAGTTGAAAACCTTCGCGCCAACGACGTGGTTCAAGGCGGCTCGTCCCTTACGCAGCAGCTGGCCAAGAACATGTTCCTCTCCTCGGAACGGTCCATTCAGCGCAAGATCAAGGAAGTCTTTCTGTCGTTCCTTTTGGAATCTCGCTTCACCAAGCGTGAGATTCTGAAGATGTACCTCGATCACGCCTATATGGGCGGAGGCGCATTCGGAGTGGAAGCGGCCTCTCAATATTATTTTGGCAAGTCCATTAGAGACGTCAATCTGGCTGAGTCAGCCATGCTAGCCGGCCTTTACAAAGCGCCGACCAAATACGCGCCGCACGTTAACCTGCCGGCTTCGCGGGCGCGCACGAATGAGGTACTCTCAAACTTGGTCGAGAGCGGCTTCTACACGCCCGCGCAAGTGCATGAAGCACGATTGCATCCAGCCCAGACCATCGAGTCGCGCTCGACGTCCAGCCCGGACTGGTACCTTGACTGGGCTTTCGAGGAAGTTCAGCGCCTCATGGAAGGGAAGCACCAGTATGTGCTGACCGTTCGCACCACGGTCGACCTGACTTTGCAGCGCCAAGCTGATGACGCAGTGACATCGACCGTCCGGCAATTGAAGCGGCAGCGGCGCGTGGGCGCTGGCGCTTTTGTCGTGTTGGAGAGGGATGGCGCAGTCCGGGCGCTCGTCGGCGGACCGGACTACGGCGAAAGCCAGTTCAACCGCGCCACCCATGCCAAACGCCAACCAGGGTCCTCGTTCAAGGTCTACGTCTATGCGACGGCGCTTGAAAACGGGTTCAAACCAAACACGACCGTTCGCGATTCATCACGGTCATGCGGCCGCTGGCATCCTCAGAACTACAACGGCAGCCACGGAAGCGGGCGCCGTATGCCGATGTGGCAAGCGATGGCCTCGTCACTAAACACGGTCGCGGCAGAGATCTCGTTTAAGGTTGGCCGTGAGAAGGTTATCGAGATGACCCGCCGTCTCGGCATTCGAGGCATCCGGAAGAGCTGCTCGATGGCCTTGGGCGATTATGGCATCACGCCTCTAGAGCATGCTGGCGGCATCGCCACCTTTGCCAATGGCGGCAAGAGCGCCACGCCCTATGGTGTTTTGGAGATCTTTAATTCACACGGTGAACTCGTCTACAGCCGAGACCGGGACGAACCGCCACCGGCCCAAATCGTCGAGCCGGAGGTGGCCCGTGGCATCAACCAGATGATGCACAGGGTGGTCACGAGCGGTACCGCCAAGAACGCCGCTCTTGATTTCACGCACTCTGTCGGCAAGACCGGCACGAGTTCCGGGCCTAAGGATGTTTGGTTCGTTGGCTTCACTGGCAAGTACGTCGGCGTTGTCTGGCTCGGCAACGACGACAACCGCCCGATGGCCGGACGCACGACAGGCGGCGGACAGGCTGCTCCGTTGTGGCATAGCTTTATGTCGGTCGCGCACACTGACATGAACATCCCCACAATTCCCGGGCTCGATCCTCATCCGGTTCAGGTTGAGGAGCGGGAGCGCATCGCGCACCTGAAGGCCACGGATCCAAACTTTGCCGCGCAGCTGGAAGCGGAAAAGGACAAGGCGACGAGTCTGATGTCTGACAAGTCCCGCAGCGCGCTGCGCAACATCAGTGCCGCGCTGCGCAAGGCGCAAGGGTTGCCTCCGGCCGTTGATGACCCTCCGCCGGAGGCCGTCGACGATCGCGCCTCGCTTGACCGCGGCCGCTCTCAAACAACAGCTCAGGCAGCGCGCTAGACCGATGCGTTTTTCTCTGAGCTTCTTTCTGCACCGGCTTTACAAGCGCGTCGCCTTCGCGGTGAACCGCGCGGCTGACTATGCCATGTTCGCAGGCTTCGTCCTGATCGCTGGTATCGGGTCTGCCTGGTACATGGTCGACACGGGCTCAGCATTGACAACCGATCGTGTCGGCCCTTGGGTCGCCTGGCATTCCGCGGCGCGCCCGGATGCCGATCCTTATACGCGGGCTCACTTCGCGCGTATGGGCACGTTGCCAATGAGCAGCGTCGTCGCGCAGACGTTTATCGCGCGCTACGACGAGGGCGGCAGCCGCCTTCATTCGTCTTGCGAATATGCCGTGAAAGGTCACGACATCGCGGGCAGCTGGTGGAGCCTTTCGGTATTCGATGACGATGGGCGCATCATTCCGAACCCGGCAGGCCGGTATGCCTTCACCAGCGATACAATTGCGCTTCGGCCCAACGGTTCCTATGCGGTGACACTGGCGCGCGATGCCAGACCCGGAAACTGGCTCCCGACAGGCGGCGCTGGCCGGCTTGCTTTGATGCTTTCAATTGTCGATCTGGGACTGTCCTCTTCGGAAAAGGACCGCGAAGAGGAAGAAAACCCGATCCCCACCATTGAACAGGTGGACTGCCGATGAGCGTGATCAGGAAAAAAGTCTTGTCGTGGCTGCCGCGTCCGAGGTTCCGGATCGTCGCCCTGGCTATTTTTTGCGTTGTTATTTTGCATATTGCGGCGACCCTAGCCGCGACGCGTTTAGCGCCCGCGACGGCTTACCAGCGTCTTGCGGATTTGCTTCCCGCCAACACTATGCAGGTGCTCCCTCCGATCGGCCCTGGAAAACAGCCGCTGCCATTCATGGGGCCCGACGCGCGCTATGCGATGTGCCGCTTCGACACGACAAAAGGTCCGGTAAGCATTTCCGCGAACCTGCCCGGGGCCGGGTGGAGCCTGTCTCTCTACTCCGACAAGGGCGCCAGCCTCTACACTGCGGTCGCGCAGCCAGGCCGGCGCACTCAAGTTTCCCTTGTGCTATCGCGCAAGGAAACGGACAAATTTTCGGGTTTGACAGATGAGGCCGCTGGACGGGCCATTCAACGGGACCGCTCGTTAGCGGTTCCTGCGAAGCGTGGCATTGCCGTTCTTCGCGCACCCGATCAGGGTGCCGTCTACCAGGCCAAGAACGAAGCCGAACTCAAGAGAAGCCTTTGCGGCCTCAAGAATTCAGTAGCATCGGCCCGTTGAGCGCTTTCGCGCCGTCTTTAATCTTCCAGTTCCAGTAGATCCCGCTCGCGCGCGACCCGCTGTTGCTGACGCCGCTGCGCTGAAGTGTTTTCAGACCGTTCGTATCGCACGCCCGGAAAGATGACAATTTCAGCTGAGCAACCCGACAAACCGGCTTGTTCACCGGAGCTGCGCTGCGCGGCTTCTGGAAATTCGAATATCGTCGCCATCTGCTTCTCCAATCAAAGCTATGGCGGGCTTCCCCTCACCAGTTGTGCTTCGTTCTGTAGCGAAGCACTTGCCCCGATTGGGCATGTAAAGCAGTTAACAGATTCCTAATGATGTGAACCTTATCCAGCAGCTATGGAATGCAGGTCGTTCCCGGCAATCGTATTCTTGCAACACCCAGCCGCGATCGCCCGATCAACCGGCAAGGAAGCCGGCTGATTGGACAACAATCGCGCAAACTGTGTTTGAGCCTTGTGCGAACCTGACGTGACTACTCGGCAGCTTGTTCGGACTTTGCCTTTGGCTGAACGCATGCCGTGTAGTCGCTGATCATCTGCTCGCAGATATTGCCGGGCTTGTAGACAACATCGCCGATTTGGGCCACCGGCGTGACTTCAGCAGCTGTTCCCGTCAGGAAGCACTCGGAAAACTTCGGAAGTTCTTCCGGCATAATGGCACGTTCAATCACCTCGTAGCCGCGTGCTTTGGCCAAGCCAACGACTGTTCGCCGTGTAATGCCGTCCAAGAAGCAGTCCGGTGTAGGCGTGTGGATACGGCCATCGGCGATGAAGAAGATGTTGGCACCCGTGCATTCGGCAACCTGTCCGCGGTAGTCCAACATCAATGCGTCAGCAAAGCCCTCACGCTCGGCACGGTGCTTTTCTAGGGTGCAAATCATGTACAGCCCGGCCGCCTTTGCCTTGCAGGGCGCGCTTTCGGGATGAGGCCTGCGATAGTTCGCGTGCGTAACCTTGATGCCCTGGAGACGCTGCTCCATGGGAAAATAAGATCCCCAGTTCCATGCCGCGATCGCCAAGTGAATTTGGTTTTTCTGAGCGGAGACGCCCATCATTTCGCTGCCCCGAAAGGCAATCGGCCGGATATAGCCGTCGGTCAGATTGTTTGCCTTCACGACTTCCCGGCAGGCGGCGTCGATCTCGGCCACCGAGTACGGGATTTCAAAATCCATGATGCGGCCACCCTCGACCAGGCGCTCGCTGTGCTCGGTAAGCTTGAAAATTTCTCCGCCGTAGGCGCGCTCGCCCTCGAATACCGAACTGGCGTAGTGCAGCCCGTGTGTCAGCACGTGCGTGTTCGCTTCGCGCCAGGGCACAAGCTTGCCATCCATCCAGATGAACCCGTCACGGTCATGATAAGGTCTGGTATCGGCCATGGTTCGGTTCCTTCCGCGGACCGCGCAATGAAAAGCGTTGGTGTTGTCCGTCACGAGGCGCGCCGTGGGCTGCTCTAGGCGCACAAACCTGCCGGCTGCGGCCTGCGAGGACCGCAGGGGTAACAGCCTGCGACTGCCCTCCTCTCCGGCGCGAAATGACTTGCCACGAGTATCAATCGGCGGCAAATATGTCAACATGACTGACATAACCTCAGCATCTGTTTCCAGCGCGCCGGTGGGCTCAAAGAAAGACGCCGGGCCTCCTATCCGCCCGGGTGCCATAGCGTGCGCTGAGCTGTTGTTTTTCGCCTATCGCGACTTCACCGGGGACGCCGACGCGGCGCTGGAAGAGTTTGGTTTTGGACGTGCACACCACCGCGTCCTGCATTTTGTCAGCCGCAATCCGGGTTTGCGAGTGGCTCAGCTTCTCGACATCTTGAAGATCACTAAACAGAGCCTCGCGCGTGTCCTAAAACAACTGATTGATGAGGGCTTTATCGCCCAACGGGAAGGTGCGGAAGACCGGAGAGAACGGCTCTTGTTCGCAACCGCGAAAGGCCGGCGTCTCAGTGAGAAATTGACTGGGCTGCAGGCCCGGCGCATTGAGGCCGCACTGGAGAAAGCTGGCGCAGATGCCGAAAAAGCAACCCTGCGCTTTCTTTTGGCCATGATCGCGGAGCCGGATCAGGCCCGGGTCGAAAGTCTGATCGGTCTGCCTGATATCAGCGGCCTGGAATAATAAACTGTGAGGCGTAAGCCATGAGTGCGATGGCCAAATCACCACGCGAACCGCTGCCCGATGATGCTCCGCATGTCTTGATCGTTGATGACGACCACAAGATCCGCGACCTGCTCGCGCGTTATCTCTTTGAACAAGGCTTCCGCGTGACAACAGCCCAGGATGCTGCCGCCGCGCGCTCGGCCATGCGCGGTCTGTCGTTCGACATTATTCTGCTGGACATCATGATGCCGGGCGAGAGCGGCCTTGATCTTGCGCGCGAGTTGAAGGCGACGACACGCTTGCCGATTTGCATGCTCACCGCGCGCTCCGAGGCTGAGGATCGCATCGAGGGTCTTGAGATCGGGGTGGAAGACTACGTCCCAAAGCCTTTTGAACCGCGCGAGCTGCTCTTGCGGTTGCGCAATATCCTCAAGCGGGGCCAAGAGGTGACGGGCTGCGCGGACGAAGCGCATATGGGGCCTTACGTGTTTTACATTTCACGCGGCGAGCTCAAGCGCGAGGACGAGACGATCAAGCTGACCGAACGGGAGCGCGATCTGTTGCGCTTGTTTGCGCAGCGCCGCGGCGTACCCGTGCAGCGGCATGAACTTGCCAGTGATGATAGCACTGGGAGCGAACGCGCCATTGACGTTCAGATTAACCGCTTGAGGCGGAAAATCGAAAGCGACCCTTCCAATCCCGTCTATCTACAAACGGTCCGTGGTAAGGGATACATCCTTTACACCGACTAGGGTTTCGCTTGCGCATGGTTTCAGTACCGGACATCGACTACGCGCGTGCCGCCCGCAACCTTGGGCAGGTACTGCGATGGCTCCGCTCCGGCTGGCAGTCGTTTTCGTCTTGGATCGCCGACCTTCTCCCCAAAGGACTTTATGCGCGTGCTTTGATCATCATCATCGCGCCGATTGTCGTTCTTGAAGGCGTTATCGCCTTTGTCTTCATGGAGCGCCACTGGGAGGCGGTAACCCGCCGCTTGTCTGAGGCCACGGCGCGGGACATCGCCGCGCTTATCGAGGTCTACGATCAGACCCACGGCGAAAAGCAGCTTGAAGAGCTGACCAACATGGCACGCTCGAAGCTCAATCTTTCCATGAGCATTCTACCAGCTGGCGATCTTCCGGCTGCCAGTCCCAAACCGTTCTTCGATTTTCTGGACCGGGCGCTGTCGCGTGAGATCAGGAAGTTCGTGCGGCAGCCATTTTGGATCGACACTGTCGGGCGTTCGAAGACAGTTGAGATTCGCGTTCAGCATGACCGCGCCATTTTGCGCTTCTTTGCTACACGCAGTCAGACCTACGCCTCCAAGTCTCATATATTTCTCTACTGGATGGTGGGCTCGTCGGTGATCTTGCTCACCGTCGCCATCCTCTTTTTGCGCAACCAGATCCGGCCGATTTTAAAGCTCGCCGAAGCCGCCGATGCATTTGGCAAGGGCCGTCCCGTACCGGAGGGGTTTCGCCCCCGCGGCGCGCGCGAGGTGCGCCAAGCGGCCCTGGCTTTTGCCGAAATGCGCGATCGCATCACAACGCACGTCGATCAACGCACGACGATGCTGGCCGGAGTCAGTCACGATCTACGGACCGTTCTCACGCGCTTCAAGCTGGAGCTGGCGTTCCTGGGAGACACGGAGGAAGTTCAGTCCTTGCAGTCGGACGTCAAGGAAATGCAGCAAATGCTGGAAGACTACCTGGCCTTTGCCAGGGGTGACGGTGGTGAGGAAGCCGAAGACACGAACCTGCGAGAACTTCTGGAAGAGATTTGCGATGACGCGGAGATCTACGGAAAAGAGATCGAGCTGCAGATCCGGCGCAAGAAGCGCAAAGGCGATCTAGTGCTTCCCCTGAAACGGCAGGCCTTCAAGCGCGCGGTCATGAACCTCGTTTCCAATTCGGCGCGTTTCGGCAACCGGATCATCGTTCGTGCCGCGACCGAAGGCGGCTGGTTGCGGGTCGAGGTCGACGACGATGGCCCTGGCATCCCAGCCGAGGAGCGGGACAACGTGTTCCGGCCGTTCTACAGGATTGATCGCGCTCGCAATCAAGATAGCGGCGGCAACACTGGATTGGGCCTTGCTATTGCCCGAGACATCGCCAAGAGCCATGGCGGCGACATCAAGCTTGGCGAGAGCTCGATGGGTGGCTTGCGCGCGGTAATCTCGGTTCCGCTCTAAATGGCAGCGGCAGATCAGCGGCGCCGGATCGTGAACCGGTATGGGATGACTTCTACGATCTTGTCCAAGCCGAGGTTCTTTGGGAACGGCGGGAAGGGCGCTGCCTTCTCCAACGAAGCGATCGCTGCATTGTCGAGCTTGCTTGACCCGGAGCTGGAAACCACTTCCTTGGAAATCAGCTCTCCCGTTGCCGCAACCGCAAAGCGGATCAGCACGGTGCCCGTCAGGCTCGAACGCGGATTGACCTTCGAACGTTCTACCTTTGACATGACTTGACCGAGGTACTCGCGCCGGGCAGCAGGGTCACCTCCGCCTTCTTGCTTTTCGCCCGCGCGCTGTTCTTCCAACGCGAGCGTCGGCTGTTCCAGTTGCTCCAATGTCGCTACTTGGGCTTGCTGAACCTCCTCGGGCTTTTCGTCGGGAACAGGGATCGCCTCCTGCTCTGGCCCGTTAATGGATTGGATGATCTCGGTCTCTTCGGGAAGCTCACGTGCTTCTTCGACGGGTTTGATTTCCTCAAGCTGAGGCCTGGCCACGCTGACCGGCGCGATTTGTTCGTTGGCCTCGACCGTCTCTAACGCCTCACCTTCCTGAATGAAGCCCTCGATGCCGATACCGTTTTCGATTAGGAAAGCATCGTTGCCGGTGCCTTCTTCAAACGACATCGCGCTCGTTGACGATGTATCCCGGTTAATGGACACATAGGCCAACGCGCCATGGATGGCGAAGGACATAACAATCATGGCAACGCGCAGCATCATCGATTAGTTACCCGGCGCCTGTGCCGTCTGTTTCGGCTGGGAAAGCAAGGACACGCGCGGATAGCCGCCCTCACCGACACGGCCGAGGATTTCCATCACATCGCCGTAAGCGCTGCGTTTGTCGGCCCGGACGTAGACAACCATGTCGCCTTCTTCGGCGCGTATCTGCCGCAAGCGGTTGACGAGTGTCGAGCGCGGGACTTCTTCGTCACGGATATAGGTTTGGCCTTCCGCGGTCAGCGTGACGACCATCGGGCGTTTGGTTTGGCTGACTTTTGCGGCTGACGTGTTCGGCAATTCTATAGGAACGCCGGCGACCATCAACGGCGCCGCCACCATGAAGATGATCAACAGCACCAGCATCACGTCGACCATTGGCGTGATGTTGATCTCAGCCACGGGGCTGTAGGTCATTTCCTCGTCGTCGTTTGCGGACGGTCCACCGCCCGCTACGCCCATGCCCATACTAGGCTACTCCCGATGTTGCAGTCCGTGATGCACCGCCGTTGACGAAGAGCCTGGCAAGGCCTGCAATCGCGGTCGTTCCGCGGTTGGCCGAGCGTCCCAGCGACACGGAAATTGAGTTGTAGGCAACGACCGCGGGAATGGCAGCGGCCAGACCAAGTGCTGTCGCGAACAACGCTTCAGCAATGCCGGGGGCGACAACCGCAAGACTGGTGTCTTTCTGGGTCGCGATAGCTGTGAACGAATTCATGATGCCCCAAACGGTGCCGAACAATCCGATGAACGGGCCAGCAGAGCCGATCGTTGCCAGGAACGGCAAACCGACTTCCAAGCGATGGAGCTCGGAGCGCATGGCCGTGCGCATCGCGCGTTCCAGCCGGCCACGCGTTTCCGACCGGCCTTCATTCGTCGAGCCGTGGGCATGCTCGTCCTCGGCGGCGGCCAGCAAACGGCGGACGAAGCCGCGGGTGGGCGGTGTGTCGCCCTTGGCCGCGGCTTCGAGCTTCTTGACGTCGCTTGAGAGCTTCATCAAGCGGATCACCTTTTCAAAGATGATGGCCCAGCATGCCACCGAAGCCAGCACCAGGCCTGCCATCACCGCCTTGACCACTGGATCGGCATTCATGATCAAGGGCCACAACGAGATGTGCGACGAATGGTTTACAATTTCACCTGCGGCGTTCGGGTCCACGCTGTTACTTCCCTATTTCTGCTTTTGCTTACTTTGTGATTTTCACTTCGCCTTTGGACGACAAAGACAGATGGCTAAGGCAGTCATCAGCTTCGGCCGCACCAGCTTTGCATTCCATGACGTCGTTGATGAGGAAGCTGCCGACCTGATCACAGGCGACATTGTCGAGATCAAACAGCTTCACGGTTTTCTTGTCCGCTTTGATCGGCGCAAGATCCAATGCGAAGCGTTTTCCAATCACCCCATCCGGCCCGAACATCACGAGATCAAGCTTGAAGGCCTCATAGACGGTGTCGCCTTCGTTGGTGACGACGAGATATGCGCGGCAGTTCTTGTCCTGCGGTTCAAGCTTGTTCAACTCCAAGCCAAGCTTGCTGCTTTGCGCCTCCTGCGCGGATGCCGGTGCAAATGGCGCAACAGCCATTGCGGCCAGGGCCAAGACTGCCGGCAACACACGCTTCAGTGCGCTCACCCGGATCGCGGCTGCGGATACTTTCAAGTTCGATAGTCGTCGATGCACAATGACCTCCCTAGCGCACCGCCTCCCGTTTGACGGGCGTTCTTCCAATTGAACGCGACGTTTGCCGCCGCGCTGACGTACATATCCATCTTGCTCATCCGCCGCCAGTGCCAGCGCGTTAACGTCTGGCAATGTAGCGGCGGCACAGACACGTCCGGCCAAGCCAACGGGCCTGGATGAAAGACGATGCACCTCGCTTTTGAGATTGTCCCGCCGACGAAACTCCGGTCGCGCCAGCAAGCTGTTTCCTCGGGCTGAAAGTGCCGCGACTTGCTGCCTCAGTCAAGCTGGAGATGCCTTCGCAGGCAACCTCAAGACCTTGCAATCATTGAAAATAATTCACCCAGCAGAAAGGGTGCATCGTTACACGTGATGATTGCCAATTAATTGGCAAGTATTCGTAATGACACGCGCTCCTGAACCCTGAGAATTTCTTCACAACGCCAGACACTTATCATGCCGTCATAAAACGACTACGACGGACTCTTATGATTCTCTCATAATCATCACAATATCGCGGTCGGACCTGACGGCCGGCTATTGTATAGCCAATCGCCTGTCTAGGTTCGCCGCGCTTCCCGCTCCGCTTCATCCGAGCGCAGGTCGGCGAGGATGGTTTCGCCACCGACGGCGCGCTGGCCGACTGCGACGATAGCCGTCTTGCCTGGTGGCAGATACGTGTCGACGCGAGAGCCGAAGCGGATCAAACCGAACCGCTCACCGATTCCAACGCTGTCGCCCTCGCGCGCGAACGTCACGATGCGGCGGGCTACAAGACCAGCAATCTGCACAACGCCGACTTGTTCACCTGACGCCATGTCAATCACAAGCGAGCGGCGTTCGTTCTCCTCGCTCGCTTTGTCGAGTGCAGCATTCATGAACGCGCCTGGAAAGTAATGCGATCTGGATATCTTGCCAGCCACGGGGGCGCGATTGATGTGCACGTCGAAGACGGACAAAAAAACCGAGACGCGCACGCGCGGTTCATCGCCGAGACCGAGCTCCGATGGCGGCGTGACTGTTTCAATCGCCGAGACTTTCCCGTCCGCTGGGGAGACGATCAAACCCTCGCGCAACGGGACGACGCGATCGGGATCGCGGAAGAAGTAGGCGATGTAGATCGTGATCAAAGCTGCGATCCAGCCAATCGGGGACCAGAGCCATAACAGCAGAAGCGTCACGACGGCTCCCGCGGCGATGAAAGGTGTCCCTTCCCGGTGAATGGGCGTTACGAAATCGGCAATCGTATCGAGGAGGCTGGTACGGTCTGACAAAGCAACTCTTCCCAATTCTACGAAGCGGCGAACCGCGGTTATGATCGTCTGCGGGTCCCGCGAGACCTTGATGAACGTTAGACGGCCAGCAGCCTAGAATGGCACCGAAACCATACGGACTTCGCCCTGCGCATCTTCTATCAAGAGTAAAATGGTGTTTCCACCAGCCTTCTTGATGGTTTCTATACGGTCGGCCAGATCTTCCGGAGTGATGACCTGCATCTCCTGAGCTTCGACGATGACGTCGCCCGCTTGCACATTCTTTTTGGCGGCGGGGCTCGCCGCGTCCACGTCGGTCACGACGATACCTTTGGTATTGTCTCGCAGTCCGAACTGTTCGCGCACCGTCCGGGTCACTGGCGCCAGTTTCATGCCAAGAACGGAAGTTGTGGCCAGACTTCCGTCGTCGTTGCGCTTTGTGCCGTCGTCAGCCGGGGGCTCCTCGGCTTTCTTCTTTTCTTTTTTGGACTGCGCGAGTTCACTTGATCCATCTTCATTGAGCAGTCCGATTTCGATTTGAACCGTTTCCGTTTGTCCCTTGCGCAGCACCTTGACTTCGACTGCCCGGCCCACTGGCGCCTGAGCGACAAGCCGCGGTAGACCACGCATGGCCGTGACCTCCTTGCCGTCGAAAGACATGATAATGTCGCCGACCTGGAGACCGCCGCGCGACGCGGGGCTATCCTTAGTGACGGCGGCGACAAGGGCACCCCTGTTGGCTGGCACGCCAAGCCGTTCGGCAACGTCTTGATTGACAGTTCTGATCTGCACGCCGAGCCATCCACGTCTGGCTTTCCCGAATTTCTGCAACTGGCTGATGATGGCCGTAACCGTGTCGGAGGGAATAGCGAACCCGATACCAATGGAGCCGCCGGTCGGCGAAATGATCGCCGTGTTCACGCCGACGACTTCGCCATTCATGTTGAACAGCGGTCCGCCTGAGTTGCCCTTGTTGATCGCGGCATCGGTCTGCAGAAACTCGTCGTAAGGGCCGGCATTGATATCGCGCTGTTTGGCCGAGATGATGCCGACCGTCACCGAACCACCAAGGCCAAACGGGTTGCCGATGGCCATCACCCAGTCGCCAACTCTTAGGTCTTCGGATGAACCAAATGGCACGGACGCAATCTTCTTGTTGTCTGGGATCTTGACCTTCAGAAGCGCCAAATCGGTTTTTGTATCGGTCCCAAGCACCTTCTCGACTTTGAGCTTCGAGCCGTCGTGGAAGTTGGCGTAGATTTCGTCAGCGCCGTCGATGACGTGATTGTTGGTGACGACGAGACCAAGCTCTCCATCGATCACGAAGCCGGAACCGAGAGACGAGACCTTCCGTTCCGAAGGCGTCGGCTCACCACGCTTGGAGAAAAAGTCCTCAAACAGATCTTCGAACGGGGACCCTTTCGGCACCTTCGGCATTGGCACGCCTTGTGGACCTTTGGCGATCTGGGTCGTCGAGATGTTGACGACTGCGTCGGTCAGACTGTCGGCGAGTTCAGCGACGGAAGGCAGCCCCGCGGGCTGGCGCCGCTGCGCGTCAGCTGCGCCGGGAACCAAAAGCGCTGCCACGATAATGGTGCACACGAAGCGGGCGATAAGCGAGATCCGCGTGGCCGTGAAGCTGGTCGTGTGCGGATTCATCCCCGTCTCCTCATTCCCCCGGCCAAGTGTGCCGCGCCGGGTCTCTCTTTTTAGCAGACTTTGGGGATTGCGCCGTGCCTGTCAACGATTAGCCGCGTACAAGCCAAACCAAAAGTGCGCCGCCAGCCATGGCGGCGCATCCATATGCACGCAAGGTGCCCTGAGGTGTGCTGGCGGCGGCTTTCAAAAACCCCATCGCAGCATTTGGCGCCAGTGCCCAGATCAGGCCTTCTATGACGAAGACCAGTCCCAGCCCGACGATCAGATCGTTCATGGCAACGCGGGCGATGGCGTCGTGCTTGTGCCCGAGCTGCCCGTGCCGGGAGCCCGGCCGCCAAGCGGATTCTGGAAGTATTTGAAGAAGGCAGAATCCGGCGAGATCACAAGCCGTGTGCCTTCTTCCTTCAGCCCAGCCTCATAGGCCTGCATGGAGCGGTAGAAAGCAAAGAAATCTGGGTCCTGCCCATACGCTTCAGCAAAGATCTGGTTGCGTTGAGCATCGCCCTCACCGCGCAGCTGTTCAGACTTCTGCGTGGCTTCGGCTTTGATAATCGTCGCTTCACGTTCCGCCGTGGCGCGAATGCGGTTCGCCTCGGCGGAGCCTTCAGCGCGGAACTCGGCGCTTTCGCGCTGACGTTCGGCGCGCATCCGGTCGAACACGCTCTTTGAGTTCTGCTCAGGCAAGTCGGCGCGCTTGATGCGGACGTCCACAATCTCAACGCCGTAGTTCTTGCCTTCCTGGTTCACCTGCGCGGCGATCTCTTTCATCATCTCTTCGCGCTTATCACGCACGACGTCAGAGAACGTGTACGACGCCAGAATCTGGCGCAGAGCAGATTCGATGATCGGTTCCAGGCGCGAGTTGATACCGCGCTCGCCGCCCACACGCTGATAGACCAGCAGTGGATTGACGATCCGGTAGCGCGCGAACGAGTTCACGATCAGCCGCTTCTGGTCGGATGCGATCAACTCGCGCGTCTCCGGCTCGATGTCGAGGATGCGCTTGTCGAAATATTCGACCGTATCAATCAACGGCATTTTCCAATGCAGGCCAGGATTGGAGCGCAAGGGCTGCTGTGGCTGGCCGAAGCGCAGCACCAGCGCCTGCTGGTCCTGCCGCACGATAAAGGCGGCGCTGTAAAGCGCGGCGGCAGCCGCGCCAATCAAGATCACCAGAATTACGAGAAAGACACGCATGGTTTAGTTATTTCCCTCTGATGACTTTTTCTGCAGCTGATCCAGCGGAAGGTACGGCACGACGCCGGAACCGGCCTTGCTGTCGAGCAGGATCTTGTCCGTCCGGCCGAGCACGCGTTCCATCGTTTCCAGGAACATACGTTCACGCGTGACTTCCGGGGCCTTTTGGTACTGCGTGTAGATCTTCTTGAAGCGGTCGGCCTGACCGCGAGCCTCGGCAACCGTTTGCTGCTTGTAGGCTTCGGCGGCTTGCAAGATGCGCTCGGCCTGGCCGCGCGCTTCGGGCACGACCTTGTTGGCGTAAGCGAACGCTTCGTTCTGCAAACGCTCCTTGTCGGCTCGCGAAGCCTGAACGTCGCGGAAGGCGTCGATGACTTCGGCCGGCGGGTCCACCTTCTGCAGCTTCACTTCGACGATTTCAACGCCAGCTTCGTAGCTGTCCAGAATCTGCTGCATCAGCGTGCGAACGTCGGTCTGCGTCTTCTGGCGCGCCTGCGTCAGGATCGGCTGAATTTCGGATTTGCCTACGATTTCGCGCATGGCGCTTTCGGCGACTTCACGAACCGTCGAGTCTGGGTTTTGAATCTTGAACAGGTACTTCTCGGCGTCCTTGATCTTCCAGATAACAACGAAGCCCATGTCCACGAGGTTTTCGTCGCCCGTCAACATCAAGCCTTCATCGCGGGCGTCACGCGCAATCGAAGTTGAGCTGGAGATCCCGGCGCGAACGCCAATGTTCTCGATGTTCGCCTGTTCAATCTTCGGCTTCATCACCTCTTCGACCGGATACGGGAAGCGGAAATGCAGGCCGGGGCCAACAAACCGGTTATATTCGCCGAAACGGAGAACAATCCCCTGCTCCTGTGTGGCGACCTGGAAGAAGAAAGCGTTCCAGACGATCACGCCGATGGCGGCCGCGCCTGCGAGGAATAACAGCGGGCCGGGAAGACCCGAGCCGCCCATAACTTGTTTCATACGATCCTGGCTGCGTTTTAGCATTTCTTCCAAATCGGGCGGTTGACCGCCGCCGCCGCTTCCGCCGCCACTGCCGCCAGATCCAGGGCCCTGCCCCCATGGACCGCCATTGTTGCCGCCGCCACTTTGATTGCTCCAAGGCATAGGTTTGTTCTGGCCTTTCTTAGACAGACGAATTTGAGTGAGTGCTGAGTATTCTCATAGTCTGACGCCACACAGCTGTATCAGGTTGCATCAGCGATTTTACGTATTTCAGTATTGACCGCCTTATAGGGCAGGCTCCGGACTTTCGCAAACAATGACAACTGGTTTCGTTGCCAATCGTTTACGCGAGGGACGTAAGAGCTTGATGCCAGGTTTCCAAGGGCCCAGCTGCCCTTCCGGCTTTGCCCTTTAATGGTGGACGTGCGACAGGAAAGCATGAAGATCGCCGAGCCCAGCTTCACATTTGGCATCGAGGAGGAATACCACCTCGTCGATAAGCAGTCCCGTGGTCTGAAGCCGGCGCCGGAAGCCATGATGTCGGAGCTGGAGGAGGCACTCGGCGGGCGGGTCAGCCCCGAATTTCTCCGATCCCAGGTTGAGATTGGGACGAACGTCGCCCGGACTTTTTCGGACGCCCGCAAGGATCTAGCCGAGCTACGCGGGGCCATCGCCGCCGCCGCGCTCAAACATGGCATGGCGCCGATTGCGTCCTCTACGCATCCGTTCGCGAAAATCAGCGATCTGGAGACCACGCACAAGGAGCGGTATCAGGCCCTGGCGCGGGACTTGGCCGGCGTGGGCCGGCGGCTGGCGATTTGCGGTATGCACGTTCACGTCGGCATCGAAGACGACGAGCTGCGCATCGATATCATGAACCAGATGCGTTATTTCCTGCCGCACCTGCTGATGCTGTCGACGTCATCGCCGTTCTGGCAGGGCGAAAACTCTGGCTTGAAGAGCTACCGCCTGAGTGTGTTCGACGAGATGCCCCGCTCCGGTCTGCCGGGGAAGTTTGATAGCTGGGGCGAGTTTCACCGAACGGTCGACGTCCTCGTTCGTGGCGGCGTCATTGAAGATGCCACCAAGATTTGGTGGGACGTTCGCCCATCCGCTCGGTTTCCGACGGTCGAGTTGCGGATTACCGATGTGTGCACCCGGCTTGATGATGCCATGACGATCGCGGCGCTCTACGTCTGCATCGCGCGCATGCTGTATCGGCTGCGGATCGGGAACTTAAGATGGCGCGGCTATCCTTTGCTGCTGCTGGAGGAGAACCGCTGGCGCGCCCAGCGCTACGGCGTGCAAGACACACTGTTCGATTTCGGCAAGGGAGACTTGGTCCCCTTCCCAGTTCTTATTGACGAACTCCTGGAGTTGTTGGCGCCAGACGCAGCCGCGTTAGGCTGTGAGCAAGAAGTTGCTCACGCGCGCACGATCGTCGAGCGCGGCACCGGGGCTGACCGGCAGCTCGCAGTCTTCAACGCTGCGCTGAAAGCTGGATCCAGCCAACAGGAGGCTCTAAACCAGGTTGTGGACGCGTTAGTTGCTGAAACCGTCGAGGGGCTCTAACGGCTCACGTGTCGTGCCCGGACCTGGTGCCGCAGTGCCTCCAGCACTACCCTCGTAGCCTGGATAGGAAGGGCTGCTGCCTCCAGTGGCCGTATCAGGAGCAAGATCCTCAACAGCGGTCTCTGGCGGCTCGCCGGGTTGCGCGGCATGCGGCGGGCCGCCGTTCGCTGGTGGCAGTGGTGCAACGCCCGGCTGTTCTGGAGGCGCTACCGAAGCGCCAGGTGTTGGCACTGAAAGCCCAGGCTGACTTGACTCATCCGACGGCAACGGCGGAGTGGTCACCTGCGTGCGGTGTAGCTCCGTTTCGATCGTGATGCTCAGTTCGTCGGAGATAAACGGAACCGTGCGTGACAGGCCCCAATCGCTGCGCCGTATCCGCGTCGTGGCTGAAAATCCAACGACATAAATTTCCTGGTAGACCGGATTGATGCCGCCCAAGGGGTGATCGCCGGCGAAGTTCCAGCGGACTTGCATGACGACAGGCTTCGTGACGCCGTTCATCGACAAGTTTCCGGTGACGTGCGCTGTCCTGCCGGCGGTTGGCGCAACGTTCGTTGAGCGGAAGGTGATGTTGGGATGCGCGTGCACGTCGAAGAATTCGCCGGAGCGGGTCAAGTGCTCATCGAGCTTCTCAACACCGGTCGAAATACTTGCAACCTTGATCGTTGCCTGGATGGAACTTGATCCTGGATTGACAGGGTCAAACTCCAAAGTGCCCTCGACATCCGTGAAACGGCCGCCTTGGCGCGACATGCCCACATGGTCCCAAGTGAACCGCACCTCGGTGTGGTCGGGATCGATCTTGTAGGTGTCAGCCCGAACGGGTGAAGCAAAAGGCGCCAGTCCTAGACAAAGCGTGGCGACAACTGCCATTCCGGCGGATCGGCGGCGCACGGCGCTGAAAACCGTTCTGGGTTGGCTTGCGCTTCGCTTCGTTTGCATCGGCAGCTCTCGGCAATTGCTAGGTCGACGGGCACTTGTCAGCCGTAATTTTGTCAGTGGCTAGACGCCAGCTGTCATTCCACCATCAACCACCAATTCTGTCCCCGTGACATAGCGGCTGTCGTCGGAAGCGAGAAACAGCGCCGCCAGCGCAATATCCTCGCCGGTGCCGAACCGCTTCATCAGCGTTCTATCAAGCAACGCCTTATGGAAATGCGGGTTCCGCAAGACCCGCTCGGTCAGCGCGGTTTCAACAAATCCTGGCGCGAGCGCGTTAACCCGGATCGCGAAAGGCGCGTATTCCACCGCCAGTGCTTTCGATAGCGCCAGTACGGCGCCTTTGGTGGCGGAGTAGCCGGCCAGCTGCCGCAACCCGCGATGTCCCATGATGGAGGCGACATTGATGAGCGAAGCATTGCCCGACTTGCGCAACAACTCAAAAGCATCGCGTGCAACGCGGACGACGCCGTCCAAATTGACTTCGCGGATCGTGGTCCAGTCCGCATCCGACATATGGCGGAAGTCTCCGCGCACGTTCAGACCGGCGTTATTGACGAGGATGTCGAGTTTGCCGTGCTCGTTATCCACCAACCGCATGGCTGCCGTGACGTCCTGGCCGAGTGAAACGTTCATCGCCGCCGGCGTGGCCGAGAACCCCTGATCGCGCAGCTCTTGCGCGACGGCCTCTGCGCGTCCCGCGTCCACATCCGTCACATATACGTGTGCACCCTCGCCCGCGAACAGCGAGGCCATAGCCTGGCCAATTCCCGCGCCAGCTCCGGTCACCAGTGCAATTTTATCTTTTAAGCGTTCCATGCGCCCCAACCATTATGAACCGCGCGGGACATAACCACCCGGCAGTTGGGAGCGCAAGTCAGCGGTTGCTGGAATGGTTTCATCACGCAGGCGGAACCCACTTTTCGCGCATGGTGAGCAGCTCCTCGCCGGCGCTTGGATGCAGGGCCATGGTCGCATCAAAGTCACGTTTGGTGGCGCTCATGCGGATGGCGACCGCGGACATCTGGACTATTTCGGCCGCGTCCGGTCCTAGAACGTGACAGCCCAAGACCCGCCCCGTCGTCCCGCAAACGACGAGCTTCATCAAGGTCCGTTCGTCACGGCCAGCGATGATGTTGCGCATCGGCCGGAACTGCGTCTTGTAGATGTCGATCGAGGCAAGCCTTTCCCGTGCGGTATGCTCCGGCAAGCCAACCGTGCCGATTTCCGGTGTCGAGAAGACCGCCGTTGGGATTGTGTCGTAGTCGACCGTCCAGCCGTCTTTACCGTAGGTGCTGTCGGCGAACGCGTGGCCTTCTCGAATGGCAACTGGCGTAAGGTTCACGCGGTCGGTAACATCACCGACCGCGAAGATGTTCTCCGCTGACGTGCGTGACCTGTCGTTGACGACGATGGCGCCGTTCTTATCGACGTCCACCCCGGCGTGCACGAGGCCCAAACCATCGCTGTTGGGTTTCCGGCCGATGGCAAACATGACCTGGCTGGCGTTGAGCGCCTCGCCGTTGGTGAGCGCGCACTTCAGTCCGGTGCTTTGCTTCTCGACGGAGGAGATCTCTGCATTCGTTACGATGCGAATACCTCGTGCTGTCATGGCATCCTGCAAACCGCGGCGCATATCTTCGTCGAAGCCGCGCAAGATCAAGTCTCCACGATAGACAAGCGTCACCTGGCTTCCCAGCCCCGCGAATATCCCGGCGAACTCGACCGCGATATACCCGCCGCCATAGACGACAATCCGGTCTGGCCGATCCTTGAGGTGAAAGGCTTCGTTCGAGGTGATCGTGTGCTCAAGGCCCGGGATCTCATTACCTGAGTATGGCCGCCCGCCGGTCGCGATCAGAATTCTCTCCGCGGTGACTTTGTGCCCTGCGGTCTTCAGAACAACCTCGTGGTTGGAGGTGAGTTCGGCGCGATCGGAAATCGTCGTGACACCGGCCTTCTCGAGGTTTGACAGATAGGCCTTTTCTAGACGAGCAACTTCTTCATCCTTAGCGGAGATCAACTTTGGCCACGAAAACTGCGGGACGTCCGCGTTCCAGCCGAAACCACCGGCGTCTTCGAAGTCGTCACGAAAGCGGCTGGCATAGACCAGCAGCTTCTTGGGTACGCAGCCTCGGATCACACAGGTGCCGCCGTAGCGATACTCCTCAGCGATGGCGACACGCGCACCGTGGTTCGCCGCAATGCGGGCGGCACGCACACCACCGGAGCCCGCGCCGACGACGATAAGATCATAGTCGTATTGAGACATCTTCTACTTTCGCTTGGCTGTCTGGCTCACGCCTCTTCAAGCAAGGCATCGTCGCCGTAATTCGCTTCCAGGACCTCAATGCCGTTGGGTCCGGCGAGAACGGCTGCGTCCGCCAAGCCCAGGAATAGGCCGTTTTCGACAACGCCCGGGATGAGCTTCAAGATGTCGTCCAGACCTTCCGGATCCATGATCTTATCGAACGAGCAATCGACGATGAGGTTTCCGCCATCGGTCTTGAATAAATTGCCGTCAGCGTCCTTTCGGAACTTCACGAGACCGGTGCAACCGGCATCGCTGGCGAGCATTTCGATCATGTTGCGGGTCGCCGTCGCGCCGAACTCGACGACTTCCACAGGCAGGGGAAACTTGCCTAGCGTGTCGACTTTCTTCGAAACGTCGGCGATCACGACCATGCGGTCGGATGAGGCTGCCACGATCTTTTCCCGCAAAAGCGCGCCGCCGCCGCCTTTGATCAGCCGTAGCGCGCCGTCCAGTTCGTCAGCGCCGTCCACGGTTAAGTCCAAGAGCGGCGTCTCGTCCAGTGTGGTTAGGGGAATGCCCAGCTCCGCTGCTTGAGCGCGCGTTGCTTCGGAGGTCGGCACGGCGACAACGTCCAGGCCATCGCGCACGCGCGCGCCCAACAAGTCCACGAATTTCGCCGCGGTGGAGCCTGTACCCAGCCCCAGACGCATCTTCGGCTCGACAAACTCAAGGGCCCGCTCCGCGGCTGCCAATTTCATCTGATCAAAACTCATTAAAACTCCCCTTAGGCCGCTAGCGATCCAAGCCGCCCATCATGACATATTTCATTTCGAGAAATTCCTCGATGCCATGGTGCGAACCTTCCCGTCCCACACCTGACTGCTTGACACCACCAAAGGGTGCAAGCTCATTAGACACAACACCTTCATTCACGCCGACAATTCCGAATTGCAAAGCCTCTGCCACGCGCCAGACGCGCGCCAGGTCTCGGGCATAGAAGTAAGAGGCAAGGCCAAACGGCGTATCATTGGCCATGCGGATCACGTCGTCTTCATCTTCGAAGGCGATGATCGGCGCAACAGGGCCAAACGTCTCTTCCCGGCAAATCAGCATCTCAGGCGTGACGCCGGTCAAAACGGTCGGTTCGAAGAAGTTGCCGCCCAGTTCATGGCGCTTGCCGCCTGCCAAAACCTTGGCACCATGATCGACCGCGTCCTTGACGTGCTGCTCGACCTTTTTGACAGCATCAGCGTTGATCAGCGGACCTTGCGTCGTGCCTGTGGCTGTGCCCGGGCCGACTGTGAACTTCTCGACTTCCGCCACAAGCCGTTTTGCAAATTCATCAGCGACCGACGACTGGACGTAGATGCGGTTCGCGCAGACGCATGTTTGGCCAGCGTTGCGGAATTTGGATGCTAAGGCGCCGACCACTGCTTTGTCCAAGTCGGCATCGTCAAAGACGATAAAGGGTGCGTTTCCGCCAAGTTCCATTCCGACGCGTTTAACCGTATCCGCGGACTGGCGCATCAAGATCTTGCCGACCTCTGTGGAGCCTGTGAACGTGACCATGCGCACGAGATTGCTCGACGTCAGCGCCTCGCCGACATCCTTCGGGTTCGATGTCGTTACGATGTTGAGAACGCCCGCCGGAATTCCGGCCTGGTGAGCCAGCTCCGCCAAAGCCAGGGCCGAAAGCGGTGTATCTTCCGCCGGCTTGACGACAACCGTGCACCCAGCCGCCAGCGCCGGCGTCACCTTGCGGGTGATCATCGCGTTTGGAAAGTTCCAAGGTGTGATAGCGGCGACGACACCGATGGGTTGCTTCAGGACGAGAATTCGCGCATCCGGCTTGGGGCTCCCGATCGTTTCACCGCGAATGCGCTTGGCTTCTTCAGCAAAGAATTCAACGAAGCCGGCACCGTACGTGATTTCGCCGCGCGCTTCAGCCAGCGGTTTGCCCTGTTCGCGCGTGAGGATCAGCGCCAGCTGGTCGGTATGATCTGTGATCAAGTCGTACCAGCGGCGCAGGATGACGGAGCGTTCCTTGCCGGTCAGCGCCGCCCATGCCGGACCGGCCCGATAGGCAGCCTGAATGGCGTCCTCAGCGTCTTTGGCTCCAAGGTCTGGAACTTTGGCGAGTTCTTCCCCTGTGGCTTTGTCCAACACGGGTAGAGCCGGTTCGCCGACCCAGGCGCCATTTATATAGGCTTGGGTTTTCACAAGCCGCGCGTTGATTTGGTCCATCGCTCGATTATTCCATGTGTCTATTGGCTTTAGCCGTTTGACCGGCTTAGACAACGATGACTGAATGTCCCGGCTACTTCAGCGCATTGCAAAAATGTTCCGGGCCGGGAGTTTCCACAGCTTAGGGGGTTCACCCTTTGTCTAGGCTGGCTTAGATAGGCTTTCAAGCTATCCACTACCTGAACGCCAACTCTCCGGTTGCGTTCATTGTCTGTCACCATGCGCGAGGCTACCTAGCGCTTCATGCGAAATCTCTCCGTCATTTTCGATCTGGACGGCACCCTCGTTAACACGGCGCCTGATCTAATCTCCGCGGCCAACCATGCCTTGAGCGACATCGGGCTGGATCCGGTGCCGGCGCACGTCATCGCGCCAGCGATCGCCCTAGGTGCGCGGTTTATGATCATGGATGGGCTGAAACACAGCGGGCAGAACCTCCCCGAAAAGGAGGTCGACAGGCTGTTGACGCTGTTCTTAGACTATTACCTGGACAACATCGCCAATGAGAGTCGGCCCTATCCCGGTGCGGTCGAAACCTTGACGACCCTACAAGCGCGCGGAGCCAAAATTGGCGTGTGCACCAACAAGAGGGCGCATCTTTCCAAGGCTTTAATTGAAGCCCTCGGGCTGGATCCCCTGCTGGATGCGGTTGTCGGGCGCGACGCGGCCATGAAGTCGAAGCCTCATCCGGATCATTTGACGCAGACAATCGAGCAAGCCGGCGGCGATGCCCGGCGCGCCATCATGGTGGGCGACACCGCAACCGACATTGATACAGCCCGCGCAGCCGGTGTTCCGGTCATCGGCGTGACGTTTGGCTACTCAGACACGCCGATGTCCGAGCTGAAACCTGACATCATTGTCTCCAGCTACGACGAGGTTCTTCCGGCGATTGAAACGCTGGCACGGGGGCTTGCTGCCGCCGAATAGGCGTCGGCCCTAGCCTTGGGACGTTCCGTTCAAACTGCTTCTAGCTTAAATGACCTATCCGGCCCCGGAAGAGCCACATTCTCCCCCGATCAGGGCGATGCGTCTTCCAAGCAGGCGCGAACCATCAGGAAGGACGAGAAACCATGATGAAACGCCTCCCACTCGCAGTGCTGCTCGCCATGAGCCTGTCGGGCGCCGCCTTGGCGGATGCTCCAGCCAGTGCAGAAGAATGCAATGAACAAGGTGCCGCGCTCGCCCAGAAAGCTGAAGAAAACAAGCTAGGCGATGACAAGATTGCCAAGGTTGAAGAGCTTCTTATGAAGTTGGACGAGCAGTGTCAGGGCGATAAGCTCGCAGAAGCTGGCGCAACGATGAAAGATCTCGAAGGTGTTATTGGCGACTAACTCGCCTTCGCCTTAGATTTTTGGTTGGGCAGCTTGGTGAAAGCTGCCCAATTTCTTATTGGGTCTGATTCTTCTTCCGTTTTCCTAGTTTTCAACGCCTGCTGCGAACTGTCGTTTGACAGTTCATTGTTCCTTCCCCATGTTCTGCCGCCGCTGGGTCCCGCGGTGTGCGCTGCAGAAATCCGGTGCCGGCGAAGCGAAAAACCTTCGTCAATCGAAGACGTGCTCTATTCGAAAGTTGCAGATGAACGTCGTCATCGTGGAGTCGGCCGCAAAGGCCAAAACCATCAATAAATATCTGGGCTCTGGCTACAAAGTGCTGGCCTCTTACGGCCATGTGCGCGACTTGCCGTCCAAGGATGGTTCTGTTGAGCCAGACAACGACTTCACCATGCACTGGGACGTCGACAGCAAGTCGCAGAAAATCATCAAGCAGATCGCTGATGCGGTCAAAGGCGCGGACAAGCTGATCCTCGCGACCGACCCTGATCGCGAAGGCGAAGCGATCTCTTGGCACATCTTGCAGATCTTGGAGAAACGGAAAGCTCTGAAGAAGGGCACGACCGTGGAGCGTGTTGCCTTCAACGCAGTGACGAAGCAGGCGATCATGGCCGCCTTGTCGGAGCCGCGTGAAATCGATACGCCGCTCGTTTCCGCATACCTTGCGCGGCGCGCGTTGGACTATCTGGTCGGGTTCACACTCTCTCCTGTGTTGTGGCGCAAGCTTCCAGGCGCGCGTTCTGCGGGCCGCGTTCAGTCTGTCGCCCTGCGGCTCGTGTGCGACCGCGAAGCCGAGATTGAAGCCTTCCGAAGCGATGAATACTGGACCGTTGC
>JBGTSB010000036.1:0-30684 GCA_041940525.1 Hyphomicrobium sp.
CCGACAGCGCGGTGCCCGCCTCGCCCCGGGACAAACCGCGCTCCACCAGCATCGGCACACCATGGGTCATGATCCCGGACATCACGAACACCGCCAGCACCTGGTTGCCCAGCACCAGCCAGAAACTGGCGCTGCGCCAGGCCTGGGGCGCCGTCGATCCGCTCAGCGCGGTTTCCGCTACGGCCGTGCCGGCGGCCACGCCAGCGCCCGGAACAAGGATCCTGTTTTTCATTCTCACTCTTCTCCTGAAGCTCAAAGCGCGTCGCCGTCGGCTTCGCCCGTGCGAATCCGCATGGCGCTCACGAGATCGAGGACAAAAATCTTGCCGTCGCCGATCGACCCGGTTCCGGCGCTCTGCTGCAGCGTTTCGACGACCCGCGGGGCGAGCGAGTCGTCGCAGACGAGCTCGATCTTCACCTTCGGCACCATGTTGGTGGCATATTCGGCGCCGCGGTAGATTTCGGTGTGGCCCTTTTGGCGGCCATAGCCTTTGACTTCGGTAACAGTCATGCCTTGCAAGCCGAGGTCGGTGAGAGCCGAGCGCACTTCTTCGAGCTTGAAGGGTTTAATAATTGCGGTAATTAACTTCATCCGAGCACCCCCTTTATTCCTTTATTCTGTTGACGCCATATTTGGCTTATGACGCGACTACAAATGTGACGCGCCGCTGCTGGCGGGCGTCATCGACGGAGAAGGAGATCAAGAGCTGTGCCAGTTCTGAGGCGCGGGCATAACCGGCTGTAAAGGCGAGTGAAAATTTATAAGGCGTTACCTGGGCGGCCCGTAATGCCTGCTGTTTGTGCACAAAAACTAGGCAAAATAGCCTTCTTGCACGTCATTTAATCACATAAGCGTTTTCGCGGCGCCGGATGAGTCCTTCTTGTGCAACGGTGGCAACAAGGCGGCCATCTTGTGAAAAAACGGTGCCGCGACAGAGCCCGCGCGCCCCATTTGCGTTGGGACTCTCTTGTGCATACAACAGCCATTCGTCTGCGCGGAACGGGCGGTGGAACCAAAGGGCGTGATCCAAGCTGGCCAGCTGGATGTCTTTGTCGAAAAGCAGCTTGCCGTGCGCGATGAGAGCCGTGTCTAGCAACGTAAAGTCGGACGCATAGGCCAAGATGCATTGATGCAGGCTGAGATCGTCCGGCAGGGTGCCGTTGGCTCGGATCCAAACGTACTGAGCGGGCGCGCTTTTTTCGCGTGTTAAGTAGCGTGAGATGTCGACGGGGCGCATGTCCACCGGCCGTTCGCGCTGCCAGTAGGCCCGCATATTCTCAGGAAACTTGTCGAGCATCTTCTCGACCAGGGTGGCGGCGCTGGGCAATTCCTCGGGCGGGGGTACCTTCGGCATCTCAGCTTGATGCTCGTAGCTCTCCTCATATTTGTGGAATGAGGCGCTCATGGCGAACATGGTGCGGCCATGCTGGATGGCCTTAACGCGCCGGGTTGAGAAGCTGCCGCCGTCTCGCGTGCGTTCGACCTCATAAATGATGGGAACCGTCGGATCGCCGGGCAGCAGGAAGTAGGCGTGCATGGAATGCACCGGCCGGTCTTCCGAGATCGTTCGGACGCCGGCGACAAGGGCTTGACCCAGAACTTGGCCGCCGTAAACGCGTTGCCAGCCTTCCTGCGGGCTGGTGCCGCGGAAATAGTTATCTTCCAGCCGCTCCAAATCCAGCACGGTCAAAAGTTGCTTCACGGCTGACTGTGCGTTCTTTGATGATGGAGAGGACATGGTCGCGTGCTGCTTTCGGTGCTATCTGGACGGCAGGTTTCAAGGACCCTGGTCTTTGTCTAGCAAGGAGTTGGCGGCCTTACTATGGGCAGCTCGGACGCAACCAAGCGATATGATGTGGTGATCTCAGGCGCGAGCTTTGCCGGGCTCGCTTTGGCTGGCGGGTTGCTGCAGGCGTTGAGGGGCGAGCTGCGGCTGGCACTTGTCGACACCCGGCACATTGACGTTGGGGATGATCGCAAGCGGGGAGCGCGCGCGTTCGCGGTTTCGGCTGCCTCGAAACGCCTGTTGGGTCAGCTAGGTGTCTGGGCGGAGCTTGAGCCATCCGCTGAGCCGGTATTGTCGATTGAAATCACAGACTCGTCGCTGGACGCCGGTGTCCGTCCTGTTCTTTTGACGTATGAGAATGCCGTCGACGGAGATGAGCCAGGGTCATACATCGTGCCGGCTGACGACTTGGAGCGTGCTCTTCGCGAGTTGGTCTTAGACCATGACGGCATCGAGATCATCGCGCCTGTCGAAATCCAAAGCTATAGGGTAGAGCCACCAGGGCTATCGCTGCATTTGTCCAACGGGGACGCTGTGCACACCTCGCTACTTGTCGGGGCGGATGGGCGCACGTCGCAGGTTCGAGCTCTGGCTGATATTTCGTGCGTGACAAGACGCTATCCGCAGAAGGGGATTGTAACGACTGTCGCGCACGAGCGTGCGCACGGTGGCAAAGCAATTCAGCATTTTCTGCCGTCTGGACCGTTCGCCATCCTGCCTTTGCGGCCAGGTAACCGGTCGTGCATTACGTGGACCGAAGAAACGGCTGAGGCCGATCGCATCCTGGCGCTTGATGATGAGGGGTTTCATGCCGAAGTCGACAAGCGGTTTGGCGGCAAGTTGGGCGCGATCAGCGTGGACGGTCCGAGGCAATCGTGGACGCTTGATCTGCACCTTGCCCGGTCTTATGTCGCGCCACGCGTTGCGCTGCTTGGTGATGCGGCCCATGTCGTCCATCCGATTGCCGGGCAAGGCGTGAATTTGGCTTTGCGTGATGTCGCGGCGCTGACGGAATCCATTGCGGATGCGGCCAGGCTGGGTTTGGACATTGGGCAGGGGCAGTGCCTGGAGCGCTATGAGCGCTGGCGGCGTTTCGACTCCGTGATGTCGGCCGCGGCGTTCGATGGATTGAATACGCTCTTTTCCAACGACAGTACGCTTTTGCGCGCTCTTCGCGATGCAGGCCTGGGTTTGGTTGACCGTGCACAACCAGTCAAGCGCTGGCTGGTTGGAGAGGCGGCTGGGCTGACAGGTGACGTGCCGAAGTTGTTGCGCGGCGAGGCGATCTAGATCCGATGAGTTTGCAGGACACGGCTAAGCCAATGGTGCTCGTCGCGGCGGCGGCGCTCGTCGACCGGGACAATCGCGTGTTGATTGCGCAGCGGCCGGAAGGCAAGCCGATGGCGGGGCTGTGGGAGTTTCCAGGTGGCAAAGTTCACGCCGGGGAGACGCCGGAGCAGGCGCTTGTCCGGGAGCTCGAGGAAGAACTTTCGATTGAGGTCTGCGACACGTGTCTGGCACCGTTCACGTTCGCTAGTCATTCTTACGAGGACTTCCACCTGTTGATGCCGCTCTATCTGTGCCGCAACTGGGATGGTGAGATCGTGGCGCGTGAGGGGCAGGCTCTGAAGTGGGTGCGCGCGGCGCGGCTCACGGATTATGCAATGCCGGAAGCCGACGTGCCGCTTATCCCCTGGCTGCGGGATTTGTTGGGCTAGGTGACTGAGACGCCGCGCTTCGGTGGCTCTAATCTTCGCTTGTTGGCGTATGATTGCTCATTGGCCCATGCTGCAGCGAGCCCTTCGAACTCTATGTATAGCGTATGGCATTTTGTTGCTTGGCGATAAGCAATGATCAATGGGCTGAGAACTTCCCAGTCTTCCAGCAGCGACGTCCGCATCCAACGATATAAGTACTCTTCGTCCAAGATATTGTGCCTAATACCCAGGGCGGTGTTTTCTAAATCGTTGAGGATGTTGTTTACGTAGCGCTTTCGCGTGGAGAGGAGATCTTCCTCATTTGTAGCAGGGCGAGACTGTGCCAATGCCTGCGTAACTTTGGGGTCGACTATTTTGTCGTTGTCGTCTTGCTCCTTCGACTGGGAGGCGACGCCTTCGCCAAGCCTAGCAATGTTAAATTTGCCATTCCTGACTTCTAATTTGATGTTGCTGAATTCACGTCGAGCGTCGAGGACGTCCTCGTCCCATAGATCTTTTCTTACGGCGGCGAACGTTTCTCTTGTCCTGGTGATGGCTCGCTGTTCGCGCAATCCACGAAAGGCCATCACAGCAGCAACTATTGTTGATGCCACAAGAACCCAAGCTGAACAGTCGAGGCACCTAAAGAACGCGATAAAAGGCGTTAGCAGAAATGCTACGACATCTGCTATCGGCTCTGCCGCGCTTTTTGCGATTTCGTGATTTGATTGGGTTGCCGCTAACGGCGTGGCGCTCAGGAAGATTGGAGCCCCAACGATCAAGGATAGCGGGACTTTAAACCCGGATGATTTCCTGCATGATCGATCTCTTTGGCTGGTGGAATTGTTAGTTGACGGCGGAATAGGGCGACTACTGACGCATCGCCCGATTTTTAGGAAATTTATCATACGGCTGGTGCGCGATCAAGTGTTAACCTTAATTTGTTCTACAACCTCAGGATAGCCTGCTAATTGCGCGCCTACAGAGTATTCTCGCAAAGATAGTTAATTTTTCGGCTTTAGCACGTCGGCGAGGCTGACTTGGGCGGAGCCGGGCTTGAGGGGTTTGGGCTGGTTGGGGCTTGGCTTCCAGGCGGTGACCGTGAGGATCTCAAACGTCGCGGGGATGCGGCCGTCCGGCTGGGCAAAGCGTTCGGCGTAGATTTCGGCGGCCCGGAAGAGGAGCGACCGGCTTACCGGAACCGGCCGCCGATCGGCCAGCATGTTGCTGGCACCCATGGCTTTGATCTCACGCATGAGTGCGATCGGGTCGGCGTAGGTGACGTTGAGGATATTGCTGTCGACGACCGGCAGCGCGAAACCAGCTCTTTGGACAAGGTTGCCGAGATCACGCACATCGGCGAACGGGGCCACGCGCGGTGAGGCGCCGCCGCTAATCTCGGTTTCGGCGGCGAGCCAAGATTGTCTCAACTCCGTGAGTGTTTCGCCGCCCAGGAGCGCGGCAAGGAACAGGCCGTCGGGCTTTAAACTACGACAGGCTTGGATGAGCGTTCCGGGCAGGTCGTTGACCCATTGGAGCGAAAGGCCCGAGAACACCAGGTCGAAGGTGTCTTGGTCGAAGGGTAGTGTTTCGAGGCTGCCCTGGCGTTTGGGTTCCGGGCAAAACGCGAGCAGGGCGGCGCAAGGGTCGTAGCTTGTGATAGTTTGAAGGCCGTTGGTGCCGATTAGACGCTGGCTCAGAAGGCCCGTGTGCGCACCCAAGTTCAACGCGGCGGGAAAGTCGCGGGTGATGATGCCGAGCCGATCGCAAAGGTCTTCGGCGACGTGAGCCAATAGAAAGTCGTGGGCTGCGGCGTTTGGCGCGGCACGGGTGCGGCGTTCGTTCAAAAGCTCTGGATCAAAGATGCGAGGAGCGGTCATACTCTAGCGTGAGACTTTCAGGGTGGAGCTGCTGCTGGCGCTGCTTATCACGATTGATTGGCCGTGTAGATGCGTGAAGATTTTGGTTTGGACGACGAGAGGGGTGGTGCGGCGGCCTTGCCGCGCAGATCCTCTCTGCTCAGTCGATGGCTGTCACGCCTGCAGGACCTCATATTTCCCCCGGTCTGCCTTGGTTGCGAAACGGCTCTTTCGAACCACGATGCCTTGTGTCCGGGCTGCTGGTCTCAACTTGATTTCATCCGGCCGCCGCTTTGCGATCGCCTAGGCATCCCCATGCCGTACGACACGGGCGGGACCATGGTCTCCGCTGCCGCGGCGGCGGACCCGCCTTCTTATGACAAGGCGCGGGCGGTGGCTCACTATTCCGGTGTGATGCGAGACCTGGTGCACCGGTTCAAATTTGCGGATGGGCATGATTTGCGAAATTTGTTGTCGCGCCTTTTGCTCGAGGCTGGCGGCGAGCTGCTCAAGGATGCCGACGTGATTGTGCCGATGCCTTTGAGCCGGGGGCGTCTCATGTCACGCCGCTTCAATCAGTCCGGCTTGTTGGCGCAGACGCTCAGCCGGGCGTCTGGTGTGCCCTATTCCCCAGCGAGCTTGGTGCGAACGAGGTCAACCCGGCCGCAAGTCGGCCTCACGCGAGCCGAACGTGCTGCTAATGTCAGGGGTGCTTTTGCTGTGCCGGAGACCAAGGCGAGTGGCATCACGGGCCGGCGGGTCTTGTTAGTGGATGACGTTATCACCACGGGTGCGTCGTGCCAGTCGGCGGCCAGGGCGCTGAAGAAAGCTGGCGCGGCACAGGTTGATGTACTGGTGCTAGCCCTGGTGACGGACTTCTCCGCAGTTGAGGCTTGAGTGTTGTTTTCCTTGAGAATGTTTCCGCTGGGCGCTAAACTTGTGCCGTGTTCGGGGCAGAATTCATCAGATTGTGCATGAGTCAGCGGGAAGGTAACTTATCCGGATGACCAACGTCGTTATCTATACAACATCAATGTGCTGCTTTTGCCACCGCGCGAAGGATCTTCTCCGGTCAAAGGGCGTGGCATTCAACGAGGTTGATGCGTCCGTTCCCGATGTTCGCCAGGAGATGACGTCCAAGGCGGGTGGGCGAACCTCCGTGCCGCAGATTTGGATCGACGAGAACCATGTCGGCGGATGTGACGATCTTTACGCGCTGGAGCGGGCGGGACGACTCGATTCCCTGTTAGGGCGTAGTGCCTAAGACCATTAGGCGGCGGCTGCCAACCTGAGCTTGTGAGGATGTGAGGCTGCAATGGCCCATTCAAATGTGGAAACGCGCTTTAGAGCGGCGCTCGTGCAGATGTGTTCCGGCCAGGACGTGGACCGGAACATCGCCGATGCCACCGCGCTGATCCGCGAAGCCGCCGGAGGTGGCGCGGCCTACGTTCAGACACCCGAAGTCACAACCTTGATGGAGCTTGAGCGGGAACGCTTGTTCGCGCTTCTTGAACCGGAAGAGAACAACAGCGGATTGTCCGCATTTTGCGCGCTGGCGTCGGAGCTAAATGTTTGGCTGCACATAGGCTCGATGGGCGTAAAGGTCTCGGACGACAAAATCGCCAATCGGTCCTATTTGATTTCGCCGGACGGACAGGTCACGGCACGGTACGACAAGATCCATATGTTCGACGTCGACTTGCCGAGTGGCGAGACGTATCGCGAGAGCAAGAACTACCGCGCGGGAGAAAAGGCCGTCGTCGCAAGGCTGCCCTGGGGCGGCCTGGGCATGACCATTTGCTATGACGTGCGCTTTCCGCAGCTGCACCGGGCTCTGGCGCAAGCGGGCGCTGTTATGATCGCGGGGCCGGCTGCATTTACCAAAGTCACTGGCGAGGCGCATTGGCATACTTTGCTGCGCGCGCGGGCGATTGAGACGGAATGTTTCGTTCTTGCTGCTGCCCAGGGTGGGCGGCATGAACACGGCCGGGATACCTATGGGCACAGCCTTGTGGTGTCGCCATGGGGTGAAGTCCTGGCTGAAGGGGGCGTTCAGCCTTCAGTTATCTTCGCTGATATAGACTTACGGCTAGTTCAAGAGGCACGGGAGCGTGTGCCATCCTTGCGGCATGACCGGCCGTTTGATGTTGCGCTCGCAGACGCTGGTTCGGCTGTAAAGGTAGCCACATGATCAAATACAGGCTCGTTTGTGACGAGGGGCATGAGTTCGAAGGCTGGTTTCGCGGCAGCGCCGAGTTCGACGCGCAGTCGGCGGACGGCAAGCTTTCCTGCCCTGCGTGTGGGTCGTCATCGGTTGCAAAAGCTGTCATGGCGCCGAACATTGCGTCCGGCCGCAGCGAAGCCGTTCCATCGCGCAGAGCGCCTGGGCCTGAACGCCAGCGTGAAATTTTTGCAGCGTTGCGCAAGCTTCGAGAAGCTGTTGAGGCGCGGTCGACCTATGTCGGTGACCGGTTCGCGGACGAGGCAAGGAAGATCCATTCGGGCGAAGCGGAAGAGCGGATGGTGCATGGCGAGGCGACTGCGGAAGAAGTCGAGTCCCTCAACGAGGATGGCGTTCCGGTGATGCCGCTGCCGAGGCTGCCTAAGGATTTCAACTAACCTGTCCTCGATGCAGATGCCTCAGCCGTGGTGAGCAATCCGTCATACAAAAGATATTTGATGAGCCTAGGTTCCTGACTCCAGTTCGGATGTGATGGGGAGTGGAATGGATCATAAAGGCTGCCCGGTTTCCGTGTTGGCGGAAGAGGAAGAGGATCGCGGCTCCAACCCCAGCCTCAACGCCACGCTAGGTGATGTGATTGCACAGAGGCTTTCGCGCCGTGACGTCATGCGCGGGGCGTTGGCGGTCAGCGTTGCCTCGGCTGCAATTACAGCTGTCGTTTCAGCTCCGGGCGAAGTGGCCGCGGCACCGGCAACTGCAAGCGGCACACGGTTCGACTTTCCAGAACTTGTGGTCGTCGAGGATGGGACGCATCACGTGGCGGAGGGCTATGACGCCGATGTCTTGATGCGTTGGGGAGACGGCGTTCTAGCTGACGCGCCTGCGTTCGACCCGGCCAAGCATAGCGGTGAGGCTCAGGCTCAGCAGTTTGGTTACAACAACGATTTCATCGGTTTCATCCCGCTTGATGACAGCGGCGCGGGTGGCCTGCTGGTGGTCAACCACGAGTACACCAACGAGGAGCTGATGTTTCCGGGTTTGCCGCCGCGGCCCGGCGATGCTCCAGGCTTGTTTCCGGCTATCACTTACAAGCATGTGGCTATCGAAATGATGGCTCATGGCGGTTCGGTCATCGAGATCGTGAAGCGGGACGGCAAGTGGCAGGTCGTGCCCGGCTCCCGATACGCGCGGCGAATTACAGCTGAAACGCCGATGGATATTGCCGGTCCGGCGCGTGGCCATAGCTTGATGAAGACGTCAGCTGATCCGGCGGGCGAGCGCGTTCTCGGGATGCTCAACAATTGCGCAGGCGGCCTGACCCCGTGGGGCACGTGGCTCACGTGCGAAGAGAACGTCAACTACTACTTCTGGAACGATCAGGCCGTCGACACGCATCCCGAACGGGCGGCGCTAAAGCGCTATGGCATTCCGAAAGGCTGGTACCAATGGGCCCGCTTTCATCAGCGGTTCGACGTTGGCTTGGAGCCGAACGAGTCGAACCGTTTCGGTTGGGTTGTCGAAATTGATCCCTTCGACCCGGCGTCGGTGCCCAAGAAGCGGACGGCACTCGGCCGTTTCAAGCACGAGGGTGCGGGCAGCATTATCAATGGCGATGGCCGTTACGTGATTTATCAAGGTGACGATGAGCGGTTCGACTACCTCTATCGCTTCATCACGGATGGCAAGGTCGATATCGCCGACAGGACGAAGAACCGGGATCTTCTCGATCAAGGTGTTCTGTCTGTGGCCCGCTTTGAGCCGGACGGGACAGGACGCTGGCTGCCGCTTGTTCACGGGAAAGGTCCGCTACGGCCGGAGCTCGGGTTTGCTGACCAGGGTGAGGTGCTGATCCACACGCGACTGGCGGCGGACGCGGTTGGCGCGACCAAGATGGACCGGCCGGAGGACGTGGAAGTCAATCCTACGACCGGTAAGGTCTATGCGATGCTGACGAACAATTCGAAACGCAAGGCGGCAGATACCGATCCAGCTAACCCACGCGGACCCAATAAGTTCGGACACATTATCGAAATCACCCCGGATGACGGCGATCACGCGGCCGAAGCGTTCCGCTGGGAAATCTTGGTAAAGTGCGGTGATCCTTCTGTTGCCGAGGTTGGGGCCGCCTTTAATCCGGCGACGTCTGAGAACGGTTGGTTCGGCATGCCCGACAACTGCGTGGTCGACGCTGACGGCCGTCTTTGGGTTGCGACCGACGGCAATTCTGGAGCGAAGACTGGACGTGCGGATGGTGTCTGGGGTGTTGAAACTGAAGGCGCGGGCCGCGGCACGTCACGGTGCTTTTTCCAGGTCCCACGCGGGGCGGAGATGTGCGGGCCGTTCTTCACGCCGGACATGGAAACGATGTTTCTTGCGGTTCAGCATCCGGGTGAAACGGTGAGCGGCGGTGATCGGGCGACGTTCGAAAATCCATCGACGCGCTGGCCGGACTTTGCCGAGGGCATGCCACCACGGCCAAGTATTCTAGCCGTGACGCGCAAAGGCGGCGGAAAAATCGCAAAGTCTTAAAGGCGTGATGCCCGCCGTTAATCCATGTCGACGCTGTAGTAAGCGCCGTCGGCTAGGTGGCATTGGGCAAAGCGCCATTCCACGGGCGAGCCATCGATCGCGGTGACGACGCGGTCCATGGTCAAAAGAGGTGTGCCGTCTTCGACGGCCAGGGCTTCGGCGACGTCGGCTGTGGCTTTAATCACAGAGACCTTTTCGTTCGCGCCGCCCAACAAGACACCGTATTGCTGGGCGAGGGCGACTATGCGTTGAGGCACGTCCTTCTTGCTGGAAAGGCCGGGGAAGCGTGATGCCGGCAGGGCCACGTGCTCCAGCATGACACGCTGCTGCTGGTCCGACACTTGGATCCGGCGGATGCGAATGACGGTTTCGCCGGCGGGCAGATGCAGTTTGCTGGCTTCTTCCTCGGTTGGACGGCCTGATTTGATCTCTGACGTTAGTGTCGAGGTCGCCAGGCAGTCGCCTTCGTCGGAGCGGAGCCGGTTGAAGCGTGTCGCTAATGTGTCGGAGGTGTGATCATTGACGTAGGTACCCCGCCCTTGGCGGCGCGTGATCAGACGTTCTTGTTCCATCACGTCCAGCGCCTTGCGGATGGTTCCGACACTGACGCCGAGTTCGCGGGACAATTCGACCTCGTTGGCAATGGCGGCGCCAGGTTTCCATTGGCCCGACATGATCCGCTCAACCAGCATATCCCGTACCTGCAAGTACAGCGGCCGGATGGTAAACCGTGTCATGCTGCTCATTGGTGGTCCGCTCCTGGCTGGCGATGGTGAAACAGAGACAGCGCCTGAATATGGCGTATACGATGTAAGGTCGCAGGCCTACCGCCGTACAATCTGTTGTGCAATGTATACTTCGTTAGACGTTACATGAGCAATGCTGCTTTTATAGGTTTTTGCATTCCAACCCAGGAATTTTCAGGCCCAGGCACCTGTGATTGCTCAATATTACGGCGATTGGGCTTGCCGATGCCTACCATTGCGGTGCAAGAACTGAGGCGCGGCTCCAATTCGGGTCCGCTACAGGAGGACTTTGATGACTTTGCCCACGGCTGGACGCTTGGCTCGCATCAGCGCGGATAGTGATTTGCGGCATGATTGGAGCCGCGAAGAGGCTCAGGCGCTTTACGATGTGCCGTTCAATGACCTCTTATTTCGAGCCCATACGATCCACCGGCAGAATTTCGATCCCAACCGGGTGCAGAAGAGCAGGTTGTTGAGCATCAAGACGGGTGGCTGTGCGGAAGACTGTGGATATTGCAGCCAATCGGCGCATCACGACACCAATCTCAAAGCTTCAAAGCTGATGGAAGTTGAGCGCGTGCTCAACGAAGCCCGCAAGGCCAAAGAGGGTGGCGCCACGCGCTACTGCATGGGCGCCGCTTGGCGTAGCCCGAAAGACCGCGACATGGATACGCTAGTGGCGATGGTAGAGGGCGTGAAGGCCATGGGCATGGAAACATGCATGACGCTTGGCATGCTTTCGGACGACGATGTCGGGAAGCTCAGCGACGCTGGGCTCGATTACTACAACCACAACATCGATACGTCCGAGCGGTACTATTCGAAGGTGATCAAAACGCGCACGTTCCAGGATCGCTTGGATACGCTGGAGCGCGTTCGCAATGCCGGTATCAAGGTTTGCTGCGGTGGCATCGTCGGTATGGGCGAGGAAGAGCAGGATCGTGTCGATATGCTCGTTACGCTCGCCAACCTGGAAGAGCACCCCGAGAGCGTTCCGATCAACATGCTGATTCCGATCGGCGGCACACCACTGGCCAATGTAGAGAAGCTCGATCCGATCGATTTCGTCCGCACCATCGCACTGGCGCGTATCATGATGCCGAAGTCTTCCGTGCGCTTGTCTGCGGGTCGGACGGATATGACCGATGAGATGCAGGCGCTTTGTTTCTTTGCCGGCGCAAACTCTATCTTCGTTGGTGAAACGCTGCTGACTGCCGACAATCCGGGCGAAGATGCCGACACCGTGTTGTTCAACCGGCTGGGTATCCAGCCGTTGGAGCTGGACGATACGGCAGAGGAGCGAGCGCCAGCGTGCGAGGTTGACCCGTGTCAGACAGCCACGAGCGCTCGCTGAGGGCTTTGGAACGGCGTGGACGGCTGCGGTCTCTAACGCCGCGCCAAGGCGTAGATTTCTCATCGAACGACTACCTCGGTCTGAGCGGTTCGCCAGAGTTGAAGGCGGCAGCCGAGGATGCGCTTGCCCGCGGTGTTGAGGTGGGCGCAGGTGGCTCGCGCTTGTTGCGTGGCAATCACCCGGAAATCGCCTTGCTGGAAGACGAGGCTGCTGCTCACTTCGGCGCCGAGAGTGCGCTGTTCTTCAGCGGTGGCTTTCAGGCGAACTATGCGATTTTTGCGACGCTGCCGCAGCGGGACGATCTCGTGGTGCACGATGCTCTGATACACGCCAGCGTTCACGACGGGATGCGGGCGGGACGCGCGGCAACGGCTTCGGCGCAGCACAATGATGCGCAATCTTTCGATGACGCGATCACGTCTTGGCGTGCGGATGGCGGCACGGGCCGGCCGTGGATCGCTGTCGAGACGTTATATTCGATGGACGGCGATAAGGCCCCCCTAGATGATTTGATGCGGATCGCGGAAAAGCACGATGGCGTGCTGGTCCTCGATGAAGCGCATGCGACTGGTATCTATGGTCCGGATGGACGCGGGCTAGGTGCTGCGTTGGAGGGTCGAGAGAACGTCGTCTCGCTGCATACGTGCGGGAAGGCTCTCGGTGTCTCAGGCGGTCTGGTGCTTATGCCGACGTTGATGCGAGGTTTTCTCGTCAATCGCTGCCGGCCACTTATTTTTGCCACTGCGCCTTCGCCGCTGCTCGCGGCTATCGTGCGGTGTGCGCTGTCGTTAAACGCGCGTGATGGACAGCGGCGGGAGGCCTTGCTTCATCGCATTTCGCAGTTCGGTGCGTTGGCAGGTAAGCATTTGCCGATCGCATTGTCCGGCACGCACATCCAACCCTTCATCGTTGGCGCCGATGCCGATGCCGTTTCCTTGGCCTCGCATATGCAGCAGTTCGGTTTTGATCTGCGCGCCGTGCGGCCTCCAACGGTTCCAGAAAACACGGCTCGCTTGCGGATTGCGCTGACGTTGAACGCGTCGTGGGCAGAGACGGAAGCAATGGTGTTGGCGCTGGCGGAGCACGCTGAGCAGCTCGGGCTCAACGCTCACCTTTCCGGCGCGGTGTGCGCGACGCGATGAAAGGGTTCATTGTCACTGGAACGGATACCGACGCTGGCAAAACGATTTTTGCCGCGGCGCTTCTTGCGGCTACCGGCGGCACGTACTGGAAGCCAATGCAGGCTGGCCTTGAGGGCGAAACGGATTCGATGGCAGTAGCCAGATTGTCTGGCGGTTCCGGCACCGTTCTGCCTGAGGTGTATCGTTTGACGACGCCTGCGTCGCCGCATCTGGCCGCGCAGATCGATGACGTCGAGATTGAACCGGCGAAACTGGATTTGCCGGAAGGTGAAGGGATTCGTGAGCCGCTGATCGTGGAAGGTGCCGGGGGTGTGCTGGTGCCGCTAACGCGGTCGCGGCTTCAGGTGGACCTGTTTGCTCAGTGGGGGCTGCCTGCGATCATCGTTTCACGGACGCGGCTTGGAACGATCAATCACACGCTGCTCACGATCGAAGCCTTGAAGCGGCGCGGCATTCCGATTGCAGGCGTCGCGTTTTCGGGCGAACCCTACGACGATAGCGAGCAAACGATCTGCAGGATTGGAAATGTCGCGCGGCTTGGCCGGCTGCCGATTGTCGATCCGCTGGATGCCGGTTCGTTGCTTTCGGCTTTCCGCGAGAACTTCTCCGTAGGAGATTTTGTGTGATGGCGTCGCCGGTTTGGCATCCATTTACGCAGCATGGCCTGCAACCGGATGCGGTTGCTTTGGCGAGCGGCAGCGGCGCTTTCCTGAAAGCAGCGGACGGGCGGACAATCCTCGATGCGATTTCATCTTGGTGGGTCATCACGCACGGGCATTGTCATCCGCACATTGTTTCGGCGATCAAGTCACAAGCCGATGTTTTGGATCAGGCGATCTTCGCGGGGTTCACGCATGAACCGGCTGAGGCGCTTGCGTCGAAGCTGATCTCTATTGTGCCTGATGGCTTGTCTCACGTGTTCTTTTCCGACAGCGGCTCTACGTCCGTCGAGGTCGCGTTGAAGATGGCGCTTGGATATTGGCGCAACATTGGCGAGCCGCGCAGCCGCATCGTGGCTTTGCAACACGGGTATCATGGTGACACGATTGGTACGATGTCGGCCGGCGCGCGGGGTGTGTTTAACGCTTCTTATGAGCCGCTGTTGTTTGACGTGAGCCGTTTGCCGTTTCCGGAGGCTTGCAGTGAGTCTTCTACGCTGGACGTTCTGCAAGAGCTGTGCGCGCGGGAGAAGCCGGCAGCTCTGATTGTCGAACCGTTGATCGCAGGCGCTGGCGGCATGCTGATGTATCCAGCGCATGTCCTAGCGGAGATGTACAAGATTTGCCGCGCGCACGACGTCCTCTTTATTGCTGACGAGGTGATGACGGGATGGGGCCGGACTGGAACATTGTTTGCGTGTGAGCAAGCCGGGTTTACACCTGACATTCTATGCCTGGCCAAAGGGCTGACAGGCGGCTCGCTGCCGCTTGCGGTCACGCTGTGCAAGCCGGAGATCTTCGAAGCGCACAGATCCACCGATCGGTCGAAGACGTTCTTTCACTCCAGCAGCTACACAGCCAATCCAATCGCCTGTGCGGCGGCTGTCGCCAACCTAGAGATTTGGGAACGCGAGCCGGTGTTAGAGCGCATCAAGTCTGTTGGTGCGATGCAGGCGGCGGGCTTGGCGTCGCTCGCCCAACACGAGCGTTTCGAAAACCCACGGCAGCTTGGCACGATCGCGGCGGTTGATCTCAAGGTTAAAGATGCTGGCTACCTTGCTGATGTTGGGCCGAAGCTCTATGCCTATTTTCTAGAGCACGAGGTGTTATTGCGGCCGTTAGGAAACACGATCTACGTGATGCCGCCTTACTGCGTTTCCGAAACAGATATCGAACGGATCTATCAGGTGATCGCGGCTGCCGCGCGCACCTTGAGGTAGGCAGGTTATGGGATCGACACTACTTGGCCTGGGCCATTACGTGCCTCAGCGGCGGGTTCCCAATGCCGAACTTGAAGAACGGCTGGGGCTCGAGCCCGGCTGGATTGAGAAGCGGACAGGGATTGCAGAGCGCCGTTGGGTTGGTGACGATGAGGCCTTGTCAGACCTTGCGGTGCGCGCTGGCCAAATGGCTCTCGATCGTTCAGGTCTGCAAGCTAAAGACATCGCGCTTTTAATCCTCGCGACGTCGACGCCGGATCATCTATTACCGCCTTCCGCGCCGCTGGTGGCGGAGCGGCTTGGTTTGTCGAGTGCTGGTGCGATCGACATGGCTGGCGCTTGTTCCGGCTTTCTCTATGGACTGACGTTCGCAGACTCGTTTGCCCGCTGTCATGGGCGGCCGGTTCTGGTTATTGCAGGCAACGTGCTATCGCGGCGGATCAACTTTGACGATCGCGATAGTGCTGTCTTGTTCGCGGATGCAGCTGGAGCTGCCGTTGTCGGCCCTGCTGGCGATGGTCGAGGCATCGCGGGAGTGGATCTGCAGGCCGACGGCGGGCTGTATGACCTTATCCAGATTCCAGGCGGTGGCAGCCGGCAGCCGTTCGAAGATGGCATGTCAGCAGTGGAAACGAAGATGCGGCTGCAAGACGGTCGCGCTGTGTTCCGCCGGGCCGTTGAGATGATGACATCAAGTGCCAAAGCCGCGTTGCAGCGAGCGGGTTGCGAAATTGGAGACGTCGATCATTGGGTGCCGCACCAGGCCAATGCGCGGATCGTTGCCGCTGCCAAACAGCAGCTTGGCGTCGACGATGATAAGTTGGTGTCCAGTGTGCGGATGTTTGGCAACAGCTCGGCCGGTACGATCCCACTGACGATGTCCCTTAACGCCAGCCGCTTTTCGCCGGGTGATACGGTCTTGCTGACTGCAGCCGGGGCCGGTCTGACCGGCGGCGCTGCGGTGTTGCGGCTTTAGCCGAGGCTTGTTCCGGCTGGAACAGCGCCCGTGAGCGGTCTGACGGATAGTCCCTCGCATGGAGATTGGCTCCAGCGAATAAGGGGACACAGACAATGCAAGCTCAAGGTAAATCCAACGGCCTGATCTGGCCTTCAGTTATCGCCAGTGTCGTGGGCACCGTCATCATGGGGTTCTTGGTAATGGCCGGCCCGGTCAGTGCTGGCGTTCTGCCGTTCTAACCATCCTTTCTGATGCGCTTCCGCGTGCCGTTGCGTTCCGGGACTGTTCCGGCTAGGCAAGGTCAATTCGGGAGCTGCCATGTCACGACTTGCAAAACCTTTATCTGAACTGAAAGATCGCTACGACGTCGTTATCGTCGGCTCGGGCTACGGCGGTGGGGTTAGTGCCTCGCGGCTGTCACGCGCGGGAAAAAAGGTCGCCGTGCTGGAACGCGGCAAGGAATTCGTGACCGGGGAATTCCCTGGCCGTTTCCCTGATCTCAAGAACCAACTGCAAATCACAACCAAGTCTTTGCGCACCGGCCCAGAAACCGGGCTGTTTGATGTGCGCGTTGGCGAAGACATGCACGTGCTGGTCGGCTGCGGGCTGGGCGGTGGTTCGCTCGTCAACGCTGGGGTGACGTTGCGGCCTGACGCTCGCGTTTTTGCCGACGAGGTCTGGCCAGGCCAGATTGCTCAAGACGGTTTTCTTGAAGAGGGCTTCAAGAGGGCTCTACGCTGGATCAAGCCGCAAAGTCATTCGCGTGCACGCGAGATGACGAAGGCCAAGGTTTTGTCAGACGCGGGCGAAGCATTGGACCGCGAATTCGTTGCGCCACCCGTTGCCGTCAATTTTGATGGCGGCGTCAATCCGGCTGGCATCGAGCAGCCGGCTTGCACGCTCTGCGGCGATTGCTGCGGTGGCTGCAACGTTGGTGCCAAGAACACCGTTGCCCTGACGTATCTACCTGATGCTTTGCGGCACGGCGCGGAGATTTTCACCGAGGTAACGGCCGAGCGCGTCGAAAAGTCTGCTGACGGCTGGCGTGTGAAGGTGCGCACGGGTGAAGGCGACAGAATGATCGAAGCGCCTGTCGTTATCTTGTCAGCCGGGACGCTGGGTTCAACGGAGATCTTGTTGCGCTCCGCTGCCGATGGGTTGCCTCTGTCGGAGCGGCTTGGGAAGGGCTTTTCCGCAAATGGCGACATCATCGCGTTTGGGTATGGCGCGAAGCCAAAGATTGATGCGGTCGGTATCGGGCATCCGCCGAAGCTTGAGGACCGCGAAATCGGTGCGTCAGTTTCGGGGCAGCTCGAATACCGCGATCCGGAAAAACTCGATAACCAGATGTGTGTGCAGGAAGGCGTTATCCCATCAGCGCTGGCGCCTGTGCTGCCGTTGCTGTTTGTTCCGAACGGGCGCCTGCTCGGCGCACTCAAGAGCCTGATCTCCGGTGTCTACAATGGCCCGTTCGCGCATCTGCAGACTTACTTTGCTGTGTCACACGACAGTGCCTCGGGTGAATTTTCGTTAGCCGGTGACAAGATCAAGTTGTCCTGGCCAGGTGCAAAAGATGAGCCGGTCTACGCGCGGCTTGATGAGGCGCTGCGCGATATCGTTGGACACGGTGGCGGCAATTACGTGAAGAACCCGCTATCGGGATCAGTCATGGGGCATCAGCCGGCAACCGCGCATCCGTTGGGCGGTTGCAGCATGGGACGGGACCGGGCATCCGGCGTCGTCAATCACAAATGCCAAGTGTTTGATGGCTCGGCTGGCGCTGGGTCGACGGCGGTGCACGAGGGTTTGTATGTTGTCGACGGTTCGATCGTCGCCCGCTCGCTTGGTGTCAATCCGTTGTTGACGATTACTGCGTTGTCCGAACGCGCTATGATGCATTTTGCGGCCGATCACGGCTTGCGTTTCGATGATGCCGAGTATGAGGGTGAGTCCGTCGGCGTGGAGGCGCCTGGCAGCGTCGCTGCATAACGCTCAAATCGCGAGGTGAATCCGGATGACGTTGTGGCGCGCCGCGCAGCAGTTTTGGTTGGTGGCGGTGTTGCTTTGCGCAGCCGTGCTGTTGCGGATCTGGGACCCGGAGCCGATCGCCAGGCTAAGGCTGGTGGTCTTTGATACTTACCTGCGGATGGCACCGCGTGCGGCCGACCCGGCTATGCCGGTCAAGATCGTCGATATCGATACGGCCTCATTGGAACGAACTGGGCAGTGGCCGTGGCCGAGGACGCGCGTCGCCGAGATGATCAGCGCGCTGCGTGAGGCTGGTGCCAAATCGATCTCGCTCGATATCATACTGGCTGAACCCGACCGACTGTCGCCCAAGGCGCTGGCGGATCTGTTTCGCCGTCACGATAGTGGAGACGTGCTTGTCGGCGCGGCGGGCCGATTGCCGTCCAACGATGCTGTGTTGGCCAAGGAGATTGCCGGCGGAAAGGTTGTGCTGGGTTTTGTCGCGCAGGACATTGCCGGGCGCACAGTTGGCAAGGCCAAGGCTGGATTTGCGATGGCCGGGGATGATCCCAGCTTGTTTCTGCCGCGGTTTTCAGGGGCTGTTGGCAGTTTGGCGGCGTTGGAAAAGGGCGCCGCTGGTTTGGGCAGTGTGAACTGGGTTCCGTCGGCAGACCTGGTTGTGCGCCGCATTCCCTTGCTAATGAATGCCGGAGGCGTCATCTATCCGTCTTTGGCGCTTGAGGCTTTGCGGGTCGGGTCCGGTGAGACGACTATCGTCGTCAAGGCGTCCGGCGGCAGCGGTATTCAGGCGTTCGGTCAGCAGACGGGGATCGAGCTGATCAAGTCCGGGTCTTACGTGTTACCTGCGACGTCGGATGGCGAGCTCTGGCTGAAGTTCGCTCCAGCGGACGACAAGCGCTACATCCCTGCACACCGGATCGTCGAGAAGACGTTCGAGAGGGCTGAGGTTGAAGGCAAGCACATCTTCATCGGCGCGAGTGCGCCAGGATTGCTGGATCTGCGCGCCACGCCGCTGCACGCGTCCGTTCCGGGCGTTGAGATCCACGCACAGGCGCTAGAACAGATGTTGTCTGGCGATCATCTTGTCCGTCCGGCCTACGCGACAGGGGCCGGTCTGTTGTTCATCATCGTGGCTGGGGCTGGTGTCGGTTTCGCCTTGTTGCTGGCTGGGCCTTTGGTGGCGGCCATGGCTGGTCTGGTTGCTATTGCGGCCGTCTTTGGTTTCTCCTGGTGGAGCTTTAAGGGTCCGGGCCTGTTGTTCGATCCGGTGTACCCATCGTTGGCGCTCGCGGCCGTTTATCTCGTCACGTCTCTGACCAAGTTCGTCACGGCGGAGGTAGAGCGCGCTTATGTACGCCGCGCGTTCAGTCATTACGTGGCGCCGCAGCTCGTAGAGCAGCTGGCCGAGGACGCGAGTGCATTGAAGCTTGGCGGAGAGACGCGCGAAGTAACGATCCTGTTCTCCGATGTTCGGGGCTTTTCGCGCATTTCGGAAGGGCTAGACGCGGAAGAGCTCGTGCGCTTCATCAACGAGTTGTTCACGCCGGTCGCAGATATCATCCTGGAAGAGCAAGGCACCATCGACAAGTTCATGGGTGACGCAGTCATGGCGTTCTGGAACGCGCCGGTTCCCGATAAGAACCATGCCCGGAGTGCTTGCCGTGCGGCGTTGCGTATGCTCGCGGCCGTTGATGAGCTGAACCGGCAGAAGGCCGTAAAGGCGGCGGTGGAGGGTAAGCCTCATGTGCCAGTTCGTATCGGTGTCGGACTGAACACAGGGGACTGTGTCGTTGGTAACGTTGGCTCACCACAGCGCTTCGATTATTCGATTTTGGGTGATGTTGTAAACGTGGCGGCCCGGCTGGAGGAATCCACCAAGGCGTTTGGGGCGCCTGTTATTGTCGGTGAAGCGACGATGGCGCAGGCGCAAGACTTTGCCTTTATCGAGATTGGCAAGGTGCCTTTGCGCGGCAAGGATCGGGAAGAACGCGTGTTCGCTCTTGTCGGTGACGAAGGCGTCGCCAGGAGCGACGCTTTCTCAGCGCTAAAGAAAGCGCAGGTACGATTGCTGCGGGCATTGGATGCGGGTGACGCAAGGGAGGCAGAAAAAGCTTTGGCTGAGGCCAGGGCAGTGAGCCTGCCTGGTCTCAGCCAATTGTTCGAGGCCTACGCGGCCAAGCTTGCGGCCTAAGCTTAGTAGCGCGGGCGGTGGCGGCGGTGGCCGCCGTGATGACGTTTGCCGCCGCGTGACTTGCCAATGGCGATACCGGCCGCGATGCCAGCAGCGATGCCAAGTGCTTCCATGGCCGCTTTGTCGTTGGCCTTTTGGCGGCGGCGCTTTCTTTCAGCACGACGCCGGCGCTGCTTCTTGACCTTGCGCTTCTTGGTGTACTTTTTCTTTGCTTTCGGCCGCGTCGTCGCGCGCGTTGGTGGCGGCGGATCGTCCTTGGCCTCCGGCAAATCGATGTCGAGTAAGATTGCTTCGCGCGTTAAAACCGGCGGGCTCAAGTTAGGTTTGTCATCGATGAACGGGAAGACCTCGTCGAGGTCGTCGTCATCTTTCTTGATCTTGTTCCAGCGGTTTGGCGGATCAACGGAGCCGTCATCGGTGATGCGGATAAGTTTTCCGGGTTCGTCCAGGTCACGGCATGTGCCGCGGTCGTTACAGGCACGCACCGCACCTTCGTGGAGAAGCAGCCAGCTGACGCCGTTGTCTTGCACAAAAACGTCGAAGATGGTGCCGCGCACCGTGATCGACGCCTGAGGCACGCGAACGACGTAGCTTGGCTTGGACGCCACGCCGGTGATGAAGCGGAAAGCGCCTTTAACGAGATTGACGGCGATGTTGCCTTTGGTCTTCTCGCCGTCATAGACGAACTTATCCAGACGTAGCCGGGCACCGGGGCCCAAGGCCATCTTGGTGTTGTCGTTGAGCTTGAGTTCGCTTGACGCGTCGGCCGCGACTTCGATGAGTTCGTGTTGGTGAACGTTGTTGCCGTCTGCCAGCGTACGCAGGTCGCCATCAAGGGCGGCGGTCACTTGGTTTACGACAACGACGGCTGCGCCGATCGGTTCGGCTGCTATCGCTAGCCTTGGCATCAGGGCCAGAGCTGCGAGGCTCAATAGCCATTTCGTGCGAGGCATGGCGGGCACTCCCTAAGTCAGTAGTATCAAAAACAGGTTCAACCCGTTGGGTTGAGCGTGAATGGTTTCTGGTCTTGGGGCTGTTCCGTGCGGAACAAGTCCGAAATACTGCCTACAATACGCTGACGACCCTGGTTTGAGCCGTACGCTTTGAAAATCGGCGCGATTCTAACGCTGTTGCAGGCTGCTGGAAAGGTCGCGGAAGCGTTCGACAGCAAAGTTGATGAACGAACGGACACGCGGCACCGCCGATCGTGCTGCAGGAAATACCAAGTTGAGCCCAACATTGTGGGCTGCGAAAGGCTGTAGCACGGGGACCAGGCGCCCAGCCGCGATGTCATTGGCAACATCAATAAACGATTTGTACACCAAGCCTTCGTGATCGATAGCCCAAGTGCGGAGCATTTCGCCGTCATTTGTGCTCAAAGCTGGTGTTATGCGCGGTGCAACGTGCCGGCCGTCGATCATCATCGTCCACGGCATCTTCTGCTTGTTGCGTACAAGGAAGAGGCAACGGTGGTTGGCGAGATCCTTGGGGTGTTTGGGAACGCCGTGCTTTTTCAGATACTTTGGCGACGCGACTACAACCCGATCGTTTTTCAGAAGTGGGCGTGAGACGAGGTTTGAGTCTTCCAGCTTGCCGTAGCGGAAGGCGATATCGACCTCGCTAGAGATCATGTCCGATATATCGTCGATCAGGTGCAACTCGGGCTGAATGTGCGGGTGCTGTTTGGCGAAGGCCGTTAGCATGGGCGCAATGTAGCGGCGGCCAAGGTCAGATGGGGCGGACACGCGCAAAGGGCCCTTGAGCGGGCCTTGTGATTTTCCGATCGCGGACTCGAGAGTTTCAACTTCGGTCAGAATGCGTTCAACGGATTCGAGGAAGGTTTGGCCTTCCGGCGTCAGAGCGACGGCCCGCGTTGAGCGGGTTAAGAGCGGCGTGCCCAGCCTAATTTCCAGAGCCTTCAGACGTTGGCTGACGGCGCCTGGAGACAAGCCCAGTTCGCGGCCGGCGGCGGACATGTTCGCCAGCGCTGCGATGCGCCGGAATAGCCGCATATCTGAAAGAAGATCCATGATTGTTTAGTAACACTAAACGGTGATTTCGCAAGCGGACCGGTTCTGCCTGTATGCGTTCTTTTCTATTTCACTGGCATTGACCGCTTCCGGATCAAATTCACTTAAGGATCGTGCAGACATGCAAGGCAGCAATATCAAAGGTGGAACGCGGCGGGACTTCTTGGCCGGCTCTGCTGTGGCAGCTGGGGCGATGACGTTGGCCGCGAACAGCGCACTGGCGCAAAGTGGCCAGAATGCTGGCATTGCGTCCGCCTCGGGGTTCTGGCCGGGCGGTGCGCAGCTGGTGATTTCGATCTCGATGCAGTTCGAGGCTGGGGCGCAGGGCGAACGTGCGGAGGGCCCGTTTCCGCCGCTTGAGGCGCAATACACCGATACCATTACGCCGACGTGGTTTGACTACGGCATGAATGAGGGCATCCCGCGTTTGCTCGCCCTTTGGGACAAGCATGGAGTGAAGGTGACGTCGCACATGGTCGGCAAGGCCGTGGAGCTTCGGCCAGATCTTGCGCGCGAGGTGGTGGCGCGGGGGCACGAGGCGGCTGCCCATGGGCAGACGTGGACGCCGCAATACTCAATGAGCCCAACTGAAGAGCGTAGATCGTATGAGGCCAATATCGAGACGGTTGAGCGGATCACCGGCGCGCGGCCGGTTGGCTTCAACGCGTTTTGGATGCGCCAGACACCTAAAACGCTAGAGATCCTTCAAGACCTGGGGTTCGAATACCATATCGATGATCTCGGGCGGGATGAGCCATCGATCACTCAGGTTCGTGGCAAGCCGTTCGGGGTTGTGCCGTATACATTGAGAAACAATGACATAGGGCGGTTTACCAACACAGCAATGACCGGGGCAGCTTTCACTCAGGAGCTTAAAGACGAGTTCGATGTGCTTTATGTAGAGGGTGCCAAGCGCCGTCGCTTGATGTCAATTTCGACGCATGACCGGATCGCGGGGCAACCCCGCGTTATCAGGGCGCTGGACGAGTTTTTGACTTATGCGCGCCAGAAACAAAACGTAGCGTTCATGCGAAAAGACGAGATAAGCCGTTGGGCGCTAGCCCAGCCGGATACGCCAAGGAACGAGCCGCGTTCTTGAGGTGAAGGGCCCGCCAACCTGGGAGGATCTATGCTGAGCCTTTGTTCTGTCATCCGGTGGATTGCCGGAGCCGGGCTTTGCTTGATCCTTTTGGGCACCGGGATTGCTGCCGCCCAGGGAGAGGCCAACCCTAAACGCTACGTTGAAATTGAGCTGATCGCGGATAAGCGCGTTGCTGCGCCGGGACAAACATTCTGGGTGGCGCTGCGCCAGAAGATCGTTCCAGGCTGGCATACCTATTGGCGCAATCCTGGCGATTCCGGTGAGCCTACGAAGATTACGTGGTCGCTGCCAGAAGGCTTCACGGCATCAGACATTCATTGGCCGGTTCCTGACGCCATCCCTGTCGGCCCGCTTTTGAATCATGGCTATTCAAACGAGGTTCTGCTTCTCACTCAGATCACAGTGCCGCAGAGCGCCGAAGGGCGCGTGACGTTGTCAGCGGATTCGACTTGGCTGGTGTGCAAGGAGATCTGCATTCCTGAGACAGGCAAGGCATCGGTCGATATCACCATCGCTTCCCCGGCGCAGGTTTCACAGGATGCGGTAACGCTCACGCATGCGGTCAGCAAGCTGCCCAAGGAGGCGCCTTGGCAAGCGTATGTGTCAGCAGATGAAACATCTGTTCGTCTCACGTTGTCGGATGCCGGGCTCGATCCTGGCCGGGTCGCTAAACTGCACTTCTTCCCAGATGAGTGGGGGCCGATCGCCTTCGCCGCCAAGCAGACGGTCTCTTGGGACAGTGGTTCGCCAACGCTGGTCATGGCGCGGGGTGACTTGAAGGACAAGCCGGTCGATGCCCTGAAGGGCTTGCTGGTGATCGACGAAGACACTGGCGATGGCGTCGTTCGGCATGGCTTTGAGGTTTCGGCGAAGGCCGGCCCTACGGGCGGCCAGTCCATCACCGCCTTACAGCTGGCGGGACCATCCGGTGGCTCTGGCGTTGGTTTGTGGCAGGCCCTCGTGTTTGCGCTGTTGGGTGGTGCGATTCTGAATTTGATGCCGTGTGTATTTCCGGTGTTGTCGCTGAAGGCGCTGTCGCTCACGAAGCATGCGGCGGCCGGGCATAGCGAAGCGCGGCGTCAAGGCTTGTCATACTTCGCTGGTGTCATGACATCGTTCGCGGTTTTGGCGGCGGTGCTTCTCGCGCTACGAGGTGCAGGCGAAGCGCTGGGATGGGGTTTTCAGTTTCAGTCGCCAGCTTTTGTGCTCGCCATGGCCGCGCTCTTCTTCGCGCTGGGGCTCAGTTTGTCGGGCGTGTTCTTGATTGGCACCTCGATAACCAACACGGGAAGCGCGCTCGCCTCGCAAGGTGGCATTAAAGGCTCGTTCTTCACAGGCGTGCTTGCCAGCGTTGCTTCGACGCCGTGCACGGCTCCGTTCATGGGTGCCGCGATGGGCTTTGCCTTGTCTCAGCCTGCTGTTACCGCGACGAGTGTCATCTTGGTGCTTGGCATTGGCTTTGCCCTGCCGATCGTGGCGCTAAGTTTTACTCCGGCACTCGCCCGGCTTCTGCCCAGGCCGGGCGCTTGGATGGAAACGATGAAGCAGGTCTTGGCGTTTCCGCTCTATGCGTCTGCTGGCTGGATGGTTTGGGTACTCAGCATCCAGGCAGGTAGCAGTGGTGTGCTCGCCGCCGTTGTTGTGTTGCTGGCAATTGGATTTGCGACTTGGTTGCTTGGCGACGTGAAGCGCGCGACTGGGGCTGGCAAGATCGCGGCCGCTGTCGTTGTGTTGGCGGCAGCTGTCGGTGGATACCGCCTGGTTGGTGATGGTGTTCGCGCAGCTCCAAGTGTGGCTGCTACGGCTAGTCAGGATGTGGCCGAACCTTTCTCGCAGGCCAAGCTTGACTCGTTGCTGGCGGAAGGCCGTCCGGTCTTCGTGAACTTCACGGCAGCGTGGTGCATTACCTGCAAAGTCAACGAGCAGGTTGCGCTGAGTTCAGAAACTTTTCGGGCTGAACTGAAGGAGCGAAACATCGCCTATCTTAAAGGCGATTGGACCAAGCAAGATCCGCAGATCACCGCAATTCTTGAGCGGTTCGGCCGTGCGGGGGTGCCGCTTTATTTGTTCTATTCGGGAGAACGCGGCGCTGGGCCGGACGTTCTTCCTCAACTGCTTAGCGAGGCCACGGTGTTGAAACACCTGGCCAAAGCCAAGGTCACGCCGGAAATAGCAAAACACGGAGATCAATCATGACGTCATGGATCGCCTCAACGCGATTGAAGACCGCCGTTGGTGCCGCTGCTCTCTCCACAGGGCTGATAGCCGGAACGTTGGTGGCGTATGCGGCTCCAACTGTCGACGCGCCCGCACCGAGTTTCTCGGTGACTGACAGCAACGGAAAAACCCATGAGCTTAGCGATTATCGCGGCAAGACGGTTGTGTTGGAGTGGACAAACCACCTTTGCCCGTATGTCCAGAAGCACTACTCATCTGGCAACATGCAGAAGCTACAGAAGGATGCCACTGGGAAGGGCGTCGTTTGGCTGACGGTCGTTTCGTCCGCCAAGGGCACGCAGGGTGCTGTTGACGGAGAGGCCGCGAATAAGCTCACGGCGGATCGCGAGGCGGTGCCATCAGCGGTGCTGTTGGATGACAGCGGTGTTGTTGGCAAGGCCTATGACGCGAAAACGACGCCGCATATGTATGTGATCGATAAGAGTGGAACGCTGCGTTATATGGGTGCGATCGATAATCAGCCGACCGCCAGCCCAACCGACATCGAAGGTGCCGAGAACTATGTTGCCGCCGCGCTCGATGCCGTCATTGACGGTGGCGAAGTGGCCAAGAAGGCAACGCAGCCTTATGGATGTTCGGTAAAGTACAAGTCGTAAAGCTAAGTCCAGATCGATGCGAGGGCCGGCTGACGTAGGCCGGCCCTTATTCTATGACCCGGGGGAACTAAGACGTGAAAGCTGTCGCACTCACTCGTTATTTGCCGATTGACGACCCGCAGTCGTTGATCGATGTCGAGATGCCTGAGCCTACGCCTGGCAGCAGAGACCTTCTCGTTTCTGTGAAAGCGATTGCGGTCAATCCAATTGATACGAAGCTTCGCGCGCCAAAGGATGGTGTTGAAGATCCTCCGCGTATTTTAGGTTTCGACGCCGCCGGTGTGGTTCAGGCGGTTGGGCCGGACGTCAGGCTGTTTAAGCCGGGAGACGAGGTTTTTTATTCGGGTGACATGACGCGCCCGGGCACGAACGCCGAACTTCATTTGGTTGACGAGCGCATTGTAGGGCCAAAACCGAAGTCTCTTGATTTTGCGCAAGCTGCTGCTTTGCCTTTGACGGCCATAACTGCGTACGAGTGCCTGTTCGACCGGATCGGCATCGACGTCGATGGTGGTGACGCCGGTCAGTCCCTGCTGATTATTGGTGGCGCTGGCGGTGTCGGCTCGATTGGTATCCAGATCGCAAAGATTGCTGGCTTGCGTGTGATCGCGACGGCCTCGCGGCCGCAGAGCATGGAGTGGGTCAAAACGCTTGGGGCCGATGACGTGATCAATCACCATGAGCCGCTGAAACCGCAGCTGGAAAAACTCGGCTTGCTCCCAGTTGATCATGTGGCTGTGTTCAACGATACCGACCAGCATTGGGATGCGGCTGTCGATGTAATCCGGCCGCAAGGTACGATCGGGCTAATCGTTGAGAACAAGCAGCCTCTGGCGCAGAGGCCTGCGAAGACCAAATCCGTTGGCTTGGCATGGGAGATGATGTTCGCGCGGCCCATGTTCAAAACGCCGGATATGATCGAACAGCACAGGCTGTTGAGCCGCGTTTCGGCCTGGATTGATGGCGGACAAGTGCGCACGACTGCGAACGAGGCCATGTCGCCGATCAATGCTGAAAACTTGCGCAAGGCGCATAAGGCGCTCGAAGAGGGCAAGGTGATCGGCAAAATTACGCTTGAGGGCTGGTGAGTGGTCGAATTTCGGTACGGCGAATCAGTTATCGCTAGTGCATGTGGGATCGATTGACGACACAGATCGCGGGTCTACCGCAGTGGTTTTCCGACAATCTTGAGCCGGCGGACTTGGTGGTTCTGGCCGCCTCGGGCGTCGTGCTGCTGATCGCTATTGCTCTGTTTCTGTCGGCGCGAAGCCGGGGAGCGGCAGCGCAGCAGTTTTCCGAGATCAAGGGCCGCTTGTCGGCGATGTCGGAAATGACCGAGCAGCGGCAGTCGCAGCAGGTTCAATCCTTGGCTCAATCCATGGAGTCGTTCGGGCGCAGGTTCTCTGACAGCTTGACAGATAGTCAGCGTCAGACGGCAGACAGCGTTGCGCGGATGAACGATCGGATCGACGCGCTACAGCGGAATCTCGCGCAGAGCATGGAAAGCGTGACGAGCCGCGTTGGTGCTAGCCTGGCGGAAGAAGGCCGGCGTACGAGTGAAAGCTTGTCGGGTCTGAACGAACGCTTGGCGGTGATTGACGATGCGCGGCAAAGTTTGGCGCATCTATCGTCTGAAGTGATTTCGCTGCAGGGCGTGCTCTCCAACAAGCAGGCGCGTGGCGCTTTTGGTCAGGTTCGGATGGAGACCATTATCCGTGATGCGTTGCCCTCCGGAACCTACGAGTTTCAAGCGACGCTCTCGAATGGCAAGCGGCCGGACTGTTTAATCCGGCTGCCGAACACGCAGGCGCCGCTTGTGATCGACAGTAAGTTTCCGTTGGAAGGATTTGAGGCGCTCCGCACAGCGACGGCGCCAGAGGAAACCAAGGCTGCCTACCAGGCCGTTCGCGAAACTGTTGGACGGCACATTGATGATATTGCCGGCAAGTATCTGATCGCGGGTGAAACGCAGGATACGGCATTGATGTTCGTGCCGTCGGAGTCGATCTATGGCGATCTCCACGAGCATTTCTCCGACCTTGTTCAGAAGGCCCACCGCGAGCGGATCATCATCGTTGCGCCGAACATTCTGATGCTTGCGGTGCAGACCGTGCAGGCTGTTATCAAAGATGTTCGCATGCGGGATCAGGCCGGGCTGATCCAACGCGAGGTCGGTTTTTTGCTTGATGATGTGGGCCGGCTGGCGGATCGCGTGAAAGATTTGGAACGGCACTTTCAGTTGGCGGTTCGGGCCCTTGAGAAGGTTGAGACGTCGGCTGGAAAAATTTCCGGGCGGGGAGAACGGATCCGCTCGTTGGAGTTGGGCGTTCCAGATGGTGAGACGCCCGAAACCTCCGCCAGTCCCTTGCTTAAGGCCGGGGAGTGACGTTAGGCATGAGGCCGCCTTCGGGCGGTCCACGCACTACGAACCGCAATTGCCAAGAGAGATAGCGCGATGACGACATCTGCAGCTGACGCAGAACGGCCGGTGCTTGACCGGTCCATCGGTCCCATTCAGCTCACGCTCTACGCCTTGGGCAGTATGCTCGGCGCGGGCATTTACGGGTTGATTGGCAAGGCTGCTGGAGAAGTCGGCAATGCGGTTTGGTTGTCATTCCTTGTAGCTGTCGTTGCGGCTTTGCTGACGGCGTTGTCATATGCGTCGCTCGGTTCGCGCCATCCGAAGGCCGGCGGGGCCGCCTACGTTACGCAGCGGGCTTACCGCAGTCCTGTTTTGAGTTTTGTTGTCGGGCTGGCGCTTGTGTGTTCGGGGCTGACGTCGGTCGCGACGCAATCACGTGTATTCGCGGAGAATTTCGTCAAGCTTTTTGGCGTGGAGTTCCTGCCCGTACCAATGGTGGCCATCGGATTTCTCTTGCTGCTCGCTGGCCTCGTATTCCGGGGCATTCGCGAGTCCATGTGGGTCAACGTCGTCTGCACGATTGTCGAGGCGATAGGGCTTTTGCTCGTGATTGGAGCGGGCATTTCATATTGGGGCAGCGTTGATTATTTCGAAACGCCTGCCGGTTCTATGGATGGAGCGTTGCCGCTGTTGGTTGTTCAGGGCACGGTGCTGACGTTCTTCGCCTTCATCGGTTTCGAAGACACGATCAACGTCGCCGAAGAGGTGAAGGACGCCCAGAGAACCTTGCCGATTGCATTGATTACCGCGACGGCGATAGCCGCGGCGCTGTATGTGGCGGTGGCGATTACCGCAGTATCGGTGGTGCCTTGGAGTACGTTGAAGGCTGCAGCAAGCCCGTTATCGGAAGTCATGAAGGAGGCGGCGCCTGCTTTTCCGCCGGTTGTTTTGACACTGATCACGGTGTTCGCCGTGGCGAACACGGCGCTGGTAAACTACGTAACGGCATCGCGACTTCTCTACGGCATGGCTCACCAGGGGCTGCTGCCAGAGAGGATTGGAGCCGTTCACGCCGTGCGCCAGACGCCGCATATCGCGACGCTTATCCTGGTGGTTATCGCGATGCCGCTGGCATTGCTTGGCACGATTTCGGATCTCGCGTCAGCGACAGTGTTGTTGCTCTTGGTCGTTTTCGCGATCGTCAACGGCGCTTTGATCATATTGAAGCGACGGGCCGGCGAACAACGGGGCATGTTCGAGGTCCCATTGTTCGTTCCGATTGGCGGAGCCTTGATCTGCGCGATGCTGGTGGTCTCGCGTTTGCTGTCGGCGAACTATGTAGCGCCTCTGATTGCCGGGCTGTTGATCGCTGGAATCCTGGCGATCTACTATGTTTTGAAGCCGAAGGCGATCGAAGTTTAGCGCTTGCCTCAACTCTTCAGGCGGTACCCTGTCCTGAAGACGTACCAAATGATGGCCAGGCAGATAAGCATGAAGCCGATCGTTGCGGCGAAGCTCAGAGCGACGTTGACGTCTGAGATCTCATAAAAGCTCCAGCGGAAACCGCTCACGAGGTAGACGACCGGATTGAACATCGTCACCGTCTGCCAGAACGGAGACAACATCTTGATGGAGTAGAAGGTGCCGCCGAGGAACGTGAGCGGCGTCACAACCAAAAGCGGGATGACTTGCAAGCGCTCGAAGCCGTCAGCCCAAATGCCGATGATGAAGCCGAATAGCGAGAAGGTGATCGCGGTCAACAGCAGGAATGTGATCATTAGGAAGGGGTGCGCGATATCCATCGGCACAAACAGGGATGCGGTGGCCAGGATGATTAGGCCGAGAATGATGGACTTTGAAGCGGCCGCGCCGACGTAGCCCAATACCGCTTCAAGCGGCGAGACTGGAGCAGACAGTAACTCGTAGATCGTGCCGGAAAATTTCGGGAAGTAGATTCCAAAAGCGGCGTTGGAGATGCTTTGCGTCAGTAGAGATAACATGATCAAGCCAGGCACAATAAACGCGCCGTAGCTGACGCCTTCGA
>JBGTSB010000037.1:0-30680 GCA_041940525.1 Hyphomicrobium sp.
TCATTCCGCCCTTGGAAAGCGCGGTGCCTGCGTCCCCGGCCATTGCTTCAATTTGCGGCGTGATCGATTGCACGAGCGGAATGTGTTCCGCGTTTGGATCTGCCGCGGGCGGTGCGGTGTAGAGGCCGTCTATGTCCGACAGCAGCACAAGGCAATCGGCTGACACCATGCTGGCGACCCGCGCGGACAGCCGGTCATTGTCGCCGTAGCGGATTTCCGTGGTCGCCACGGTATCGTTCTCGTTGACGACCGGCACGGCTTTGAGCTTCAGCAGCTGCTGGATGGTGTGGCGCGCGTTGAGATAGCGGCGGCGTTCTTCGGTATCTCCGACTGTTAGCAGAACCTGCGCGACCGTTACTCCGCGTGCCTGTCCCATCTCCTGGTAGGCATGCGCGAGCGAAATCTGCCCGACCGCAGCAGCTGCTTGGCTTTGCTCCAGCTCGAGCAGCCCTTCCGGCAGTCCTAACGCTTGCCGCCCCAGGGCAATTGCACCCGACGACACAAGTACGACGTCCTTGCCAGATTTCACCAAGCCGGCGACGTCGTCCATCAGCGACGCAAGCCACGCCGCGTTGAGCGTCCCTTTCGCCTGATCGGTGAGCAAGGCCGAGCCGATCTTCACGACAATGCGGCGCGCCGAGGCCCATTCGGGCCGGACGGCGCTGGAAGCAGTCAGTTCTGGCGAATTGAGAGACATGAGACGTGGCTACGGCTTCGATTGGAGCCCGGTAGAAACACCTGGCTCTGGCTGAGCCGCTGCTCTACCACATTCAGCACCGCTAGCGGAACGGTTTCAAAGCTTCGCGAAACCAGACGATCGGGATCGTTAATGATGGCGCCGGGCGCCAATCGCCGCGTTAGCCGACGGAATTTTCGGCGCGCCGCAGCGTCGGGAAGACTGCAGGTGAGATGCCCGGCGGAGCAGACTCGCGGACGCTGGCCAGGAAGATTGTCTTCAAAGCCTGATCAATGTCGGAGATGGAGCGCGTGCGGATTTCACCAATCGGCTCAGGGAAGACGTACTTGTCAGCACCATCGCCGCCCGAGATGTAGTCAAACAGGCGACCCTTGCGCTCGCGGCCGTAGAACACGACCACTCGGCCGACGTAGTCCTTGGCCTGCACGTTCTCGATGGCAGAGAACAGTGCCTCGTCGTCAACAAGGTAAGCCAGCCGCCGGCGCACATAGCCGAGGATCGAAGACTCGCGTTCTGAGATCTGCATGCGCGGGCCAAGTTTGGACAGGAAGGAGGGGCCGGTTGTGCTTTCGCCGCTCTTTGGTTCGGCCCGCAGCTTCTGCACGACAGGCAGCACCAAACTTTCTTCCAGCGCCTTTTTGACCATCGGCGCGTAGTAGCGCTCGATCGCATCCGGCCGGACGTTCTTCAAGCCAATGCGCGTCAACGCGAAAAGACAGAACTCTTGCGAAGGTACTGCTGCCTCATCAATGAACGCGTTGCGGAGGCGCTTCGTGACGAGTTGGACGTGCGCCATTTCCGCGAGCGTATCGGTGTCGATGTTCTCTTTCGTCAGCTGAGCCAGGCTTTCCAGCACATCTTCGGCCACGCCGACGCTGTCGATTGTCTCAAGGTCCAGCGTGAGGAATGGCTCGTCGTCCATCGTGTCCGGGCTGTCGGAGTCGACGAAGAACGAGTAGAGGATGCCGTTTGTTTGGATAGCGAGCTTTACAGTCGGGACGGATGAGAAATAGCGGCTGAGGTTCTCGCGGTCCCCAAGTCCGTCGCCGCCAGCGGCACGGCACTCCATTCCGATGATCGGATGCCCATCGCGCAGAACGGCGAAATCCACCTTGGCGTCACCGGCGCCAGTTTCGCCGGGCGCGCGATGTTCAGGGAAGACTTCGTAGGGGTTGGAGTAGTCGTATCCAAGCAAACCCAGGAACGGCAGCGCCAGGTAGAGCCGCGTGCTTTCGATGTTGCTACAGCCCCCAACAATGCTCATTGAGCGCTTTGCAACGGCCAACAAACCTGTCCGAAGTTCACCCGACGTCGTCATAGTCCAGCATTCCCTACAAAAATTCGGATAGCCTCTCAGCGAATCGAGGCCATAGGGAACTTTCGCACGCCCCGCACCCCGGCAGGAGCGGATCTGCACAGTAATTCACACGTTGTCCCTGCTATTAATTCGTCGTTCGCAATGCGAAATTGCCACTAGATTTATTAGGCGGCGGAGGCCAAGCGCTGGAGAATCGCATTGCCCATTTCAGACGTGGATACCTGCGTCATGCCCGATTGCATGATGTCAGCCGTGCGCAACCCGTCCTCCAGAACACCGGCGATCGCCTTGTCCAGCATGTCGGCTTCCGCAACCATGTCACAGGAGTAGCGCAGCGCCATCCCGAACGAGGCGATCGTCGCAATCGGGTTTGCAAGGCCCTGGCCCGCAATATCGGGCGCCGAGCCGTGCACCGGTTCGTAGAGGGCCTTGCGGCGGCCGGACTCATCGGGAGCGCCCAGCGAGGCGGATGGCAGCATGCCCAGCGAACCGGTCATCATCGCCGCTTCATCCGACAGGACGTCTCCAAACAGATTGTCCGTCACGATCACATCAAACTGCTTGGGGTTGCGGATGAGCTGCATTGCGCAGTTGTCGGCCAGGATGTGCTCCAGCTCCACGTCTGGCGCATAGCTCTTGTGCGTGGCGGTGACGACCTCGTTCCAAAGCACGCCTGTCTTCATCACGTTCCGCTTTTCCGCCGAGTGCACCTTGTTGCCGCGCTTGCGTGCCAAATCGAAGGCGACTTTCGCGATGCGCTCAATTTCGCGCGTCGTGTAAACGGTCGAATCGACGGCGCGCTTCTCGCCATTCTCCAGTGTCACGATCTCCTTGGGCTCACCGAAGTAGGTGCCGCCGGTCAGTTCGCGCAGGATCAGGATGTCCAATCCCTCGACCAGCTCGCGCTTCAAAGACGAGGCATCGGCAAGTGCCGGATAGCAGATGGCGGGCCGCAGGTTGGCGAATAGGTCCAGATCCTTGCGCAGCCGCAATAGGCCGGCCTCGGGGCGGATTTCGTATGGCACGCTATCCCATTTCGGGCCGCCAACGGCACCAAAGATCACCGCTGCGGAGGCCTGTGCCTTTTCCATCGCCTCATCGGTGACCGGTACGCCGTACCTATCGATCGCCTCGCCGCCAACATCATCGCGCTCGATTTCAAAGCTGGAGCCGCTTTGCTTGTCGAAAAAGCTGATGATGCGCTCCACCTCTGTCATGGTCTCCTTGCCGATGCCGTCACCGGGGAGGAGGAGGAGCTTGTGCGTCGCCATTGTCGAAGTGCCCTATATCGATTGGAAAGTGCGCCCTACTAGCCTCTGCGGGCCGACCAATCAAGAGACTGGATCCGAGTGATGGCCAAAACGGTTGCCAGGGACCAAACTCACCGTGCTCCGGCGAGGCCTCCCATCTTGGTGTTTGCCAGCATCTTGCGAAGCTCTTTTACAAGCACGCTGCTCGCGATCCGGTTGCCTTCCGGCGTCCAGTGACCGTGCCCTCGTTCAAAGTATAACAAGTGGCCGGACTTTCTGGCATCAAGCAGAGCCTTGGCAGGTGAGACCATCTTCACGCCACCGAGAAGGTCTCGATCAAGCCGGTTGAAGGCGCTGAAGTATGTGCGGTGCGGAGTTTTTGTTGGGACGTCGAAAAGAACCAACTGGGCACCCATGCTGTTCGCTGCATTCTTCACCGCCAGGATCAGCGCTTCATCGAGGTGGTACTTCGGGCCGTTGTTTGCTTCTGATTCTTTGGATGCCGGCGGACTTGCTTTCAGCCGCTTTAGTTCAAGCAAGAAATCCTTGACTTTGTTCGCGGCGCGCTCGCGAACAGCGCTGTACAAATGACTATTACCTATCAGCCATTCGTATCCGGGAATTTTCATCAAGGCAGCGCGCGTTTTGATTCCCGGAAGGAATTTCTCTGCTGCAGGCTTCAACTCCAGTGAGCCCGGTCTCTCGACCATAAACAGGCCCGATCTGATGTTGTCGGTTGGATCGCTGTCGTGCCACTGCATGACGACAATGTCAGGCTGAAATGAGCGCCCTCGCTTTTGTAGAGCGATCAGGTGTTCGGCTGTGCCAAATCCGGATATGGCGAGATTGACGACCTCGGTCTTGAATCCGGCAGCATTCAAGTCCTTCTCGATCAGGTAGGCAAAGCTGTTCTCTAGGTCGACCTCGTAGCCCATGAAAAACGAGTCGCCCAAGAGCACAATCCGGGTCGTGCCATTGGCTTTTTCGTGAGACAGTTCGCTATCGCGGCGCAGACCAGCCTGGTTGATGCGAATTTCGACGTTCACGTCTGGTGTTTTCTGGCGGTAAACGGCGCCCGCGATGTTTTGGCGGATGCCGTCGCCTCCATCCGTGACATATCGGGGCATCAAGGGCTGAGGGGCCATCGCGCGGAAGAACAGCTCACCAAACACAAGGGCGTAGAGAGCGATCAGAGCCAATTTCACTAACTTTCGAAGCATGACTCACTCGTCTAAAATTCAAAATAAATGAACGCGGCGGGTTCGTGAGGCTGGAGAAAAACAATACAGAGCAACACGAACAGAGCCATGTTGAGCTGGACAAACGCTGGCATCTCCCGAAAGACCTCTAGTTTTCTCTTGGCGGTTTGAATGCCCTGCACTAGCAGAAGCGGCCAAATGTAGAACAGAACGTCTTTGAGCGCCGCCCAACCCTTGTACCATCCGCCATTTCCGAGGGCGTGCAGGTAGGCGTTGAGCGTGTCCATCGTGTTGGCGCGGAACAAAAGCCAGCCGATCATTGTCAACACGAACATCACCGTAATGGCAGTCGTATTGATCGCGATCGCACGGAAGTCTTTTTGGCCCGCGCGCGGGAGCCAGTCGTCAACGGCGGCAAGGCGATAGATCACGAGGATGAGCCCATGAAAGGCGCCCCAGAGAATGAAGGTCAGACTTGCCCCGTGCCAAAGTCCGCCAAGGATCATCGTCAGACTGAGGTTGCGGTAGGTCAGTAAGGATGAGCCGCGGTTTCCTCCGAGCGGAATGTAGAGATAGTCCTTCAGCCAAGAGGACAATGAGATGTGCCAGCGTTGCCAGAACTCAGAGGGGGTTCTGGCCAAGTAAGGGATGTTGAAGTTCAACATCAGGTCGAAGCCCAACATGCGCGCTAGAGCGCGCGCCATGTCGCTGTAGCCGGAAAAGTCGCAAAAGATTTGGAAGGTGAATGCAACGACCGCGACGATCAGCTCTCCACTGGTCGCCGCCTGGGGGTTGGCGAAGACACCATCGGCGATACCGGCAAGGTTGTCTGCGATAAAGACCTTTTTGAACAGACCCCAGGCGAACAGAACCGCGCCGCTCTCAAGGCGTTCGCGGGTGATATTCCGGTCTTTGGCAAATTGCGGCAGCAGGTTTGCCGCGCGCTCGATAGGGCCAGCGACAAGTTGCGGAAAGAAGGCCACAAAGGCTGAGAAATTCAGCAGGTTCTCGGTTGGCTTGATCTTGCCCCGATAGATGTCGATGGAATAGCTCAAGGTCTGGAAGGTGTAGAAGGAGATGCCGACGGGTAGCACGATGTTTAGCGTTACGAAGCTCGGCTGATATCCAAAGCCGGTCATCAGCTGCTCGAACGAGTCGGCGAAAAAGTTCATGTATTTGAATGTTGCCAGCAATCCTAGGTTCAGCACCAGAGAGGCAATCAGATACATTTTCTTTCGGGCTGGTTCCGCAAGCCGCTGGCCAATGGCAGCAATGCCCCAGATCCCCAAGACCAACAGCAGCACGGGCAGGAGATACTGTGCGGACGTTCCGATCGTCGACCACAGTGCGATCAGGCTTCCGATAACGAGAAAGCCTGTAGCGAGGGAAAGGTTTTTCGTTGAGGGGTTTCGACCGGAAGCGCCGATGCCGGCGACGTAGTCCATGGCGGTCGATGCGATAATCAGAACGAGAAAGCGCTCATCCCAAGCGCCGTAGAAGATGTAACTGCCAAGAACGATTAGGGCGTTCTGCCAGGAACGGTGTCTTTGAAGGAAAACATACGCGGCGAAAAAGACCGCAAAAAACGCGAAGAACTGTATTGTTTGAAAAAGCACTATCTTCGTCCGCCGACCGCCTCAAGGAGCACGCGGGTAAGCTCCGCATAGGCCTGCTCGGTGTAATGCAGGGCGTCCTTGCGCGCGCGCAGACGGCCCTTTTCAGTATTCAACTCAAGGCTGGCGTCAGTGTCCAAGACCACGAGCCTCTCCGAATTAACTTTTCTTATTTCTTGGTTCACGGACGTAAGTTGTGCCGGGATATTAAGTCCCCATATTAGGCTTCGCTTCCAGTCAGGGTCAATCGGACTTCCTACTGTGAAGAGATAGACGTCGATATCCTGTTTGGCTGCGGCCAGAGCCATGTGCTTCAGGTTTTCTGTCAGGTTGCGCATGGCAAGTTCGCGACGGTCGTCGTTGAGAACCGAAGCGGCTACCACGTCGTTGATGCCGGCTACGATTGCGATTGAACTGGGCGACTTGGTTAGGACGTCGGCTTCAAATCGAGCAACCATAGACTCGGTTACTTCGCCGTAGATCGCGGACTTGCTGACGCTTATGTCGTTTGGAAATGTCTCCAGTGGCCATAAAGCCGCTCTGGAGTCTCCGAAGATGACGAGGTCCTTGTTGGGCTGCGCTGGGGCATGGCCGACAGGGAATGGCCCCTCTAGTCGAGAGCTAAAGTGTCGTTGGCCGGCGAGCAGGCCGGCGAAAACCGCGACGCCTGCGAGAATAAGAAGGGCCGAAGCCCACATAAGCAGCCTAGGCTTTGTCATAAGAGAATAGTCTTCTACCGGGAAACTATCTTCAATATTTCAGCGGGCTGACAACCAGAACCAACCCCGCCAACACTTTAGAGTTTATCGGTATTGTTTTAAGGCAAGCCGGTGCAGGGCGTGGCCCTTGGCCATCACCGTGGTTAACGGGGCAACCATAAGCCAACTAACCGTGGGCGCAGTGCCGCAGGCGGGGGAGAACCGTCCCAAATGTCACAATACTGATACGTGAATCCGGTGAAAGCTATGAGCATCTTAAGGTTCGCCTTGACCGAATTTGGCAGGTGCCCATGACTGATACTGCGACGAAATACCGATCGCTCTTTATTTCGGATGTTCATCTCGGAACGCGCTCTTGCCAAGCTCCGATGTTGTTGGACTTCCTGAAGCACAACGAGGCCGACACGATCTACCTGGTTGGTGATATCGTGGACTTCTGGCGTGTGAAGCGCGGAGCCATTTGGCCTCAGCCTCACAACGATGTCATTCAGAAGCTGCTGCGCAAGGCCCGCAAAGGGACCCGGGTTGTTTTCATTCCCGGCAACCACGATGAGGCCATGCGCGACTATTGCGGGATGCAGTTTGGCGGTATCGAGTTGGAGCGCCAGACCGAGCACACCACCGCTGATGGCAAGCGCTACATTGTCATGCATGGCGATGAATACGATGTCGTGGTCCGGTACGCCCGTTGGCTGGCCTTCCTGGGCGACCGGGGCTACGAGTTGGCTCTTTGGATCAACAACCCGTTGAACTTCATTCGACGCCGGCTTGGCCTCGGTTACTGGTCGCTCTCGGCGTATTTGAAGCTGCGGGTGAAGACGGCCGTGAACTTCATCGGCGAGTTTGAACATAACCTCGCTGAAGAGGCCCGCCGCCGGGGCGCCGACGGCGTGATTTGTGGCCACATCCATCACGCGGCATCGCGTCAGATTGGTGACGTTCACTACGTCAACACTGGCGATTGGGTTGAAAGTTGCACCGCCGTACGCGAAACTCATGACGGAACACTGGAGCTGGTAAATTGGCACCAGGTCGTGCGTGACCGTGTTGGGACCGTGGCGCCGTCGGCGGAGCTACAGGCAGCTTAAGATGCGAATTCTGGTGGCCACCGATGCTTGGCGGCCCCAAGTTAACGGGGTCGTCAGAACCTACGAGCAGCTGTCAGAACGGCTGCCGAGGCTTGGCGCCCACTTGCAGGTCTTGTCACCTAACCACTTCAAGACCTACCCTTGCCCGACGTACCCTCAAATCTCGCTGGCTATCCCGGACAAGCGCTTGTGCGCCGAGGCTATCGATTCAGCGAAGCCGGATGTCATTCACATCGCGACGGAAGGTCCGGTTGGCTTGATGGTGCGCGCCTACTGCCAGCGGCGCAACTTGCCTTTCACGACGAGCTTCCACACAAAGTTCCCCGAATATTTTAGCCGCAAGTTCTATCTTCCCGAGGCGCTGACCTACGCTCTATTGCGCCACTTCCATAATTCCGGTTCGGGGGTCATGGCAGCGACGCGTAGTCTGCGCAAATCGCTGCGGCAGCGTGGCTTCCGCAACATCATGCCTTGGACGCGTGGCGTCGATAGCAGTTTGTTCCGGCCGCGGTCCGTACGCCGCTTCGGCGACGGGCCGGTGTTCCTCTATACGGGCCGGGTTGCTGGCGAGAAAAATATCAGTGCGTTCCTGACACTGGATCTACCGGGCACCAAAGTCGTCGTCGGCGATGGCCCACAGTTGGCCGAACTGCGAGCGGCCTTCCCGGACGTCACATTTACCGGCTCACTGACAGGGGAAGCGTTGGCGGAGAGCTATGCTTCGGCGGACGTCTTCGTCTTCCCGAGCGTCACGGAGACCTTTGGCATCGTTATGTTAGAGGCTATGGCCTCCGGCGTTCCTGTCGCCGCTTTGCCAGTTACCGGCCCGCTGGATGTCGTCGAACAGGGTGTCTCGGGCGTGCTGTCGTCTGATCTGCGCCAGGCTGCGCTTGATGCCCTGGAGCTTGACCGCTCTCAAGTCTGCCGCGCGGCGGATGCCTATACTTGGGATGCTGCATCACGCCTGTTCTTGGAAAACGTAGAGCGCGCATTGTTCGTCAAGCGCGGCCGCAAGGTTCCAGTGCGCTCTCGCGCAGCGCTCGCCGGCTGAACCTCTAGCGTGCAAACAATCGCCATTGGCTCCCTGCTCTCAGGTCTGCTAGGCAGACAGCACTCTAATCGGTGGGGCCAAATATCGTGACGAATCCGTCTTCTCAACAATCGCCTTCATTTATGACGCAAACGCTGCAGCGATTTGTTCCGGTCGAGCCAGGTGAAGCTGGGCTCATGCTGCGCTCGTTCGCGATATTTTTCTGCGTGCTGTGCGGCTACTATCTGCTTCGTCCAGTGCGCGAAGAGATTGGTACATCCATTGGTCAGGATCAGCTGCAATGGGTCTTTCTCGCCGTCTTCCTCGCGATGTTGGCTTTGGTGCCCGCTTTCGGCTGGCTTGTGCAGACCGCCTCGCGCAAACGCGTTCTGCCGATCATCTACGGCTTCTTCGTCTTAAACCTGATTGCGTTCTGGGCGCTGTTTTCCGCGTCAGCGGAAAGACCGGGCATGGCTGAAGCTAGCGTCTTCTTCGTATGGGCCAGCGTCTATAACCTATTTATCGTTTCGCTCTTCTGGTCGCTCACGTCCGAGCTTTATTCCAATGCGCAAGCCAAACGGCTTTACGGCTTCATCGCGGCCGGTGGCTCGGCCGGAGCGCTCACCGGTCCAATTCTGGCGCATACACTTGTGAGCTATGTCTCCCCGAACGACTTGCTGTTGTTCGCCGCCGCCTTCTTGGCGCTGGCCTTGTTCGCTGCGCTCGACTTGCGGCGCAAAGCCAAGCCCGACGCCAGCGCCGTTTCTCCGGATGAAGACGCCACAGGCACTGGTGGCATCCTGGCCGGTGCAAAGCGCGTGTTTCAATCGCCCTATCTTTTCTTGATCGCCATGTATGTGCTGTTCGCCAATCTGATTGGCACGTATTTCTATCTCGAACAGATCCGTATCGTTGGCGCGGAAATTCCCGACCGGGTGGCACGCGTGGAGTTTTTTGCCTCGCGTGATCTGGCAGTCAGCATCGGCACGATCTTGCTTCAGCTGTTCGTTACGGCACGTGTCATTCAAGGGCTTGGGGTTGGCATAACCTTGGCCGCGCTTCCTGTATCCGCTGCGATTGGTCTCGCTGCGTTGACAGCTTCGCCCACGTTGTCCGTCGTCGCCGCAGTCATGGTCGCGGAACGAGCGATTGCCTTTGCGTTTTCTAATCCGGCGATGAAAGTGCTCTACACGATCGTGACGCCGGACGAGAAGTATAAGGCGCAGAACTTTATCGATACGGTTGTTTATCGCGGCGGGGATGCAGCGTCGGGCTGGATCTTCAACACGGGCGCGAAAGCGCTGGGATTGTCGGGTGGCGCCATCGCGCTCCTGACGATGCCTGCCGCGGCGTTGTGGATTGGAACGGCCTACATGCTAGGCCGCAAACACAAAGCAAGAACCGCCGGTCACGAGAGCCCAGCGGCCAGCGGAACAACGGCGGTCGAATAGTAGGTCGGTATTGAAACGGCGTATTTAGCGCCGGCCACCGCGATAGCCACCCTGCTGCGGAGGCGGCGAGGAGCGGGAATCCTTGTGACGGAAGTTGATGCGGCCCTTCGTCAAGTCGTAGGGCGTCATCTCTATTGTCACGCGGTCTCCAGCAAGAATTCGGATGCGGTTCTTTTTCATACGGCCGGAAGTGTACGCGATAACCTCGTGTCCATTGTCGAGCTTTACCCGGCAGCGTGCGTCCGGCAGGACTTCGTCCACGATGCCTTCGAACTCGAGCATTTCTTCTTTTGCCATTTTGTCTCCTTGAGCGTCTACATTTTGGCATGCAAATGCAGCGCAAAAACCATGAGGGAGCAGACATAGCTGCTCCCCCGGTGGTCAGGATAGACCCTAAATCAACTTATTCAGCGCGAAGGTTGATCGCAGCGATCTTCCCGTTGCGGCCGCGCTCAGTCTCATAAGAGATCTTTTGCCCCTCGCGAAGAGTGGACATGCCTGCCCGCTCTACAGCCGAGATGTGAACGAAGACGTCATTTCCGCCTTCGTCGGGTTGAATAAAGCCGTAGCCCTTCTGCCCGTTGAACCACTTTACAGTGCCAGTCGACATTACTTTTCTCCAAAGCATCAATTGCTGGGTGCCCCCAGCGACAATCAAATCGCGCGATGGAGACTTCTAGTGTCAGCTTTGTCGAGCTGTCGTAAAGCAAACCAAGGCGTGTTCGATCCGCGTTATATGGACCGTGAATTTGACAAACGCAAGACGTTCCAGAGGCTTGTATAGATTATTGAACTTAGGACTAAGAAAAACTATAGAGGACTAAGATCTTCTTATAGATCCGTGCACGCACCAGACGGCTTTATTTGGAGAAAAATACTGATCCTTCCCGTCCGAAACTGGGTTCAGATTCAAGGCAATATTTTCAGCTGTTCAGCGAATACTCTCGGCGCGGCGAAATTGCCAGCCTGCCCCTTAAAAAACCCTGGCTTGCCAAACCCAGTCGGCTTTGCTTATAAAGCCGCTTGAGCCGCCCGGCGGGGCATGCCGTGGCGGCTTTCATGCTTTGCAACATAGCGTACGTCAAGCCGGCTCGCTAGTGGCCGCTTGCAAGCGTTCGGCCGTTTTGACGGCCGCCGATAGAAAGGACGAGCAAAATGCCCAAGATGAAGACCAAGAGTGGTGCGAAAAAGCGCTTCAAGATCACCGCAACGGGCAAAGTGAAGTCCGCAGCCGCCGGCAAGCGCCACGGCATGATCAAGCGCACACCGAAGTTCATCCAACAGGCCCGGGGTACCATGGTCTTGAGCGACGCTGACGCCAAGATCGTGAAGAAGTACATGCCTTACGCCCGCTAAGCGCGGCCTGCCACCTGATCAACTCATTCGCATTCACGGAGAAGTCTTATGTCACGTGTTAAGCGCGGCGTTACCGCCCATGCCAAGCACAAGAAAGTCTTGAAGGCCGCCAAGGGTTATTATGGCCGCCGCAAGAACACCATTCGCGTCGCCATGCAGGCTGTCGAGCGCGCGCAGCAGTACCAGTATCGCGACCGCAAGCGCAAAAAGCGCACGTTCCGCGCTCTCTGGATCCAGCGTATCAACGCCGCCGTCCGCGAACATGGTTCGACCTACGGCCGTTTTATTGACGGCTTGAACAAGGCTGGCGTCACGATCGACCGCAAGGTTTTGGCTGACCTGGCTGTTCATGACCATGACGGCTTCAAGTCTCTGGTCGACACCGCCAACAAGGCAGCTGGCTCGGCGTCCAACGCTTCGGCTTGAAGCCAACCGCTTCACGAAGGATAGAACGGTCTCGCCCAATGGGGTAAGACCGTTCACACTTGTCAGCAGAGGCTTTTATGACCACGGCATCGGATCTGTCCAAGCTGGAAGAGGACCTGCTTTCGGAAGTGGCAGCGTCGAAAGATCTTGCCAGTCTCGACCAGGTCCGCGTTAGCGCCGTCGGCAAGAAGGGCCGCGTATCCGCGCTGATGTCGAAGCTTGGCAGCTTGCCCGCTGAAGAACGCAAGGCGTTCGGTCAACAGGTCAACAGTCTCAAGACCAAAATCACCGACGCTATTGAATCCCGCAAGGCAACGCTTGACGCGGCCGAGTTGGAAGCGCGCCTGTCCAACGAAGTCACAGACGTCACGTTGCCAGTGCGCACTGGCGCGCTGCTGGAGGGCCGCATTCACCCCGTCAGCCAGGTCTTCGATGAGTGTGTTGAAATCTTCGCCGACATGGGTTTCGAAGTTGCTGAAGGCCCCGACATCGAGACCGACGACTTCAATTTCGGCAAGCTCAACATCCCCGATGAGCATCCCGCGCGGCAGGACCATGACACGTTTTATCTGTCGCCGGGCAAGGATGGCTCACGGCTGCTGCTGAGGACTCATACGAGTCCCGTGCAAGTGCGCACGATGCAGGCCAAACAGCCGCCGATCCGCATCATCGCTCCAGGCCGGGTTTACCGTTGCGACAGCGACCAAACCCACACGCCGATGTTCCATCAGATCGAAGGTCTCGTGATCGACGAGACGACGCATATGGGGCATCTCAAGTGGGTCCTTGAAGAGTTCGCGAAGGCATTCTTCGAAGTCGATGAAGTTGGTATGCGCTTCCGGGCCTCCCACTTCCCGTTCACCGAGCCATCCATGGAAGTCGATATCGATGCGGCTGCGATCGGCAAACCGGGCAGCTGGCTGGAAATTCTCGGTTGCGGAATGGTGCATCCCAATGTCCTGCGTAACTGCGGCATCGATCCGGAGAAGTACCAGGGCTTCGCTTTCGGCATGGGGTTAGACCGCATCACGATGCTGAAGTACGGCATTCCCGATCTGCGCGCTTTCTTCTCAGCCGACTTGCGATGGCTGCGCCACTACGGATTCTCGGTCCTCGACGTGCCAACACTGGGCGGCGGTCTTTCCGCTTAGCCAGTCAATTAAAACGGCCTTGGTTGTAGCAATGGCTCCGCCACTCCTGACGCTCAAGGACATTCACCTGACATTTGGTGGAACGCCGCTGCTTACAGGCGCAGAGCTCAACGTCGAGCCCGGCGACCGCATTTGCCTTGTCGGGCGCAACGGTTCCGGCAAGTCAACGCTGATGAAAGTCGCAGCCGGTCTCGTTGAGGCGGACTCCGGCGAGCGCTTTATCCATCCTGGCGCCGCGGTGCGCTACCTCTCGCAGGAAGCCGACTTCACCGGCTTCGCTACAACATTGGCGTATGCTGAAGCCGAGCTCGGTCCGCTTGATGATCCCTATCGCGCTCGCATGCTGCTTGAAGCACTCGGACTTTCGGGCGATGAGGAGCCCGCTCGCCTGTCTGGCGGCGAAGCTCGCCGCGCTGCGCTCGCGCGCGCCTTGGCACCGCAGCCCGACATTCTGCTCCTCGACGAGCCTACGAACCATCTGGATCTGCCTGCGATCGAGTGGCTGGAAGCAGAACTCAAGGGATTAAAGTCTGCCATCGTTCTTATCAGCCATGACCGGCGCTTCCTTGAGACACTATCGAACTCGACCGTCTGGCTCGATCGCGGCCTGACTCGCCGCATGAGCAAAAGTTTCGCCCACTTCGAAGCATGGCGAGATGAGGTGCTTGAACAAGAAGAGCTTGAGCGTCACAAGCTCGACCGCAAGATCGTCCGCGAAAACGAGTGGATGCACGGCGGCGTCACGGCGCGCCGCAAACGCAATGTCCGCCGCGTGCGCGAACTCAAGCAGATGCGCGAGGAGCGCCGCGAGCAGCGTTCGGTCCAGGGCAATGTCACTCTGGCCGCAGCGGACGCTGGCCAATCAAGCCGCTTGATCGTCGAAGCTGAAAATATCTCTAAGTCGTTCGGCGACACCAAAATTGTTCAAGACTTTTCAACGCGCATCATGCGCGGCGACCGCGTTGGTATTATCGGCCCCAACGGTGCGGGCAAGACGACCCTGCTGAAGCTTCTTACTGGCCAGCTCAAGCCTGACAGCGGCACGATCCGCCTTGGTGAAAACCTCGACATGGTCACACTCGACCAGAGGCGCGACGAGCTTAAACCGGACTGGACCGTCGCCGACGCGTTAACCGGAGGGCGGGGCGATCAAGTCGTCATCAACGGCAAGGCCCGTCATGTCGCCAGCTACATGAAAGACTTCTTGTTCTCGTCCGAGCAGGTCCGCACGCCATTGCGTGTGTTGTCTGGTGGCGAACGCGCGCGGCTGATGCTGGCCCGGGCGCTGGCCAAGCCGTCCAACGTGCTCGTTTTGGACGAACCGACGAACGACCTCGATTTGGAAACGTTGGACCTGCTTCAGGAATTGCTGGCTGACTATTTCGGAACGGTCTTGCTGATAAGCCATGACCGCGACTTCCTTGATCGCGTTGTCACGAGCGTGTTCGCCAGCGAAGGCGAGGGCCGATGGCAAGAGTATGCTGGCGGCTATACCGACATGCTTTCCCAACGTCAGCCCGAGGCCGTCGAGCCGGCAAAGCCGAAACCAAAGGCCTCCGTGCAGGATAAGGGAGCGGTGAAGGCCTCGCCCGCGCCAAAGCGTAAGCTCTCCTTCAAGGAGAAACACGCGCTCGAAACGTTGCCCTCAAAGATCGATGAGCTGTCAGAGGTAGTGGAAAAACTTCAGGCCAAGGTCGCGCAGCCCGACTTTTACTCCAAGGACCCAGACGGCTTCACCAGCGCCACGACCCGCCTCGCCGAGGCCGAGACCGAACTGTCCGCTGCCGAAACCCAGTGGCTAGAGCTAGAAATGCTCCGCGAAGAACTCGGCAGCTAGGCTTGCTTCTCAAGGGGCGGGGCGTTTGGAGGGCACGCTTAGGAGAACCTGGCCGTCGACGGTTTCGAGTTGTTCGGCGCTGCGATCTTCGGTCAGTGTCTTGATGGCCGGATCACCTTCCGGGCAGGCGACGAGATCGCGGGTGTGGTCCAGGTGTTTGTTGGTGAAGGGGCTTTCACCGACGCGGCGGCAGGGGTCGCCAGCTTCCGGGTAGCCTTTGCCGAAGAGTGGAAGTTTGTCGCCGGCGCTGGCGGGCATGGCGACTGCCGCTGTTACGAGGATCATCGCGAGCGTGGCGGGCAGGTTTTTCATCGGGTCGCCTCCATTATGGTCAGACCTTGACGTCCAATACTTTCGTTGCCGGTCTTTCCGCCTCGTAGCCTTGCGCGATCATACGGCCCAACGAAGCATCGGCGACGCAGGCCAGCCGCGTGTTGGGGTTGAGGACGGGCGGCTGTAACCAGGGAAAGCTAGCATCGAACTCGGGCGGGACTGTGTGCATAAGGCAAGCACGGCCGGCGCTATCCTGCCCGCGAGGGCGGCCATGCCAGCCAGCCGCTTGCCAGTGGTTGGCGGCGACATTCGAGCCGTCGTGGACGCGTGCTTCGGTTTCCGTGCGTTCGATCACGACTGTTTCGGTGCGCTTCAGGCCGGCGAGAACATAGATGGCCGGCGAGCACACCGGAGTGGTGATGAGCCGTTCGCGGGCTTCGGCAAATGTTGCGCATTCTTCAAAGACGCGGCGCAACAGATGTCCGGGCATTTGGTGCGGCGTGCGCCAGACCCGGGCCCGGTTGCGTGCCCAGTCCAAAACGAAGATGCCGGATGAGCGGCGCATGGGTGCCTGATTGAGCGCCGCGGAAAAACGCCCCGGCGCCATGGCTGTTAAGATGCCAGTGTAGCCGGGCCAAGTGAGCGCGATGAATTGCCCGGTTCCGCCGGAGACGTTGGCGGCGATGAGGTTGCGGCCGAGGCCTGGGGTGCGCCAGTCGAGAACACGGATTAAGCGAGCCGTAGCGTGATCGGGCGCGGGCTTGGCTGCTGTCGTGCATCCCCACTCGTAGTTGACTGAGAAAAAATAGGCGCCGGGGCGGCCGACGGCTTTTGCGATGCTGTCGATTTCAGGAAGGTCCGGGCTGTTCCAGCGCTTCAACCAGTACCGCGAGATCTTGTCCAACTGACGTAACGCGGCGTGCGGGGCGTGCGTCGTTGCTGCCGATAACAGGTCATCAAGACGCGAGCGCTCGGCCTTCAAGGTTGCCATAGGGAAGTCTGGCCCCGTGGAGACGACCGGGATCTCAGGCAGCACGTCAGCGTGTTCAGTGGAAGTCATCGCCATCCTTCGTCTTGGCTAGTGTCCAGCTAAGGCATGACCGGCATTGCCGAGTGGGTCAATGCTCACGCCACGGCAAGTTTTCAAGCAGGCCAAATCCGCCACTAAGCGGACTTTTCAGCCGTCGCGGACGGTGTTTGTCCGCTTCAGGCCCGGGGCGTGTCCGTGAATGCCGATAATTGCTTCCATTGCCTCGTGTCTCCCGCCTCAATTGCCAGCAGAAGATCGGGCGGCCTTCGGGCTGGCCGTCTGCGCGCGTGTTTCGCGGCTGACGGCCTTGGGAGCTAACCTATAGGAGGGTCGCTTGAACTCATTTCGTCAGCTGTTGAACAGTCCGGGGATGAAGATGTTCTTCATTACCGGACTTATCGTGTTGCTTATGGTTCCGCTGTTGTTTGTTTGGATGCTCATTGATGAGCGGGCCGGTCGCGCCGAAGGCGTGGCGTCTCAGATTGCGCGAGAGTGGGGCAAACAGCAGACCGTGAACGGTCCCTTCCTGGTCGTTCCTTATACGATTACGCGCGTACGCACGCGTGGCGACAAGGAGGTCGAGGAAGAGGTTGAGCGGCAAGCCATCTTCCTGCCGGCCAGCACCGCAGTGGATGCGGACGCCGAGACCAAGGTTTTATCGCGATCGATCTACGATGTGACGGTCTATACCAGCACGGTTAGCATGTCTGGACGCTTTGACACGCCGGATGTCGTGGCCATCGCCCCTGACGCACGCAGAGTCCGCTGGGAAGACGCCTTCGTCGCGGTGTCGATCAGTGATGTTTCGGGCTTGAAATCGGTGTCTGGGTTGAAGGCCGGGCTGGGCTCGTCCATCGCGTTCGAGCCGAGCCTGGGCATGGCAGGGCCCAATGCGCCTGGCATTCATGCGCCGCTACGGAACGCGACTGTCGTGACGCCAGCAGGCATCAACGCTTTTGATTTCGAGATCTCGTTGAAGCTTGATGGCAGTTCTGGCCTGCGTTTTACACCGTCGGCGCGTGATACCGTCGTGGCGTTGAAGAGCCCGTGGCCGCATCCGAGCTTCACCGGCAACTTCCTGCCGACAAAGCGTGCTGTTGAGGCAGACGGCTTCACCGCGCGCTGGCAAGTTCCCAACTTGGCGCGCAGCGTTCCGCATGCTTGGACGATGGGGGCGGATCGCTCTGGTGCCGGACCGGACCGCTGGTTGGTGCCGTTTGCGTTTGGCGTCGACTTCTACATTCCGTTGGATGTCTACGATTTGGCTTCGCGGGCCGCGAAGTATGCGCTCATGTTCCTGGCGACCGTGTTCATGGCCGTATTCCTGCTGGAGATGCGTTCGTCAAAGCCGGTGCATGTCGTGCAGTACCTGTTTGTCGGATTGGCGATGGTGTTCTTTTATGTTTTGTTGCTGGCTCTGGCCGAACATACAGGGTTTGAGGCGGCCTACATGTCGGCGGCGGCCGCAACCAGCTTGTTGCTGGCGATCTACGTGGGCAAACAACAGCAGCGCGTTATGTCGGGTCTGATCATGCTGGCCGTTCTGTCTCTGGTGTACGGGTTGCTCTATCTGATCTTGCGGCTGGAGAGCTATGCGCTGCTGGCTGGAGCGCTGACCGGGTTCGTGCTTCTTGCCGGTGCGATGTTTGCCACTCTCAAGGTCGACTGGTGGGGTGAGGAGCCGGCGGGGAACCCTGCCGTCGCTGGCGGGCAGCCTGCTAGCTAAGATCCTCCGGGTGGCTAGGTTTGGCCGCTCGGGATCGAGCATAAGTTCCGAGCAAAGAGGATGGGCCGCTGAGATCTCTTGGCGGCCCTCCTGATTTGCCCGTCTTGCTCGTTGACAAGTCACTCACCTTCCAACATAAAGGCGCCTTCGCGTGGCGGGATACCGCCGCGAAAGAGAGCGCTGCCCGAGGCTCCTGGTTCAGCTTAAAGCTAACCCATTGAAAGTCCGCATTATTATGCGGCGCCACAGGGCGCGATGAAGATCCTAGAGCGCAGAAAACTAGCGCGGAAAGAGACGATACAACATGTACGCTGTCATTAAGACTGGCGGCAAGCAGTACCGAGTCGCCAAAGACGACGTTCTGACTGTCGAAAAGCTCGTTGCCAATGACGATGGCAAACTGGAGCTCACTGACGTTCTTATGGTTGCTGGAAATGGCGAGCCGAAGCTGGGCAGCCCGCTGGTGTCCGGAGCCAAAGTTCTGGCCGAAGTCGTAGAGCAGACGCGCGGGCCGAAGGTCATCGCTTTCAAGAAGCGCCGCCGCAAGAGCTCGCGCCGCAAGCGTGGCCACCGTCAGGATCTCACCAAGATCCGCATCACAGACATTGTCGGCGCTTGAGATAGCTGCCGCTTCTAAGAAAGAGGATCGAAATCGATGGCACAGAAGAAAGCCGGCGGCTCCACTAAAAACGGCCGCGACTCCCATTCGAAACGCCTTGGCGTGAAGCGCTATGGCGGTGAGCACGTGGTGCCCGGCAATATCATCTGCCGGCAGCGCGGCACGCAATGGCATCCCGGCGACAATGTCGGCATGGGAACAGACCACACCATCTTTGCCGTGCAAGAAGGCAAGGTGAAGTTCACGACGAAACGCAATGGCCGGACCTACATCTCGGTTGAACCCGCGCAGGTAACGGCCGCCGAGTAACAGACACACACATCGTCCTTGATTTGACGAGGGGAGGTGGATGTCCACCTCCCCTTTTTGCGTCCGGCGCCGGAATTTTGGCCGGATGCACGGTTTACATAGGCGACAGCCATGACGGATTTGGACAAGCAGACTGAAGAGATTACTGGCAAGACTTTGATCGCTTGGGGCTTGCGTCCCAGCAAGGCTTTCAAAAACATCTTGGCGGAGGCGCGCCGTCTCCATGAAGACGACGGCTTGCCGCTTGATGAAGTGCGCGAGATCATCGCTGGAAAGTATCCGGCTCCTGTCATTCTTGAGCGGCGCGCAACCGGCACGTTCGCGGAAGCTATTTCCGCTGAGACGGAAGAAGACGAAGCCAACATTGCTAGCGTGCGCGCACACATGGCCGACTTGATGCGTTGCCCTGTGCTGGAGCACGGCGCGGTGATGCCGGACGCTTGCCCGGCGGGCAGTGCGAAGGGGACGATCCCTGTGGGTGGCGCGGTTGTTTCACGTGGGATCCATCCGGCGTTTCACTCCGCCGACATCTGCTGTTCGATGTATGCGACCGTGTTTGCGAAGGGGCAGGCGACGGGCGCGTTTATGGATGCGCTTGTCGCCTCCACGCGTTTCGGGCCGGGTGCGCGTCCTGAAGAGCACTGGATCGCCGACGCGATTACCGACGAGATTGAGCAGACCAAGAACCCATTCCTGACGCAGCTCGCGGGCCGCGCCAAGGCGCAGCTGTGCGATCAGGGCGACGGCAACCACTTCGCGTTTTTCGGTTCGATGACGGTCACGCCTGAGTTGATCGCTCAGCTTTCAAGCTCTGGTCAGGGCAGCCTGACTGAGGCTCTGACCGGTCACGACGATGTCGACGTGTTGGTGACGCATCACGGCAGCCGCGATCTGGGTGCGCAGGTTTACAAGCGTGGGCTGGCGGCGGCTGTACGCCATACCAAGGAGCTGTCGCCGGCCACGCCGGCACATCAGGCTTGGCTTGATGCCGATAGTGAAGACGGGGCCGCGTATTGGGAGGCGCTGCAGTATGTTGCGCGCTGGACCAAGCGGAACCACCAGCTGGTGCATGAGCGGACGTTGGCGAGACTGGGCGTCTCGCCGTTGGCCGCATTTGGAAACGAGCACAACTTCGTCTGGAAGCGTGATGGGCTGTTCTATCACGGTAAAGGGGCGACGCCGGCCTGGCGTGGCGATGATGGGCATCCGCTGCTGGGTTTGATCCCGTTAAACATGGCGGCGCCGGTCCTGCTGACGCTTGGGCGCGATAATGAGCAATTTGCGTCGTTCGCACCGCATGGAGCGGGCCGCAATAAGAGCCGTACCGCGCTGTTAAAGCAGCTTGAACTGTATGGCTTGCCGCTAGATGATATGCTCGGTAGGGCACGCCGTATCGTCGATGAGCAGACGGACGGCCTCGATATCCGCTTCTTCTATGACCGGCCGGATGTCTCGGAAAGCCCGCTGGCTTACAAGCCGGCAGCACAAGTGCGCGAACAGATCGAACGTTTCGGTTTGGCGGACGTTGCTGCTGTAATTGAGCCGAAGGGCTGTGTCATGGCGGGCGACTACGAGAAGCCCTGGTTGGCCAAAAAGGCGCAGAAGCGCGCGAGCAAGGCGGGATAGGCGATGGGCAAGACACTGCGATTTAGGAAGGCCGCGCCGATCAAGACGCAACGTCTCATTCTTCGGCCCTTGGTTGAATCTGATGCGAAGCAGATCGCCGAGCTGGCTGGAGACTGGGACGTCGCGCGCATGACCGCGCGTATTCCCTATCCCTACTCTGCCAGCTTGGCTCTGCAATGGATCACAGGTCTGGCCGAAGGCGAGGTTGTGTTCGGCATCGAGCATGGCGGCGAGTTGATTGGTGTCACCGGGTTCATGCCCGACGACGAGACAAGTTCAGCTGAAATCGGCTACTGGGTCGGCAAGCCTTGGTGGGGCCACGGCGTTGCGACCGAGGCGGCTGAGGCCATGATCCGGCACTGCTTTGCGTCGATGCGTTGTCAGCGTGTGACCTGTAGTCATTTTGTTGACAATCCGGCGTCTCAGCGCGTGATCGGAAAGCTTGGTTTCCAACTGGCCGGCAAAGCGAGTGCCTATTGCGATGCCCGGCGGCAAGAGGTTGAGACGCTGTGCTATGAGCGGCTGCGGCCACGCCGTTTCTCGTGGCTGAGGCGGGCAGCATGAAGTTCCTCGACCTTGCCAAGATCTACATCAAGTCCGGTTCGGGCGGTAACGGCTGCATAGCGTTCCGGCGTGAGAAGTACATCGAGTTCGGTGGGCCTGATGGTGGCGATGGCGGCCGTGGTGGTGACGTTTGGGCAGAGTGCGTCGACAATCTCAACACGCTTATCGATTATCGCTATCAGCAGCATTTCAAGGCCAAGAACGGCACGCCTGGCATGGGGAAGAACCGTGCCGGGCCGAATGGGGATGACTGCATTTTGAAAGTGCCGCCGGGCACCGAGATCCTTGCGGAAGATCAGGAAACGATATTGGGCGAGTTGATCAAGCCTGGCGATCGCGTTTTGATTGCCAAAGGTGGCAACGGCGGCTTCGGCAACGCTCACTTCAAGAGTTCCACCAACCAGGCACCGCGTCACGCCAACCCTGGGCTGCCCGGCGAGGAATTGACGATTTGGCTGCGCATGAAACTGATCGCCGATGCCGGTCTGATTGGTTTGCCGAATGCCGGGAAGTCGACATTTCTGGCAGCCGTCAGCGCGGCGAAGCCTAAGATCGCCGGATATCCGTTTACGACGCTTCATCCCAACTTGGGTGTCGTCAAGGTTGGTGAGTCAGACTTCGTGCTCGCGGACATTCCAGGTTTGATTGAGGGTGCCCACGAAGGTGCAGGCTTGGGAACTCGGTTCTTGGGGCACGTCGAGCGCTGCCGCGTTCTGCTCCACCTCGTGGATGCCACAGAGGAAGACATTGCCGGGTCCTATCAGACGGTGCGGGATGAGCTTGAGGCTTATGGCGAAGGCCTAGAGGACAAGGAAGAGCTTGTTGCCTTGTCGAAATGCGACGCGCTGGATGAGGACACGATTGCCGAGAAGGCCGGCGAGCTTGAAGAGGTCTCCGGTTCAAAGCCGCTGATCTTGTCGGCTGTATCGGGCAAGGGCGTGCAGGAAGCTCTGTTCGCAATCGTCAAGGTGATCGAGCGCGAGAACCGTAGCGAGGCGGAAGCCAAAGAGCCAGCACAACCCTGGCGGCCCTAACAGCTTAGACTTCGTCGCCGTTGGAGATTTTCTTCAGCTCCATGATGCCACGGTTCAACTCAGCGCCGAGGATGATGATGATCGCGGTGAACTGGAAGAACATTAGCGCGACCATCAACTGAGACAGGCCAGCGTAAAAGCGCGAGTAGTCGCTGAAGTTCAGATAGTATGAGTATAGCGAAGCCATCGTCAGCCAGAGGACGACGGAGAGTGCAATGCCTGGCCATACGTCTGCCATCGTGCGTTTGCCTGCCGCCAGCCACAAGTGGAATGCAAACAGCTGGGCTGCGATGACCGACCCGGCCAAGGCGTACCGTTTGCCAAGAGCGATCCAGGTCGAGTCTAGCAGGGTCTTCATCCAAGACGGCTCGAACTTGGCCGCGAAGCTCGGGCCAACGACGACGGCCCAGGTCATCACCAGCATCGATGTGGCGCTGACGAAAACGAAACCCATGCTGAGGAGCAAGCAGAACGGATAGGAGCGCGTTTCACGGACACGATACGCGCCGTTCAATGCAGCGCGCAGGGTTTCGATGGCGCTGGTAGCGAAGAACAGCGCGATGCCGCCGCTGACGGTCAGCAGGTCGATACGGCGCGTGCCCATGATGTTTTCAACCTGCGGCACGAGGCCTTCGGCAACCTGCTTCGGCAAGACTTCGAAAAGCTGGGTCACGGCTTGATCGGCCAGCTCGCGGCCGCCGAATATGCCGGCCAGAGCACCGAGGAAGATGCAGAATGGAAAAAGGGATACCACGAACGAGAACGCCACGGACCCGGCCATCGAGAAGCCGCTGTGCTCATAGAGGCGGTAGATCGATCCCAAGAGTGTCTGAGGTTTTCCGATTGTCTTCTGCATCGCTGCCTGGTCGCTTATGCCGTTACGGCCGCAGACACTATTGCGGCTGGGCGCTTAGGTAAACGACTTGCGCGCAACGGCTTGCCGTAATCTGCTTAATTTGCTCCATATTAGGGGCATGCGCGGTGGCGTGTCGCGGAAGAAGGCATTGCGTTGCGTCAGAGTGCCGCTAATTTGCGTCTCAAACTGTTTTCGTCCGTAGATAATCAAGTGGTTTGATCCCGCTGATCCCAGGAGAAGCTAATGTCCGTTGCCAAGTTGAAGCCAGAGGCCGATTTGATTTCCAAGGGCCCCGATGCCCTTATTGAACGAACGGCGGAAGCCGTGGCTGCCGCTGACAAGGTGCTTGCGGCGGCCAAGACCGGGGTGGCGGCACAGGTTCAAGAGTTGGGCTCTATCGACGCAGCCCAGCATTCGGCTCACGGGCTTGGCTGGCTGGCAACGACCGTTGAGGGCCTGCGCCAGCTGCAGGCTTGGGCGGTTGCTCTTCAGGAGCGGGGCGATTTCCGCGAGTTCGAGCAGTTGCTCCTTGCGGCGGGCTTTGCGGAGTACCTGTCTCAGATCGCTGGTGGCATCCCGATGAACCAGGGCGAGTTTGTCCGCCCGCAGGCGCTGGGTGTGCCGGTCTCGGAAATCCGCGCGTTCGAAGACAGTGTGTCTGATCTGGTCGCGGCGGGCAGCGACGAAGGCGTGAAGGCACGCTTGGCCGAGCTGATTACCGACAACCCAACCGCGACGACGTTCGGCAATTCCGGCCTGGACGAGACTCACGCAGAAATTCACGAACAGATGCGCCGCTTCTCGGAAGCTGAAGTCGTTCCGCACGCTCATGAGTGGCATCTGAAGAACGACTACATTCCGATGGAGATCGTGAACCAGCTAGCCGAGCTCGGCGTGTTTGGTCTCTCCCTGCCGGAAGAGTTCGGTGGTATGGGGCTTGGCAAGGAAGCCATGTGCGTCGTCTCCGAAGAGCTCTCGCGTGGTTATATCGGCGTCGGCTCCTTGGGTACGCGTTCTGAGATCGCTGGCGAGCTTATTCTGAACAATGGCACGGACGAGCAGAAGCAGACCTATCTTCCGAAACTCGCCTCGGGCGAAATGTTGCCGACGGCTGTCTTTACCGAGCCGAACACCGGGTCGGACCTCGCTTCGCTGAAAACGCGTGGCGTCAAGGATGGCGACAAGTATGTCGTAACCGGCCAAAAGACTTGGATTACCCATCCAGTGCGCGCCGACATCATGACATTGCTGGTGCGCACGAACCCCGAAGAGAAGGGCTACAAGGGCTTGTCGATGCTGCTGGCTGAAAAGCCGCGCGGTACTGACGACAATCCGTTTCCAGCCGATGGCATGACCGGTGGCGAGATCGAAGTTCTCGGTTATCGCGGTATGAAGGAATACGACATCTCGTTCGATGCGTTCGAGGTGCCGGCTTCGCAGCTGCTCGGTGGCGTTGAAGGTCAGGGCTTCAAGCAGCTGATGAACACGTTTGAAGCGGCTCGTATTCAGACGGCTGCCCGCGCGGTCGGCGTCGCTCAGTGCGCCATGGATCTGGCTCTGAAGTATGCACTGGAGCGCGTTCAGTTCGGCAAGCCGATCTACAGCTTCCCGCGCGTGGCCAACAAGATCGTTATGATGGCGGTGGAAATTCAAATCGCCCGTCAGCTCACGTATTTTGCGGCTCGCGAGAAGGATCAGGAGCATCGCTGCGACCTTGAGGCAGGCATGGCGAAGTTGCTTGGTGCCCGTGTTGCGTGGGCCAACGCCGACAACGCTTTGCAGATCCACGGTGGTAACGGCTTCGCGCTGGAATACCCGGTCAGCCGCGTTCTGTGCGACGCGCGCATCTTGAACATCTTCGAGGGCGCCGCGGAAATCCAGGCGCAGGTCATCGCCCGTCGCTTGCTGGAATCGAAGGGCTAAGCTTCAAGTCCAGATTATGTGAAAGGCGCGGAAACCGGGTGGTCTCCGCGCCTTTCCTTTTTTCTAGCCGAACGCACGTTCATACTCGCCGATGTAGCTCAGGACGTGCTCCGAGAAGCCGTTCAGTCGAACCCACTTGTCGTAACCAACGCCGTTCTTGTTCGAGGCGACGTTGATCATGTAGGCCCGCTTCACCACAGGGTCCGGCACCTTGTCGGCGCTCTGCTCGTCTGTGATGACGATCAGTCGGTCGTGCGGCTTGGCGTTCACGTACTGCACAGCGCGGCCGAGCCAGGTTCCGCCCGGCGGCTGTGCTGCCACGATTGCATCAATGCCCGGCAGGCCACGGCGGGCCGGAGCCTCCACGACATCGCCGGTGAACGTGAAGACGCGCACGTCGCCATTGATCACCGAAGCCAGCGCGGCAGCCGCGTCCATGCGTGTCAGGTCCGAGTGCTTCGAGAGCCTGACCGTCATGGAGTACGATACGTCGACCAGCACAATCGTCCGGCCCGGCAGCTCGGGCTGGTTGACGATGACAGCCTTCAGCGCCTTGTTCAGCTCCTTGTCGAACGCTGGTGCAGCGCGTGCTGCAGCCACGAAGCGGAACGGCAAGACTCGCTTGGCGCCCTTTCGATCAAGGATCGCCCTACGCACGAGCTTCTCGTTGACGCCTGCATCGGCCATGTTGCGCAGGTTGCGCAGCAGGGCCAGGTAACCGAGCTTCTGCTCTTTCAGCAGACGCGTGAACGTTTCGCGCTTGTCAGCACCAGCCGACAGGGCAACCTCCCAGGTGTCGGCCGAACGCTTGATCTTGTTCGCCAGCATTTGCCATGCCTGCGCCTGTACTTCGGCTTTCGGCTTGGCGTGCACCAGGAACAAGACGTCGCGCAGGCGAACTGGGCCGGCACGGTCGTACTTGGCCAGCTGGTAAGCATCGAACTTCGAGAACGCACGAGCCAGACCCTTCTTCAGCTGAGCCGAGAGCGGCTGCTTGCCCGCACGCCAGTAGATGGCGAGCAGTTCCGTCAGTTCGTCGGCGCGCCGGATCACCTCGACAACCGTGTTGGCGACGAGCTTTTCCCTGCCAGCACCGGTCTTTGCCAGAACGGTCAGCAGTAGCAGCGGCACGTGGCGCAGGTTCATCTTTGTGCGCGCCTCGACCGCCAGGGCGGCGACCTTCTCAGGCGGCAGCGTCGCGGCCAGTGCCGTGATGCGGTCGCTGATTGTTTCACCGTCCTCGTAGAACTCGTCTTCCCAAAGCATATGCGCCAGAACCGAACGACGCAGAGTCTGTTCGGTGCTTAGCTTGGCGGCTGGTGCACCTTCGTGTGTGCGCTCAACCGGGCGGCGCTTGAATATGTTCAGTCGCATGACATCACCTGACGTCGTCATGATTTGATTGAAAAGTGCGCGCCTACGCGGGCGTCCAGGGAACAAGGCGAACCGGTGTTTGAGCTCTACCACTGAGCTATCACCCGATGGCCGGGTGAGTGGGAATCGAACCCACGACCTCTCGTTTAGCAGACGAAGTAACCGAGTTCTTCACCACTGGACGCCCGCATTGGCGCAGAGAAAGTCCAACACAACCGCTGTTTCAGGGCTGTTCTGTTGGGGACTGACGAAGCCGAAGGAAGCCAAAACGATGAGGCCCTCCCGCGGCTTTGCCGGGGAGGGCCTCACTTCGTGCGAAGCGATAACTGGCGGGCTTACATCGCGCCGCCGCGGCCATCTCCGGTCGTCAACACAGCACCGCTCAAGCGCAGGCATACGCCTTGCGCGAACAGTGGGGACGTTTCCCGATTGATGATTGACCGTTTCATTTGTCGCTTCCTAAGCACGGAGACATCGCGCATCGCTGCGCGGGGACGGCGTGTATGATTGATCGCGCACTTGTTGTCAACAGATGATTCGCGAAAAATTTTCGGTACTGCATTGCAGCGGCCCGGAGTTTTTTACGCTGCGCGAATGTGTTGGTTGCACGTCTTCAGGCGAGATATTTTTTGCGCGCGATTTACGGCTTGCGCGTGCTCACATCGTAGTTGTGATGTGCTGCTTGCCAATCTCGTACACGCGTTAAACCTTCGTGAGTCTTTTGTAGATACGAAGGGCCGATCGGCACTTTGCCGTGCCCACCAGGAATATCGAGCACATAGGTCGGCTGCGCTATGCCGGAGAGACGGCCGCGCAGGGCTCGCATGAGCGCTTGGCCTTCTTCGATCGAGACGCGCAGGTGGGTGGTGCCCGGAGCGAGATCGGGATGATGCAGGTAGTAGGGCTTGATACCTGTTTCGACGAAGCCGCGCATCAACTGCGCCAGCGTTTCCGCATCATCGTTCACGCCGCGTAGAAGCACGGTTTGGCTCACGAGTGAGACGCCTTTGCGAATGAGTATCCGGCAGGCCTCTCGCGCCTGGGGCGTCAGCTCTCGAGGATGGTTGGCGTGAACGGCGACCCAGACTGTTTTGCCGGGTGCCGAGAGCGCGTTCGCCAGCTCGTCCGTAACGCGATCGGGTAGAACCGCAGGGACGCGCGTGTGCCAGCGTAAGATCTTGACGTGTTCGATCTGCGCTAATGCCTTGCTGACCTCTTCGATGCGCCGGTCTGACAACACGAACGGGTCGCCGCCGGTTAAGATGACTTCCCAAATCTCTGGGTGAGCCCGAATGTAGTCCAATGCCGCGGTGAACTGCGGCTCGGATAGCGCCTGCCCGTTCTCAGGCCCAACCATTTCGCGGCGAAAGCAAAAGCGGCAATAAACGGGACAGACGCTGGCTACTTTCAGCAAGACGCGATCGGGGTAGCGATGAACGATGCCTTCGACGGGAGAATGCGCTTCATCGCCTATAGGATCGTTCGTTTCGTCGGGGTGACGGTCGAGTTCACGGATATCGGGAATGAATTGGCGTGCGATTGGATCGTCCGGATCGTTTCTATCGATCAGGTCCGTCATTGCCGGCGAGATGCTGATTGCATAGCGCTCGCCGACTTTTTGGGCTTCGTCCAGACGATGTTCTGGGATCAGGTTCGCGCGAACAAGCTGTTCGGCAGAGCGAAACAGCTTCTTTGTCTGTGTGGTCATTCGCTGGTTCCGGCGGGTTGGTCTTGCGCGAGCGGTGTCCACAGCACCTTGTCGATGTGATTGGCGCCTGTCGCGAGCATGACCAGGCGGTCGAAGCCGAGTGCGCATCCGGATGCTGGCGGCATCATGGCCAGAGCTTCGAGAAAGCCTTCGTCGATCGGATAGCGCTCGCCATACAGGCGTTCCTTTTCCTCCATTTCGGCCTCCAGCCTCCAGCGCTGCACAACCGGGTCGGTCAATTCACCAAAGCCGTTGGCGAGTTCAACACCGCACGCGTAGAGTTCAAACCGTTCGGCAAGGCGTGGATCAACCGGTTTTGGCTGCGCCAGCGCGGCTTGTGCCGCCGGGTATTCCGTCAGGAAGGCAGCTGTTCCGTCGCCCAGTTCAGGTTCGATGTTGGCGGTGAGAACCTTGGAGAAAATATCGCCCCAGCTGTCTTGCGGGTTCGTTGAAATACCGGCGGCGTCTGCCGCGGTTTGCAGCGCGCCGCGGTCGACGCCGTGTTCGGCCATCGTCGAGAGCAGATCGATGTCAGCGTGCATTTGAAAAGCTTCGGCGACGGTGATTGTAACCGGTTCCGTGACGGCCGAGCATGAACGTGACCGGAAAGTGAGAGTTTTGTTTCCCGTGACGTCCGCGGCGATCTTGAGAAGCGCGGCGCAGTCTTCCATCAGAGCCGTGTAGGGCGCATCCGTCCGGTACCACTCAAGCATGGTGAACTCTGGAGCGTGCAGAGGTCCTCGTTCGCGATTGCGGAAGACCGGCGCGAAGGTGAAGATCTTGGTCTCACCGGCGGCCAACAATTTCTTACAGGCAAACTCGGGCGACGTGTGCAGGTACAGTGTGCGCGAGGCCAGATCGGTTCCGGTCTGCTCAGTGCGGAAGGCATGCAGATGGGTTTCGTTGCCGGGGCTGATCTGCAGACAGCCGGCGTCGATCTCGGTGAAGCCTTGGGCCTCAAAGTGTTGGCGGATTGCGGACTTGATGCGCGCGCGGGCCTGCAGGTAGAGGCGGCGGTCGGCATGGACTTCCGGGGTCCACCAAGGCGAAAAATAAGGCATATCCGTTTCATGCCGTGGCGCACTTGGCCTTCGCAAGCGGAAAGAGTATGAACCTTGCGAGATTCATTCATAACTGGCCGGAATGCGCTGACCGGGCGCCATGAATAGGGCTGGACGACAAAACGGAGACCGATAAGTGGTAAAAGTGATCGCGAGCTCTATTCGCAAGGGTAACGTATTGGATTTGGACGGTAAATTGGCCGTAGTCCTGCAGGCCGAGAATATCCACCCGGGTAAGGGTACGCCTGTGACGCATTTGGAAATGCGCCGCATCGCCGATGGCGTGAAGGTGACGGAACGGTATCGCACCACCGACCAGGTCGAGAAGGCCTTCCTGGAAGAGCAGGACTTTAATTATCTTTACGAAGACGAGATGGGTTTCAACTTCATGCAGCCTGAAACCTACGACCAGGTCGTCGTATCCAAGGATGTCATCGGAGATTCAGCCCAGTGGCTGCAGGACGGCATGACCTGCAAGCTGTCGCTATTCGAAGGCAACCCCATCGCGATCGAGCTTCCGCAGCGCGTGACCTTTGAGATTGTCGAGGCCGATCCCGTTGTGAAGGGGCAGACGGCGTCCTCGTCTTACAAGCCAGCCATGCTGGAGAACGGCGCGCGCATCATGGTTCCTCCGCACATTGGCTCCGGCACGCGCGTTGTCGTCATGACCGCTGACGGCTCCTACGTTGAACGCGCCAAGGACTGAGGGACTGAGGATGCAGTGGCTCTCTAAGCCACTGCTCGTCAGACTGGTCAGGAGTCTTCCATTTTCAGGGCGGCGATGAAGGCGGATTGGGGAATCTCGACTTTGCCGAATTGGCGCATCTTCTTTTTGCCCGCCTTCTGCTTTTCCAGCAGTTTGCGCTTACGCGTGATGTCACCGCCGTAGCACTTGGCTGTCACGTCCTTGCGCATGGCTCGTATGGTTTCGCGGGCGATGATGCGGCCGCCGATGGCCGCCTGCACCGGGATGACGAACATATGCTGAGGTATCAAGTCCTTCAGCTTTTCGCACATAACGCGGCCGCGGCTTTCCGCGCGCGAGCGATGAACGATGATTGACAGCGCGTCAACGGGTTCGCCGTTGACGAGGATCGACATCTTTACAAGGTCGTCCGGTTCGTAGCCGGTGATTTGATAGTCGAACGAGGCATAGCCGCGTGAGATAGACTTTAGCCGGTCGTAGAAGTCGAACACGACTTCGTTGAGCGGCAGCTCATAAACCAACATGGCGCGCGTACCAGCGTAGGTTAGTTCTTTTTGGCGGCCGCGCCTGTCCTGGCAGAGCTTTAGAACGGCGCCTAGGTACTCGTCAGGTACGAGAATGGTGGCGTTAATCCACGGCTCTTCAATGCGGTCAATGTGGACCGGATCAGGCATGTCCGCCGGGTTATGCATCTCAATCATTTTTCCGTTGTTGAGATGCAATTGGTAGACGACGC
>JBGTSB010000038.1:0-30591 GCA_041940525.1 Hyphomicrobium sp.
CCGGCTTATGGATTGTAGGCGAAGACATGCCCCAGGAAACAAACCGGGTAACGCTCAATTCCGACGTAAAAGACAGCCACGGCATGCCAGTCGCCAACGTCCATTTTGACGACCATGAGAATGACGTGGCAATGCGAAAGCATGCCTACAAGCAGGGCACCGCGATTTACGATGCGGTCGGCTCGATCAAGTCGTTCGAAACGCCACCCTATCCTTCCACGCATAACCTTGGCACAAACCGGATGAGTGCTGACGCAAAAGATGGCGTCGTCAACAAGTGGGGACAATCACACGACATCAAGAACCTGTTCGTCTCCGACGGCAGCCAATTCACAACTGGCGCATCGGAAAACCCGACCTTGACGATCGTCGCCTTGGCAATCCGGCAAGCCGATCACGTTGCAAAACTGATGGCAAGAAATGAAATCTAGCACACAAGAGCCGGACGCTGCCGAGACGTGATTGATACCACCAGACCAGCAAGCCCGGCCCGTTTGCCGGGCCCGCGCGTAACCTAATGCCAAGCAGTTCGAAAACTCTCACGCGTGACCTGCGCGCGATCGTTGGCCACCGGCATGTCATTCTCAGCGACGCAAAGATGCGTCCCTATGCGACGGGCTACCGCTACGGCAAAGGATCACCTTCGGCCGTGGTGCGTCCGGGAAGTCTGGTCCAACTGTGGCGAACGCTCCAAGTCTGCGTAGAGGCCAATGCCGCTGTTATCTTGCAAGCCGCAAACACCGGTCTCACAGGCGGCTCGACCCCAGATGGCGACTATGACAGGCCGATCGTAGTCATCAACACTATGCGCATCACCGGCATCCATTTGATGGAAGGCGGGAAACAAGTCGTATGTCTGCCTGGCGCAACGCTCAACACTTTGGAGCGGATACTGAGACCGCTGGGGCGGGAGCCCCACTCGGTGATTGGATCGTCCTGCATCGGGGCGTCCGTCCTAGGCGGCGTATGCAATAACTCTGGCGGAGCGCTGATTAAAAGGGGCCCCTCATATACCGAACTTGCATTGTACGCTCGCATCAATGAGCAGGGGCAACTGGAATTGGTCAATCATCTGGGGATCGATCTGGGGGCTGAGCCCGAAACGATCCTTGAACGCGTTGAAGCAGGCGACTTTGAACTGCGTCAGGGTTCAACCCAATGCAACCGCGCCGCGTCAGACCAAACCTACATCGACCATGTTCGTCAAATAGACGAGCCAACGCCTGCGCGGTTCAATGCTGACCCTTCCCGCCTCTATGAAGCGTCGGGCAGCGCCGGCAAGGTCGCACTCTTTGCCGTCCGGCTGGATACTTTCCCCGTCGAGCAGGAGACGGAGACGTATTACATTGGAACGAACGCACCTGAAGAGCTGACCGGCCTCAGGCGCCACATCCTAAAACACTTTCCAGATGTGCCAGTTTCCGGTGAATACATCCACCGCGATGCATTCGACATCGCACATGATTACGGCAAGGACACATTCCTTGCGATCCAATTTCTTGGAACCGGCCGCCTGCCCGCGCTCTTCGCCCTCAAGGCGTGGATCGACCGGATGGCAAGCCGGACACCACTGATACCCAACTTCATCAGTGACCGGCTCCTTCAAAACCTGTCAAAACTCTTCCCCGAACACCTCCCACCGAGGCTACGCGAATTTCGAGATCGATACGCTCATCATCTCATCCTCAAAGTTGGGAATCGCAGCATCGAAGCCGCCCGAAACCATTTGTCTTCGGTGTTCCCTACGGCCACCGGCGACTTCTTCGTATGCAGCAAGGACGAAGCACACAAAGCCTTCCTGCACCGGTTTGCCGTCGCTGGTGCCGCCGTTCGCTATCGGGCCATCCATGCCAGTGACGTGGAGGATATCGTCGCCCTCGACATCGCCTTAAGGCGCAATGATCGCGACTGGGTAGAGAAACTGCCAGACAGTATTCAACGGCCGATCAAGCACGCGCTCTATTACGGCCACTTCTTCTGTCACGTCTTCCACCAAGACTACATTGTCGAAAAGGGCACGGACCCCATCGCCTTAGAGGCGCAAATGCTTGAGCTGCTCGACAAGCGTGGCGCCGAATACCCAGCCGAACACAACGTCGGCCACCACTACAAGGCCAAACCCGCGCTTGCCACGCATTATCACAAACTCGATCCCTGCAACGCTTTCAATCCCGGCATCGGTCACACCTCGAAATGTGCCTTCTGGAAGTAGATCACATCAGCGGCCCCTAGACCCGGCCAACAACTGAGACGACCCACCCATGACAAAAATACAAAAAATTCTGATTGCCAATCGCGGTGAGATTGCCATTCGCGTCATGCGTGCCGCCGATGAGCTCGGAAAGAAGACTGTCGCCATATTCGCCGAGCAGGACAAATTCGGCCTTCATCGTTTTAAAGCTGATGAGGCCTACCCAATCGGTGAAAACCTCGGCCCAGTCGCTGCGTACCTATCGATCGACGAAATCATCCGCGTGGCAAAATTGTCTGGTGCCGATGCAGTGCACCCGGGCTACGGCTTACTTTCGGAAAATCCGGCTCTCGTAGATGCCTGCGACCAAAACGGAATTGCATTCATCGGCCCCACAGCCGCGACAATGCGCAAGCTCGGAGACAAAGCATCAGCCCGCCAAGTCGCGATCGCCGCGGGCGTCCCGGTGATCCCTGCCACGGAGGTCCTACCCGATGACATGAGCCAAGTGGAAGCCATGGCCAGCGCCGTCGGCTATCCGCTTATGCTCAAAGCATCTTGGGGCGGCGGCGGGCGCGGCATGCGCCCCATCAACGATCCTTCCGAGCTTCATCGCAAGGTTCTTGAAGGCCGGCGTGAAGCTGAAAATGCCTTCGGAAACGGCGAAGGCTATCTCGAAAAACTAATCGACAGGGCACGCCACGTCGAAGTCCAGATCCTAGGCGACCAGTCGGGGAACATCTTCCATCTATGGGAACGCGACTGCTCGGTTCAGCGCCGCAACCAGAAAGTTATCGAGCGAGCGCCGGCACCATACCTGACCGAAGCTCAACGCAACGAAGTTTGCGATATGGCCGTTCGCCTATGCGCGCATGTCAACTACCGCTGCGCTGGCACCGTCGAATTCCTGATGGATATCGACACTGACAAGTTCTACTTCATAGAAGTCAATCCCCGCGTTCAGGTCGAACACACCGTCACTGAAGAAGTGACAGGCATAGATATCGTTCGCGCACAAATCCTCCTAACCGAAGGTGCCAGCCTTGCTGAAGCGACCGGCGCGCAGCGGCAGTCCGAAATCAAACTGACCGGACATGCCATGCAGTGCCGCGTCACCACCGAAGACCCCCAGAACAATTTCATTCCCGACTATGGCCGGATCTCCGCCTACCGCGCTGCAACGGGAATGGGCGTTCGCCTGGATGGCGGCACCGCTTACACTGGCGCCGTCGTTACGCAGTATTACGACTCGCTGCTTGAAAAGATCACTGTTTGGGCACCAACACCGGAAGCAACGATCGCCCGAATGTCTCGCGCTTTGCGGGAGTTCCGAATTCGCGGTGTGTCAACCAACATCGCTTTCGTCGAGAACCTGCTAAAGCATCCAACCTTCCTCGACCTAACCTACTCAACGAAGTTTATCGACACGACGCCAGCGCTGTTCAACTTCAAGGAACGGCGTGATCGCGCAACGCGCTTACTCACCTACATCGCCGATGTCTCCGTCAACGGGCACCCTGAAGCCAAGAGCCTGGTAAAGCCGGACTATGCGCCAGCTACACCACGAAACGTCGAACCTCTCGAAGAAAAGAAGTTCGAAGGGTTGCGCAAGCTCCTGGAGAAGGACGGCCCCCAAGCCGTAGCCGACTGGGTCGCCAAGCAGAAGCCACTTCTCATCACGGATACGACGATGCGTGATGCGCACCAGTCGCTCATCGCCACACGCATGCGCTCCATCGATATGATCGACATCGCCGGAAAGTACGACAAGCATCTGCCGGACTTGTTCTCCGTTGAATGCTGGGGCGGCGCGACGTTTGACGTATCCTATCGCTTCTTGAGGGAATGCCCATGGCAACGCCTGCGCGACCTGCGCCAGCAAATGCCGAATATCATGACGCAGATGCTACTTCGTGCGTCCAATGGCGTCGGCTACACGGCCTATCCCGACAATGTCGTCACAGGTTTTGTAAGCCAGGCCGCGGCCAGCGGAGTGGATGTCTTCCGCGTCTTTGACAGCATGAACTGGTTCCCGTCCATGAAGCTGGCCATCGAAACGGTGGTGGCGGAAAACAAGGTCTGCGAAGCAGCCATTTGCTATACTGGCGATATCCTGGACGAGCGGCGCGCCAAGTACTCGCTGAAATACTATGTCAGTCTCGCCAAGGAACTAAAGTCCGCCGGCACGCACATCCTCGGCCTCAAGGACATGGCAGGCTTACTGAAGCCGGCCGCGGCGAAGATCTTGATCAAGGCTTTGAAAGAAGAAACCGGGCTGCCCATCCACTTCCACACGCACGACACATCCGGTCTCGGCACGGCTTCAATTCTTGCGGCCGCAGATGTTGGCGTCGACATTGTCGACTGCGCCATGGATGCATTTTCCGGCAACACGTCACAGCCGCCCTTGGGCTCGATCGTCGCCGCGCTCCAACACACAGAACGCGACACTGGCTTGGATTTCGCCGCGATACGCCAAATATCGGATTACTGGGAAAGCAAGCGGCAGCTCTACAAGGGCTTCGAAGCCGGGCTGCAATCTCCGAACTCAGAGGTGTTCCAGCACGAAATGCCCGGCGGCCAGTTCACCAACCTCAAGGCGCAGGCGCACTCAATGGGCCTCGATTCGCGCTGGAACGAGGTTGCCAAAGCCTACGCGGACGTCAATGACATGTTTGGTGACCTCGTAAAGGTTACGCCCACCTCAAAAGTTGTCGGCGACATGGCGTTGATGATGGTCACCCAAGGGCTCGCCCGGAACGACGTCGAGAGCCCATCGGTCGAACTCTCGTTCCCTGAATCCGTCGTCAACATGATGATGGGCAACCTAGGCCAACCGCCAGACGGCTTCCCCGAAGCGATACAAAAGAAAGTTCTGAAGGGCGCTCAGGCCAGCACTGAAAGACCCGGAACAATGCTTGAGCCTGTAGACCTCGAAGGGGAAAAGAAGCGCGCTAGTGAAGCACTCGACGCCGAACTCGATAACGAAGACTTCTTCGGCTACCTGATGTACCCGAAGGTCTTTGAGGACTATACCAAGCACCACAAGGTTTACGGGCCCGTCCGCACACTGCCGACGAAGAACTTCTTCTACGGCATGGAACCGGGGGAAGCGATCTCAGTCGAGATCGATCCGGGTAAAGTTCTCGAAATTCTGTTGGTCGCGATTGGCGAGCCCAATGAGAACGGCAACGTCCGTGTGTTCTTCGAGCTGAACGGTCAGCCAAGATCCATTCGCATCGCCGATACGAATACGACAGGCAACAAGCAGCAAAAGATCAAGGCCGAGGACAACAACGACAGCCATGTTGGCGCTCCAATGCCAGGAGTCATCGCGTCCATTTCCGTTGCGGAAGGCCAGAAGGTCTCTGTCGGCGATCTGCTATTGACGATGGAAGCGATGAAGATGGAGGCCGGCATTCATGCCGAGGTAGACGGCACCGTCACCAAGATGCACGTGAAGACCGGCGCCGAAGTCGAAGCAAAAGAACTCCTTTTGGAAATCGAGATCTGACGTCAGTGAGGGCTTCAGCTTCCAGCATGATGTGCACATGGAGAGCTGCTGAGCGGTAGCCACTACGGGCACCTTTCCCTGAGTCCCTATCTTGCCAAGTAGTGTTCCGAACACCGCGACGTCCCGCAGATACTGGGACGCCATGCTCGGCACACTGAAGCGCATCAGCAAAGCTTGCTGCTAAACTTTGCAATACTGCGGTAGCTCGAGGGAGATCCTGGCATCTCCACGCCCGGATATGTTGTGTCTAGAGTAATATTCCAAACAATTAATGGCGAGCTGGACAACTATTTGGAATTAATATTCCAGAAAGATCAGTGCTTTACAAAGTAATAATCGCAAATTGAATTAGAAAAAGCAAGGCGATGAAGTACCTCCACTATGCGCTGTTCCTTTGTCTCGGTGTTGGGTGGTCTTACGTCTATGGACAACTTGGCTCCCACCCACCGAGTCTATGGTTGGCGTCGCTAGTACTGTTTGCCGTCATCATCACTGGAAGTTTGGTGCCAATTCTGGAAACAGAAGCCGCGCCGAATGACGCTAGCCCTGCGTTCGAAGCGCTGTTCGGCATCTTGACTGACCAGTTCTATGTCCTTGAGGCAAACGCCAATGGGGCATTCATCAATGCAAGCGCGAACTACCTCAGCCGCATGGGATTGACCCTCGAACAGTTGCAGTCCCGAGCGCGAGGGGAACTCAGCGATCCAGCAGCCTCGCATCACTTACAAGGCATGTGGGACCAGGTCCAATCTGGAAAAACTTTCAGTGGTGAGTTTCATGACGTCGCGATGGACGGTTCCACTGTCTCTATTCGCGCGATTGTCGTCCCCCAGCTCGCCGAAGGTGGCAAGATCGTATCTGTTTGGACGCTCGGGTTTGACATAACCGACAAAGTCAACGCGGAGAGAGATGCACTTGAAGCGTCGGCTCGCCTCGGCGCATTTGTGAAACACGCGCCAGCTGCAGTCGCCATGTTCGATAATGACATGCGCTACATCGGATACACGGATCGGTGGCTAGAAGATTATGGGCTCCCGAGAGAGTCACTGATTGGCCGTAGCCACTACGACGTCTTTCCCGAAATACCAGAGCATTGGAAAGCAAAGCATCAACGGGTTCTTGCCGGTGCCACCGAGACAAACGATGAAGAATGCTTCACCCGACAGAACGGCGAGCAGACGATTATCAAGTGGGAGGTCCGGCCCTGGTATAAGCCCAACCAGGCTATCGGCGGCATGATGATGCTGACTGAAGACATAACTAAACAAAAGGCTCTCAAAGACAAACTATGGGTTCTGGCCCACATCGACACTTTGACCGGATTGTCCAACCGTCGACACTTCAATGTGTGTCTACAGCAGGCGATAGATTCAGGCAGCCCAAGATGTCTGAGCCTGGCCATCGTTGACTTAGATAAATTCAAAGAAATCAACGACACGTTGGGTCACGACGTCGGCGACGCGGTTTTGGCAGAAGTCGCTCATCGACTAAAGCAGGCTGTCGGAGAAACGGGCGTGGCAGCGCGCTTAGGTGGCGACGAGTTCGCACTACTGATTGTGGAAGAAGATGACTCGCTGTCCGTTTCAGATGCCGTTATCGCTCGCATAATCGAGAGCATGAAATCACCAATTGAGGCTGGCGGTATTTGCCGTGAATGCACGGTTAGCGTTGGTGTGACCTTCACAAGCGGCGGCGTTGGTCCTGGGCAGTTCCTCAAACAAGCGGACTTGGCATTATACAGAGCCAAGCTTCTGGGAAGAAACCGCGTTGTCGATTTCTCCATCGAGATGCAAAACGATCTTCAGAGCAAAGTGACGTTGGAGACCGAAGCTTCGGCGGCATTGAAAAACAGACAGTTCGCATTGTTCTTCCAACCGATCGTTCCTGTCGATCCAAGCATTCCGGTATCGTTCGAAGCACTATTGCGTTGGAAGCATCCCGAGAAGGGGATTTTAGCACCAGGCCGATTCAATGAGGTTTTTGAAAGCCAGAAAATCGCAGTCGAACTAGGAGAGTTCGTGCGGCGCAGTGCAATCGACCATATCAGGCACTGGCAAACGGAAGGACTGAACTTCAATCGAGTTGCCATCAACGTCATAGCAGCAGACTTCGCAAGCGGGCAATTTGCCGAGCGTTTGCTCGACGAACTGGCAAGAGCAGGCGTTTCTCCAGAACGCTTGTGCGTCGAAATAACAGAAAACGTTTTTCTTGGCAGTGCAAGTGAACACATTGCCGATGCGTTGGAAAAGATTCATCGAGCTGGAGTCGAAATCGCACTCGATGACTTCGGTACTGGCTACGCGTCACTGTCTCATCTCAAACGCTACCCGATCGACCGGCTCAAGATAGACCGGTCGTTCGTAAGCGACATGGAGACAAACCCGAACAGCAGATCCATCGGCCAAGCGATCGGCCACCTTGGCACGAGTCTAGGCCTCTCGCTGACGGCGGAAGGCGTTGAAACAAGAGATCAGGCCGTCCTGTTGACGGCAACGGGTTGTGGCAGCCTTCAAGGCTATTATTACTCGAGGCCTATGCCCTTCGATGAAGTTTGCGCGTGGGTCGACGGAAAAGGTCGCAAGCAAAGAGCGATCTAACGGGTCATGGCCAGATCAGTCGCGCGTGACATGATCGGTAGCCGAAGCTCTGCCTGGTAAAATCAGCCAGTCCCGTAGCTAGACAATGCCGCTACCAGCGATCACGATCGTTTCTTGCCGCATCGGTAAAAGGCGATAGATCAATCGTCCACAAGCCATATTTGGCGCGCCCGGGGGCGGAGGGCGGTTCACCATTGCCGAGTGATGCTCGCCATCGGCCGTGCCTTGATGTCGAAGCCCGACCTTGCTTTGATGGATGAACCGACACTCAGCCTAGCACCGCTCACTTGTTTGGAGATCATCAAAGTTATTCGCGACCTGCGCAATGATGGAAAATCAATCGTGCTGGTAGAGAAAAACGCGTGCATCGCTCTCGGTGTCGCAGACAAAGGCTATGTTGTCGCGCGCGGAGAAATTATTCTGCAAGGGACCGGTAGCTGGCTTCTCAACGACCCAGCCGTCAAAAAAGGCTTACTTGGGCGTATCATGAGAACTGAGGCTGGGTAATAATGACTGTGAACGCGGACACTTTGAACGACGAAATGCTGCGGCAGGTAGAAAGCCTGCTGCCAAAGCTGGACTTCTCGAACCGCGCTCAAGTATCGCCGCTCAACAGATCCGAAAACACGGTTTTTCTCGTTGAAGATCCAGCCTTGAACCAAAAGTATGTGGCCCGCGTGAATTCCGGCCGTCTGAGCTATCACACAAGGCCGACGATTGAATCTGAAATGGCTTGGCTCAAAGCGCTCCGCAGTGAGGCCGGCTTTCCCGTACCAGAAGTCTTGAGTTCGCCGGAAAATGAGACCGTCTTCGAAATTGACTTGGCCGCCGGTCAGACGAAACGCTTCGTATCATTCTACAGCTTCCTGAACGGCCAGGAGCCTTGTGGGGACAATCTCGTTGACGGCATGCAGATGCTCGGACAAATGACGGCAAAATTACATAACCATGCAAAATCATGGATTGTCCCGCCTGGGTTCTGCCGCCCAGCTTGGTCTGCCGCCGCGATCCTGGATGACAAATTGGGTTGGGGCCACTGGAGAAACGGCGTTGGCGTGGAAGGCGAAACGGAAAAGACGCTGGCGAAGGCCGAGGTAATCCTGCGCGCCCGCATTGAGGCACTGCCACACGACTGGGACAACTATGGCTTGATCCACGGCGATCTGCGCCTGGCGAACGTCCTTATCGACGGCGATAACATCAGCATTATCGATTTTGACGACTGCGGCTATGGCTGGTTCCTGTTCGAGATGCCCGCCGCCATCAGCTTCATAGAAGACCATCCGGAGATCGAAACGCTACAGCAAAGCTGGATTTCTGGATACAAGAGCGTTTCCTCCACCGGTCTGGACTTGCTCGAAGAATTGCCGTCGCTCCTGCTTCTGCGCCGCTTCGCTCTGCTGGCCTGGCTCGGATACCAGAAGGACCACCTTGAGTTCGCACGCGAGATTGGACCGTCCTTCACGTCCGCCTCGGTGGCACAAGCGAAATCTTACATCGCCCGCTTCGGCTGAGGAGTTTCGCCATGACGCACGCCACCTTGGAAAGGTCGGCGCTTCCGCCGTCGTGTTGCTGACCGGTAGCGGAAGCAAAGCCACCTGTTGCAACGAACTCGGCCATTGATCCGCAAGAGCTACGGATTCACTAACCGCGATCCATCGCCCCGAGCGCCCACACGATCAAGGCTGGCAGCACGAGTTCGACAATCATCATGGTCACATAGAAGTGGCGCCCCGTAGGGGACTCGAACCCCTGTTACCGGCGTGAGAGGCCAGCGTCCTAGGCCACTAGACGAACGGGGCAGCTTAGGAAAGACGCTAGGTATAGGGTCGCCGCCCGCGCCGATCAAGCCAATTAGAGGCTACAACGCCACATTCCGGGATCACTTCGCGTTGAACGGGCCGGCCACTCTGCCCGCAGCATACGAATCATATTATCGCAAAGCATTCAGCAGGTTCGGCGTTAGCCAAAGCGCTGGAGAGGATGCTCAAGCCCTATGATTGAAGCCGCGCAGAAGACGGCACCGCAAACTGGCGCCACCCGGGAAGTGACTGGACCGCGCGTTGTGGCGATCCCGGTGACCGGCCAGCGCCGAACGAGCGGGCGCACGCCCTCCAAACCTCAAACCTTGCAAGGGGCTGCCGATCGCCTGCTCTCCACGATGCGGCTAGTGAAGCGCGCGCGCTTCAATGCGCACGAGCGCCTGGAAGCCAAGCACGTGATGAGCGTGGCCGCCTTCACCTTCGCAACCGTGTCTGAAATCTCGCTATCTCTGCTGCCCGTCGTCTATGGCAACGGCCTGGGCACGGACGTACGGCCGTTCATCGATTACGCGGCCATCGTAACGGGCCTGTTCCTGTTCGGCTTCGGTCTCGTCGTCGGCTTGGCGAATTATCAACCGCGGGCGATCTACTTGCAGCGCTGCGCAATGGACCTGGGCAACCTGGCGCGCGAGATGGAAATCTCAATGCCGCAGAGTGCCGAAGAGCTTCAGGAGTTCCGCCGGCGCTACCACGAGATCGAAGCGCGCTGTCCGTTCAATCATTCCGCTGTCGATCTGGAACGCGCGCAAGCCCGGCGAAACGACAAAGCCGCCATTCGTCGTGCCAAGATGGGCGAAGCGATGGACATCTACGGCCCCTATGCCATCTCCGCCATCGCCTACATCAGCCTCTGGGCCACGTTCTGGCTGATGCTGAAGGTCTAGCGGCGGCGCTCACCCAATCGGCGCCGTCGCGGCATCTAACCACTTTCGTGTCTCATCATCCAGGTCGGGCCCAATTTCTTCGCGAACGCGTGTATGATATTCGTTAAGCCAGGCGAGTTCTTCCGCGCTGAGAAGCTTCTCGTCAACAAGACGCCGGTCGATCGGCGCCAGCGTCAATGTCTCGAACGACATCATCTTGCGCTCGCCATCGTCCACGGCCTTAGCAGGCTGGACGAGAACCAGGTTCTCGATGCGGATGCCGTATGATCCCTCTTTGTAATAGCCGGGCTCATTCGAACAAATCATGCCGGGTTGAAGAACAACCATCCCCGCGCGCGAAATCGACTGCGGGCCTTCATGCACCGACAAATAGCTGCCAACGCCATGCCCTGTGCCGTGATCGTAGTCGAGGCCAGCAGTCCACAAAGCCCGGCGCGCGAAAGGATCAAGATCAACACCGCGCGTCCCTTCTGGGAAGACGGCCGTATCGACAGCAATGTTACCCTTCAAGACAAGCGTGAAGTGACGGCGCATCGCATCCGTCGGCTGGCCAATTGCGATCGTGCGCGTAACATCCGTCGTGCCGTCGCGATACTGGGCGCCGCTGTCGATTAAAAACAACTCGCCAGATTTGAGCGGCCGGTTGGTCTTGTCCGAAACACGATAGTGGACGATGGCCCCGTTCGGCCCCGCTCCGGAAATCGTGTCGAACGAAATCTCCCGCAGCGCTTGGGTCTGGGCGCGTTCCTCTTCAAGGCGCTTAACGGCAGCAATCTCATCCACGCAGCCGCCCGGAGCCTCCCGGTCCAGCCAGGCCAGGAACCGTGCAAGCGCCACACCGTCGCGCTGATGCGCGCGGCGCGTGCCGGAAATCTCTGTTGCGTTCTTCACCGCCTTGAGCAGCAGACACGGATCAGTCCCAGGCACCCAGCCCTTTTTACCAAGCTTGCGCGCGAACCAAAACGCGGCACCGGCAGGATCGAGACGGACTCGTTTGTTCCCATCTTTCAGAACAGTCATACGCTCGGCAAGCTGGCTCGGCTCGCGCAATCGGGCAACCGGAGAAAGATGCGCCTTAAGCTCCTTGCTCGCGCGCTTGGGTGAAAGGAACAGATCCGCCTTACCCTTTGCCGGAACAACCGCATAAGCCAGCACGACAGGATTGTGAGAGATGTCGGAACCGCGAATATTGAACGCCCAGGCGATGCTGTCAGGCATTGTCAGAACCACCGCGTCTTGACCATCCTGCTTCAAGCGTTCCTGGATCTCTTGCAGCTTCTCCTCACTCGTGCGGCCGGCATACCGCTTCTCATGCACATCGACGGGATTTGCCGGCGGCGAAGGCCTGTCCTTCCCCCATGCCTTGTCGACAAGGTTGCGCGACACCGGCTTAAGCGAAAAACCCTTCCGCCCGAGCACACCTTTGAGACGTTCAATGGAAGCGATCGTATGCAGCCAAGGGTCAAAGCCAACAACGCCACCCTTCGGCAGTGTTTCCACCAGCCAACCGACGACCTTTTCTTGGCTGATCGGCGGAAAATCAAACAGCTTGTCATCACACTCCGCACGCACCTGCACGCGATAACGCCCATCCACGAAGACAGCAGCCGCTTTCACGCCAATCGCGGCAAGCCCAGCGCTGCCAGAAAAGCCCGTCAGCCATTTCAAGCGCGCGGCACAAGGCGGCACGTATTCCCCCTGATATTCATCGGCCCGCGGCACGAGAAGAACATCAACGCCAGCCTTCGCCATCAACGCGCGCACAAGCTTCAGCCGGTCAGCCGCCAATGATGGATTGGCTGCGTTATCGAAGGTTTGAAACATGAAGGCGTCTCTCAAGTGAAAGGTACGAAAGCTGCCTAGCACAGAATGCAAGCGCGTGCGCTAGCGGCGGCGAAGCGTCAAGGTGGACCAGCCGTTGATGCGACGGTGACTGACCATGAAAAAGCCCACCGCCGCATAAGCTGCCGCAACTTCCCGGGCCTGAGCATTGAGCAGCCCGGACAACAGCAGCGTTCCGCCAGGACGAACAGATTTGGCAAGATCGCGCGCCATCACAATCAGTGGCCCAGCCAAAATGTTGGCGATCAAAAAATCAAACGGAGCAGCCGCACGCAGCTGATGATGATGGACGCCGTCTCCCGCGAGCGCGATGATCCGCCCACCGGCACCATTGAGTTGCATATTCTCTCGCGCCACTTCAACGGAACGCACGTCCAAGTCACTCGCCCAGATCCGCGCGTTCGGCAGCATTCGCGCAACCGCAATAGCCAAAACGCCGGAGCCGCAACCCAAATCCAGAACGCGCTTAAACGAGCCACGCCGGGTCAAGACGCTGATCGCTTCCAGGCAGCCGTATGTCGTTGGATGATGCGCGGTCCCAAAAGCTTCGCCGGCATCGATCAAAATGGTGTTGGGTCCGCGCACAACCCGGCCGCGGTCATGACTGCCGTAAACGGTAAATCGCCCAGCGCGAACTGGAGGCAAGGCAGCCTGCGAAAGTGCAACCCAGTTCTTCTCCTCAACGGCACCAGCTTCAAGGTTTGAAACAGTCAGACCTGTTAGCTCTGCCAACTCCGCAGCCAACGCACCCGTGTCGGGCATTTCACTGAAGTATGCCTCTATGCGCCAAAAGCTCGCGTCGCCTGGCTGCTCAAACAGAGACAATGCATGAGGCGGTTCCGCAACGAGTTCTTCCAAGGCACCGGCTAAAGCCTGCGCGCTCTCGCGGTCGAGCCCTTCGCAAAGAAGCTTATAGGTCGTCACACGCGGCTCATGTTCGGATCGTGGGACACTTCAACGCCCTCTTCGTGATCGCCAATGTCTGGCAAGTCGTCGAGGAACGTATCCCACTTGGCATCGAGGTGCTCGGCTGCGCGAACCGGATCCATGGTCGTCAACGTGCCGTCTTCAGTCTCATGAACCAACCCATCGCGCACGAGGCGATCAAGCGCATCCTCGAGATCAAAGTCCACCGTCACACCGAAGCTCGACTGCAAATACTCCTCGATCGCATGATCGATAGCTGGAAGATCGCGCCGATTGGCCCGCTCTTTCACGAGCACCGTGTAGAGCAGCATCTCTTCCTTCACGTCTTCCTCCGCCGCACGGTCCGTCAGCTTGATCATGACGCCGCGGTTATCGGCCATGGCATGGAAGTAGAGGTTCTGAGCCAGAACCACCATGTAGCGCTGCTTCTGGTTAAAGAACGCAAGCACCTGCCTGAAAGCGATGCCACCCAGTCCGGCTGCAGCTGTGGCTGCCGCGATAGGATTGCTCGCAACCAGCGCGATTTTACCTGCGGCGCTGACCAGCCCCATACCGAGGCCACCGCCCGCCGACAGTCCGAGCTTCAGCTTGTCCAAGGCGCGAAAGCGCACGCGCGGGTTCGGGAAGCACATCTCGATGTCGGTGCGCGGGATGTTCTTGAACAGCTTCAGATAAATGTTTTGGTCATTGACTTCCGGCGGCAGCTCCGCGCGCATGCGATTGACTAGCTTTTCCGCATCCCTACGGCTGACGTTCTTCGCCGCCATAACCTCGCGCACGCGTTCGTCGAACGGCTTGAGCTTGAACAGCAGACACAATCGCTGGAAGATCGGAACCTCGAACTCCTCCTTCCGGTAAAACTTTCGGAACGTGCGCCGCTGGTCGGTCTTCGTCGAAGCACCGCGATAATAGATCAAGCATTCCTCAAACGCGGAAAAGTCGACATGAAGGTCCAGCCCGTAGTGCGACTCGCGCGTCAGGATTACTTCCACGTCGGTCGGATCAATGCGCTCGTAGTTGGCCTGGATAAGGATCTCTTCCAGATCTTGCACGACGCGGTCTTGCATCACGCGTTTCTCTTCGCGCGAAAAACTGCGCGTCATCAGCAAGTCCGAGTCCGGGCTGAACGGCTCGTATGTCTGAAGGAGCTCCATCAGTTTGGCGTTATGGCAATTGCGCCGCCAGTAATCGAGGTAGCGGAAGAAACGGCGTACTGGCCGCGCCTCGCCGTTGGGCCAGGCGCCCGCGGCCGTCAGGCGGTCCATCAGCGCGGTCGCCGTAACGGGAATGAACTTTTCACGCCGCCGCGTCTCTTCCGGCATCACCTTGTCGAAACCGGAAATTTCCATGCTGGGCTCGAGCTTGCCCTGCGCCGGGGCCTGAATTTTGTTCGGCCGGGGCGGGGCCCGTTCGTCATCCACCCCTTGTGATGCGCCAACACCCATGGCAGTCATCATTCTCTCCCTTGCGCACGCAACTTAACACGTCCATCGCCCTATCACAGGCTCTCTTAAGGCGCCGTCTAGCCTCTTGTCGACCCTACGAAACCAATCGTTCGCCATTTTGACAATGAATGTTGCCCAGCCTCGACCTGGGCCAGAACGGCCGCTAGTTTAACCTCAGAAGAGAAACCGGGTCCGCTAAGCCCTTAAAAGGTACGGATTATGACGACTGCACCGCAGCCGCCACCAGTTCTTGATGACTTGTCGGAAGCCGAAAGCTTCCTAGTGTTGTCGGCGTTCAAGGGGGAACCAGCCGACCTGCGCCGGCACACCATCCGTGGGAGCGTTGTCCGCGATCTGCTGCTGGAGGCCCGCCCGGGCTGGGTGGTCCCAACCGCTGGACTGCGCATCCAAAAAGCAGTGATCGACGGTGGACTGGACCTGGAAGGGTGCACCCTAACCAAACCCTTTCTGCTGTGGCATTCCCGGCTCCAAGGCGGCGGAGACCGCGGCACGCTTCTCATCCGCGACACCAAGTTGAAACGGCTCGGCATCCACTCCTGCACGATCAGCGGCAACATTATTGCCGACCGTGTCCAAGTCGAAAGTGGCGTCTTCCTCGGTGGCGGCCTTGTCCGCGGCCATTTGCAAATTCGCGGCGCCGACATCAACGGTGCCCTTGCTATTGAAGGCACCGAGATCGGCAACGTGAAATCGGCCATCCTCGCCGCCGGCCTGCGCTTGAGCGGTCCGCTCATTCTTAAGCGAGCCAAAATCAAAGGCGAAGTCTCGTTCCCGCGCGCGCACCTTGTCTCAGGCATCTACGGAGAAGACTCCAACATCACCTGCGAAGGCACGGCGATGAACGGAGAAAGCGCACGGCTGTCTGGCGACCTCCTGCTCGACCGCGCAAATCTCACCGGCGCACTACGACTGCCCAACGCGCGTATCGCAGGACGGTTGTCTGCCGGCAACCTTGTAGTCGCCGCATCGCCGTCTGCGATTGACGTCAGCAATATCGCTGTCGAGAACGGCGTGAGCCTCTCAAATGCGCGCATCGCCGGATCGCTGACCCTGCACGGCGCTTCAATCAACAAGACATTCCGCGCCGACGGCATGGAAGTATGGGGCAAAGATCTCGCCATCGACGCGGATGGCATGACAGTGAACGGAAGTTGGAATCTTAACCGCGCCAAGATCTACGGACGGATCGACTGCCCGCGCGCGCACATCGCCGGCCAATTAGCGCTAGACGATGCCCGCCTGCAAACAGCCGGCGTCGCCCTTCGCGCCGACAACACCCGGCTGCAAGGTGGCTGCACGATGACGCGTGCGCGCGTTGAAGGCAGCCTGTGCCTTCCGTCCGCGATCGTTCAAAACCAGTTCCAGCTGACAGGCACGACAATCAAGGTGCCGAGTGGCGCGGCGTTGATTGCAAGCGGCGCCGAGTTCAAACGCGATGTGGTGCTGAACGATGGTTTCGAAACTGACGGGGCCATCGTCCTCGACCAAACCGTCATCGAAGGCGTTTGTGACCTCAAAGGCTCCAAGCTCGTCAGTTCCACCCTGTCACACCCGCAAACCGCGGAGGATAAAGAAGCGTCGCCAGCAACGGCCAAAAGTGATCCCGCCAGCGCCACCGTGGACCGCTATGACGACGTCGCCTTGAGTCTCGTCGAGGCCTCTGTCGAGTCCTTGGAAATGCCCCTCACTGCGGCAGACCGGCCGCATGGCATTGTCGACTTCTCTCGCGCACATGCAGGATCTTATCTGGACTTTGCCGCAGCGTGGCCGCCCAACCCCGGCTTTAGAGGCTGGAGCCAAGGACGCGAAGTCGACCACCTCGTACTCGATGGCTTCACCTACGACCATCTCACCAATCCTTCCGGCGCGGTTTACGGTGCCAAGGCACCACCACGCGTCGAAGATCGCGTGAGCGAGCGCCGCATTGCCTGGCTCGAAGGACAGTCCCTACCGGATATTCGTGATCATTTTAAACCGCAAGCCTGGGTGCAACTGGCCCGGCGGCTGTCGCAACAGGGCTACCATGACGACGCCCGCGCCATCACCATCTCCCGGCGGAGGCGGCAGGCGCGTGCCCGCACGACAACGATAGGCCAGCGACTGCAGGCCGGTATCCTCGATACATTCGCGCTCTACGGCTACAACCCATGGCGCACCGTTGTCTGGATGGCAGCGATGATCATTCTCTTCACCGGATTGTGGGGCTGGGCTGCGAACCAATGCTCTGACTATGGCTGCTTTGACGAGAAAGTCTTCGCGGTGACCAATCGCGACGGCTACACGCCGTCTTCAGTCGCCAGCAACTATCCGCCCTTCAATGCACTCGGATATTCATTCGACGTCTTCGTGCCGTTCATCCCGTTCGGATACGAAGACCACTGGCGCCCGAACATCGCTTGGCAACCTTTGGCGAAAATCCCACTGCCCGATATCGGCGAACTGACCGGCCAACCCGCCGCAAGCCAACAACCGGTCTGGACCATAACGGCAGGCGGGTTGCTCTACGTAGCGATGGTCTTTGAAATGTTGATCGGTCTCGTGCTGACGTCACTCGCCGTGACGGGCTTTACCGGCCTGCTTCGCACCGAAGACTAAGAAGGCCGGACATCTCTGCCCGGCCTCTAAAATAGTCGTCAACGTCAAAGCTTAGGAGTGCAGCGGACGCACTGCCGCGCCAAACTGCGGCTTCGGTGTATCCGGAGCAGCTTGCTGCTGGTGATAGCCCACCGGCTCTGCCTGACCCGCCGGCTGCTGATACACAGGCTGCTGCTGCGTATCCTGGCCACCGTTAATCTGCGGCGCGACTTCAGACAGGTCATGAACCTTGCGCGATCGGCCGTCGAAGCTAGCGCCTTCCTGGATCGTCAGAAACTGCGTGTGAATATCGCCGTCAACTTCCGCTGAATCGTGCAGAACCACGCGCGCGCCACGGATGGCGCCTTTGATCTTGCCGCGTATCTCAACGTTCTCCGCGGCGACCGAACCTGTCACCTGGCCTTCGCGGCCAATATCCAACTGCCTGGAGTGAACATCGGCGGAGATGTCGCCATTCACGGTCAGCAATCCTTGGCAGCGGATCGTGATGCCATTACCTTCAATCGTGAAATCATTACCGATGACCGAGGCTGGCTGATAGCTGTTGGCAGGAATTTCAGGCGGCTGAGAACTGGCCGCTTCGTCCTCAGTGCGGCGGAGCGGAATGGCTCCCTTGCCGTGATCCTGCTTCCTATTGAACATGACGCGGTACTCCCTCACACATAACCCGTAATACTTCGTGCCGCCGCGTCTTGTTAGAATTGTGTCAGAGGGGAAAAAATCGCACCCTTCAGGCAACTTCCGTCACGCCAGCTGACCCGTCCAGCCGCCGCCGACAATTGAGAACGAGACCGGGATCGCGATGACCATCAGTGCCAAAGCCACGTATGCTGCCGAGCGCCAGGCTATGGCCGATGAAATTCGCGCCATGGGATCCGCGAACCTGCCAGCCATCAACGAAGATGTTCTGGCGGCCATGCAGTCTGTTCCCCGCCACCTTTTCATCCCGGACCACGAAGCCTGCGATGCCTATGCCAACAGCCCGCAACGCATTGGCCACGGCCAAACGATCTCCCAGCCCTATATCGTCGCGCTGATGACAAGCCTCGCAGGCATCACGCCGGAAAGCCGCGTGTTGGAAGTCGGAACAGGGTCGGGCTACCAAGCAGCCATCCTGGCATCGTTAAGCCAACACGTCTTCAGCATCGAAACCATTCTGGAGCTCGCCAACACCGCCAAAGCGAATTTGCAGCGCGCAAATTTTCGCGATGTTTCCGTCTCAGTCGGCGACGGACACGACGGCTTAGAAGAAAATGCTCCGTTTGACGCCATCGTAGTGACTGCGGCCGCGTCCTTCGTACCGCCCGCTCTGACAGCGCAACTCGCACCCGGCGGACGCCTCGTCATTCCAATCGGCAAAGATCATCAAGTCTTAACGCTCATTCAAAAGGATGGTGAAGGCGTTTTGCTGCACCGCCAAATAATACCGGTGCGTTTCGTTCCGCTTGTTCCCAACACATCTTCCTGCCATGCAATCCAGGAATAACTTCCCGGAAAAAAACACTATGCAAAAGAAGCCTTTCCGTGGAACAACATTCCCCACAGTATGTTTAAGGCCGACTCGTTGGCCAGTTTTATGCTACGATACTGTCTTTGTTCTAAGGCTTATCAGCCGGGAGGAAGAAGATGTCGCAAGTCGCGCGTTTGGTAACGTCGGAAGCGAAGTCTAATCCTGAACGGTTTTTTGCACTTCCGTCCGACTTGGTTGAAGAAGTCATGCTCACACGTGGTGAAAAGCTTGCCACGCTGGACCGCTGGCGCATGAATATCATGCAGGAACTGGCCGCAGCCGGAGAAGGCATGCAGACCCATGGGGTCAGCCGCCAAGCTCAGCTGCTTGACCAAATAGAGACCGCTCGTCAGCAGCTCTCAGCGGCAAAGTAGAGCCGCGCAGGCCATCCCCTCAGCCAGATCCGTATGTTGCCGGTCACACCTTGAACCATGGCGGCCGAAAACGCTTGCATCTCGCGTCCTGTGTTTTCATGACTACGCCTTCAAATGAGGCACGATAGGAAAGGCCCGGTATCCAGCATCACGGGCGCGGATTGAAACATGGCGGACAAAGGCGCGAGCGCGCGCAGGCAGCCGGCGCAGGCAGCGCCGGCTAATACACCGGAAAACCGGCTGAACCTCCCGGTCGTCGCCATGCCTGGCTTCGACGGCTATCAGCTGCTCGATAGCGGTGCGGGCCGCAAACTTGAACAGTTCGCCGGCATCGTGCTGGACCGGCCGGAGCCGCAAGCCTTATGGCAACCGCATCTTTCAAAGGCTCAGTGGTCATCCGCTCATGCTATCTTCTCCGCAAGCCAAGACGACGAAGAAAAAGGCCGCTGGCGCATAGACAAGCCTGTGCCGGACAGCTGGCCTGTGCCAGTCGGCCCGGTCACCATGCAATGCCGTCTACAGGGCCTTTGGCATGTCGGCCTATTCCCGGAACAGAAGCCGCATTGGGATTGGATGCTGCAGCGGATTGCCAACGTCCGCGGCGAACGCCCGCGTGTGCTAAACCTGTTCGCATATACGGGCGCCGCGTCGCTTCTTGCCGCCGCCGCGGGAGCCGAAGTCACGCACGTTGACGCCTCGAAGAAAGCGATTGCCTGGGCGAAAGAAAACCAAGCTGCCTCCAAACTGAAGGACGCACCGATCCGCTGGATCCTCGACGATGCGGCCAAGTTCACCGCACGCGAAGTGCGCCGCCAGAAAACCTACGATATCATCCTGGTCGATCCGCCAAAGTTCGGACGCGGCCCCGGCGGCGAAGTCTGGGACCTTTTTACAAACCTGCCCGACCTGATGAGCAACTGCGCCAAACTCTTGGCGCCTTCACAAGCGTCGATGGTTTTGACTGTCTATGCGATCCGCGCCTCAACGCTCGCCTTCGGGCAACTTTGTCAGGACTGCCTCGCTGACCGGCCAGGCCAGTTTGAAACCGGCGAATTGGTGATCCAGCCAGCCAGCGGACACGCCGTCCCGACATCTCTCTTCACGCGCTGGACGTCTGAATGAGCAAGCTTGACACCAGCGCCATCAAACCGATCGCCAGCTTGCAGAACGATCGCGTCAAAGCCATTCGCGCGCTCGACATGCGCAAGACGCGCAAGGCCACCGGACTATTCGTGGCCGAGGGCGCATCGCTGATCATGACCGCGCGGGACCAAGGACACGTGCCGCAAACCCTCGTTTATCGCGCCGGAACTGCTGACGGCGGGGCAACGCGCGAACTCGTTCAATGGGCAATAGACCAAGGCGCGGAAGTTCTCGAAGTCACCGAAGCGATCCTTGAAAAGCTGGCGGCGAAAGACAATCCGCAAAGTGTTCTCGCCGTCTTCACTCAGCCTTGGGCTCAGCCACCCGAACCAACGCAGGTCAGCAAGAACGAAACCTGGGTCGCATTGGAGGAGATCCGCGATCCGGGCAATCTGGGTACCATCTTGCGCACGGTCGATGCGGCCGGGGCCAGCGGCGTCATCCTCGTAGGCACCTGTTGCGACCCATTCGCCCGCGAAACCGTGCGCGCGACCATGGGCTCAATCTTCGCCGTGCCGCTCGCAAAGCTGGAGAAAGACGCATTCCACGCGCTTTGCGAGGCATGGCCGGGCGACGTGATCGGCACGCACCTGACCGCAACACAGGATTACCGGACAGCCGAATATGCCGCTCCAACGCTTCTTGTGATGGGCAGCGAAGGACCGGGTCTCAGCCAAGAGATGGCGGGCCAGTGCACCAAGCTTGTAAAAATTCCCATGGCCGGAAAGCTGGACAGCCTCAACCTCGCCGTCGCCACGGCGTTGACGCTGTTTCAGATCCGCGCCCCGCACCTGAAACTTTAGCCGGGGCCGGCGATCATGCGCATCGAATATCACCGCACACTCATCGCCGATCACGTGCGAAACGCAGCCTTCGCCGAAGCGCTAGCTAAGGTCATCGTCAAAGGCCAAACCATTGTCGCCGACATCGGCGCCGGAACCGGTCTCCTCGGCTTGATCGCCGCCAAGCTCGGCGCCCGCGAGGTCTATCTTTACGAAACAGCGGAAGTCGCCGCCGTTGCCGACGCCCACCTAAAGGCCAACGGCGCACGCAACTGCCATCTCATGCCCTGTCATTCGACAGAGATGCATGACCCGCCGCAAGTTGACGTCATCGTTTCCGAAACGCTTGGCAACTACGCGCTCGAAGAAGACATCATCGAAACGCTGAACGATGCGCGCGACCGCTTCTTGAAACCAGGCGGCATCATACTGCCGGCATCGATCACGCAGTTCGTGGCACCCGTCATCGCCCCGCGCATAGCGGACGAACTATCCATCTGGGATCGCACAGGCCTGAACCTTGATCTGTCGATCGCGAAAACCATGAGCCTGAACAACGCCTATGTTCGCACGTTGCAGCCAGACGAACTGCTGGGCGGAACAGCGGGCGCAAAAATCTGGGACACGGTGGACCTCACGAGCCCGGCCAAGCCAAACCGCAAGGGCGAAGCCTCCTGGAAACTCGACACCGCAGCCGCCATTCATGGTTTCGCGACGTGGTGGACCGCCGAGCTAGTCGAAGGGATTTCGCTATCAACAGCACCGGACGCGCCAGCCACGCACTGGGAGCAGCTTTACTTTCCGCTGCTATCACCGATCAACGCCAAAAGCGGCGAGACGATCGGCATATCGCTTCGCTCCAAGTCGTCCATTGAAGCCGGAACGCATCTCGCATGGACGGCAACGCACCTCGATGAGGCCGGCAAGCGCGTCAGCCGCCAGGCACTCGACCTCGACAAGGGCTACCTGCCCTAGACCGCGTCGAAATAAGCGCCGATGAAATGCTTATAGATCTTTGTCAGCTGATGCAGATCCTCGACCGGCACGCGCTCATCGATCTGATGGATCGTCTCGTTGACGAGACCAAACTCCACAACCGGACAATAATCCTTGATGAACCGCGCATCCGATGTGCCGCCGCCTGTCGTCAGCTCCGGCGTTCGCCCGGTCACCGCCTGCACAGCGTCAACGATCGTGGAAACAAGTGGCCCGGGTTTGGTCAAGAACACACCGCCCGTTCCTGAAAACGTCACGTCGTAGCGGATATCGCGGCCTTCACTCGCAGCCGCGCACTGAAGGCGAACCCACTCCTCAAGCCGCTCACGCGACCAAATATCGTTGTAGCGAATGTTGAAGCACGCTTCGGCCACGGCCGGGATCACGTTCGTCGCATCGTTGCGCGCACCCAGCACCGTGACTTGCAGATTGCTCGGCTGAAAGTGTTCTGTCCCGTCATCGATCGGTGCGTTCGACAAACGGTCAATCAACCGCGCCAGCTTCGGCACCGGATTGTCGGCCTTTTGCGGATAAGCCGAGTGGCCCTGCTTGCCATGAACAAGGATGTGCCCATTAAGCGAGCCACGGCGACCGATCTTGATCTCATCACCCAACGCCTTGGGATTGGACGGCTCACCCACCAGACACGCATCCAGCCGCTCATCACGCGCCTTCAGCCAGTCGAGAACCTTCGCCGTGCCATTGATGGCTGGCCCTTCCTCATCGCCTGTCATCAGAAATGAAATTGATCCCGGAGGCTCAGGCGTCTCCGCCAGGTATTGAATGGCGGCGGCTGCGAAGCAGGCAACGCCACCCTTCATGTCGACAGCCCCGCGCCCGTACAAGACACCGTCTTTGATATCCGCCGCGAACGGAGCCGAGGACCAGGCGGACTTATCGCCAGTCGGCACCACGTCGGTATGCCCGGCGAAGCACAGGTTTGGGCCATGCTGCCCGATGCGCGCATAAAGATTGTCAACGTCCGGCGTGCCCGGTTCGGAAAACGTCATGCGGTGGCACTCGAAGCCGGCGCTCGACAGCACGCCTTCCAGCAGCGTCAAAGCTCCGCCTTCCGCCGGCGTCACACTCTGACAGCGGATAAGCGACTGCGTGAGAGCAACCGGATCGATCGGTTTTGGCGGCATGGTCGTGCTCCTGGCGTTGGCGCGCGACCCTAGCGGCCCCGCCCCGTACCACGCAAGTTGCACCGCGAGGCTTGAAGCATGCTGACGAGAACGCGAATGAACGCGCTTTAGTTGAAGTTCGAAGTAAAACACACTTGACATAACACCGCGCAACGACGATCCATTAACGGATTATTTACCTTTATTGTCAGTGTGCGTTAGCGGGGGCGTTATGGAGTGCGGTGGTGAGGCGTGGTGCCAGCTTTTTCAGTTCATTTTCCAAGATAACGAGTTTGCCACTGGTCTCTTGGCCAGGTCTCTCGGTGACAACCAGTATTTCGGCGAACTCTCAAAGTTCTTCAGCGAACACGGTGAGAAACTGATAGCTGCGGCGGGCGTAACCTTTGGTATCTACCGCTGGTGGGCCTACAGAGAGAAAAGGCTTCATCGAAAGCTCGAGGCATATCTTCGAGAGAATGATCGCCGACTGCGCGACGGACAAGCCTACATCCTTGATGCAATCAGACGTCCCGGCCCGGGCCACAAGTTTAAAATGCCGCTGTTTGCGGAGCTGCCTTTGCAATCCGTCCTAAGAGAACGCAATTGGGATAGGACTGCCGTCGCCACCAACGTCTTCGACAGCGCTGACTGGCAGATCTCCAAGGCGATGGACAAAATTGATCGACGCATAGAAATCGCCGAAGCCACGATTTCTTCTCTGCGCCAGCAGATGAGCACGGCACACGTGATACGGGGAGCGATCGCATCAGCACAAGAAGTAGCTAAGTCCGACAACGCAACAACGCGGGCTCTGACATCTTTCCGCACAGCTCTGCAAATCCCCGGTCAACAAGAAAATTTGGTTCTGCGAGAACTCGAAGCCCACCAACTGTTCAAGCTAGGACGTTGGCAAAACGCTCTCGAGTCCTACAAGGAGCTAGAAGTGCGCGCAGGAACCCAGAACGATTATCGAAGTCAGCGCATGTTAAAGGCTAAGGCAATGGCTTACCAAGCAATGGCTATGCAGATGCAGGCCAGCGAATTATTGCCAGACGCCACGCGCAGCTTTAACGGCTGCATGAATGCATTCAACAAAATAAAAGCAAATGCGCCTTACCCAACCACACTGACTATACGCCACAACTTCGCGCCGTTCTACGATTGGGAGCTTCTCGAACAGGCAAACTACCACTTCCTAAGTTCCTTCTTAGCTCACAATCTTGGCTTTGTTGCTGTTTGTCAGACCCAACTTGATGAAGCACTAGACGCGTACCAAACGATCATAGATTCACCCCTGAGCGCGCTCCCGCGAAGCGCGCGAAAGCGTCTCAAGCAAAAAGCGCAAGAAGGGCTGGATCGCGTCAACGCCGCCAGCCAAGAGCCAAGAGTATTTCAGACAGATTTCCTGCCCTAGATCATCCGCAGCACTAGTCCGGCGGCGTAGGCGCCGGTGGTGGCGATGGCAGCGTTGCAGGCGCTCTGCAGCAAGGTCGATTGCGTCAGGCTCGTTAGACCCAACTCCTGGCCGCGTCGGTACAGACCGCTGTACTCGGCATACGATAGCGAGACGAGCGCAATGGCGGTGACCGCGATGGCCCAGATACCAAGGCCCGCGTAGCCGCTGATCGCGGCCGCGAAGATGACCGTAAAGCCAATCATGGAATACCCCCAGGCCGCCACGCGCACGTGGAAGGCGGCGAGGGGTGAGGATTGGCCGAGTCGCCTGAGTCGCACTACCCGTTTCATACATATGAACTGGGGATAAGAGCGCGCGATTCAACCCCAGCGGGCTAACCAGGCGAAAGCATCAGAAGCGCTTCAGCAGGCGTTCCAGATAGTCCAGCTCGACTTCCGGCCGCTGAACATCGCCCAGACGGCGGCGCAGCTCTTCCAGAATTTCACGGGCCCGCTGCATGTCGATCTGATCGGGAACCTTCACCGCCGTGCCGAGATCCGGCCCTTGCGAGCGCTGCGGACGCCCAAGCGGATCGCGCGGCGTGTCGCCGTTCTGGCCCATGCGCTGAGGCATGTTCTTCATCATCTCCTGCGCCATTTGCTGCGCGCCTTGGCGCAACTGATCAAGCGCACGGCCCTGCTGTTGCGTCGCTTCCGGCAGATCCCCGCGGTTCAGCGCGCGCTCTGCCGCCTGCATGGACTCACGCGCACCTTCCAGCTGTTCCGACGGCTGCCCGCCCTTCTCGTTGATGTCACGCTGAAGCTGAGCCAGCCGGTCACGCAATTGGCGCTGGCGCTGGCGCAAGCCTTCCATGCCGCCCTGGCCTTGACTGCCCGCACCCTGGCCATCACCCGGCCGTCGCTGGCCGCCCTGCTGGCCCTGCTGCTGCCCGCCTCCCATCTGACCGGGACGCTGACCTGGCTGGTTGCCGCGATCGGCACGCTGTTGCGGCCCTGAGTTGTTCGCGCCGCCAAACCGCTGCTGGTCGGGCTGCTGTTCGTTGTTGCCTCCGCGCTGGCCTTGCTGCTGCTCGCGCTTCTGCTGGAATGTTTCGTCCATCAGCTTCTGCTGATCACCAACAACACCACCCAGCTCGTCCATGAGCTTGAGCATCTCTTCGTTGCGCTGCTGCTGCTCGGCGCTCATGCGGCCCTGCTGCATGCGCTCCATCAGGTCGCGCATTTCAGACAGCATTTGCTGCGCTTCTTCGCGCGAACCGTTGCGCGCCATCTGTTCCAGGTTGTCCATCATGCGCTGCATGTCCTGCTGAGACATGGTTTGCATATCCTGGTTCTGCCCATCGAACTGTGGCGACTCGCCCTGCTCTTTGGCCAGCTGCTGCATGAAGTCGTTCATGGCTTCCCGCAGCTCTTTCATCGCGGCCTGGATCTCTTCGTCTGACGCACCTTCCTCAAGCAGCTTGGCCAGCTTGTCTTGCGCTTCACGCAGCCGCTTTTCAGCTTCGGACAGATCACCATCTTCGATCTTCAATGCGATGTCCCAAAGCTGATCGACAACGCTCTTCATGCCCTCGCGGGTACGGTCACCCTGCAGGCGGTACGATGCGGTGCGCAGGCCGAGATAGACGCGCAAGTCATCAATGAAGCCTTCCGGCTCCATCGTGAAGGCGTCCAGCGCTGTGATGACCTGATCGCGATAGCGATGATCATCCATCAGCTTGCCGCGCTGCTCGACGACGGCGCGCGCTAACGGCTTGGTGAAACGCCGTTCCGGCAAAATGATCTCAATCGTCGGGCTGCGGCCCACCTGCCCGGCAACGTCCGTTGCTTCCAAGGTCAGCTGCACGCGCTTGCCGGCCCACGGGTGCGGGCCAACCTCCAGATACGTGCTCGTCTCGCCATCCTTTGCCGTGCTGGGAGGAACCTTCAGCGTCAGCTTCGGCGGACGCTCCTTCGGCCAGCGCGGCCCCTGCAACGGCTCGAGTTTCGCCCAAGCCTTGTCAGGATCAGCAGTCTTTGGCTTGACCCGCTTGAGCTTGGCCTCGGCGGACGCGACACCATAGTCGTCCGTCGCTTTGTAGGTAATCTTCATTGAGCCGCGCCGCGTCGCCTCGGGCGTCTTGCTCATACTGATAACGGGCAGCTGGTCTGGAATGACGGATAGGCTCCAGGCCGCCAGCTCAGTGCTGCCACTCATGACTTTCACTTGGGCATTGGCCTTCACGTCAAAACGCAACTCGGCGGCGTCTTGAGCGATGGCCTTGCCAACGTCTTTCGGCTCCACGCGTTCTGCTTGCTCTTTGCCGTCGTACAAAACTTCAAGAGTGAGCTCCGCATCCTCCGCGCCCGATAGTCTGGCAATCAAGGTGCTATTGACTGGGATGCTGATCGGCTTGCCGGCGTTATCATCGGATGCGCGCTCAGCCAGCTTCGCTCCATCAGCAAGCATGACCGGCGGCCGGCCAGTGTATGTCGGTGGCGAAACCCAAGCATCCAGCCGCGCTGTATCAGGGATCTCCGCGCCGAACTCCAACGCGGCACGCAAACGCTCCGGCGCGCTGCTCCACGTCAAACCAACGAGCGCGGCAACTGAAACGACGAGCAGCGCGCGGAACGCAAACGGGTCAAACCGATGCGTACGTGGACGCGGAGGCCCGACACGCAGGCGTTTCAACATCGCCGCCATCCGCGCGCGATGCGCCTGCCAAAGCGTGGACGTGGCCGAGCCCACCGAGCCATCGCCCGAACTCAACGTGTCTTCGTAAGAAGAGGCCGGCCGGTGCGGCAGACCCGAAACGCCTTCAATGCGCCGGATCGCCTCTTCCCGGGACAACCATTTTAAGGGACCAGCCTGAATGAGCCCAACGAGAGCCGCCAAACCGAACAGCGCCAACAAGATCGCGTGCAACGAGTTCGGCAGAACGCTCCAGATGCCGGCTAGGGAAACGAGCAAAAACACCGCGGCGACGGCGGCGACGATCCAAACGCGCAGCCACAGCTGCTCAAATATTGAAGCGAGGCGGGCCCGCCTTATCTTGCGCTCTAACAGACGGGTTTCCGGCGTCGGTCTCTGGCTCATTCAGCAAACCTATGGTTTTTGCAGCCGGAAATCTAGCACGGCCAACAGGGCCTGGGTGGGCACAATTCCATGAAATAACGTTCATCTTGTTGACGCGCGGGGAAATCTCCCGCCGTCTAGGCCAGCCAGGGCGGGAGCCGGTCCAAGGCAATCAACGCGTCACAGTCCAGACGCGGCCGGACAACGGCGTATTGGCTGCCATTGACCAGCACTTCGGGGATCAGCGGACGCGTATTGTAAGTGCCTGACATCACGGCGCCATAGGCCCCCGCTGTCATCACGGCCAGCAAGTCATTTGCTCCAAACGGTGGCAACGTGCGTCCAAGCGCAAGATAGTCCCCCGTTTCACAAACGGGGCCCACCACGTCCTGCTGAATTGGAGGCTCCTTCAGCTTGGCCTCTTCCACAGGCAAAATGTCGTGATGCGCCTCATAGAGTGTTGGCCGCAGCAGATCGTTCATCGCCGCGTCAACAATCGTGAACGTGCGGTCGGCACCTTCCTTGCTGAAGATCGTGCGCGTTACAAGAATGCCGGCGTTGCCGGCGATCATGCGGCCAGGCTCCAAAATATACGACAAACCAAGATCACCCAGTTCCGACTTTATGATCGCGGCATAGTCGTCGGGATGCGGCGGCGGTCCGTGCTGCGCATGATACGGCACGCCCAGTCCTCCTCCCAAATCCAGGTGGCGAATGTCATGTCCATTGGCGCGCAGCGTTTGCACCAGCTCGCGCAGCAGCGCGAACGCTGACCGGAACGGCGCGAGATCCGTAATCTGGCTGCCGATATGCATGTGAACGCCCGTTAGCGCGATGCCCGGCAGGTTCCGCGCGTCGTCGTACAGCTTGGGCGCCGCCAAAAACGGAACACCGAATTTGTTCTCTGACTTGCCTGTCGAAATCTTCGCATGCGTTTTGGCATCGACGTCCGGATTGACGCGAATGGCGACATTCGCTTTGAGGCCAAGCCCAATGGCGACCTCGTTCAACGCATGCAGCTCCGGCTCGCTTTCCACGTTGAAGCCGTGAATGCCGGCCTTCAGCGCATACGCCATCTCCGCCTTGGTCTTCCCGACGCCCGCGAAAATAATCTTGTCGGCGGTAACGCCTGCCGCCTGAGCCCGGCGCAGTTCACCTTCCGAAACGACATCCATGCCCGCGCCGAGCTGAGCCAGCGTCTTCAAAACGGCTTGGTTAGAGTTCGCCTTCACCGCGAAGCAAATGAGCGCGTCAACGCCTTCGAAAGCCCGAGCCAGCACCTCGTAATGGCGCGTGAGCGTCGCCGTCGAATAGCAGTAGAACGGCGTGCCGACCTCTTCAGCAAGCTGCGTCAGAGGCACGTCTTCCGCGTGCAAGGTGCCGTTCTTGTAAGTGAAGTGGTCCATGGGGCGCTTCTTGCCGGATTCAGGCCGCCAGGTCGAGACGTTTCACCAGGAGTGGGGAAACGGAAACGGTCGCGCCAGCCAAAGCTGACTAGCGGATCAGGCCGTCAAGAATGAAGGGTTTGTGCGGCTTGGATGTTGCCCCGGCCGGCTTACCTTGGCCGGAATCCGCCGTGGCGGCAGCTTCATGGGCCGCTTTCGCGGATGGCGGTGCCTCAAGCGGTCCACGTACGCCGCATCCTGCCAGAGCCAGTCCAGCAAGAAGCAAAGCTGTCGCAATGTTGATCGTCTTGAACATCAAGCCTCTGAGAAAGCTGAGGTTTCTCACAATTTCGACAGGCAGAACGTGCCCATAGAGCCGCTGACGCTCAAATTCGCCAGCGCGCACTCTTCTTCTCTAACCGGTCTTGGCCTCTTTTTCCAACCGCTTCGACCAGGCACGGGCCATTTTCAGCACGTTCTGTGGCGCAGTTCCCCCATAGCTCTTCCGGCTTTTGACAGAATTGTCCACGCTCAGCACCGAAAACACAGCTTTTGTGATGCGCGGCTCGACGTGTTGCATCACCTCCAGCGGCAGGTCCGGCAAATCGACACCACGATCCTCCGCAGCCTTCACAATCGAGCCCGTGACGTGGTGGGCGTCACGAAATGGCAGTTTCAGCTCCCGCACCAACCAATCCGCCAAATCCGTCGCCGTGGAAAAGCCCCGGCCAGCGGCAGCACGCATCGGTTCGGGATTGGGCTCCATGTCCTGCGCCATGCCAGTCATCGCGGCGATCGCAAGCCGCAAGCTGGCCAGCGCATCGAACGTGGCCTCCTTGTCCTCCTGCATGTCCTTGGAATAGGCGAGCGGCAGGCCCTTCATGACGGTCAAGAGGCCGATCAGATGGCCGTTGATGCGGCCCGTCTTGGCGCGCACCAGTTCGGCGGCGTCCGGGTTCTTCTT
>JBGTSB010000039.1:0-30418 GCA_041940525.1 Hyphomicrobium sp.
CAACAACAAGCAGGCCTTAATAATCTGCACCCACGTCGTCGCAACCATACCGCCGAAGGCGACGTAAACGGTCATCAAGGTCCCAACCGCGATCACCGCGATCAGGTAATCCAAACCGAACAACAACTCGATCAGCTTCCCCGCTCCGACCATCTGAGCAATCAGATAGAACGCAACAACGACGAGCGAGCCCAGCGCCGACACAGTGCGAATGGGTGCGGCCTCAAAGCGGTAAGCAGCCACATCCGCGAACGTGAAGCGCCCAAGGTTGCGCAGGCGTTCCGCGATCAGGAACATCACGATCGGCCAGCCAACAAGGAAGCCAATCGAGTAAATCAGCCCATCAAACCCAGCGGCGAAGACCAGACCCGAAATACCCAGGAATGATGCCGCCGACATGTAGTCTCCGGAAATCGCCAGCCCGTTTTGAAACCCGGTGATACCGCCACCCGCGGCATAAAAATCAGACGCGGACTTCGCCCGCCCCGAAGCCCACTTAGTAATGCCAAGGGTCGCCAAGACGAACGCCAAGAACATAACGATTGCCGCGATGTTCAGCGGCTGGCGCTCCCCGCCTTCCAAGGCAGGAGCAGCCAAAACAGGCGCGGCGGCGGCCGTGAGCGCAAGAGCGGCCGCGGCAAAAAACAGATGTGATTTTTTCATTTGTGGCGCTCTAGCAGATTATGAGTGAGGGCATCGTATTTGGTATTCGCACGGCGCACGTAGATGCCCGTCAACAAGAAGGCGCCCACGATGACGCCTATGCCCAGAGGAATGCCGACTGTCGTCACGCCGCCAGACAGGGATTGACCTAGAACGTGAGGAGCAAACGCGATCAGAAGCACGAAGCCGAAATAAATCACGAATGTCAGAAGCGTGAGAATGATCGAAAAGCGCGTGCGTGACTGCACGAGTTCTTGAAATTCCGGATCATTCTTGATCGCGTCAAGGCGCGCGTCTTGCTCCATGCGGCAGTGCTCCCCCACGTAATTTTTGCCGCCACAGTAGAGGCGCGGGCGGGTGCGTCAAGTTGGCTAATGGGCCAAACCGCCGTTTCCAAACCAGCGATTCGAGCACGCAAATCACGGATTGCGGCCGCCAAATCAGCCAAACGAACAAAAGTTGGGATCAAGCGGTTGCGGCGCAGCACAAACGTGGCCGCAACCGCACATGCCATTGGCTGGCCTTAACGCAAACGGTATTCTGCAGCGCGTCCAGGCAACGAAAAAGGCTGCCAAATTATTGGGCAGCCAGCCGAAGTGTCCCAGGCAGGAAAGACACAGCACGCCGTGGCCGGATTGCCGGCAACACGCGTTGTATACCTGTATCCGCTCAAACGTGCGTGTACATCCCCGCAACGCAAAATTCTTTTCGCTTGGCACCCGAGAATTTTCCACTCTAAATTCTGTTTACCAAGGACCGGTTCGCGCTGGCCCTGGCAAGAAATGGAGAAGCTATGATGCATTTTGCGAAACAGCTAAACGTTGTTGGTACGCTGCTGTCACTAGGCTTCCTAGCTGCAATTGTTTTCGGCATGCTTTGATTAGGTCTTGAGGAAACGTCCCGCTTCCTGTGAGGAGCTGGATAGGAAAATTGAGTAAGGCGCGGCAGCAGACCGCGCCTTTATGTTATTTCAGGCCAGGAGCGCGGGCCGGCGGCAAGCCAGTCATCAAGGAAGTGCCGGCCTTCCCGGTCTTCGATTTCTACAATCCAGATATCCGGGTCAAATTCGAACTCCCGCGCCAAACGGGCGTCCACATCCTGGTCCGGCATCGCAGCCTTGCCTACCGCCCCATGCGATACCCACGTCCGGTCGCTGCTCGCGCCATCCATCCCCGCCGGCGCAGGACCGAAAAGCAGCGATGTTCCGTCAAGCTTGTTAACCCGGATGAAGATGGCTCCGGCGTGGTCATCGCCATGGCGAACCACGGCAGCGGCAACGCCCTCGCCCGCGCAACGGCGCACATACGCTTTGACCCAAATATCAGCTTTGAGGCGCATTCAGACATTCCATCAGGACTGGTGCGACGGACCGGCTCGCGATCGGCGTCAACGCGCCTCGGCCGTCTGCTGTCTTGCCACACGCTCCAGCCGTTCCACAAGGCGCCCGGAAACGCGCCCCGTCTCCTTCATGCCATTGGCACTCTCAAAGGCGCGGATAGCATCCCGCGTCGCACTGTTGAGAGTCCCGTCAGCGCTCACCGCGCTGCCGCCAGCTTGCTGTAGTGACTGTTGCACCTTGCGGATCACATCCCGCGCCCTTGCCGATGGCGGCGCATCCGCTGATGCTTCATGCTGACTGGCGCCCAATAGCAAATGATGCAGAAGTTGTTGGCTGGCTTCGGCCGTCAAGCGCATGCCATTGTCGGCCTCAAACGCCAAGATCGCAGCGCGCGACTTCAGGTCCAACCCAGCTGACCCACCACTAGTACTCACTGCATAGCCGCGTGTCTTAAGCTCAAGCTTGATCGCCGCGACCAAGTCAGCATCCGCCTCAGCCGCAGGAGGCGCCAAATGGGCCGCTGTTTCTGCAGCCTGAGCCTCCTTGGCCGGCGCGTTTAGAATTTTAAGCTTGGGAGCAGCATCCTTTGCCGCGGTCTGCTGAGCCGTCGTGGGATCCGCATACCAGGACACAGGTTTTTCTGGAGCGCCGCCGATCGACAGTTTCGCTGCCAAGGCACCACTCATGGCGAGAAATACCAGCAGACAAAGCCTGAAGCTGCGGGGCGACATTTCGACAAGACTCCAACTCACACGTGAGCCGGGATTATCCGGGACGGCCCTTAACGTATTCCTAACCCGTTGCACGCTTGCACAGCCGCCCTCAGGGCGCATATGAGTTAAGAGATAAGACCTCAACAATCAGACGGCCAGCGCATGTCATTGGACGAAATCCGGGAAAACTTCGCACTTCTCGACGACTGGGAAGACCGCTACCGGTACCTCATAGAAATGGGCAAAGCCCTCGAACCGCTGGACAGCCACGCCAAGGTGGAGGCCAACAAGGTGCGCGGCTGCGCTAGCCAGGTATGGCTTCTGACAAACGTGAGCAAAGGCTCGAACGGAGCAGGCCCCGTGCTCACCTTCCGTGGGGACAGCGACGCGTTGATTGTCCGGGGCCTGATCGCGGTACTATTTGCAATGTACAATGGCCTGCCTGCCAGCAAGATCCTGGATGTCGACGCCGGTAAGGAGTTCTCATCCCTCGGCTTGCAGGAACATCTGACGCCACAACGCTCCAACGGTTTCGCGTCGATGGTCGAGCGGATCCGCACTGATGCCAAGGCTGCGATGTCGGCCGCGCCGACTTAAGCCGGACTAAGGCCTCCTCTCGGCTCAATTCCTGGACTGCACCTTGCCCTTACCGTCCAAAGCGCCACGGCCCCGCCAGACTTGAACTGCGGCAAGGCGTGTCTCAAGTTCACCCAGCCACTCGGCCTCGCGCTTACTGACGATATCTGTCGGCAAGTCTTCCGGACGGACCCTTACGGCGTTGGCCAGCCGCTTGCCCGACGGTGAAGTTATCGGCGAATTGGTGCTCATCGTTTCCTCTTTGGCCCGGCGATTTACCGCCTGGCTTTTTTATCTGCCGGACTGCACACACCGGCCCATTTGCTGCGCATGCAGTGCCAGCCGCCCGTGTCAGGACTGTGACGAGGGACTTATATTTATTTTGATAAAATAGGCTCTTAGCGAAATCTCAGGTTTGCTTAAGACTCTGGCGGCAGCTCAATAACCGGCCGGTAGTCCCGAGCACCCCAGTGCTGCACGCCGCTCGCAGCTCCCCGGCTTTCCTCATCAAGCCGGTAGTGCCTGGCCAAACGCGTCAGCGCCAGCCTCAAGACCACCTTGCCAGTCCGTTGAGGCCACTCAGCCTTGCGCTCGGCCTCTTCCAATCCCTTCAAGTAGCAACAGACATCAACAAGCACACCCGAAAGCTCGGGCCCAACGGCAGCAAGCGCCCGGTTGACCCGTTCGCGCGCGGCGATCGCGCTATCGGCCAGCTCGACCCCGGTTCCGGGCGCGGCGCGCTTCGCGCCTCGCGAGACCGGCGCGCCGTCATAGCTTGCTGTCACCCGCGGCGTAAGCAAAGCGAACGTATAGTCTGCGCGAAGCTGTTCACCGGCCCTGAATTGGGCATCCGATATCAATGGTACACCAGCCTTGTCACGCCGCCGCGCCAGCCAGGCCAGCGGGCTCTCCTCGCGATCTTGACTATTCTGGCCAGCCGCCCGTTTACGCGATCGCATGACCATGGTGCACTCCTTCGATATTGAATGATTGACTGTCCCGCTGCGCCATAACGGGCATGGTCCACTCTAGAAGCTCCACGATCCGGTCAAAGCTGGGATCGTCGCGCCGGGATTCGATCAGCCGGCAAGCATGGGCAACCGTCGTCCGATCCCTGTGAAAGCGCTCGCCAATCTCCGTCAGCGTTTGCCCGGCCACCACATGCGACAGGTACATCGCAAGTTGCCGGGCCAAGGCCACGCCAGCTCGTCCGCGCGTCTGCTGGAGAAGGTCACCAGGCTGCAGCGAAAAGACTTGAGAAACGACGGCTATGGAAACGTCCGTCTGACTGAAGATCTGGCGACCTTTGCACCGATAGTCTTGCTGACTGGCTAAGCAATTCATCATCACTCGCATTCCTCTCGCATGAGCCCTGAAACACTCATTTATTCAGCCTGCTGAGTGAAATGATCGTACCGACGTTCAGCGCGAATTCGAAAGGCAAACTAGTTGAACAATGAACAGCGGGGATAACTCCGTAGTCGGATCTTATCCCCGCCCGTACAACGCGAGCCGAAACTTTGGAAACCACACAAACGGGGTTTCCTATGACGCGTCATAAACTTAGAAAGACGGCCCTCCCGGCCGCCACCAGCACCTACATGCGCCAGAAGGACCTGCCATCCTTGATACCGCTCTGGCCATGGGAGATCACGGACAACAGCCTCGCAGGACGCCTCAAGCTGCTGGCCACCTTGCGCAAGGCTCTGCGCGCCGAACGCTCGCGCGGACTGCGCGGACATTGGAGCTACGACCTCGCGCGCCATCGCGCCCTACTCGCCGCATACCGGCACGAAACAAAAGAAGCGGTGCTTGCTCATCGCAACCGCCGCTTCTTAAAGCCGTTTACAAGTTAGCTTGAGGATTTACTTCTCGCGGCGGGTTCCAAGACCCATCTTTTTCGCGAGATCCGAACGGGCACGTGCATAATTTGGCGCGACCATCGGATAGTCGTGCGGCAGCCCCCACTTCTCGCGATATTCTTCCGGAGACAAGTTGTAATGGGTCCGCAGGTGACGCTTCAGTGACTTAAACTTCTTACCATCTTCCAGACAGACGATGTGGTCTGGCATAACGGACTTCTTGATCGGCACACGTGGGCGCAGTTCCTCCCGCTCTGGCGACGCGGGATTGCCAGTAGCGCGAGATAAAGCTGCGTGGGTTTCATTGATGAGAGTAGGAATGTCATTCGCGCCGATCTCATTGTTACTGACGTAAGCAGAAACAATCTTTGCGGTAAGCTCGACCAGTTCCGACTGTGCGCCACCTTCCATAGAGATAATCCTCTCTCCCATGATATCTAAGCAGCATTTGGCCGATCAATTGTATTGCGTCAAGTCTAAACTGAAGGAGATCTCCAGCATCACAGAGACAATACAGCGCAGATTTGTTGATAGATTGGCGTTAGGGTTATCGCTGCTCGCCTCAAAGGGTAAAAAGCTGGCCTGAACTTCCAGTAATTTTACGAATACACTATTGTGGTGAATGCTGATAAATTTGTCGATGGTACATTTCGCATTCGCAGAGGATCGACCGGTTCAATCTGCTCTACCGCTACACTATGTGTTCCCACAGAGTAGCTGCAGCAAACCAAGTATTAGCGAGAAGTGATGACCGATCAGCGCGACAAGATTATTAAAGACGACACCGAATGGCGCGATGCACTGTCGCCAGAGGCTTACCGGGTCACACGCCAGGGCGGCACGGAACCGGCCTTCACACACCCCTACTATGGTGACAAGAGCGAGGGCACTTACACTTGCGTCTGCTGTGGCGAGCCGTTGTTTACTTCACAAACAAAGTACGAGTCGGGCAGCGGTTGGCCAAGCTTCTACACGCCAACAAGCGCAGACGCAGTGAGCGAACATACAGACGAGTCTCACGGCATGGTCCGCACCGAAGTTCGCTGCGCGCGTTGCCAAGCCCACCTCGGCCACGTCTTTCCAGACGGCCCACAACCGACCGGCCTTCGCTACTGCATCAACGGCGTCGCCCTGAAGAAGGTTGACGGCGGCACCTAACCCCTGCGACAGACCCTCTTCGCGTTTGCAACGAAGAGGTTCGAATGACTGCCCCGCTGCCTAAGCCAAGCTCCACCAAGCCCCCACGCGCTCGCAAGAAACCGGCCACCAGCACGATCCATGGTGTCGAGCTCAGCGACGACTACGCTTGGCTGCGCGCTGAGAATTGGCAGCAAGTGATGCGCGATCCGTCCAAGTTGGACAAAGGAATCCGCGCCTACCTAGAAGCTGAAAACGCCTACACCGCCGAACAGCTGGCCGACACGAAAAGCCTGCAAACACGCCTCTTCAAGGAAATGAAGGGCCGCATGAAGCAGGACGACAGCACCGTGCCATCGCCGGACGGTCCCTTTGAATACTTCACGCGCTATGTCACCGGCGGACAGTACCCCGAACTTTGCCGCAAGAAGCGCGGCGGCCGCAAGGAGGAGGTCCTGCTTGATGGCAACGCCGAAGCCAAGGGTAAGGCATACTGGGATATTGGCTGTGGCGAGCACAGCCCCGACCACGCCCTGCTTGCCTATTCAGCCGACGAGACCGGCTCGGAAACCTACACGATGCACTTCCGCGACCTGGCAACCGGCAAGGATCTTCCAGACGTCATCACAGGCACCCAAGGCGATGCCGTGTGGGCCAACGACAGCAAGACCGTTTTCTACGTACGCCTCGACGACAATCACCGCCCACGACACGTCTACCGCCACACCTTGGGAACGCCAGCAGAAGACGACGTGCTCGTATACGAGGAAAAGAGCACCGGCTACTACGTCAGCGTCGAGATCACGCAATCGCAGCGCTACATCCTGATCAACTCGCACGACCACCAAAGCAGCGAGATCTATTTCGTCGACGCCGCTGCGCCAGCGACCAAACCGCGCCGCGTCGCCAAGCGCCGAAAGGGCCACCAGTATTCGGTCGAGCACCGCAAGGACAGGCTGATCATCACCACAAACTCGGACAAGGCAGTCGACTTTCGCATTTGCGAAGCGCCCGTCGAAGATCCGGATATGGCGAACTGGCGGGAAATCGTTCCTCACGTCCCCGGCCGCCTCATCATCGATACGGTCGTTCTGAAAAACCATATGATCCGTCTGGAACGGGAAAATGGCCTGCCGCGCTTCGTCGTGCGCCGTTTCAAAGACCGCAAAGAATATTCGGTCGCGTTCGAGGAAGAGGCTTACGCGCTCGGCATGAGCGCAGGACTTGAGTTTGATACGACAACGTTCCGCTTCACGTATTCCTCAATGACGACGCCGTCGCAGACATTTGACTACGACCTGGAAACCCAGGCACGAAAGCTGCGCAAGCGCCAGGAAGTCCCAAGCGGCCACGATCCACGCAAGTATCTAACGCGCCGCCTCTACGCTACCGCGCCGGACGGCGAGCAGGTTCCGATCTCTCTTCTCTATCGCAAAGACACACCGCTCGACGGTTCGGCGCCAGTGCTGCTTTACGGCTATGGCGCTTACGGCATCTCGATGCCGGCCTCATTTGCCACCACACGCCTGTCACTGGTCGATCGCGGCTTTATCTATGCCATCGCCCACATCCGCGGCGGCAAGGACAAAGGCTACGCCTGGTACACCGACGGGAAGCTGAAGAAAAAGACGAACACCTTCACGGACTTCATCGCCGCCGGCGAGCACTTGGTTGCCAACGGCTTCACCTCGCGCGGACACATCGTTGCCCAAGGCGGTTCGGCCGGCGGCATGTTGATGGGCGCTGTGGCAAACATGGCCCCCGACCTGTTCCTCGGCATTATCGCCGGCGTGCCTTTCGTCGACGTCCTAAACACCATGCTCGACGACACGCTGCCATTAACTCCACCGGAGTGGCCCGAATGGGGGAACCCCATCACCAGCAAAACAGATTTTGAGCGTATCCGCGCCTACAGCCCTTACGACAACGTGAGCGCTCAAGACTACCCGCACATCTTGGCGGAAGGCGGCCTGTCCGATCCTCGAGTCACTTACTGGGAACCAGCAAAGTGGGTCGCCAAACTGAGGACTCTGAACACCTCGGACAAGTTGCTGTTGCTGCGAACGAACATGGAAGCCGGCCATGGCGGTGCATCCGGCCGCTTCGAGCATCTAAAAGAAATCGCGCTCGACTATGCGTTTGCGATCAAGATCGCCGGCGCGCCACAAAAAATAAGCCACACAGCAAAAGGCTAGAACAAACAGCTAATAAATCAGTTTACCTCATGTAAAGGTCCGTATGCGTTTGATGACGGTCAATAAGAAGCCGGGTCAAGCCAAGGACCAGACTGATGAGCCTTCAAACCATCTCGCGATGGATGGATTTTGCGAGATCATATTGGACGATGTCACTGACGTCGGCAGCCGCCGGCGTCCTGTGTCTGATGGTCGTGGTTATCATCGGCGGCTTCACCTACATTCAGCATCAGTATCACGAGCTAAGTGAGATCCGCGAACATGCACGTCAGCTGCGCATTGCGCGGCAAGCCATCATGGACGTTGATGCCTACGTCTTGAATGCGCTCGCGGTCCCCAAACATAAGCAAGACCCGTTCGACTATGTCCGCGCGCTGGACCTCCTCACACGCCACGAAGCCCAAGTACCGGCCGCGATCGCCTGGCAGGAAAAGCCCATCGCCTCCAGCGAATTCCTAGCCGCCTTGAAGCACAACTGGCACGACGCCACCCGGCTTTCTGAAAACGGCGAACTCGAGAACGCAAAGCAGGTCTATTTCGAGCGGCAAACATTTGACCGGGTCAAGGCCACCGTCAACGCAATTGAACAGACGCTCAGGACGATCGAAAGTGACTTTTTAGACCAGAACAACGCGGTCAACAACGCGACAGCAATCCTGCTGCTCGTACAGATCCTCACGGGCGCGGGGTGTGTGTTGGCCTTCTACCAGAACGCACGTACGAGCAAACGGCAGGCCGAAATACGCGCTAAGGCAGTCGTTGAGGCCGAAGCCTCACGCGTCCAAGTTGGCAAGCTCTTCGAAATGGCCGACATGCTGCAGAGTGCTTCCGATTACGATGATGCCAATGCCGTGTTACGATCCTCCGCCACTGACCTCATCTTCGGCTTCAGCGGCGCGCTTTACGTGTCAGCAACTCACGTGATCGCCTCGTTTTGTCCACCCACTGGGAACGCGAAGGCTTTGACGAGCTACCAGAGTCACTGTCCATCCAGCAATGCTGGGCACTCAAGCGCGGCAAGCAGCACATCAACAGGCCTTACTCGCGCAAGCTCTGCTGCGAACACCACACGACCAATGAATACGCGCTCGAAATTCCGATGCTGGCCCGTGGCGAAATTCTAGGCCTTTTGCAGATCTACGCCGAGGGTGACGAAGCTGAGGAACGTTTGAAGGCGATCGCTGGTTTGGGCGCTGCACTTGCTGATGCGATGTCTCTGGCTCTCGCCAACATAGCCCTTCGCGAAAAACTGCGTGGCCAAGCGCTGCGCGACCCCCTGACCGGCCTTTACAACAGGCGGTACATGGAAGATGCCATCGACCGCTTCGTTCGCCTGGCCGAGCGTGAGAACCGCGATCTCTCCGTGATCATGATCGACCTCGATCACTTCAAACGTCTGAACGACCAGTATGGGCACGCCCAGGGCGATTCCGTATTGCGCGACAGCGCGGCAGCAATCGGACGCCACCTGCGCGAAACCGATGTCGCGTGCCGCTACGGCGGTGAAGAGCTGATCGTTCTCCTGCCCGACTGCAATATCGATATGGCTGCACACAAGGCCGAAGATATCCGGCTCAGCATTGAAGCCCTGACAAATCCGAACGGGCCCAAGGTATCGGCCTCTCTTGGCGTCGCGGCCATGCCCGCCAATTCCGCCAAGGACTTGGTCTCCAGCGCCGACAGCGCGCTCTACCAAGCTAAGCAGGAGGGCCGCAACAGGGTCGTCCGGGCACCCGAGACAGCACCCGCCTCACGCCGCAAAAAACCGGCAGCACCCAAACAGCACGCGAAACCGGACGTTCTTCAAGCCGCCGAATAACAAAAAAGGGCGGCCACTGGGGCCACCCTTCGCCGAAAATGGAAAAGGCCGCTCGCGCGGCCTCCCCATTGGATATCCGCCTTTACCTTAGGCGGCTGCCGTGCCCAGAGCCGGCAAGTTCTTATCCTCCTCGAGCTCACCGTCCGATCTCAGCGCGATACCGATGTAACGGACACGCCCTGCGACCTTGGCCTTCTGCACACCCAACTCTCCGAACTCTCGTCCGAATGTTGGAAGAGCCAATGGCTCTTTCTGCTGCTCTTCGCACCAGGCGCAGTAGTCCTCGTACAGTGACGTTGCAGTCAAGCTAGAACCGTCTTGTGTTGCAACTTTCTCCTTGTAATAGCGCTCCACATCAGTCTCGGGAGCCATAAGACGTGCAGCCGGTTGCGAACGGTTGTCGTTCGCGCCGGAACGCGGTTTGGCAATTGCCACGTGAGCCGGTGCTTGGACCGGTTCCGCCACCGCTACCGCAGCGGTGCTGACTGCCGGTACCGCTTGCGGTACGGCCAGGGCCTTGCGGTCGTACAGACGCCATTGGCTAAACGCGATGTACATGCCGAAGCCGGAGCCAATTTCGATCAGGAGCGCGACGAAGATGGTCATCGCCATCTGCACCTTCTCCAGATCAAGTCCGGAAATCTTCGACAGCACCGCGGCCTGCGGGTCTGCTTCCGCCATCACTGTGCCGTTCCCGAAGTTTGCCTCGAGTTTGACTTTCACGGCAGCGACGCGCGATTCCAGCGCCTTGGCTTCAGAGCCGGACGCCAGTTCAGCTACGAGACTGTGATACTCCTGACAGAACGCACGGCCTTTCGGACCTGTGATGGTCGTACAGCCATTCGTGTAGCCCCAAGCTTTCGTGGCCTTGGACTTGTCGATCTCGCCTTGCACCGTCGTTTGTGGACGATGTTGCGGAATCCAGCTGAGCTTTTCCTGCGCTCTTTGCAGTTCAGCCCGCAAGTCCTTGTGGTGATCCGCGGCCAGCGTGCGCTGCCCGGCGGTATCGAACCGGTTGAGAGCCGCATGTCCGAGACCCGACGTCAGCGAGTAAGATGCGACGACGACCCAAACAATGGCTGAAGCCGCTGCTTGCGACCACATCCGGTTTCGAATTGCGGCGAAGAAGAAGAACGGAACCAAAGCCTTCATGCAGTCTGCTGCGGCAGAAGCCGCACCATAAATCTGCCCGTCAAGTTCGGTTCGTCCTAACGAAATACCAAAACGCCAGTTCATGGCCGCCGACACGGCAAGTAGCACGCCGGCTGCCAGTACCCCCAATATGCCTAGAAGGTGCCTCATAGCCCTCTCCTCTTGGGCCGATGGACCGAATGTCCGCCGGCCAGTTGCAGGTCAATGAGTGGCTGGGATTTTGACCTGTCTGCAGCTCATACGCGTACACAGAACGTGGTCGGCCGTTAAACATCGAGCATGCCTGTTGAGCGTACGGCGAACCTTCCCCAAGGTTTACCGTCAGGACATTCCACAATGCATACGACTTGCACGAGAAGAGCTGGAGCCGCCCCGAAGTGTTCCGTTTTTCACACGCTCTTTCGCCGCTCGATTGAGTATGTGTAGAACTTCATTCACACGGGATAAGCATCAAGAATTTCACGCATTACACGCCCCTCAATTTACGACGCTAAATGATTCTTAATGATGTGTGAATGGAATCAGTGCGCTATCTCTGCACCACTCGCCCACTTTCGAAACTCGCGGACGGAACTCCAACGAAGCTGGAATCCAATATTGCACATGCTGACCACTGCTTCTGCACAAGCGGCCAACATGCAACAGCCGTGAATTCCACAACACACCAACGCGTCCATTCACCTGCTTTTTGTGGTTGTGTTTTTCGCGCCGAGAAACGGCCATGCTGGTTGGCCTTTTGCGTGTCTTCCGCTATACTTAATAATTCGTAAGACAGTATCGCATGCTGTCTTTACTGATCACGCGTTCGGAGTTGCGTGTCATGAAGTTCGGTGGTTTCGCGTTTCTAGCAGCTGGCCTAATTTTGGCCGCGCATGCCTACCGTCCGGGTCCCCTCGACCTCAGTTTGATCACGCTTCCCTCTTTGCATAGCAAGGCTGACGCGGCTTCTCCGGCGGCGAAGAGCAATACACCCCCAGCACGGATGGCATTCTACCCAGGGCCTTCCTTAAAAGCGCTCGCAGATCTGTCAGATTACGGCAAACCGGCCTTGGCCGTGGCAGCAGTCGCTGCCCAACAGAGCGCACAAGCACAGCCCACGCTGATTTCGCATCCAGCGCCTGTCCCGCGCCCGGTACGACGCGCCGTGTTCCTGAAGGCAAAAGCGCCCCCAAACCGGCGAGCACTCGTGCGCAGCATAAAGCGCGCGCTGCGTAAAGCTGGATGCTTCGACGGCGTACTCAACGGAAAATGGAACAGTACCGTCAAGGAGTCGCTGGGCAGTTTCATGGAGCGCGCCAACGCCTCTCTGCCCTACGAGTCACCGGATTACGTCCATCTCACGCTCGTGCGCTCCCACGCTAACGTCTCTTGCGCCGAACAGACATGCCCGGCCGGCCAAACCGCGGCCGCTGATCGATGCCTTCCCACAACGATCATGGCAAAGGCTCCAGCAAAACGGCACAAGACGAGCGGGCCGGATGTGGGTGAATTCGAGACGACCGTCACCTTCGCCAATACAATTCCACCAAGACGGCAACTGGCCAGCGCCAGCCGAACTGATCGCGCTGCGCCACTTCCGGGCCGCATGGCTGTCGGCGCACCCGGCTCCGAAGCGGATGATGGCGAAGGCGACTGGTGGCAAGTGCTTTTTGGCGGTGGCGAGGACTCTGCCGAGCCGATACGCAGCGCGAACGCAACACCACAAACACTGGATCGACCAGCTGGTCTGACCCATGTGCCGCTCCGGCGCGTCGTACGCAGCGGAACGTTGCCGCAACCACGCCAGAAGCCCATCAGCCAGGCCCGCCTCAACGAGATCGCAACCGGACGACACAACGCGCCAAGTTCAGTCTCGATCGAAACATCCGCACTTCAACTACGGGATACGACCACCGTATTCAGCGAAAACCGACGCCGTGCCGAACGCGCGCAGCGTAAAAAGGCAAAGGCACGCCGTGCCGCCAAGGCCAAAAAGCGCCGCCGTGGCCAACGCCGCTACAGCCGGCGCTCTCGCCGAAGCGTCCAAGCGCTATTCAAGCATCCTCTCGGCCGCTTCTAGTCACATCCCTGGGTCTCCGCCAAGTCTGTCAGCTGCTTTTCGTCTGCTGCAGAACCCAAGCCGTGTAATCCTCACCACTCGCCATCACCGGCAACACCAAAAGCGCGGGCGTATCGTAAGGATGATGGTCTTTGATCACAGCCATAACCTGTTCACTCAGTCCAGCGCGAGTTTTGACAATGCAAACAGCTTCATCATCTTTCTGGAGTTGTCCGTCCCACTCGTAGACCGCGATCGTCGCTGGCAACACATTGACACAGGCTGCTAGGCGATCCTTAACCAGCAACTCAGCAACCGATTGTGCGGCACTTGCTGACGGGTATGTCGTATAAACAAGAACGAGCTTGTTGTTTTCGTCCATCTGAGCAAGCCTCCAGAGCTAGCTTCATTCAACCGGCCAGACTAATCCTGCCACCAAACCAGACCTTACAAGGCAATTCCGGCGGACATGACCCGAAAGCCAACGAAATTCGAAAAGATCGCATTTGTCGCCTCGGACGGCCCCGAAGCGCGCGAAGCCCTCATTCGTTTGTCCGAACGCTACGGCAACGTCAAAACGAAAGACGCGGATGCCATCGTCGCGTTAGGCGGCGACGGATTAATGCTGCAAACGCTGCACCGTCACCTCCACGACCACATCCCGATCTATGGTATGAACCGTGGCTCGGTCGGCTTCCTGATGAACGAATACCACGAAGACGATTTGGTTGAGAGGCTGGAGACGGCGCACGTCAGCACGGTGCATCCCCTGTCGCTAAAAGCCTTCGACATCGCTGGCCGGCCCCACCAGGCACTCGCAATCAATGAAGTCTCACTCTTCCGCGAAACCTTCCAGGCCGCGAAACTCAGGATCTCGGTTGATGGCACCGTGCGGTTGGAAGAACTCGTCTGCGACGGCGTCCTCGTCGCAACGCCTGCGGGCTCTACGGCCTATAACCTCTCCGCGCATGGACCGATCTTACCCATCAACGCGCAGTTGCTTGCCCTCACCCCGATCAGTCCGTTCAGGCCCCGCCGTTGGCGTGGCGCGCTGCTTTCCCACCACGCCAAAATCACCGTGGACGTGTTGGAGCACGCCAAGCGCCCAGTCAGCGCCGTAGCCGACCATGTGGAGATGCGCAAAGTCGTCCGCGTCGAAGTCGAAGAAGCCTCCCGCGTCGACCTGTACATGATGTTCGACCCAGGCCACAGCCTCGACGAACGCGTCCTGGCCGAACAATTCCGCTACTAGCCGGCATCACAACTGCCGTATCTGTGTTGATCGCAAATTCCGTAAGACCTATCGAATGCTGAGCTGCGCAAGCCAGACTTTAGCCTAAGGGTGACTACGCGATTGCTACCGTCCGGCTTGCTTGCGCAGCGGATTGCGCGGCGGTGCGCTGCCTGTTTCCAGCTGCCGGGCATTGGTTGACGCGGACTGCGGAGGGCGAGGCGCCGGCGGCTTGGCACGTGGCCAGGTGAAATCATCCGCACGGCCCACCAAAGGCGACAAGCGCTCACCCTTTATAAAGACGCGATAGTACGGTGTCTGCACCGTCGAAAGCCGGCGCGGACCTTCACCGCGACCGCCAGCCACTGGCGTGATTGAGTTCATCACGCTCAGCCCGCCGTCAAGCGAATGGACGATCTGCTCGCCCATTTGCGAGAGCCGGTCCGCACTTTCCTTTCGCGTTACCAGCGCGATTACAGACGCGGGAATGGCCGGCCGTACGATGTCGACCTGCACGCTCTCCAGGTTTCCGTCGCGGCCTACATTTTTCAAAACGATGCGGCTGTTGTCCTTTGATTGTGCTCCGACAGTCCGCCGGGGAATTGCAGGCGACAGCTTGCCATTCTTTTTCGATGCCTTGTCGGCTTCCTCTGCCAACTTGCGCGCCAATTTCTGCGGGTTGATCTTGGCCTGCTCTTCTTCCGAACCCGCCAGCGGTATCGACCGGTCGTTCTTTGCCTGAGCCAGATCGCGCTTCAAGTCCCGTTCAACAAAGTGCGCCAGCTTGCGATACCCCGCCAAGGTGAAATAGACGCCATCGCCGTCACGCAAACGCCGGTTCTTACCCGTGATGTCGGGTCCATAGGAACTATAGCCACCGGACTCGTTACTGAAGTTCGCGTACGCGTCTATGTACTTCAGACCGTTGATGTAGATACGGTCACGCAGCAGCTGGTTCATCATCTGCACGTCTTCGTTGCGGTCAGACCGGCGCACGATCGGCAGCCCAACCCAGTAAACCGCGATGTCCCGGTCCTTGAGAGCCTTCATCACGCGGTCGGCACGCTTCGTGTATTCCGCCTTCCAAGCCGGCGTACCGAACGGCGTGCGCCGGCCCGTACCCTTCATGGAAACACGATCCCAAGCACCCAACATGACCACGGCAATGTGCGGCCGCTCCCGGTCAAGCTCGCGCTCGATGTCTTCCATCGTCCGATAAAAATCGCCGCGATTGAGACCATTCAAGCGGATCGTTTTCTTGTCGATGCTAACCCGCCGCTCCGACGACATGGCGTCCAGAAAACCGCCCAGAAGCCCTCTGGCGAGATCGTCGCCCAGCACAACGACTTTGTAGACATCGCCTTTAGGAAACGGCGTGATGTAGCCTCGGCCAACTTGAGCATGTGCTGGAAGGCTAAACGCCAACGCGATGCCGGCGAGAAGTAGGCCACGAACCAACGCGCCCGCCGCCGGAAGCCGCAACCTTTCTGAAATGTCTGCTAATGCGAAGATCATGCGCTCAGTGTCCAAGCCCCGCCGACGCTTGTGATGGATCTATATCTCACGGCCCGGCCGTCTTGCGCAAATGCGCCAACACCGAATCCGTAGGCCAGCAATCAATCTTAATATTAGCACGGCGCTGGTAAGCCCCTATCACTCTTCGCGTTTTCGACCCAATCTTTCCATCAACTTTTCCAATGTCATAGCCAGCGGCTTTCAGCCGGGACTGGATTTCCTCAATCCGTTTTGTCTTTTGCGCCACCCCGCTCGCCCAAGGTGTCACGAAATCCCCCGACCCGGCGATCCGATCAGCCAGGTGCCCGACAAACACGGCGTACAAATCAGACATGTTGTAGCGGCGTATAACCCGGAAATTTTCCAACACCAGAAAGCCCGGACCAAAGCCACCGGCAGGCATCATGAGATAAGCATCCTGGTCCAAGACTTTCTCCGGCCACTTGCGCCCGGCGACCCGATTGAAGCCCAACTTGACCCACTCAGAGATCGGCCGCGATTGGCTCGGACCTTCAAGCGAACAGCCTCCCCCGGTTTCCGGAACGTCAACCTCATAGCCCCACGTATGCCCTCGCACCCAGCCCTTGCCGTGCAACTGGCGCGCGGCCGACGCGAGCGCATCCGGCACGGAATTGAAAATATCGACCTTGCCGTCACCATCCATGTCGTGCGTGTGAACAAAGAACTCACTCGGCATGAACTGCGTCAGCCCCATCGCGCCAGCCCAAGACGACTTCATTTGTGATCGCGGCACACCTTGCTCAATCATCTTGAGCGCCATGATCAACTCGCGCCGAAACAAGTCCTTGCGGCGCCCAGTGTACGCCTGCGTCGCCAAAACCGTGATCGCATCGTGGCGCAATCTGTGACGTCCAAACGCGGTTTCCCGGCCCCAAATCGCCAGAACGGAATAGCGATCGACCCCAAACGTCTCCTCAATCCGCCCCAGCGCTTTTGAATGTTTGGCGGCCAGGTCTCGGCCTTGCGAGGCAAGATTTATGAGGTAGCTCCGCTTGATGTACTCAGACGGCGGACGCGTGAACTCCGCCTGACCGCCCCCGGACGACTTTTTACGCCCAGCCAACTCAAGGTCTGGCAAAGAGAAGTCCGGCTCTAACCCGCTCAGATTGGCCTCAAACGTTTTCCGGCTCACCCCCTCCGCCTGCGCCTCCGGCCACAAACTATCCAAAAAAGCGCGGAACTTTGCGTTGGCCGAAGCGGGCGGTGCCCAAGCCAGCACCGCGAAGAGAACGGTTAAGAAAAGCCGCGACAAGGGACGTGCCTGAACCACGAAAATCTCCCAAACTAGCAATTGAAACTGCTGTGTGTTGCTGTTCAATTTTAACGGCGATAGTGGGGCGGCAGCCCCCGCCACACCCGGAGAAGTGAGCTGAAATGCGGCTTTTGATTGCAGGATGGAAAGGCCAAGTGGCCCGCGCCATGGTTGAAATGGCCCCAGCCGCCCCAGACGTAACCGCCTGCGCCGTGGGCCGCGCCGCCGTCGACATCTGCGAGGCCCGGACCATAGAACGTGCCATGGTCGCAAGCGGCCCGGATGTCGTGATCAATTCCGCCGCCTACACCGCCGTCGACAAAGCGGAGGACGAAGGCGAGCAGGCTTTCCGCATGAACCGCGACGGCGCCAGGCAACTCGCCGAAGCCACCGCCAAGGCCGGCATCCCCATGATCCATATTTCTACGGACTACGTGTTCGACGGTAGCAAGTCCGGCGCCTACAGCGAGGACGATGAACCATCGCCGGTGACAGTCTACGGCCAGTCGCGTCTCGAAGGAGAACAGGCCGTGCTGGCGGCAAACCCAAAGGCGATCATCGTTCGCACGGCCTGGATACACAGCGCCGCCGGCAAGAACTTCGTTAAATCGATGCTCGAACTTGCTGCCGAACAAGACAGCGTCAGCGTCGTCGACGACCAGACAGGCAGCCCAACATACGCCCCTCACCTTTGTTCGGTATTGCTAGAAATCGCACGCCAAGTGAAAGACCAGCCGGCGGACGCATCCATCTGGGGTATCTATCACGCCGCCGGAACTGGTGAGACGACATGGCATGGCCTTGCGAAGGAAGTGATGAAGTGCTCGGCAAAACATGGCGGCCCGCACGTCCCCGTCCAAGCCATCCACAGTGAAGACTATCCCACGCGCGCCAAGCGCCCGGCCAATGCCGTACTTGATTGTTCGAAACTTCAGCGCACCTTCAACATCGCGCTGCCAGCCTGGGAAGACGGCGCCGAGGCCTGCGTCAAGCGCTTGCTGGAATAAAACGCCTTAGACCTCGACAGCGATCAACAAGTCCTTGGCATCAATGATGTTGCCCGGATTGACGAGGATCTGTTTGACGACGCCATCGACAGGTGAACGCAAGGCCGTCTCCATCTTCATCGCCTCCAGCGTCATCAAGACATCGCCGGAGCGCACCCTCTGCCCCTCCTTTACGGCAACGGACGAGACTGTGCCCGGGAATGGCGCTGCGATGTGCCCCTCATTCGTCTCGTCTGCCTTCGGCCGCACTTGCGTCTCGGCGGCAACCGACTTGTTGGGAACCTTGATCACACGTGGCTGGCCGTTGAGTTCAAAGAACACCCGCGCCTGGCCTTCGTCATCGGTTTCACCCAATGTCTGCAGCAGAATGACAAGTGTCTTGCCCGGCTCCAACTCCACGGTGATCTCATCACCAGGGTTCATGCCGTAGAAAAACACATCCGTTGGCAACACCGAAACCGGTCCGAACTTTTTCGAGATCGACGCAAATTCGGTGAAGATCTTCGGATACATCAGATAGCTCGCCAGCTCTTGTTCGCTGATCTGGCGGCCGCACTTCTTTTCAGCCTCCGCCTTCACGGCGACAAGGTTCGCCGGCTCAAGAGCCGCTCCAGGCCGGCCTTCTATAGGTTTTTCATCGCCCAGAACCTTTGCCTGCAGCTGTGGCGGCCAACCGCCCGGCGGCTGGCCCAACTCACCGCGCATCATCTCTACGACACTGGCCGGAAACGCGACGTCACGCGCGGGATCCAGTACATCCTTGGCGGTGATATTCTGGCTCACCATCATGAGCGCCATATCGCCGACAACCTTCGACGACGGCGTGACCTTGATGATGTCGCCAAACAAATCGTTCGCCTCGCGATAGGCGATGGCTACGTCTTCCCAGCGCGCCTCAAGACCAAGAGCCCGTGCCTGCTCCTTGAGGTTTGTAAACTGCCCGCCCGGCATCTCGTGCAGATAGACCTCCGACGCGCCCGATTTTTGATCGCTCTCAAACCCATTGTATCGGGCACGCACCGCCTCCCAATAGAAAGAGATGCGGCGGACGGCATCGGGATCGATCCCCGTATCCCGATCGGTGTTCCGCAAGGCCTCGACGAACGACCCGAGACACGGCTGAGACGTCGTTCCAGACATCGCATCCATCGCCGCATCAACGGCATCGACCCCTGCGTCAACGGCAGCGATCAAAGATGCACCTGCCATGCCGGACGTGTCATGTGTGTGGAAGTGGATCGGCAGGTCGGTCGCGTCTTTCAACGCCTTGATCAGAACGCGCGCCGATGCGGGCTTCAACAGCCCGGCCATATCCTTGATGCCGAGAATGTGGACACCAGCCGCTTCAAGCTCCTTGGCCAGGCCGACGTAATATTTCAGGTCGTACTTGGACCGCTCCGGATCAAGAAGGTCGCCCGTATAGCAAATCGCGCCTTCGCAAAGCTTATTATTGTCGAGCACCGCGTCGATCGACACGCGCATTTGCTCAACCCAATTCAAGCAGTCGAAGACGCGGAAAAGATCCATGCCAGCAGTGGCCGCCTGCTCAATGAAATAGCGCACCACGTTATCTGGATAGGTCGTGTAGCCAACACCGTTGGCACCACGCACCAGCATCTGCGTCATGATGTTGGGCACAGCCTGGCGGATCAGCGCCAACCGTTCCCAAGGATCCTCCGACAAAAAGCGCATCGCGACATCGAACGTCGCCCCACCCCAGCATTCCAGCGAAAACATCTGCGGAGTGCCACGGCTATACGCTTCAGCCGCGGCCACGATGTCGTACGTCCGGCAGCGCGTAGCAAGCAGAGACTGATGCGCGTCACGCATCGTCGTGTCCGTAATGAAGACGCGCTTCTGCTCCTTCATCCAGGAAGCAAATTTCTTCGGCCCAAGCCGGGCCAGAAGCTGCCGTGTGCCTTCCTCCGGCTCTTGCCGGAACAAAGGCGGCGTGAGCGGTAAGGATGTGACCGCCGGTTCGCCGCGACCCTTCGTTTCGGGATGACCATTCACGGTCACATCCGCGATCCATGTCAGCAGCTTCGTCGCCCTATCGCGGCGCTCGGTGAAAAGGAACAGCTCTGGCGTCTGGTCGATGAAGCGTGTCGTCGCCTCGTTCGCACGGAATTGCGGATGCGCGAGCACGGCTTCAAGAAACGGAAGGTTCGTCGCAACGCCGCGAATGCGATATTCCGCCAAGGCGCGGCGCATGCGATCAATCGCTTCTTCAGAAGTCGGCCCCCAGGCAGTGACCTTTTCCAGCATCGGGTCGTAGAAGCGCGTGACCACCGCACCGGAATAGGCCGTGCCGCCGTCAACACGAATCCCGAAGCCCATGGCCCCGCGATACGCGGTGATGCGGCCATAGTCCGGCATGAAGTTATTTTCGGGGTTTTCAGTCGTGATCCGGCACTGCAACGCGTGACCGGTAAATTTGATGTTCTCTTGTGATGGTATGCCGGTGACCTGCCCGTCACCAATTAAGCCACCTTCAGCGATACGGATCTGCGCCTTGACGATATCGAGCCCAGTGACGACTTCAGTCACCGTGTGCTCCACCTGAATGCGCGGGTTCACTTCGATGAAGTAGAACTTGCCAGTTTCCGAATCCATCAAGAATTCGACGGTGCCGGCGCCCCGATAGTTCGTCGCTTCGCCGATCCGCAAAGCGGCCTGACACAACTCGTGGCGCTGCGCGGCATTCAAATACGGCGCGGGCGCACGCTCGACGACTTTCTGATTGCGCCGCTGGATCGTGCAATCTCGCTCAAACAAATGAACGATGTTGCCGGCGCTATCGCCAAGGATCTGCACTTCGACGTGCCGCGCCTTCCGCACGAGCTTTTCCAAATAGACGTCATCTTTGCCGAACGCGGACTTCGCTTCGCGCTTGGCCGAGACGACGTTGTCGATCAGCTGGCTCTCTTCTTCGATCGGGCGCATACCACGCCCACCGCCACCCCAGGACGCCTTCAGCATCACAGGATAGCCAATCTCTTGCGCCAGCGCCTTGATCTGCGCCTCGTCATCCGGCAGTGGTGCCGTTGCCGGCATCACCGGCACTTCACACGAAATCGCCAGATTGCGTGCATCAACCTTGTTGCCAAGTGTCCTCAACGTGTCAGGGGACGGGCCGATGAACAAAATGCCCGCCTGCGCACACGCCTCGGCGAATTCCGGGCTCTCCGACAAAAAGCCATAACCGGGATGGATGGCATCGACATTGGCCGACGTCGCCACGCGAATGAGTTCTGAAATTGACAAATAAGACTCGAGCGGCCCAAGCGGGCGCTCAAGATGAGGGCCACGCCCAATTAAGTAGGCTTCGTCGGACTTGAACCGGTGCAGCGAAAGTTTGTCTTCCTCTGCGTAGACAGCGACAGTTTCGATATCGAGCTCCGTCGCAGCACGGAACACGCGAATAGCAATCTCGGAGCGATTGGCAACGAGCAAACGTCGGATCTGCGGCATGTGACCTTTGCGGTGTTTTAGATTTGCCGATGAACGAAAACTTAGACTAACTCAACGCATCCGTAAAACGCCCAATCGCGCTTGCAACTACACACTGAGCGCTCCAGGACAGGTGGAGGCCTTGTCCAAACGCCAGGCCCGAGCCGTCCAAGAGGGTTTGCCCCCGTCTCCGCTTCGGGCTTCCTTCGTAGTGCGCGCGGTGAAATAAAATTCAAAACAGTTCGGCCCCACCTTGTGCACGCGGTAACAGCCACCCGACGGATCGAGATCGTATATGGTGCAGAACGTACCCGCCTGCAGCGACCAGCGCCCGTATTGAACGCGCTTGTCGTCCTTGTAGTAGAGCCCGCCATCGGAGTCATAGCGCTCCCTGAATTCGCGCCCATCCGAATAATGCCCCTCGATGGTCTTGCCACTGAACGCCTTTTCAAGTGCCGGTTCAGGCATCCACAAGGGTCCAGCCTCCTGAGCGAGCGCTCCCAGGGCGCTTGCCCCGGCAAACAAGGCCACCATCATTGAACGCCACATCTCTTCCTCCATCCCGGCACGCCCAGTCTGGGTCAAACCACTGCAATGTGTCCGGGACTAGTCACGGGTGTTAATTCTTAGAGCGCCCGGTCACAACGCCACGCCACGGAATGTCCCTTGAAAGCCCTAGCCTTCACCGCTAAGTCTGCGGCCAGAAAAGCGCTGCGGATGCTCCGCGCCACTACAAAATTTGGAACGAAATCATGGGATATAGAGTCGCCGTCGTCGGCGCCACTGGCAACGTGGGCCGCGAGATGTTGAACGTGCTGGCTGAACGGAATTTTCCGGCCGACGAGGTATACCCGATCGCTTCGCGGCGGTCGCTGGGCACGGAAGTCTCCTACGGTGACGAGACGTTGAAGTGTTTCGCGTTGGAGCAGTTTGACTTTTCCAAAGCCGATTTCTGCTTGATGTCGGCCGGCTCTACCGTCTCCAAGGAATGGTCTCCCCGCATCGGCGCCATGGGCTGCGTGGTCATCGATAACTCTTCTTGCTGGCGCTACGATCAGGACGTGCCCTTGATTGTTCCGGAAGTGAACGCCGATGCTCTAAGCGGCTTTTCAAAAAAGAACATCATAGCCAATCCCAACTGCTCGACGGCCCAACTCGTCGTCGTCCTAAAGCCCCTGCATGACGTCGCAAAGATCAAGCGCGTCGTCGTCTCCACCTATCAGTCCGTCTCCGGCGCCGGAAAAGACGCTATGGACGAACTCTGGCACCAGACAAAAGGCAAGTACGTTCCGGGCCAGGAAGTGGAAGCGTCCAAGTTCCCCAAGGAGATCGCCTTCAACGTCATTCCTCACATCGATGTCTTCATGGAAGACGGCTACACGAAAGAGGAATGGAAAATGCTGGCCGAGACCAAGAAAATCATCGACCCAAAGATCAAGCTCACCGCCACATGCGTGCGCGTGCCGGTCTTTGTAGGCCACTCCGAAGCCGTGAACATTGAGTTCGAAAAGCCTCTCACGTCGGAAGAAGCGCGCGAGATTCTGCGTGACGCCCCTGGCGTCATGGTCGTCGACAAGCGCGAAGCTGGCGGATACGTAACGCCCGTCGAAGCCGCTGGCGAATTCACGACCTACGTGAGCCGCATCCGCGACGATGCCACGGTCGAGAACGGCTTGGTGCTGTGGTGTGTGTCGGACAACCTGCTGAAAGGCGCAGCACTCAACACCGTGCAAATCGCCGAGACGATGATTAGCCGGAACCTGATGCCTCAAGCGGCCTAAAGTAACGCACCAGTAAAAAAGCCCCGGGAAGTTCCCGGGGCTTTTTATATTTCTGCTGTCTACGCGGCCAGCTATTTGATGACCTTATCGCCTGCTTCGATATTTCCGAGGGCGCCAACGATCGCATTGAGGTCTTCCATGAAGCGCTCGCGCTGCTGCTCACCTGGCAACACCGTCAAGATACGCTCATCAACCCGGCGCGCGACAGGGTCTGCCGCCTTCAGCGCCTTCCAGCCTTCCTCGGTCAACTTCACCGCGTAAGCGCGTGCATCTTCCTTGGTGCGGCGGCGCTGTAGCAAACCTTTCTTGAGCATGCGGCGAACAATATCAGCCAGCGTCGACCGGTCGATCCCGGTACGCTCCACCAAATGAGTCTGGCTAAGACCTTCATTGAGAGAGACCGTCAACAGAACGGCGTACTGACGCGGCGTCAGGTTCGCTCCGCCCATCTCGTTCTGAAAAATATCACCAGCACACTGACCTGCACGGTGCAGAAGGTGAATTGGTGATGACTCTAGTCGTGCCGTGGGTGTTTCTCGCTGAATATCTTTTGCCATAGCGCGGACCCGGACTTTCTTTGATCATTCATTCAAAGCAGCCTCCCCGGACAATCGGTGCCGTGTTTGAAGCTGCTATAGTGCAGAGGACGAATAACAATCCTCCGCCGAAAGAAAATACGGTATTTTCCCTTGGCGTCTACCAAAATTTAAAAGAAGTGTTCAAGTACAGGGCAAATGACGAGTAACTACTATAACGTGCACAGGACATGATGATCGCCACAATTCTGTGTTCGCACCATGCGTGCACCGCATCATTACTTATCCACGATACCGTAGCGCTTTAACAGACCAATCTGCGAAATCGCAAACACCAAAGTGAGCGGCAATATCCCGAAAGCCTTAAAGGCAACCCATGCATCATTCGACATGTTTCGCCAAACAATTTCGTTGAGGATAGCGAGCAAAACGAAGAAAGATGCCCATCTGAAGGTCAGCTTACGCCAGCCTTCGTCTGTGAGGCGAAACTCGTCTCCAAACAGATGCTGAAGAAGCGGCTTTCCAAACAGCAACCCGCCGTAAAGGATTGCCGCGAATAGCACGTTTACGATTGTCGGCTTGACCTTGATGAAGGTCTCATCTTGAAGATACAGCGTCAGTCCGCCAAACGTTATGACAAAGAAGCCGGAGACCAACGGCATCGTCGCCAGCTTGCCAAAAAGCATACGCGACAGGACTAGCGAAATCACAGTCGCGACCACGAAAAGACCTGTGCCCCAGAAGATGCCCTTCCAAGAATTCGTAATGAAGAACACGAGCAACGGACCAAACTCTATTGCCAGTTTCAGCAGTTGATTGCCCGCCTGAGGCTCAGAATCCGTTTGTGTATTGTCGGTACTCATAATTTCTACCTGTTGGAGGGCCAGTCCTGGCACCAGAGGGCCGAAGACTTACAAGCGGGCGTCTGCACCGCCAGCTGAAGGGTTGGTCCTATTGGCCGCTCGAGCCGAAGCGGACGCACTGTCGGTTGCTTTGACGGCCTCTTCATGACCGCCCGCCGACACGACGCTCCCGCCTGCCTCACCCGGGGCGGGAATCTGGTGCCTGTGCATCCAGCGCGTCAGGAGCCACGCATAAAAGCCGCTCAAGGGCATGATGAAGGCCACCTTGAACAGGATCCAGATGTTGACCCCGTTCATCTCATAGCCCAGCACGTTGTAGATCTGCTCGTCGGCGAAACTGAGCCGGACAGTTTCATTGGCAACGGCAGTGAAAACGAAGAACCACGCGAAGCTGCGGGTGAAAGTATCCCAGCCTTCTTTGGTGTAATGGAACGTCTTCTCGAAAACGTACTGGAAAAAGTTGCGGTCGAGCTTAAGCCCGAGGAACAAGAAAGCGGCGAACAAGGCGTTGAAGATCGTTACCTTGATCTGAACCCACATCGCGTTCCCAGTCAGCAGCGTAAGAGCGCCAAAGACGATCGTCACAGTCGATGCGATCAACGGGAATACCGGCAGTCGTTTTAGCACGATCAGCATCGCGCCAATCGCCACAACTGTAGAAATAATCAAAGCCCAAGTGCCGGCAGCGATGCCGTACATGGCATTGACGACGAACATCAATACGAGCGGGCCAAACTCGCTCAAAATGTTCACCGTCTGCTCGGCGTTGAATGGGTAGATCCGCTTGCGCACGCTCATAATGCGACTGTCATCCTGCTTTTGTGGCGCCACTGCGGCTGAGACAGCGCCGGCGCATTCTTTACCGAAAGGCTGTGCGGAGCCAGCAACTATGCGCCCCCCGCTATGGCGCTGGCGAAATCTCCCGCTTCAAAGGGTTGAAAGTCTTCCACCCCCTCGCCCACACCAACCGCGTGAACTGGGATCCCATGCTTGGCCGAGATGGCGACCAAAATCCCCCCACGGGCCGTACCGTCCAGCTTAGTCATCACCAAACCGGTAACACCAGCCGTGGCCTTGAACGCTTCCACTTGCGTCATCGCGTTCTGACCAGTCGTGGCATCCAGAACCAGCAGCACATCATGAGGGGCTGAGGCATCTAGTTTCCGCAAGACACGCACAACTTTTTGCAGCTCTTCCATCAGCGCGGCCTTGTTCTGCAACCGCCCGGCGGTGTCGAGCAACAAGACATCATGCGACCCATTCTGCGCAGCCTCCAGCGCCGTGTAAGCTAAACCTGACGCATCAGCTCCAACCGCGCTGGCAATCACAGGCGCTCCAGTACGCTCGCCCCAGATTTTCAACTGCTCGATCGCGGCAGCGCGGAACGTATCACCGGCTGCCAGCATCACGGACTTGCCGTCCTTACGGAACTGCGCGGCAAGCTTGCCAATCGTCGTCGTCTTGCCCGTGCCATTCACGCCAACAACCAAAATCACGTGGGGCTTATGTGTGCCATCCAAGCGTAACGGTTTGGCGACAGGCTCGAGCACACGCTCGACTTCTTTTGCGAGAACCGCGCGAACTTCCTCCGGAGCAATCTCCTTATTGAAACGCCCAGCGCGCAAGGACTCTGTAATGCGCATAGACGTCTCAACGCCGAGATCGGCTCCAATCAGCAGATCCTCAAGCTCCTCAAGCATTGCGTCATCAAGCTTGCGCTTGGTGAAAAGGTCCGTGATGCCCGTCGTCAACCGTGACGACGTCCGTGTCAGGCCATCGCTAAGACGCGAAAACCAGCCCCTCTTCTTTTGCTCGGGCGCTTGCTCCGCGACCGCCGGCGGTGTCTCCACCTGCGCGTCATTTGGCTGATCTTCTTCGCTTGGTGCCGATACGGTCTCTTCTACAGGAGCAGCAGCCTCTTCGCGCGGCTTGCCACCGAATAACCGATCCATGAAGCCGGTCTTTTTCGTCTCCGGTTTATCGTTCACGCAACCGCCTCGCGAACATGGTGCTGGACAAGCTCGCCGCGAAGCCGCCGGTTGTCATGAGCCGTGATACGTGCCGTGACATTGCCAGCCTCGGCCCCCACGACTCCGGAAAGCTCAACCTCTGCGAAATGCTCAGTCCGGCCAACGTTACCGGTCTCCATCAGCACCTCGACGGTGCGGCCGACATACGATGACAAATACATATCAAGCGCCCGGCTGCCCACCTCGCGCAATCGCGCCGCCCGCGCCTTCACCACGGCGCGGTCCACCTGAGGCATGCGCGCTGCAGGTGTCCCTTTGCGAGGCGAGAACGGAAACACGTGCAAGAAGGTCAACCCACACTCGTCGACCAGCCGCAGGGTGTTGGCGAACATCTCGTCCGTTTCCGTTGGAAACCCCGCGATCAAGTCCGCCCCGAACACCACGTCTGGGCGCAAGCGGCGCACTTGCGTGCAAAACGCAATGGCATCAGACCGGCTGTGACGGCGCTTCATTCGCTTCAAGATCAAATCGTCACCAGCCTGCATCGACAGATGGAAATGGGGCATCAGCCGCCGCTCATTTGCGATGGCATCAAATAGGTGGTGATCCGCCTCAACCTGATCAATGGACGACAAACGCAAACGTGGGAGCTCAGGGACCCCCTTCAATATCTGCTGCACAAGCCGCCCCAACGAAGGCGATCCTGGCAAGTCACCGCCGTACGACGTGATATCGACGCCGGTGAGCACGACCTCCTGGTACCCCGATTGAACGAGGCGCGCGATCTGCGACACGACCTCACCAGCCGGAACTGAGCGCGAAGGCCCGCGGCCATAAGGTATAATGCAGAACGTGCAGCGGTGGTCACACCCGTTCTGCACTTGGACGTAAGCGCGAGAACGCGATCCAAATCCATCAATCATATGCGGAGCGTTTTCGCGCACGCTCATGATGTCGTTGACGCTCACGCGCTCCGTATCGCCAACGGCGAGTGACGCGAACGTCTTGGCATCCATTTTCTCTGCGTTGCCGATGACATGATCAACTTCCGGCATGTCGGCAAAACGCTCCGGCTCAATTTGGGCAGCGCAGCCGGTTACGATGATCCGCGCGTTCGGATTATCCCGGCGAGCGCGGCGGATCGTCTGCGCCGCCTGACGCACCGCCTCACCCGTGACGGCGCAGGTGTTCACAATCACGCAGTCGCCCAGCCCGGCGGCTTCCGAATGCTGGCGCATGACCTCGGACTCGTAGGCATTGAGGCGGCAGCCAAGTGTTATGACGTGAGGCTGAGACATGCGGACGAAGCGGCTCTTTCTGCGGACCGGCGGACGTTGATCAAGAAACGGCTGTTATAGGGCCTGCTGAAGGAGCGGCTAGAGCACTGCGGCAGGATGGCCCGCCAGAGTGATTTCACCTGCAAATTCGATCTCAACAGGGCCTGACATCAAAATGCGGTCCTCAGCAGTCCAATCAATGACCATGACGCCGCCGGGAACCGATACGCTGACGTGGCGTCCTGTCAACCGCTTTCGGGCCGCACTGACGGCACTAGCGCAAGCCGCCGTCCCACAAGCCCGGGTCAAGCCAACACCACGCTCCCAAGTGCGCACCTTCAACGCCTCCCGGGACAGAACCTGAGCGATTGATATGTTTGCCCTTTCTGGAAAAAGCGGGTGGTTTTCAAGCATTGGACCGAACCGCTCCAGCTCATAGGTATCCGGATCTTCATCAACCCAGAAAATAGCGTGCGGATTGCCAACATTGACGACAGAAGGCGAATGCAGAACCGGCGCATCAATAGGGCCAACCTGCAGCTCGATGCCACGCGTGTCATGGAAGGCTTCCGACAGCGGAATGTCCTCCCAGCCAAACTTCGGCTGTCCCATATCCACGGTGATATGACCGATATCTTCAACCTGCGAACGCAAAACCCCGGCACGCGTCTCAAACAACGGCCGCCGCTCACCAAACTTTTCGGCCTCCAGCCAGGCAATACAGCGGGTGCCGTTACCACAAGCGGAACTCTCCGAACCATCCAGGTTGTAGATCAGCACAAACGCCGCCGTGCCGGCCGTGCGCGGCGGATAAAGCACCATCAGCTGATCAAAAGCCGATGCTTCATTGGCCGCGACAGCGCGCACATCCTCCACGCTCAAGGGCTTGTCGCCACAGCGCAAATCCATCACGGTAATCTTGTTTCCAAGTCCGTTCATGCGCACGAAAGGATATGTCCGGCTCTCGTTCATCGGCTCTATATGGCGGCTGACGTCCAGAAAGTCATTAGACCAGGGCGGCACTGGCGCCTGGGCCAGTCCAACCTACATGTAATCACGTTATCAGAACGCGAACGGATAGAGGTATAAATGCTGCGCTTGCCAATCACAGTCCTAGCAGCCGCGCTGATGGTCGTCCCCGCCACCGCTAAACAGACGGACGCGCCTGCCGCTGAAAAGACCCCCATCAAAGTGGAGACAGTCGCATCTGGATTGTCTAGTCCATGGGGCCTTCAGTTCTTGCCCGGCGGACGCGCCCTTGTAACGGAAAAATCCGGCACACTGCGCATTGTCTCAACACAGGACGGCAAACTGTCGGAGCCGATCCAAGGCCCGCCCAAGGTCGTTGATATGGGCCAGGGCGGGTTGCTGGACGTATGCCTCGCCAAAGACTTTGAGACGACCGGCACGATTTATCTCGCTTACTCGGAAGCACGCGATGGCGGCAAGAACGGCACCAGTGTCGCGAGTGCCAAATTGGTATTGAATGGCGATAGCGGCAAGCTGGAAGATATCAACGTGATCTTCCGCCAAGAGCCAGCATACGACAGCGCCTATCATTTTGGATCCCGCATCGTCATTGCAAACGATGGATCGCTGTTCGTCACACTTGGAGAGCGCAACTACCTGCGCAAGGAATCACAAAACCCCGCCAACCACATCGGCAAGGTCGTCCACATCAACCCGGACGGAACACCAGCCGAAGGCAACCCCGGCACGTCAGGGTGGGCACCGGAAGTCTGGTCCATTGGCCACCGCAACATTCAAGGCGCGGCCATTCATCCCGAAACTGGTGCGCTTTGGACCGTCGAACATGGCGCCAAAGGCGGCGACGAATTGAACCATCCGGAAGCCGGCAAAAACTATGGCTGGCCGGTGATCACCTACGGCGTGGACTATTCGGGCGCCAAGATTGGAGAAGGCCAAGCGAAAGACGGCATGGAACAGCCGGTCTATTATTGGGTGCCATCCATCGCCACGTCTGGCCTGACCTTCTACACCGGTGACTTGTTCCCTGGCTG
>JBGTSB010000040.1:0-30373 GCA_041940525.1 Hyphomicrobium sp.
TTGAAGTGAAAGAGCGTAAGGACCGCGTTGACGACGCATTGAACGCGACGCGCGCTGCCGTTGAAGAAGGTGTTGTTCCAGGCGGCGGCGTCATGCTGCTCAAGGCGTCCAAGGCAATCGACGCCAAGGGCGACAACGCTGACCAGGATGCCGGCATCGCCATCATCCGTAAGGCGCTTCAGGCTCCGATCCGCCAGATCTCTGAGAACGCCGGCGTCGAAGGCTCGCTGGTTGTTGGCAAGGTTCTGGAGACCAAGGGTGCCACCTTCGGCTACGACGCTCAGACCGGAGAATACGGCGATCTGATCGAGAAGGGCATTATCGACCCGGCTAAGGTCGTCCGCACCGCTCTTCAGGACGCAGCTTCCATCGCTGGCCTCATGATCACCACCGAGGCAGCCATCGGCGAAGCACCGAAGTCCGACGATGCACCTGCAATGCCTGCCGGAATGGGTGGCATGGGTGGCATGGGAGGTATGGGCGGCATGATGTAAGCCGCTTAAGACCTTCCCAGCTTGAAACGAAACACCGCGGTTCATTAACCGCGGTGTTTTCTTATGGCGAGAGTCCTATGACGGATTAACGCGCTGAGAATATCCGCGTGGCTATTATCGGCCGGTTGTCAGCCATCCGTCAGTTCGCCACGTGTATCATCAACCCTTATCCCCCCAGCATCGTACCGTCGAAGGCCTCTTAGCCTCCGCGCACCTTCGCGTGCTGCTCCATCTTTCTTGGGCGGCGTTGCCGGTCGCCGCGGTTAACCTGGTGCTGCTGGCGGCTGTCCTCTTGGGCCACATCCCGTGGTGGCTTGCCTTACCCGTTCCAGCCCTGACGGCCCTGCGCTGCGTCTATTACATGATGCGCCTGCGGGTGATTGATCCGGCTCAAACGCCGTTTGAAAAAGTACCCAAGCTTCTGCGCTATCGCTCCAAGGCGACACTAATCACAACTGCCGTTTTGAGCGCATGGGCATTCGTGGTCATTGTGCTCTCGCCACCAATGATCGGCCATGCCGTCGCCGCGGCGATGGGCTTCACGGCCGTGGGCGCGCTGACTTACGCCGCCTATCCGCAACGCCCGATGCAACTCATCCTCGCAAGCATCGCTCTTCCCATGATAGCCGCCTTCCTCTACCGGGTTGACTTCATGGGACTGATGATAGCGGCCACGTTCGCGAGCAACACGTTCCTGCTGCAGAGATATTTTTCCAGCAGCGCAAGTAACCTGAGACGCCATGTCGTTAGTGAGTTCGAGGCAGAGCAGCGCATCCTTCACGCCAAACAGGCCCAGAAGGAAATCGCGCGCATCGCCAACACGGACGAACTCACTGGCATTGCGAACCGCCGCGCCTTCCTGCACACGGCAAATGTCCTCATCAGAGAACGTCAGGCGCAGGGAGCCCCATTTGCAATCGGTGTATTCGATTTGGACGGCTTCAAACCGGTAAACGATTGTTACGGTCACTCGGTTGGCGACGACGTTCTGAAGGAAGTCGCGCGCCGGTTATGCCAGCATTTTTCCAGCGAATGCTCTGTCGCCCGCCTGGGCGGCGATGAATTCGCCGTGCTCATAAAACAAGCCCCAGAGCCTTGGCGGGTGAAACAGATGGGCAACGACGCTATCACCATGCTTTCCGCACCCATCAACATCGATGGAAACGTCGCGCAAATTTCCGCGTCCGCCGGCTTCGCAATTTTCCCTGAAGCTGGAACGTCCGCCGCGACACTGCTGGAGCGGGCCGATGAAGCGCTTTATCTGGTCAAGCGCAACGGCCGAGGCTCGACTTCTGTCTACGACGTGGCGACGCAGCGCATGGTTCTGCGCCATGCCGAACTCGAACAGCGGCTGCGCCGCGCCATCGAGCGTGATGAAATCGAAACCTATTACCAGCCGATTGTCTCCGCCACGACCGGCAAGACTACGAGCCTGGAAGTCTTGGCACGCTGGCACGACGAAAAATTGGGCCAGGTGTCGCCAGACGAGTTTATTCCTATTGCTGAACAGACCGGCCTCATCAACCAGCTTTGCAAGCAGCTGCTTGCAAAGGCGGCGGCCAACGCAACCGCCTGGCCAGACTCCATCAGCCTGTCTTACAATGTATCTCCTCAGCAACTTGCCGATTTGAGCCTTCGCCTGAGCATCCTCAGCATCCTGTCGTCCGCCGGACTGAAACCAAGCCGCCTAACGCTGGAAATTACAGAAACGAGCCTGGCCAAGGATCGCGAAAAGGCCTGCACGATTCTGGGTGGTTTGCGCGAGTGCGGCATCCGGATCGCCGTAGACGACTTCGGTACCGGCTATGCAAGCTTTGCCCATTTGGACCGGCTGCCCGTCGATATCCTGAAGGTCGATCGCATATTCCTGGAGAACCTTGGCAAGGAAGAAAAGCGTGCCGCGATCGTCACGGCCATCGTTGCCATGAGCAAGACATTGCAACTAGCCACCGTCGCGGAAGGCATCGAAAGCGAAGAGCAACGCGCATTTGCTGAAGCTGTCGGGTTCGATGCGCTGCAAGGCCATCTTGCCGGCAGGCCAATGCGCGCTGAAAAAGTGATGGACTTCCTGGAAGCGCAAACAGCCCCCATAAAGCCGGCGACGGACACAGTAACCGCGATGGCTTGAAGCGTTACGACGCGCGCAATTCCTGCAAAAGCGTATCGCTAGCTTCTAAAACGACCGGCTCGCTCTCAAACCGGACGCCGATCATATCCTTGTGACGCCGGACGACGATAGCATCGCGGAGTACGCGCTTTGCCGAGTAGAACAGCTCAAAAGCATCCGGCACTTGGTCGTGCACCAGAAGGAGTGCACCCGTATTCGATAGATCGAGGATGATGCACGGCGCGATCTGCCGGGGATTGTCCGATACGATCCGGCCGACTTTTCTGACTCTGGCGCGCTCATTCGAGCGCCGCTCCATCTTTTGACCGCGAACTCTCATTCCACACTACCAACTCATGCTACCTAAAGCAGAAGATTAGCTGGGGGAAATTTCCAATTTGTAAATCCGGCCAATCCGGATTTATTCAGCATCCGGAGCGACGTAGCGCGGAAACACGGGCGCTGGTGCTGGCAGCGCTGTGCCCCCAACCAGCCGATGGTCTGCGCCAAGAAAGTCGAACGTCCGCGCATCGGACGTCTGGCCAAGCGCATCCAGAAATTTGTCAGCCGAGGTGGGCATCACAGGACGCGCCAAGATCGCGACCTGCCGGACGATTTCCGCCGTGACGTATAGGATCGTCTTCATCCGGTCCGGATCGGTCTTCTTCTTCGCCCAAGGTTCTTGTCCTGCGAAGTACTTGTTCGCGTCGCCGACCACAGCCCACACCGCGTCGAGGTAGCGGGTGATGCTCTGCCGGTCCATGGCCTCACGAGCCTTGGCATACATGCCGTCGGCGGCAGCCAATATTTCCTGGTCCTCGCTGGTAAAGTCACCTGGCTGCGGCACCTGGGCATCACAGTTCTTCGCCACCATCGACAACGAGCGCTGGGCCAAATTTCCCAGATCGTTTGCAAGATCGGCGTTGATGCGATTGGCCATCGTCTCCGGACTGTAGTTCCCGTCATAGCCGAACGAGACTTCGCGCAAGAAGAAGTAGCGAACTTGGTCCAGCCCGTAGGCGTTCACAAGAGCAAACGGATCGACGACGTTGCCGATGGACTTCGACATTTTCTCGCCCCGGTTCAAAACGAAGCCGTGACTGAAGATCCGCTTCGGCAGCGGCAAGCCTGCCGACATCAAAAACGCTGGCCAATAAATCGCGTGGAAGCGCGTAATATCCTTGCCGATAACGTGAACGTCGGCGGGCCAGAAGCGCCATAGCGGATTGTCTTGGTCTGGGAATCCGACGCCAGAGATGTAGTTCGTCAGCGCATCCACCCAAACGTACATGACGTGCTTGGCACCGTTTCCATCGTTGGCATCTGTCTTTGGAACGGGGATGCCCCAGTCCAGCGTCGTCCGTGAGATGGACAAATCCTCCAGTCCGGACTTCACGAAGTTCACGACCTCGTTGCGACGTTCCAACGGCAGGATGAACTCAGGGTTCGCCTCATAGTGCGCAAGCAGCTTGTCTTCATAAGCTGATAGTTTGAAAAAGAACGTCTCTTCTTCCGTCCATTCCACTGGCGTGCCTTGCGGTCCAACGCGGACACCATCCTCGCCGACTGTCGTTTCGCTTTCGTTGTAGTAAGCCTCATCGCGCACCGAGTACCAGCCGGCGTACGTCTTCAAAAAGATGTCGCCAGCAGCCGCCATGCGCTTCCAAATCTCTTCCGCCGCACGGTGATGACGCTGTTCAGTCGTGCGGATGAAATCGTCGTTCGACAGCCCAAGGGTCGAAGCCATCTCCAGAAAACGTGCAGCGTTCTGATCTGCTAGCGCTGCCGGCGAAACGCCTTGCTTCGCCGCCGTCTGCTTCATCTTCAGCCCGTGCTCATCGGTACCGGTCAGGAAATACACGTCCTTGCCGTCGGCACGCTCGAAGCGCGCAATAACGTCCGTGGCGATCGCCTCGTAGGCATGCCCAACGTGCGGAACGCCGTTGGGGTAAGAAATGGCCGTTGTGACGTAAAACGATTTCTGCCCGGTCATGGACGCAAACCTCTTTCGAGAGTCGTGGAATGTTTGAAAGACCTAACGATCGCGCCCTAGCACAGTCGTGTGAGCCGCCTTTGAAGCATCAAGACGCCGGCTGGCGGGCCGCGGCCTGGATGTTTTGAAACGTGCCGATCATCAACGACTTCCGGTCGAGATTGAGCGCTGCTGCATCGGCCTTTTCACGGACGATTGTTTCCCACAGCTCAGCCCAGGTGGCAAGCGAGCCATCGCCAATCAGAGCCTCGGCAAGGGCGGCGTCGGTGGTGTCGTTTGAGGCCGCGCCGCTGCGCACGCGGATCAGCCGGGCTAAGAGATCTAGAAGCAACTCGTAGAATAGCTCAAACCGCTGTTCCGCGGCCGCGCCGCCAAGCTCATCGGAAAGCGTGTGAACACCCTGCCAATCCAAATTGGGAAGACTTCGCAGAAGATCCAAAACGCGGTTGAAGAGCGCTAACCCGCCGCCGCCGCGCAATCCTAGCATGCGGCGCACGCTCCCATGGGCCAGCTTCTCCAGAACCGGCCAGTCACTGGGGCTGGGCAGCGAGTCGCTGATCTCTTCGGTGCTCGCGGTGAGCGCCTGGCGAACAGCCTTGCGCATCGGCTCTGACTCCAGCGGCGCCAACTGCAACGTTCGACAACGGGATCTGATCGTTGGCAACAAACGGCCCGGCTCGGACGCAAGCAATAGGAAGACCGTTTGCGCTGGAGGCTCTTCCAGCGACTTGAGAAGGGCATTCGCGGCATTGGGATTGAGATCATCAGCCGTGTCCACGATGACAACCCGCCAAGATGCTTCGTCATTGCGTAGCCCGAGAAAGTTGCGCAGACGGCGCACGTCGTCGATCGCGATTGACGTCTTGAAGCGTTTCGTTTTCGTGTCGTACCCGCGCCGCAGCACGAGTAATCCGGGGTGAGAGAACGCGCGAACCTGACGTGTCGCGGAACTGTCTTCAGGTGTGGCCAGAGACTGCGCTGACGGGTCCCGTTCAGCAGGCGCGCTCAGGACATACCGGGCGAGACGATACGCCAGCGTTGCCTTGCCAATCCCTTGCGGTCCGCAGATCAGCCAGCCGTGATGCATCCGCTCACCAGCAAACAGCTCAGCAAGAGAACGTTCCACCTGTTCATGACCGAAGAGGTTCGGCGTGTGACGCGGATGCGGAAATCCATCGAGGCGATCCGCTTCGGGCAACTCTTCGATCGATTGAACAGCTGGAGCGCGCGCCATGATTACTCAAGTCCGAAAAATGCGAATGTCTCGGCCTGCACGCGCGCGGCCACGTCTTCTATGCTTCCTTCGCCGTTGATGAGAATGCAGCGCTTGGGATGCTCCTCAGCAATCTGCCGGAAGCCGTCGCGCAAGACTTGATGGAACTGCAAGCTGCGCCGTTCAAAACTGTCGGCGGTCGTCGCGTCGTCGTTCTGTAGGCGCCTGGCATGTGCGCGCGCCAAGCTCTCAGCCGGGTCCATGTCGATGATGAGTGTAAGGTCCGGATAGTCTGGCTGCACGACGGCTTGTTCCAAAACGTCAAGAACCGGGAAGGCGACGCCACCCGCATAGCCCTGATAGACGCGTGTGGAGTCGATAAACCGGTCGCAGATAACCCACGTCCCTTCGCCAAGCGCCGGGCGGATGAGCAGCTCCAAGTGATCCGCGCGCGCGGCAGCGAACAGCAGCGTTTCCGCCAGAGGGCTGGATGCTGCGGTCATCGGATCGAGCAACAGGTCGCGCGCGGCCTCGGCAAATGGCGTGCCGCCTGGCTCCCGTGTCGTCGACACCGTGAGGCCGCGGGCGAGGAGCGCTTCGGCCAAGCGCGACGCTTGCGTCGACTTGCCGGCGCCTTCGCCGCCCTCGAACGTGATGAACTTGCCGCGTGTTGCTGCCATGCCTTGATCGTATGGAGGCAGATGAGAGCGAAAGCAACGCCTTTGGGATTAGTCCTTGTCGAACAATCCCATAATTCCGCGAACGGCCATCACGGCAAGCGTGTCGACGCCGCGCCGCAAGGTCCCGCCTTCCTCCACGTCCTCAGCCACGAACAGCGGCGCTTCGCTCACCGCCCGGCTCGGTGTTGTCACGCGCAGCATCGCCACCTGATCACCCTTCTTGAGCGGCGCTTTCAACGGCGCGTCATAAACGATCTCAGCCCGCAGTTTTGGGTTTGGCGGAAAACGCGGCAAGACGACCATCACCTCGCCCTGGCCCATCAGAGGAACATAAAACTGTTCCCCACCCCAAACTCGCGCGTAGCCGACCTCTTCTCCGGCGTCGAAGAGCTTTACGCGGGACGAGCTGTTGAAGCCCCAATCGATCAACTTCTGTGCTTCCCGCCAACGCGCAGCCGCGCTGTCCAACCCCATCACGACGCCGATCAGCCGCCGCCCCTTGCGCTTCGCAGAGACAACGATCCCATAGCCTGACTTGGACGTGTGTCCTGTCTTAAGTCCATCCACTCCAATATCAAGACGCAATAGCCGGTTGCGGTTGTAGAACTTGTGACGGCGATATTGAAACAACCGCTGTGAGAAGATCTTGTATTGCTCGGGGTACTCCCGGATCAGATGCGCCGCGAGCATGGCCAGCTCCCGGGCCGTCATTTTATGGTCGGGATGATGCAGGCCGGTGGCGTTCGCGAAGGTCGACTTCTTCAGGCCAATACGCCGGGCCTCGGCGGTCATCTGCTTGGCGAAGGCATCCTCAGAGCCAGCGAGCGCTTCAGCGACCGCGATGCTCGCGTCATTACCCGATTGGATGATGATGCCCTGGATCAGCTCGTCAACCCGCGCCTTCGTGTTCACCGGCACAAACATCGCGGCGGTTCCAGAGGGTGCACCACCTGTGCGCCAGGCATTCTCGCTCATCAAAAATTCATCGTCGGGCTTAACTTTTCCGTCCTTCATCGCCTTAAAGAGAACAGCCAGTGTCATCAGCTTGCTCATGCTGGCGGGATACGACAGCGTATCCGCCGCGCGCTGGTATATTACAGCGCCGCTTTCGTAGTCGATGAGGATAGCGTGTTTGGCCTTGGTCGAAAGTTCGCCCTGCGCGGCTGCGGGAGCAGCGGCGTAAAGCAATGCCGCCGCCAGCATCAGAAGGCCGGTTATTATTGAAAAAAGCCGGTGAGAGATGTGAGTGAGCCGCATAATTCCGCCTGTACGTTTCGGGCGGAACTATCACGGCGAGCGGCGCTGCCTGTCAACGCCGTGCACGGTTTCAGGGCAACAATCCTCCGCTATCGGCCGCGAACAGCTTGCCTGTGTGCGAAAGGAGACCACCGTTGCTGTTGCCTGCCGGCCATTTCAACCGGTCGGCGTGTCTCATGACGTGGCGCGGGGCGGTCGAACCCATCCATCGGCGCAAGCTCGCCGGTGCTGATGGGCCCCCGGTTATTGCGCGGAGCGGGATAAGGCCGCCGGCCGGCGAAAAACTCGTCTTGGCGGCGCTGCTGCTGGGAATAGCGGTCGTTCGGGTAGCCGGCGTGTTGCTGGCGCGCGCGATTGTCAGCGCCAAGCGCCATGCGGTTGCCGTAGCCTCCACCATAATACCAAGGCTGGTTGCGCAAGAACGCCACTTCCCGGCGGTCATCTCCGTTCAACGGCGCAGGACCGGCATAACGCACGCGCACCCGGCTCAAACCACCATTGAAGTATCCCAAGGCTTTGGCCGACGCACGGGACAGATCGATGATCCGGTTAGCGACGTATGGGCCGCGATCATTGATGCGCACCAGAAGCGTGCGCCCGTTCTTCAAATTCGTGACGTAGGCGTAAGACGGAATTGGCAACGTTGGATGCGCCGCCGTCAATGCATTCATGTCGAAGATTTCGCCGTTCGCCGTTTTGCGGCCGTGGAAATCATCGCCATACCACGAGCCTACGCCGACCCGGTCATACCGCGGATCATGCTGGGGGACGTACCAGCGGCCGGCGACTTGATAAGGCTTGCCAAGCTTGCGGTGTCCGCCGCCTTTCGGGATGGGACCGTTGACGATGACGCGTCGGCTGGAGCTCACGCCCCACTTGGAGTCATAACGGTCCGAGGACCGGGCACCCAAGCCTGGGCCGGATGACGAAGAACCAGCACACGCGCTTAAAATCGTTGCCAGCGCTAATGGCAAGACCATGAATAGAGGAAGCCTGCCAACCCGAAGGTTCAGACCCGGATTTCCAGTGGCCAATACGCGGCCACCTCGAGAGGTACGCATCACAAATCCCCGCCCTGACCGGCCGTAGCCGGACACTAAAGCCGGCGAACTGGCCGGCAGACTCGAAAACGAGTTTGACAAAAATCGCTTGAGATCGCGTAAAGATAACGTTTACAGCTCGTTAAGATTTTGGCGTGGGATTAAATCGAATGACCGGGGACGTAGAGCGGGCGAAGTTTGAGCGTCTCGTAAGCCGCCTGAAAAAGAAGATGCCGGACTGGATGTCCCGGGCTTTGGCGTGGCTGTTGAGCCCGGCCGCGATTTTGATCCGGTTGCCGCTGGGATTGTTGCTGGTCGTCGGTGGAGTATTCTCGTTTCTGCCAGTGCTGGGAATATGGATGCTTCCGCTTGGCATTTTGCTCATCGCGGTTGATGTCCCATTCGTGCGCCGCTGGCTTATCAAAACCTGGCCGAAGGTTGAGGCGCGCTGGCGTCTCTGGCGCAAGGGCAGGGCAAAGCCCGGGCAATAAATGGCCCCTAGCTCCAGCGCCGGTTCGACCACATCCACTGTTCCGGCGTTTCGCGTACCCAGGCCTCGAACTGCGCCTGCATCTCGGTCAAGATCGTGCGGATGTCGTCCGAAGGATTACCCGAACGGGGCACACGCAGCTCCTTGATTTCGATTTGAAAGCGGCTCTCGGTTCCGTGCCGCACGCAACGCGACATCCACATTCGCGTGCCCAGACGCCGCGCGATCATCGCCGAGATGGCCAGAGTGCGCGCGTCACGGCCAAAGAACGGAACCGGGATGCCACGGCGGTCGAACAGGTCGCAGACAATGCCAAGCCGCCCACCGTTCCGCACGTAGTCGGTCAATACGCGGGCGGTGCGTTGATCATCGCCGTGGTCGCCCTGCACCGTGCCCCGCCCGAACAGCCCGCCTGGATAAAGGTCCTTGCGTTGCTCGCGCAGATAGCGGTCGACATATGGATTGTTGACGGAGCGGTAGACAGCCCCCGGCTTGGTTCCCGAAACCACGAACGGCCAAATGGCCAGCTCCCAGTTTCCCATGTGCATGGAGACGCCTATGCCGGCGCCGAGCTTGCCGCTGTAGCGCGCGAACATCTTTTCCGGCACCACCTGCATCCGTTCCGGCTCGGCCAAGATGCGGTCCATCTGCATTGTCTCGGCCATCACCCGTCCGAGGTTTTGCCAATGCGCATGCGCAATGGCCGCGCGCTCTTCTTCGGTTTTCTCCGGAAACGCAATTTTCAGATTGTCCAAGGCCCGGGTATGGCGCTTCTTGGCGACGCGCGGTGCCAACACGGACCACGACCAAGCAGAAAACCCTGTTGCCACTTCCAGAGGCATCAACCGGATCATCCCGGCGATTGTCCGTAATAGCAGGTATTCCAATCGGAATTGGACGTCTCGCAGGGGCGTGATTTTTCGCATTTTGGCCGACTGTAGAAAACGATGTCGCCAAATGCCAACTGCGACCCCTGCCGTCAAGTATTGAGGGTAGGCCGATCCCCGGCGAAATTTAGGCCGGAACCGCCGGACCGCGCTGGCAGAGCCGCGCCAAGCCACCTGGCAACATGGCTTCGGGCGTGGCCGAAGCGGGCTGAAGCCCTTCGCGCATCACCTGGCGTCGTAGCGGCGGCACCATGGACAAGGCGGTCAAACCCAAGCCGCGGAGCAGGTGAGGCGCTATGAAATTCGAGAGCAAAGACCGATTGAGCAAATCGACTGCCGTCATACGGGTGAATACGTCTTGCTGGCGCTGGCGCGCATAGTCCTCGCATGCAGAACTCAGGTCCCGGCCCTCAGCCCGCGCCGCCGCCAAACAGCCAGCAATCGCCGCCGCATCCCGCAACCCCAAATTCAACCCTTGAGCGCCGATCGGGGGCATGACGTGGCCAGCCTCGCCAGCCAGCATCACCCGCCCACGGCCCATTGTTTCGGCTGTCAATCCCCGCAGAGGAAACAGCGCGCGCGGGCCAACACTGGCAACAGTGCCGAGCAGACCCTCCAACCGCCTTTCCAGCGCGCCGGCAAACTCAGCGTCGTCCAATCCGCTCAAACGCTCTGCCTCATGGCGCGTTTCTACCCAAACCAGAGATGAGTTGGCGCCGGGCATGGGTACTGTCGTAAGCGGCCCCGCCGGGTGGTGAAACTCCGTCGAAATGCCCTGATGCGGCCTGTTATGGGCCAGTTGGGTGACAATCGCAGTCTGCGGGTAGTCCCAGTTTTTCGTCGAGATACCAGCGCCTTCCCGAACAATCGAGTTCCGCCCGTCCGCGCCTACAATCACGCTTGCGCGGATTGCCTGGCCGTTTGCCGTAGTGATTACCGCGCCTTCCGCGTCGCAGTGCGTCCGAGTGGCTGCGTCTTCGATCATAGTTAGGCCGTCCTGCTGCGCGGCCGCGTTGGATAAGGCCTTTACCAGCGCTGCGTTCGGCACGTTGTAGCCAAACGCAGCCAAGTCCAGCTCCTTGGCGTGAAACGTAATTTCCGGAGCCCGCAACAAGCGCGGCTGAGCATCTACGATCCGAAGCCCAGCCAGAGCAGCGCAAACAGCTTTCAACCCTGCAAAGATGCCGAGATTGTCCAACAGACCGCAGGACGCCGTGAACAAGGCGGCTGTGCGCCGATCTGGCCCGCCAACGGACGACGAGCAGACAAGGGCGGTCTGGAATCCCAATCGGGCCGACAGGAGCGCCGAAGTGATTCCGACCGGCCCGCCGCCAGCAACAACAACGTCGAATGAACCGAGTTTACCCATGCGCCTTGTCTACCCTGGCCCATCTGCGACGCCAAGCGGCGACCAAGCTGATACAACACCAGGCAGAACGTGCGACGTCTGACAAAAGTGTTAGCGGGCCGCCCGTAAAGCCGAGAAAACATCGTTGGCTCAGAGTGTTCATCCGTCATCTTCCCGAATCAAAAGACAGGGAGTCGCAGGCAGGCATTTTCCCGCGCTTGCCAAAGGGTTGCACGGTTGCATCGTCGCATTGTCACAGACCTGTCACAAAGCCTTTTGTGGGTTTACCCGGGCGGAAGCTTTCGTCTAACTGAGTTCATCCGGCGCACGAAAAATGCGTCGGTGCCGACGAACGCGCCATGCTGGAGCGACGCGGCTTTATCGGGATTTTGGGGGATTATTATGATCCGGGGTTGGATGTCGAAAGCTTCAGCTGCAATGCTTTTGACGGCGTCTGCGTTTGCCTTGAACACCGCTGCTGCAAAGGCCGCTGATTTCGGTGGCGACTGCTGCGCTGATCTTGAGGAACGCATCGCCGAGTTGGAAGCGACCACCGCACGCAAGGGCAACCGCAAGGTTAGCCTTGAAATTTCTGGCCACATCAACGAAGGCATCATGATCTGGGATGATGGCTTTGAGAGCAATCAATACGTTGTAACGAACGACGCTGGACGGTCACGTATCCGCTTCCGCGGCAAGGCTAAGATTTCCAGCGACTTGGAAGCTGGTTATCGGCTTGAGCTGGGCATCCGTACCAACCGGTCGGACCGGGTTGACCAGGATACGCCGTCGTCACCAGGCGATCCAATTCCAGATCTGCGCTACTCGAACTGGTATTTGAAGAGCAAGACTTTCGGCTCCGTCACTGTTGGTCAGGGAGCTGGCGCCACCGAAGGTATCACCGAGTCAAACGTGACGCAGACGGCAGATATCGCCAAGAACAGCGACCCAGAAGACCACGCCGCTGGCTTCCAGCTGCGCAATTCGCAGACAGGCGCCTTGAGCGGCCTCGAATGGCGCCGTTTGGTCAATGATAACTTCGTGCAACCTGGTGAAGGTAGCCGTGGCAAATACGTTGCTTACAGCTCCCCCTCATTCGGTGGCTTCTCGTTCCACGCTGCGTGGGGTGAGGACGACTTCTGGGATGTTTCGGCCAAGTACAAAGGCGAGGTTCACGGTTTTAAGGTCAAGGCCGGCATCGGTTATGGCAAGAACGTGGATGAAACCAACCCGGTTAGCCCTGGTTGCTTGATCGTCAATGCTGCTGACGGTAAGTCTGCGGAGTGCTACCAGTTCGGTGGCTCGGTTAGCGCGTTGCATGAGGCTTCTGGATTGTTCGTGACGTTCGGTGCTGGTGAGCTTGTCGACGAAAATGTTGACGGAAGCTACGCTGCTTTCAACCCCGCGATCGATGCTGACGACTCCAGCTACTTCTACTCCTTCCAAGCTGGTATCGAGAAGAAGTTCATCCCGCTGGGCAAGACGACGTTCTACGGTGAATACTTCAAACACGAAGGTGGTTCAAACGATCGGACTGGCGACGCAGCTCTTGGCGCAGCTGGCTTCCGCATCTTGGACTCCGAAGTTGAAGTTATCGGCGGTGGCATCATTCAGGGCATCGACGCCGCTGAGATGCGCATCTACGGCATCTACCGTCACTATGAAGCCGACGCAACGTTCGTGAACGCAGGCGGCGCGACCGTGACGCCCGACCTCGAAGATCTCGACGTCTTCATGGCTGGTGCGATCATCGAGTTCTAATAAGAGCTCAAATACAGAAATCTGTAGGAGATGGGGCCGCGCGAGCGGCCCCTCTTTTTTGTTGGATACCGCTTCGATCGCTCGTTCGAGATTACGGCAGACCAGCCGCCCCAGGCCACCCGCCCCTAGAACCCGACGCGCGCCTCCTGCCGACCAAATACGTGCCAATCCTGCCACATGGCCGCGGCACCACACCTTGCGTCCGAATCGCGGTTTGCAACTGTTTTCTGAGCCAATCCCCTTGTTTTCAAGATGCGCGCCCCGCAAATTGCTGAGCGGTCAGAGGGTCGAAAGACTTCTGCGGGGTGCCATGAAAGCGAAGTTCACATTTGCGCTGATGTTCAGCCTGCTGTGGACGGCGACATCTGTACAGGCGTTTCAAGAAGAGCGCCCTGCCGATGTTCCGCCGCCAGCAGGTGCGCCGTCGGCTGGCTTGAACGACCCCGCTGCGGCGCCTGGCCCTGGTGGCAAGCGTGCGCCCGAAGGCACCGAAATCACTGTCCCGGGAATTGGCAAGCTTGGCACCTTGCCTAAGATGGATTTCGGACTGGAGCTGCTCTATGGCGGCAATCAGCAGCGCCCCACTGAAAACACTGACCCGAACAACCCCGCTCTTACTCCAGAGGATGACGACCTCAGGATCCGCGGAACGATGAAGCACACCTTCTAAGACGCGCTGACTTCAGTTTCACCAGCCAATCCTACGCGCGGTCTCAAAGACGGCTGCTCACGGCCGCTGAGCTATGCGCATGCGGTCCAGCGCGCCTTGCAGGATGATGGTTGCCGCCAGCTTGTCGATGACCTCTGCGCGCCTGCGCCTGCTGGTGTCCGCACTGATCAGCATCCGTTCCGCTTCCGCTGTCGACAACCGCTCATCCCAAAGCAGCACCGGCAGCGCACACAGCTTGTTGAGGTTGCGAGCGAAGGCCTTCGTCCCTTGCGCCCGAGGGCCTTCAGTGCCGTCCAGGTTGAGCGGCCAGCCAAGCACCATGGCGGCGACGCCGTTGCTTTCTATCAATGCCAGAAGCCGGGCAGCATCATCCTTGAATTTGGTGCGCTTGATCGTCTCCAGCGGCGTGGCAATCGATCTATTTGTATCAGACAGAGCAACGCCAATCGTCTTGGTCCCGGCGTCCAGCCCGATCAAGCGGCCGGAAGATGGCAAGAGGGACTGGAACGTGCCAGCGTCGCTGATGGTTTGTCCTTGGGAGCCTGCAGTGGGCGCTGAAGCCGACATTGAAATCCCGCCTGATGTGTCGGTTGCTGGAAAAATTCAGCCCCTTATAAAGTGCGCTCCGGCGAAGAGCGGAAAAAATTGGAGCTTTGAATGAAGATCACCTGGCTCAGCCACGCGGCTTTCCGGATCGAAACAGGAAAGAGCATCATACTGATCGACCCATACTTGTCACCAAATCCAAGCTTCAAAGAGGCTGGCCTGAGTGTTGATGATGTCGCCGCCGGTGTAACGCATATCGCTCTCACCCACGGCCACGACGATCACATCTCCGATGCCGCTGATATCGCCAAAGCCCAGGGCGCGACGCTGTTCGCCGTCGCGGAACTAGCCGGATACATGGGCAGCAAGGGTGTCGAAAAGCTCGAACCGATGAATACAGGCGGTACGGTCAAAGCGGACGACTTCGCGCTCACGATGGTCAACGCTCTACATTCGTCAGCGTCTGGCGGCACCTACCTGGGCAACCCCTGCGGCATCGTCATCGCCGCAAGCGAAGGCAAGACGCTGCTGCACATGGGGGATACCGAAATCTCCAGCGACATGGCCCTCATCAACGAGATCCACAAGCCGGACATCGGCATCGTTCCGATTGGCGACCGTTTCACCATGGGTGCCAAAACGGCCGCGATGGCGTGCAAACGCTACTTCAACTTCAGCACGATCATTCCCTGCCACTTCGGAACATTCCCGATCATCGATCAAACCGCGGATGCCTTCGTATCGGAAATGGCGGATCAGCCGGTGAAGGTGATGAAGCCAGGAGAAACACTGACCGTATAAGAAGCGGGCCCAATAGGGAGCGGACATGATCGGAGACGAGGAAGCACGACGCAAAGCCGGTATCGGCGTACTGCTGGCGTTCACGGCAACGACGTTTTTGTCCGCGCTCTTATTGTTCTCGATCCAGCCGATGTTTGCGAAAATGGTGCTGCCCCGCTTGGGCGGTTCGCCATCTGTCTGGGCCGTGGCGCTCTGCTTTTTTCAAGGCGCGCTTCTTGCGGGCTACTGCTACGCCCATGTTTTGATTGCCAAGGTTCCGTTCCGGCTGACCGGTTGGTTTCACGCAGGACTGTGCCTGGCGGCCGTGCTGTTTCTGCCCGTCGCACTACCGGAAAACTGGCAAGACCCGCCGACGTCCAGCCCATACTTGTGGCAGCTGTCGCTTTTCACGGTGGCCATTGGCTTGCCGTTTATGGCCGTCGCCGCCAATGCACCACTCATCCAAGCCTGGTTTGCGCGCACCGGCCACGCGCAAGCGCGCGATCCCTATTTCTTGTATGCAGCATCAAACCTGGGAAGCCTGCTCGCATTGGTGGGCTATCCCTTCATACTGGAACCGGTCTTCGGCCTTCGGTCGCTCAGCATCATATGGACTGGCGGCTTTCTCGCCCTCATCGCCGCTCTCGCGTTCTGCTTCTACCTGACGGATGGCGGGCAGGGGGCGCCGGCGGGCGCGCATGCTGCAGCATCAGATGACGCCCCAAAACCCGGCTGGAAAGACCGGTTGCAATGGGTCGGGCTCGCCCTCGTGCCAGCAGCCCTGCTAACAGCCTTCACATCATACATCGCCACTGACGTCGCCTCGGCACCGCTGATTTGGGTCATGCCATTGGCGCTGTATCTGTTCACCTTCGTGATCGTGTTCCGCCAGCGCGCTCTCATACCAATGCCGGTGTTATTGATCGCTCATCTGGTGACCGTAATCTTTGCGCTCCTTCTTTTGACGCAGATCGATCATGAAAACTGGATCATCGCCGCATCAGCCGGCGCGGCAGCTTTTGTTGCCTCCTCGCTCGTGGCGCATCGCACGCTTTACCTGGCACGCCCGGCTGCCAAATACCTGACTGAGTTCTATTTGTGGCTGTCTCTCGGAGGCGTGCTGGGCGGGTTGTTTGCAGCACTCATAGCACCAGCCATCTTTTCGGAGGTCTATGAATACCCGTTGCTGCTTGCGTTGACGGTGGCTTGCCGGCCCGGGATTGTCACAGACCGTCACACGGCCATGCGCGAGCTAACGATCGCTCTATGTATGATCATCGCCGGCGCCGTGACGCTTCTATATTTTGGACGCTGGGCGTCTTACCAGGGTATCGGTTTCGCAGGCTACGGTGTCACGGCAGGGACCGCAGCCATTGCGGCGCTTCTGTTGCTGGCCATGTGGCAGTATCCGCTGCGTCAGCTGGCGGCGGCGCTCCTCATGTGTGCCATGATCGTGCAGTTGCCGTCCGACATTCATCGCGGCAAGGCACAGCGCAGCTATTTCGGCGTCTACCGTGTGTATCAGTCGGAAGATGCGCAGTTCAATCTTTTGACCCACGGCACGACGTTGCACGGCGCCCAGCGTATCCGGGATGCATTCGGCCAGCTTGTCGCGGACACGACACCCGCGACCTACTATCATCAGAACTCGCCGATGGCTCATACCATCCGAGTGATGCGAGAGCGTGTGTCGGCTGCCGGCCGCAAGGGCATGGGCCGCTACGGTATCGTGGGGCTCGGGGCAGGCTCCCTCGCATGCTATGCCAATCCAGGCGAACAATGGCGCTTCTTTGAAATCGATCAGGTCATCGTCGACATCGCAAAATCCAAACAGTTCACGTACATCGTCAACTGCATGCCGAAGCTTGATGTCGTGCTGGGGGACGCGCGCCTCACACTCGCCAAGGAGCCAGACCAAAGCTTCGATCTGCTCATCATCGATGCGTTCTCGTCCGATGCCGTCCCAGTACACCTCATGACAAAAGAGGCCCTGGAGCTTTACCGCGACAAGCTGCGGCCGGGTGGCTTGGCCGTCCTGCACATTTCCAACCGCTACCTGGATTTAGACAGCGTCCTGGCATCGACAGAGCCGCTGGTATCAGACTTCCAAGGCGTCCTGCTCTCCGACAACTCAACTGATGGCAGTTACGGCCAGACGCCGTCCACGGTCGCCATCTTTGCCCGCGAGGCTGAAACGCTGAAAGCGTTCAAGAATTTACACATCGTCACGGATTTCGAACCCGGCGTGGTCCGGCCCTGGACGGACGATGCCTCCGATATTCTGGGGCCGTTCCTGTCTAAATAGCTGTAATGACGCGAAAACAAGGATTTGCGGCATGCGCTTGCGCCCTGGCGGAGGCACGGCTAAGACTGCGCCAGTCCAAGATTATTCGAACATGAAGAGGCCCTATGCAGGTCGATGAAGCGACAGTCCGGCGCATAGCCCGCCTGGCGCGCATAAAGATCACGGATAAAGAGGCGAGCGCTCTCAAGGGCGAACTCTCCGGCATCCTCGACTGGGTGGAGCAACTCGACGAAGTTGACACCAGCGCGGTCGAGCCGATGACGCGCGTCGTGGCGCAGGATCTCCATAAGCGCAAGGATGAAGTCACCGATGGAGAAATCGCGTCAACCGTGGTCGCCAATGCCCCCATGAGCGAAGACGACTTCTTTGTCGTGCCGAAAGTCGTTGAGTAGGCGCGGGTAACGCAGATGATCGTCCGGTTCGCCATCCTTATCGCAATTGCCATTCTACCTTTCGCGGCGCATGCCGGGCAGAAGGCGGCGTTTCTCGGCCAAGAGACATACGGGACCGAATCCGTGTGTGCTCAGCTAAAGGCATTGGCGGACGGCGGCGACCGCAACATTTCTACAGTCCCCGAAACGCTGTCCCAAGATGGTTTCGAAGGCTGGGAGCATCACTGCACATTCGCATCCATCGAGGAAACGCAGACCGACAAGCAATGGCAGGCGGGCGTTTCGTGCTTGGAAGGCGAAAACCAGTGGAATGAAAAGCTGACATTTGAAAAGACCGGTGACCAGGTGTTCAAGGTCACCAGCGATGGCCAGGACGAGGCGATGCACTATTCGGTGTGCGAGGCACCCGCCGGCAAACAAGGGAACTGATCGTGACGGAACTAACGGCCCTGACGCTATCTCAGGCGCGCGACGGACTGCGCAAGAAGACCTTCACAGCGACTGAGCTGGCCGAGGCGCATATTAAGACGATCGAGCAGGCCAACGAGGCGATCAACGCTTTCGTGTTGCCAACGCCCGAGCATGCCTTGAGCCAGGCCAAGGAGAGCGACGCCCGGATCGCCAAGGACGATGCACGCCCACTCGAAGGCTTGCCGATCGGCAACAAGGATTTGTTCTGCACGAACGGCATCCGAACAACGGCTTGCTCAAAGATTTTAGACGGCTTCACACCTGCTTATGAATCGACCGTCGGCGGCAATCTCTGGAACGCCGGCGCCGTCATGCTCGGCAAACTCAACAACGACGAATTCGCCATGGGTTCGTCAAACGAAACAAGCGCTTTCGGCCCTGTCGTTTCACCATGGCGGCGCAAGGGCAGCGAGGACAAACTCGTGCCCGGCGGTTCGTCTGGTGGCTCTTCCGCTGCGGTCGCGGCCGACCTTTGCCTCGCGGCAACCGCGACCGACACGGGCGGCTCCATCCGCCAGCCTGCGGCATTGACCGGCACCGTCGGCCTGAAACCGACCTATGGCCGCTGCTCGCGTTGGGGCATCGTCGCCTTCGCATCTTCGCTCGATCAAGCGGGGCCCATCACGAAGACTGTGCGCGACGCCGCCATGATGCTCACCAACATGGCTGGCTATGATCCTAAGGACAGCACGTGTGTTGACCGCCCGGTACCCGATTACGAAAAAGGCCTGACCGACGGCGTTAAAGGCCTGCGTATCGGTGTTCCGAAGGAATATCGTGTCGAAGGCATGTCCGCTGAAATCGACGAGCTTTGGAAGCAGGGCATTTCAATCCTGAAGGACGCAGGCGCCACCATCCACGACATCAGCCTGCCGCACACAAAGTACGCCCTGCCGGCCTATTACATCGTGGCGCCAGCCGAAGCGTCGTCCAACCTCGCGCGCTACGATGGTGTGCGCTACGGCCTGCGCGTCAACGGCCGCGACGTCATCGAGACCTATGAAAACACCCGCGCCGAAGGCTTCGGCCACGAGGTGCGCAAGCGTATTCTGGTCGGAACGTACGTCCTCTCGGCCGGCTACTACGACGCCTACTATCTCAAGGCGCAGAAAGTACGCACGCTCATCAAGCAGGACTTCGACACGGCATGGAACGATGTCGATCTCGTGCTGACGCCGACGACGCCGTCACCGGCCTTCGCGCTGGGTGAGAAAACCGGCGATCCGATCGCCATGTATCTTGAAGACATCTTCACAGTCACCGTGAACATGGCCGGCCTGCCAGGCATCTCCGTGCCCGCAGGCCTGTCCGCGCAAGGTACGCCACTAGGGCTGCAGCTGATCGGTAAGCCATTCGACGAAGCGACGCTCTTGCGCGCCGGCCAGACCATCGAGGATGCTGCAGGCCGCTTCACGCCGCCCGCGCGATGGTGGCTGGGAAACAAATAGAATTAGGAAAGGGAAGGGCCCATGCCGGTTACTCCGGAAGACTGCAAGGCGATGCCGGAAGTGCGAGAGCAGATCGATCGCATTGACGAGGCCCTCGTTGATCTCATTTCACAACGCTTTGCCTTCGTGGATCGTGCCTGGCATCTGAAAGAAAATCCCGGCGAAGCCTACGTGCCTTGGCGCATTCAGCAGGTCATCGACAAGGTCAAGGCCCGGGCGCAGGACAAGGGCTTCCCGCCTGAGCTCGCCGAAGCCCTGTGGCGCCAGATGATCGGTTGGTTCGTGCAATACGAAGAAGAGAAGCTGCGCCAAGCGCAAGAGACGTTCGCCAAGGGACACGCGCCCAAACCCAGCGACGGCGGCGCCTGATGGAAATCAATCCCTTCGAACCCACCACGCTGGTGTTGATCGCGGCCGTAAACCCAGCCACCATCGCCACCGCACTTTGGATGGGACGCAAGGCGGATCAGTGGCAAAAGCTGCCGATCGTAGCCTTTGCCGCCGCCCTGACCGGCTTCGTGCTCTATTGGCTGATCGCGGCGGTCGGGTTCCTACCCGTTCACGCCCTTGGTAGCGAAGCGGGCCTCGTCGCCCTTCAGTTTGGCTTCGGGTTGATCTGGGCCATCCTCGGCTACACCGTGGGCAAGGCGCTCTTCAAGTAACACGTCCTTAGACGACGCGTTGCTCCAGACCATACTCTTGCATCTTGCGGTACAGCGTCGACCGGCCGATCTTCAGACGCTTGGCCACTTCCGTCATGTGGCCGCGATAACGCCCAAGCGCTAACCGGATCATGTCGGCTTCGATCTCTTCGAGCGTACGGATCTCACCGTTGTCGGAAACGGCCGGAATTCCCAGAGTAGACGCCTCCGTATTGCGGATTTCGACCGTCTTAGGAACAACCTGCTCGGCTCCAATAACCGCAGGGCCGGTGTAAGCCGTTGAGGGTGCGGGTGCAGGTGCGGGCGGCACTTCCGCGGTGAAGCCTTCAACCTGGGCGGCAATTTGCGGGAACTCAGAAAGTCCAAGCTCCGATCCATCGGCCAAGACAACCGCACGGAAGATCGCGTTCTCAAGTTGGCGCACATTGCCCGGCCACTTGTACGTTTGTAGAAGCTGCCGCGCTTGAGCATCCAATCCCGTAACCCGCTTGCCTTCTTCCGCCGCGATGCGGCTGATGAAGTGCTGAGCCAGCTCCGGCACGTCGCCTAGGCGATCGCGCAGCGGCGGGATGTGGATCGGGAAAACGTTCAGGCGGTAGTACAGATCCTCGCGGAACTTGCCGTCCTTCACCAGCTGGATCATGTCGCGGTTCGTCGCTGAGATCAGCCGGAAGTTCACTTTCACCGGGCGTTTTGAGCCGACCGGATCAATCTCGCCTTCCTGCAGCGCGCGCAGAAGCTTGACCTGTGCGTCGAGGGGCAACTCGCCAACCTCATCAAGGAATAGCGTTCCGCCATCGGCTTCCTGGAACTTGCCGACGCGCTTTTCGGTGGCACCCGTGAACGATCCCTTTTCGTGACCGAACAAGATGCTTTCGACGAGGTTTTCCGGAATAGCACCGCAGTTGACCGTGACGAACGGTTTGCCCGAGCGGTCGCTTTCACCTTGGATTGCGCGCGCGATCAGCTCCTTACCGGCGCCACTCTCTCCCTCGATCAGAACGGGAATGTTTGAATCTGCCGCGCGGCGGCCGAGCGAGATAACACGCTCCATCACATCGCCGTTGGCGATGAGGTCGCCGAAGGTCAGCTTGCCGTCGGACTTCTTCTTGATGCGCGTGATCTCGCCCGTCAGCGCTTCAATCTTCAAGGCCGTGTTGATCGAAACCTCAAGCCGCTCAGGCGAGGTCGGCTTGACGACGAAATCAACCGCGCCCGCGCGCATGGCGTTCACCGCCGCGTCTACCGAGCCGTTGGCCGTTTGCACAATAAAGGGTGGCATGTTCGCTTGAGGGATGAGCCGCTCCAAAACAGCGATCCCATCGACGCCGGGCATCACCATGTCCAGCAGCACAAGCGAGAAGGAACCGGGGCGGGCGTCCTGCAAGGTGGTGATGGCACTGTCACCGTCACCGACCGTCGTGACCTCAAACCCCATACGCTTAATCATCTCTTCCAGCACGCGGCGCTGGACGGGATCATCATCGACAACAAGAATACGCTTGGCCATTTAGCACACTGACACAACTGAAAACCCAACCGAGACCAGCTATGAAGTGCACCAAATTTGCACGCCGTTGAACTGGTCGCTCACACATCCAGCCGTAGATTGGCGCACAACGGTAAAGAAGCCGTTTCTCTGCAACTCGAATTGAGAAACAGCTGGTTAGGATTCGTTAAGGCTATTTCGGCGATCGGTCAGCCGCGTTCTGGCGCGAACACCCAGAAGGGGTCGCCACACAAGTACTAGGAGTTTCTGGGGAGGTTAGGCAGCGACAGCGAGTGGCATCTCAGAGAGGCGTGCTGGCTCCTGTGCTTCAAAGCCTTTGGCACTCAGCGCATCAGTCAACGCAAACATGAACTTGGTGGGATTAAAGCCCCACTTGGTGTTGAGGCGCATCGCGGCGGCGACCTTCAACGTCATGCGCAACATACCCACGTTGTGATCGGACACGAAAGCGTTGAGCCGGCGCGCCCCCAAGACTTCGCTGAGCGCACGGATGCGCAGCAGGATCGCGGTCTTAACTTCTCGTGAACCCTCATAGCCTTGCCAGAAGGCCTGCTCCACGGCGCGAAAGCGATCTTCACTAATGTGGCGCGAGGTAATCAAAGGAATTCCAGCGGCGGCGAGCACGCGCACCGCTTCGCCCAAATCTTGGGGCGCAACGAAAGGAACGTCAGTCAAATCTACAACAGCATTCGACACAGCTGCATCTCCATGCGTTTCTCAAGGGCTGGCAGCGCTCAAGCCCGTTCGGCGAGGCTGCCACCAAATGCGTTCCAGGCAGAACCGTGCATCAAAATGATGTCTCGTGCTTGCCTGCTATCCAGCAGAAAGTCCGCGTCAAGGCCGACAAGTCTGCCGTTCGGATTACGAATTTCACTCCGCTCGAAGCGGAACGACGACCCATCGTCTGTTTTGATTACGCCGAAACCGAGGTCGTCGCGGAACTTAACAATGTGACCATGCATCCTTCTGTCTCCTTTTGTCGACCATGCAAGGGATCAACCCAGTGGAGAAAGAATGCACGCTGACGCCAGTGTCAGCTGTTCCGCGAGGCACAAGCATCTGGAAAAATGCCGAAAAACTCAACCCGTGAACACTGCGGCAATTTCGCAAAAACTTTGCAGCCCGTGGCCGCCATACAACGAAGCCCGCTGCTCTCGTCGAGCAGCGGGCTGTTGATTGTGTTACCGGGGTGCGAACATGGCGACCATGGTCGGTCCGCGTTTCGGTTTGGCTTTAGGAGGATTTTGCGAGCGAGCTCTATCCTTTACGAAAAAAGGCATCTACCCGCATACCCGGCAAAAGCGGGACGTCCTTTTCTAGATCGATTGTCACTTCCAAAACCTCGACGTCGTTGCGGCGGCGCGGACCACGCGGACCGATTTCAGCCGGCCCAAGGGACGAGGCGATGTTGCTTACGGTGCCTTCGAACTGCTTGCCAGGGAAGCTGACGGAGCGAACGTAAGCTTTCTGGCCGACGCTGATCTTCGCCACGTCATGCTCGTCGACTTCGGCTTTGACGCGAACGAGTGACATATCGCCAATCACGATCAACGGAGTTGCTGGAGATGGTGAAACGACTTCACCAGCCTTCGCGTTAACTTCCAACACGGTGCCAGCAATCGGCGAACGCAAACGGCTTTTGCCAAGTAGCGCTTCTGCCATCCGTACTTCAGCGCGAGCAGCACTAACTGCGGATTCAGCGCGGTTCGGTGCGGGCAAGTCTGCTTTTGACTGTGCTTTCACAAACTCGATGCGCTCGCGCTCCAAACGGGACTTGGCTTCCTTGAGACGCTGACGGGCATCGGACAAGGTCTTATCAGCGCCGGACTTGCCAGCACGCTTTTCAGACAATGCGAAATCGAATTCGATACGCGCACCGGTAACTGCACGTTCTGCGGCATAGATGGCGTCTTCAGCTTTGCGAACGTCCTCGCGGCCATCAACGAACTGCTTTTCGCGTTCTTCACGCAGCGCTTCCGCTTCGGTTTCGGCGGCGCCAAGCTTGGCGCGGGCTTCGGCGTCATCCAGGCGGATAAGCAAGTCGCCTTCTTCCACTTTGTCGTAGGCCTTCACCATCACTTCTGCGACGCGGCCTAGGATGCTCGTGCCAATGCGAATTTCACCGGACTTGGGTTCAACACGGCCTGGTGCGGCAGCGACCCAATCCACCGTCTTGGTTTCAATGGTTTCCGCGTCTGCATCTTTATAGTCGAGCTGCGTGTACGCGGCATATCCGCCAACGGCCAGCAGGGCAATTACTGAGATCAATCCGATAGTCTTAAACATTGGGCTTGCTTCCATCTCTGCGGCTCGCGGCCGTTCTGCGAACTGTGTACTGTGGCGGAGATGCGGCATGTTCCGCTCCCGCGTGTCCGGTATTCTCGGCGCCGCGCTGATCGCCGACGATTCTGCCGTCTTCGATGTGCACGATGCGATCGGCGTAGCTCAAAGTGCGATGATCATGCGTAACGGCAAGAACCGCCCGGTTCGGGTCTTTAGCAACGTCGGCCAATAGCTGCATGACAGCCTGGCCATTCTCGCTGTCGAGAGCCGCAGTTGGCTCGTCGGCCAAAATCACAGAAGGCGAACCCGCGAGCGCGCGCGCAATGGCGACACGCTGCTTTTCACCGCCAGATAGTTTGGCTGGGTAATTGTGCGTGCGATGGCTAAGACCGACGGCCGCGAGGGCCTCTTCGGCTGCCTCGACAGCATCAAAGCTTTCGGCCTGGCGGACATCCAGGGCGACCATCACGTTCTCAAGCGCCGTGAGCGTTGGGAACAGGTTGTAGGACTGGAAGACGAAACCGACATGCCGGCGGCGGAGATCTGCGAGACCTTCCGCGCTGCGTCCGACGGCTTCCTCATCGGCCACCTTCAACTCGCCCCCCGAGGCGGTGAGAATGCAGCCAAGGATCGACAGCAGCGTCGTCTTGCCGGAGCCTGAAGGCCCCATGAGCAAGGTCAACTCGCCGGGACGCAAGTCCACGTCGATACCCTTCAAAACTTGAAATTGATTTTCACCCGAGCCGAGCCATTTTGTAATGCCCCGTGCCTCGAGTAATGCTTTGCCGCCGCCGGCGGCCTGTGTGGCGCTCAGTTGCTCCATGAGTGACATAAAGAGGTCTCCCTCAGCTCCGTCAATTTGCCTTTGCGATGGCAGTAAAAAGCCCCATTCAAGCGGTTTGCGCTGTTCCGGGTGATACATCAATGATATTCGGCGATATTTTTAACGCCTTTGCGATCCGTGCACGGCAACAAAAGGTTGGTCGCGGCCTCGCCCGTGCCGTATTTAATCAGCAAATGGCTGATGCAACGGATCGGGGGGAAGACCGTGTCTCAGTCAAAAAATGTAACTGGCAACAATGATCTAGCCATACAAAACTCATTGGAGACTTCGCGCGGAAACACGGTTGTCGCGATCATTTCTGGGATCGCTCTTCTATTTTCCGCCTACAGCTTATGGGAGACGTCGCTTAAATCGGCAGACCTGAAGATGTTCGTGCCGTCGGTGATCGAGTATTCGGCCCCCTACAACAACTCGAACTTTGAGATGATATCGATTCCGGTGACGCTGATTAACGACGGCGCGCAAACCGGCACGGTGCTGCATTTGAATTTGGACGTCACGGACCCGCGCACAAACAAGACAAAGCGCTTCTATTCGGCTGACTTTGGAGTGTGGTCGATGGAGCGGACGCGTCAGCGCGCCTATACGAGCTTTTCGCCGTTATCGCTGCAAGGAAAGGCCACGCGGTCAGAAAGCATCTTGTTCTACACGCGCGGGCCAAAGGAAGAACCCCAGCAGCTGATCCGCGCGACCGGCCCGTACGAGTTCAAGCTGACGGTGGTCGAGGCAAGAGCCGAAGGCCCGCTGGCGTGGCTCAGCGGCCTATTCGGTCCGAAAGAGCCAGTCTCGGTCTCGTTCACGCGCGAACTCCCGTTCTACGACGCGCGCGCGTTCAACGACGGCACGATTTCCATGCACAGCCCAGATTGGGCGCCGTCCGGTTCAGGTTCTAAAAATAAGAGCGAATAAAACGCGCACTCGGACGCGTTATTGATTGAGCGCGAGCACCAGAGCTTTTGGATTGCCGCCGTTTTCGCTGATGTAATTCTGGAACAAGGTGTCCAGGAACGACGTCATCCGAAAACCAATCACTTCAGCGTCGCGGACTTTGTAGACGCGTCCTCGGCGGATCAATATCCAACGCACGTCGTACGTTGACCCGCTTCGCAACGTGACCCGGCTATCGACATACGCGGTCGCGCCCGAGCGCGATTGCCCAACCATCACTGCGCTCGCGACCGGATACTTCGGCGCCTCCTTGCCAGCGTAGCGGGCAATAAAGTTGATCATGCCATTGTAGTAGGCCGGCCGATCGGACCGCGGTAGCGCCTTCGCATAACCACCGAGCGCCTTCAGCCCGATGGATGGAACGTCCGCGTGGCTGCGTATTACGCTTGCGAACGACTGAACCGAGCCGGTCCGGGATGCCGCAATCAGCTCGTTGGCGACGCGCTGCATGAACGCTGCGGGTGACTCCGCGCGCGCGCTTGACGCCAAGGCTGCGAATACCATCACAGCGAGTGAAAAAATCGCGTAATTACCGCGCGTTAGGGCAGAGCTCCGCATGAGCATCCTCTATTGTTTTTTTAGCTTGGATCTTCAACTCGGCACCAAGATCCCACCAGCAAATCACATTGCCTGCAGTATCAGCATGACATTCCAATGGCGTCAAAGACCTCATACGACGGCGGAAAGGCGAGATTGTGCGGTGTTGCGCAAACAGCACCTTGACACATAAAGATATCTTTATATTGTTTCGGCGAATAATGAGGTCAGCCATGATCGGAACTTTGCCATCGTCGGAACTCGTCGCGGCGCTGAAAGCAGCAGCCGAGCCCACGCGCCTGCGCATATTGGGTCTATTGGCGGCGTCCGAGTTGAACGTGAAGGATCTGACGCAGATCCTTGGGCAAAGTCAGCCGCGCATCAGCCGGCATTTGAAGCTGCTTACCGAGGCAGGATTAATTGAACGTTTTCGCGACGGCAGCTGGGTCTATTTCCACGTATCCGATCGCTCCGAGACCGGCCGTTTGGCAATGAGCATTGTCAAAAGTATCGATCCCGATGAGCCGGTCTTATTGCGGGATGCGCAACGGTGCACCGCTCTGAAAAGCGACCGGGAAGCACAAGCGCAAAGCTACTTTGCCGCTCACGCCGCCGATTGGAACCAGATCCGCTCGCTGCACGTGGCCGAACACGAAGTCGAGCAGGCGATGCTCAAAGCACTCGGAGGCGGTCCGTTTGATCTGTTCCTCGACCTAGGGACAGGTACAGGCCGCACGCTCGAACTGTTCTCTGGCCGTTACGAACGCGGACTGGGTCTCGACGTCAATCAGGCGATGCTCGCCTACGCCGAAGGTGCGATCGCGCGCGCCAAGTTGACAAACGCCCAAGTGCGCCACGGCGACATTTATCATCTGCCCCTGGCCGATGGCTGTGCCGATGCCGTCGTGATCCACCAAGTCTTGCACTTCCTGCCTGAGCCAGGCTTGGCCATCCGCGAGGCGGCCCGTGTGCTGGGTCCGGGCGGCAAGATCCTCATTGTGGATTTCGCCCCGCATAACCTGGAATTTTTGCGCGACGAGCATGAACACAAGAGGCTCGGATTCGCTTCGCCCGTCATCGAAGATTGGTTGCGTGAAGCGGGGCTGGAGCCGCAAGACCGGAAAGACCTGTCGCCCACCGCTGGAGGCGCGGACGGCTTGACCGTCTCGCTATGGCTGGCGGTTCGTCCCGCGCTTGAACCTGCAGCGGCCAGCGTGGCCGAGAAAATAGAAACGGACAACTTAGAGAGGGTTCGCTGATGGCACCCGAAGGCAAGGAACGTAAGAGCAGACTGGTTGGTTCTGGCGATATCGACGTGTCGTTCGAGTTCTTTCCGCCCAAGAGCGAGAAGATGGAAGAGGCGTTGTGGACGTGCATTCGGCGCCTTGAGCCGCTCGCGCCAGAATTCGTCTCCGTCACATACGGCGCCGGTGGCTCAACGCGCGAGCGCACGCACAATACGGTATCGCGCATCGTCGAGGAGACGGCGTTGCGCCCGGCCGCGCATCTAACCTGCGTGGAAGCCACCAAGTCGGAAGTCGAAGAGGTAGCGAAAGCCTACCAGGCGGCGGGCGTAAAGCACATCGTCGCTTTGCGCGGTGATCCGGCGGGTGGAGTTGGCAGCGCCTACGCACCACATCCGGACGGTTACGCCAACGCCGCGGCGCTCGTTGAGGGACTAAAGAAGAACGGAAGTTTTGAAATCTCTGTCGCAGGCTATCCGGAAAAGCATCCTGAAAGCCCTAGTCTGGCGGCCGACATGGACAACCTGAAGGCCAAGGTTGATGCCGGCGCCGACCGCATCATCACGCAGTTCGGTTTCGACAACACGCACTTCCTTCGCTTTCTGGAACGCGCGCGCGCTTCGGGCATTTGGGTACCCATCACGCCAGGTATCGTTCCGATCCACAACTTCCGGCAGGTCGCCGGTTTTGCAATCCGTGCGGGCGCGACAGTGCCGGCCTGGGTGGCCCGCCGCTTCGAAGGGCTGGATGAGGATGTCAAAACGAGCCATCTCGTAGCCGTCGCAATTGCGACCGAGCAGGTAATGGACCTCGTCGATGAAGGGGTGAAGTCGTTCCACTTCTACACCCTAAACCGCGCCGACCTGGTTTATGCGATCTGCCATCTGTTGGGATTGCGACCACTCAAAACGGCCCCGTTGGAACAGCGCAAGGCACTTTCGGCATAAGCCGCGCGTCACGGCAGCGGCAGGAGTTCAAGACATGAAGAAAATCGCAAGTTGGGCCAGCCTGGAGAAGGCGGCCTTGGAGCGCATCCTCATTATCGATGGTGCCATGGGCACGATGATCCAGCGTCATAAGCTGGAAGAGGAAGACTATCGTGGCGAACGGTTTGCGGACTGGGAGCGCGATGTGAAAGGCAACAACGACCTGCTCGTTCTAACCCAGCCGGAAATCATCGGCGGCGTCCACGAAGAGTATCTGGAGGCGGGTGCCGATCTGATCGAGACGAATACGTTTAACGCCCAACGGATCTCCATGGCCGACTACGGCATGGAAGACCTGTCGGCTGAGATCAACCGGGAGGCGGCCAAGATCGCGCGGGCGGCCGCCGACAAATACAACAAGAAAACGCCGGATAAGCCGCGCTTTGTCGCCGGTGCTGTGGGCCCAACGAACCGCACGGCCTCAATCTCGCCGAGCGTCAACGATCCGGGATACCGCAACGTCACGTTCGATGAACTCTACGACGCCTACAAGGAGCAGGTGATCGCGCTGATCGAAGGCGGCTCTGATATTATTCTGATCGAGACGATCTTCGATACGTTGAACGCCAAGGCCGCTGGGTTCGCCACGCTCGATGCCTTTGACGAAAAAGGCATCGAATTGCCAATCATGATCTCCGGCACGATCACCGACCGGTCCGGCCGGACCTTGTCGGGACAAACGGCTGAAGCCTTTTGGTATTCGATGCGGCATCTCAAACCGTTCTCAATTGGTTTGAACTGCGCGCTGGGTGCTGAGCTGATGCGGCCGTACCTGGCGGAACTGGCGCAGGTCGCCGACGTGCGAATTTCGGCCTATCCCAACGCAGGCCTTCCCAACGAAATGGGCGAATATGATGAAGGCCCCGATGAGATGGCCTGCAAGCTTGAGCCATGGGCCGACGAAGGCCTGGTCAACATCGTTGGCGGCTGCTGCGGCTCGACGCCGGACCACATCGCGCACATTCGCGAGCACGTCGAAAAGTTCAAACCGCGCGCCATTCCGCAGATCGAAACCAAGATGCGGCTGGCTGGGCTTGAACCATTCGTTCACGCCTAATACGACATCGCTGACCACGAAACGAGAGACGGCCCAAACCAGACGGCGCCAGTCATAACGAGAGCACGCAGGCAACAAGAATGAGCACGCAAGAAAACAGCGCCGCCACAACCTTCATCAACGTGGGTGAGCGAACAAACGTGACGGGCTCGGCCAAGTTCCGCAAGCTCATCGAAGCCAACGATTACGCGGCGGCGTTGTCGGTTGCTCGCGAACAGGTTGAGAACGGCGCGCAAATCATCGACGTCAACATGGACGAAGGCCTCCTCGATTCTGAGAAGGCCATGACGACGTTCTTAAATCTGATCGCGTCCGAACCGGACATCTCGCGCGTGCCGGTCATGATCGACAGCTCAAAATGGACGGTGATCGAAGCTGGTCTCAAATGCGTACAGGGCAAGGCGATCGTCAATTCGATCT
>JBGTSB010000041.1:0-30026 GCA_041940525.1 Hyphomicrobium sp.
TGGTCGTACTGGTCATTCCCTGAACTGCCATCGGTCAAACTCGCTGACACATTCGGTCTTCCCGGCGGAATCCTCGCAGGCCTGATTGGGCTATCCATCGTCTGGTGGCTCGTGTCACTGCGCGAGCGGCACATGTCCCAGCAGCACCTGTCACTGTGGTCCGCCGCACCACCCAATAACGGACCATGGAGGCGGCGCTTATGGCGTGGCCCCTGGACGTTCGTCTGGGCCGGCGCGGCACTCGTCATCCTCAACGTGGCAACACTTTTGATCGGCCATATGCCGTGGGCCGTCACATACGGTTTCGCCCTTTGGGGAGCAGCCGCCGCCTCTCAGATTGGAATTGATGTCGCCGCATACCCGTTCTGGTCATGGGCAGGATCGCCAGACGTCCTCTATCGGGCTCTACTGACAAACCAGCAGTCGGTCATGAACGCGGGGATGGTCCTTGGCGCCATGCTCGCCGCCGGACTTGCAGGCAGCTTCTTCTCCATGCCCTGGCCAAGCAAGCGAGCCATCATCGCAGCCCTCATTGGCGGCCTGTTGATGGGCTACGGCGCACGGCTTTCCTTCGGTTGCAACATCGGCGCATTCCTCGGCGGCATCGCATCTGGCTCTTTGCACGGCTGGATCTGGTTCATCTGTGCCTTCGCCGGCTCCCTTGTAGGCATTCGCCTCCGCCCCCACTTCGACCTGGCGAACTAGCGGCTGCCAGAGCCGTTGTTATCAACATTGATCATTTCACGGTTCCGGACCCGGCCGCCGGGATAGATGCGCAAACGGTTTTGACCGGCTTTGTTAGACGGCCATGCCGCCTCAATTGACCTCAAGAATGCATCGGGCATGCCTTCAGGGCCATGCGGAATGACAGTCGAACCTGTCTCAACCTGCCTAAGCCCGGCATCAAGCAAAGGCCGAACATCGGCTAAATCGACAAGATACCGGCGCGCGGAGTAATGCGGAGCAAACTGGCCAATAACCGAGAAAAGCCAGCGCGGCCAGCGGTCCAGCCTAATGATTGCGTGTGTCGCAAGGTCCGGCAAGATAGTCGCTACGCCCGAAGCCCAAACAATCAAACGCATGGGCTGCCCCACAAGATTGTCATGATCAGATGTCAGCCCCCAGAAAATCCTTGGAACAAGAACGCCACCACCCAGCTCCTCTTGGAGTTTTTCCTTGCCGGAATTCCAAGCCCAAACGGCCTCGATCATGGCGCCATCCGCGCAAACAGTCTCGTTCTCGTCAAGAAAATTGAGTGCGGCGGATTCAAGCGAACTGTCTTGAAGCTCCTGCACTGTCCGCTGCACTCCAAAGCCATAGCCTGTCGCGTTGCTGTCGTTCCAGCCATTCAAGAAGTCGTTTGGACTCCAATCACGAACCTCCTCGAAACTCTGCGGATCGTAGACACGACAGCCGAATTGCACCACGACCTCGTTCAGGTGACCGGCCGCTTCCAAACCAAAAACGTGCGGCCGAAAATAATTGATATTGAAAGCTATGTGATTGCCGCCAGGCCAGTCAGGCAGCGCATCAGCATCGTCTTCGCCCCCATCATCCGCCGGCACGAAGGCGAAACTAAAGTACGTACCAGTATCGGGATTGTCGTAGAACGCGTCCCGCCTGTCCCCAGTCAGCTCGTAATGTTCGCGCCCGCTGAAGTACGCGGCGAACTCGGCAAGACCAAAGGGCGCCTTGGGAAAGAGATAAAGATCGTAGCTCATCGTACAGCGCCAAAAGCCGCTAATGTTCTCTGCGCGGCAGCTTTTATATCCCTACTCCAGCTGCTGCAATAGCACCTCGACGGCTTGTTCCAGCTGCGGATCGCGGCCGGATTGGATGGCGGCGGGACCATTATGGACAACGGTTCCAGGAATGATTTCGGTGTTTTCAAAAAACTTCCCTTCCACCGTGCGAAACCCGAGCTGCGCGAAGGCCAGTGTGAGCCGTTGCTCTTGAGGCTGGTATTGCAGGACTGCGGTCCCCGTACCCGGAACACGGTCTCCAATCATCGGACCAATCTTCTCGCGCTGATAAAAGGCGGCGAACACCGATGCATCTGAATAGTTCCAGCTATTGACGATCAGCGCGCTCGGCTTGGCCCACCGGTTGAACGGCGCCGTGCCAAGGTCCACGCCATTACGCGTCACCAAACCCGCATGCCGCTTGCCTGTGAGAAAAGCGCCGAGCTGATCGTGCACGAGCCCGCCCGGATTGAACCGCGTATCAACAATAGCGGCATCCTTGTCTTTGTCGGCACCGCGCAGGCGGCCGAAGACGGTGCGTAGAGGTCCATCGTCCATTTTCCGGACATGCACGTAGGCGAGACGCCCGCCGGAAAGCTTGGTTACGAGTGCGCGGCGCCGTTCCACCCATGCTTGATAGAGAAGCTCATAGTCCAAACCTGCCGGTCCCGGCCGGACTGTTACGTCCTTGGTCTCACCACCATCAGCCGGGCGCACACTTAATCGAACGGCCCGTCCAGTCTTGTGGTTCAAATGCGGATAAATGGTCTGCGTTGCTTCAATCGCCTTCCCATCAACGGCAAGAATAACCGCGCCCGGCGATATCGCGCTGCCGGCCATATCGGCAGGCCCACCTGACAAGACGTTCATCACGCGCATGCCGGAACCGGAATAGTCCAGGTCATAGATCAGACCCAGATCACCTGTCTTGTCCCAGGATGCCGGCGCATTCTCAAATTTGGTATACATATGGGAGGCATTAAGCTCACCCTGCATCTCCGCGATAAATTCCGCGAACGACTCCCAGTGAGAAATATGCGGCACGTACTTGGCATAGAGCTCCCGCACTTTAGGCCAATCAACCCCGTGCATGTTGGCGTCATAAAATTTCGATTGCACGATCCGCCATTGGCTGTTGAAGAGGTACTTCAGTTCTTCGGAGAAATCGAACGGCGCCTCAACAGAGAACGGTATCTTTTTGGTCGATCCATTGGACAGGTCGATGCGCTCCAGCGCGCTGCTGGTGATCGTGTAGAGAGCCTTCCCCTTGCGATCGATTTCAATCGATTTGACGCCAGCCAGCGGACGAGAAAACAACTGAGTGCCGGCGCGCGTGTTCAAATCGAAAACCTGGCCGACCAGACTTTGGCCATGCTGAAGCGTGACCACGGCAATACGCCGATTGTCCGCCAAAATCCCCGCCGACACGATAGGCGACGGAAACGGCGTAACCCGGATTTTTCGGTGCGCCAGCCTATCCAAGTCTAAATCCGGCTTGTCCGCTTCGGCGCCCGCAGCGACCGTTTGCGAAGACTGCCCGGCTGAGCGCGCCTGATAAGCGGCATCAGTCAGATACGCCGCCATGACATCACTATCCGATTGAATTTCACGCAGGTTGCGATCGGAAAACCGCTTCGTTCTCCAGGCCAATACTGAGCCATCGGGACTGAAGACGGCATGCCGGTCTCCGAAACCATCATCGCTGATTTTTTGTGGTGGCCTAGCGCCTTGAGGATCGATCAAGACGACATTGGTATCTCCCAACTGAAACCCAATCGACGCAGCAATGAACCGTCCATCAGGTGACCACGTGAAGGAGAACTCGTTCTCCGTGTAGTAATATGTCGCGCTATCTGGCAGCACCTCCACGCTTTTCCCGGACTTCAGGTCCAGAACCTTCAACGCATTGCGGTCATCACGAAAAGCCACACGCGTGCCTTGAGGGTCAAAGGCGGGCTGAAGCGCGTCTGTCTCCGTATCGAGCACAACCCGTTCTTTCATTTCCAACGCTTGCGAGAATGTCGCGGCACCATCACCGGCAATCTCCGTCGCGTAGAGATCCCAATCGCCGGTCCGCTCAGCCGCGTAAAGCAACGTCTTGCCGTCTGGAGAAAAGCTCACCGAGCGTTCTGCCTGAGGCGTGTTGGTGATGCGTCGGACCTGTCCGCTATCGGACGCAATGACGAAGACATCACCGCGAGCGACAACCGCGACTTCCTTGTCGTTCGGAGAAATAGCCAGTTCCGAGATTTGATCATTGAGCTTGCTGAACACCTGCCCAGTGTAAAACGTGCCTTGCCGGATGCGAACGGGCACCTTGACGGCCGACGCTGCCCCCGGATCCAAACGATAAATCTCCGTATCCCAGGTGTAGACGATCGTCCCATCCTGCGCGACCGAAGGAAAGCGCACCGGCAACGTGTCGTGATTAGTAAGGCGTTCGGGCACGCCTTCACCGTTGAGCGCCATGCGCCACAGATTGAACGTCTCCGGTTTGGCGTCAGGCTCGCCTTTCCAGCCCGCCGGCATCTCCGCCGAAAAGATCAGAGTCTTGCCATCTGGCGAAAATCGCGGGCAGCGTTCCATGCCGCGATACGTTGTCAGGCGGCGATGCGCCTTTCTGTCGAGATCATAAAGCCAGATGTCCGGTGTGCCGCCCGAGATTTCCCGCTTGCGCCATTCGAGCTCCAGCGAAATCTGCCGGACGTATGCCAGCGTTTTTCCATCAGGGCTGATGGCCGCCATCCGCGCTGCGTGGGGCATCACGAGACGTTCGCGGCCGCCGTCCACCGGCACCGAATAGATCATCCCGCTCCGCGCTAAAACTGGACTGAGATAGTCCGTCCTCAAGTCCGCGGAACGCGGCGCCGAAAAAATGACCCTCTTGCCATCAGACGCGAAAGCGAGCGGCTTTTCAGCCTGCGAATGGGACGTCAAACGGCGTATGGCCCCACCCTCGGCGGGAATCACGAAAACATCCGCTGCGTTGTAACGGTCAGAAGCAAACGCGATCAGTTTGCTATCGGGCGACCAAACCGGCGCGGTGCTGCGAAACTGTCGCTCTGTCAGAGGAACGGCATCACCGCCCTTGCTCGCAACAACCCAAATCTGTCCGCGATACACGAAAGCAATCGATTGGCCATCCGGCGAAACGCGCGCTTCTCGCATCCACAATGGCCGGTCTGGGCGAGGCTCCTGTGCCGCCGCAGCACCGCACCAACACGCCACCGATGCGAACAAGCACAACGCGCGCGCCAACACCGGAGAACAAGGTTTATCAATGTGCCGACCCATCAAAACCACTCCCGTCACCAAATACCAACGGACCATGCCCGCACTAGCAAGCAAACACCATCCGCATCCGTTGGCCGCCAGACCAACGGAGGCGGATCAAGGCTAGCAGGCTGATGTGACGATTGAAACGACTTGGGTCTAACAATGCTTTACTGGCGATTATGCCGGCGTATCTCCATAAGGCGTCCCACGACAGTCAAAAGAGTGCCTAGGCCAAAGAGGCCCGCAATAAGCAGCTGGAGATACCCTTCCGCATCCTGCTTGCTCAGCACGACATTGGCCACGCTCGCATCAGACATGCTGTAGCGATCCATAAGCTTGGTCTTCGCATCGGTCGCCTTCTGAATTTCTGCGGCAGGCGCCTTTACGGCCTCTAGGATTGAGACACGGTTGTCAAAGACCGCGTTGGCCAAAACCTGGCTGTTCTGCTGCTGATAGAACGTGACGAGACGCCAATCGATCTCGCGTTTCAATGGCTCCAGATAGAAAATCTGAGCTGCTGTGCTCATAAAGACGAGCAAAAGTCCCAACACTTCAAACCACTGATACGATCTTAGCACGCCCCACCTCCCTCGGCTTAGTCTAGCGAGCTATACCACCAAATGCGGCGAAGTGGTTCAATGCTGAACGGCACGGCGGCGACACCGCGCTAGCAGAAACAAAACAGCCCCGGTCTATTGCCGGGGCTGCCTCCCTTACGCTGTCTGCTGCTCGCGGATCGAGCCAAACTTGCCAGCTTGATAGTCAAGCATAGCCTGCTTGATCTCGCCCAGCGTGTTCATGACAAACGGTCCATGCGCAGCAACGGGCTCGTTGATGGGCTCACCGGTCAGGACGAGCAACTTCGCCTCGCCGTTCGCCTCAATCGAGATGCCGCCACCATTCCGATCGAGGATCACCGTTTGCGCTTCACGCGCAATTTGATGTCCATCGATCTCGACGGTGCCGGACAGCACCAGAACGGACAGCGTGTGTCCCTCCGGCACATCCAACTTCGCAGTCTTGCCGCGAGCCAGACGCACATCCCAGATGTTAATCGGCGTGAATGTGCTAGCAGGCCCTTTGACAGCCGTGCCGTTGGCATCGCTGAAGCTGCCAGCGATCACACGCACGCGGCCCGCGCCCTCAGGCAAGTCAACCACGGGAATATCGCTAGCCACCAAAGTTTGATAGCCAGGCTCCGCCGACTTGTCCTTCGCAGGCAAGTTCACCCACAACTGCACCATTTCAAAGTCGCCACCCTTCGCGGAGAAAGCTGGCGAATGAAACTCCTCATGCAGGATGCCTGACCCGGCCGTCATCCACTGAACATCACCAGGGCCGATGACACCACCAGCACCGGTCGAGTCGCGATGCTCAACCTCGCCGTGATAGACGATCGTGACTGTCTCGAAACCCTTGTGCGGATGCTCTCCAACGCCGCGCCGCTCGTCCGTCGGCGTGAACGTCGCAGGTCCAGCATAGTCGAGCATAAGGAACGGACTGACATCGGCACCCTGACCAGCATGCGAAAGCATGGTGCGAACCGGAAAACCGTCACCAACCCAATGCTGCCGAGGCGCACTGTAAACACCCAGGATCTGTCTCATTGCCGTGCTTCTCCTTTCTGGCGCTCCAGGCGCCACTTTTCGAAAGCGAGGAGATAGGAAGAGCAAACCCGGTTTGCTAGAGCTGTACAGTCTGTCGCGGTTGAGCCAACCTCAGCGCAAAATAGCCACAACGCGCGCTGGCGCCGCTGATGCCCCAACGAGAGGCAGCGGAAAAACGGCCACCTCAAATCCCGTTAGCGGCAAAGCACCAAGATTGACCAGCTGCTCCATATGCCAATAGGGCCGCCGCTGCCCAACACGATGCCCCTCCCAGAACAACGTGGCATCATTCGTCTCCCGGGCTTTTTTGATCTGAGCGGGAAATGGCAAATCCCATCCCCATTGATCGATGCCGGTCACGGTTACCCCCCGGTCGAGCAACCAATCGGTAGCTGCCGCCGACATCCCCGTGCCCGACGTCCAATACTCCTTTGTCTCAATAAGCCGATCGCGCCCTGTTCTGATCAGCACGATGTTCTCCGGGCCGATCTCGCACCCGGCCTGTTCGAGCGCGGCTTCCATGTCGTCTACGGTGATCGGGTCGTTGTCGGCCTTGTGCGTCATGTCGAAGACCACGCCAGGCCCGAGACAGCGCTCTAGCGGAATCTGCTCGATCGTCTGCGCCGGCTTGCCTTCGCTCTCTGGACCGTAGTGCCACGGCGCATCTATGTGCGTCGTCGCGTGCACACCCATCTTCGTGATGGTGTCGTCGGCCCAGCCGCTAAAGTCTTTCGGCATAAGCTTGAACGGTAGACCGAGAGCGCGAACCAGCAGACGCGCCATCCAACGCGGCTTCGGCTTCACCTTCACTTGCATGAAGAACGGATCATAACGGTTGTAACGAATAGGCTTCGATAGGTCGATAATCCTCACGAAGACACCTCTTCCACAATGCGGTTAGCAATAGAGCCAAGGCCGTGAATGCCCACTTCGATAACGTCACCGGGCTGAAGAAAGCGATCTAACTCGATGCCGCTCCCTCCGGGCAGTGTGCCTGAGCCAAACACTTCGCCAGGATGAAGCCGCTCCGAGCGCGACGCGTGCGCCAACACCTCACCTAACGACCAGCGCGCACCGGCCGCCAACGGCTTAGCAACCTCATCATCATTGATGCGCACGTAGCCTTCTAGAGACGCCCAGCGCGGCAAGATCTCATCCGCCGTAACGACGATAGACGACATCGCGTTCGCAAAGTGCTTCGACTTCTGCGGCCCAAACCCCGAACGCATCTCATCAAGTTGCACATCGCGCGCACTGAAATCATTCAGAACGAAAAAGCCGCCAATCGCGGCCTCTGCCTGATCAGAACTGGCGTTGTAAAGTCCACGCGCCAAAACGAAGCCCAGCTCCAGCTCATAGTCGAGCGCCTTCGTATACGAAGGCATTGGCACATCATCGCCGTCGTTCAGAAAATTGAGGTGATTGCCAAAATAATAGATCGGCTCACGATGCCAAAGAGCCTTAGGCTTCAACGCCGGAAATTCTTTCCCGGTGATGGATTCAAAGCCCGACACTATGGGGAGCAGATGAGACTTGAATGACCGGACGAACCCGCGAGCAGCATCGATAGCGTGCCGCTCATACAGCATAAAATCGCGAAAAGACCTCGGCTCGAACGGCAGCACGCAACTGTCCTCAGCAGCATTCGGTACTTTATCGAGAACGAGATCGCCTACTGCCTGATGAATAGCGACCGGTGCCTCTAAAAACGCGACAACATCGCCGGACCATCGCTCAAGGTCGAGATTATCTGGCTCTGGCGAGAGCCGCGCCAGAACATCACGCAACGGACACCAAGCCTTTCCAGCCGAAACCTGAACCTGACAGCCCGCCACTGCGGACACTCGCCTCAAACGCATATCCTGTCCTAACGACCCGTCCACCAACGCAACATGGGTGATTATTGCATGCCTGAGCAACATCGCGACAGCAGCCGTTCCTCCCGGAACAGCGCATGACGTTCGACAAGGCCATCACGTCTGCAGCAGTGCACCGCGACACACGCAGCGCACATCAGGGAGACGGGACATTCTCAAATGCTATCGGCAGCCGCTTCACGGCGGCACTCGACATAAAACCTCGGTCTTTCCCCCAATAAATGGACTTGAAAACCTATATCGATCGTTATATACATCTATAACGATCGATACATAGAGAACCGGAAGCATGAGCCCTGCCCGAAAAGCACAGCAGTCAGACGATCGCGCATCAACGCGACGCGCCCACGATGGCGACGGCGTCAAACAGCGGATCATCGACAGCGCAACGCAAATCCTCGGTAAAGACGGCTATGGCGGCCTGTCAGTCTCCGCGGTTTGCAAACATGCCGAAGTGTCCGCGCCAACTTTGTATTGGCACTTTGGCAGCAAGGAAGGACTGCTGGCTCAAGTCTTGAAGTCCGCCTTGAAGCGCGACGCGGACGCATTTCTGTCGATCGACATCACAAAGCTGTCACGCGCGGAAGCCTTCGAGGCATACCTGAAGGCCTTACGCCGTGTCGTCATCAGCGAGCAGCCGAACAACTGGGTCATCCTTTCGGCGCTCTCAGAAGCCCGTAACGCCGCGCCCGAAATTCCACAGATCATCGCCGAGGCACGCCGCCGCCAAGTCGAATTCAACGCTGAACAACTCAGTACGCTTTGGGGGCTGAAAAACGAACAGATATTCGTCCACCTCTGGCTCGCCTACTGCAACTACGCCTCACTGCTTTACCAGGACACGCGGAATGAAGAACTCGTGGAGGGCGCGATCCAATCATTTCGCAGCGCCTACTTCCTGCTCGTCCAGGCACTCAAAGAAGACGGCGCGGCCGAAGCCGCAGCGATCATGGGTCTGAAGCCAGCGCGCACAGCCCAGAAACCAAGCACACGCAAAAAATCACGCAGATAAGGAGATCCAATCATGTTCGAATTGAAAACGAAGCACTCTCAAACCCGCAAAGCCCCAACCTCTCCGCCATCACATGCGCCCGACGTGCTGCCCGAAACGCTGAATGGCATAGGCAAAATCGAGCGCGGCTCGCTTGAGGAAGCGATCTGGGCCGAACTCGGCGCTCTTCCGCCAAGCCGGGCGAATGGAACCATCTCCCTCTTGAGCCGGATGCTGCAAGCTAAGCCTGTGGCGCGGTGTCGAAAGGCCAAATAGGCCCGAAGGCGGTGCATGGTTCCTAGTCAATCACCATGCGCTCGTCGTCCGGCCAAGATCGCGTTTCGACACGCGTGTCGATCGTGGCGCGGTCGTCCGGAGGCAACAGCTGCTCCGCGTGGCGCAACAGCCGGGCGCAGGTATCGTCCAGCTGTCCCGCGTCTTTGATGACCGAAAGCAAGTAGTAGTTATAGCGCGGCGTCAAACGGATCAGATCATCACGCGACGAAAGCTTCACCAGCTCGACCATGGCCGGCACATACCCCTGCGCGGCCATCCATGCGAAATCAATAAGGATGTGCTCTGTTCTCGATATCGCATAAGGCGGCAATTTTAAGTTTCGAGCGTCCATTTCAATGGACTGCGGTACCCGCTCAAAAGACAAATGTCGGTGTCTTATCTCGGCGAGGTTCTCAAGCAATTCATCTTTGTGAGCACAGACCACGAGATCTGGGAAAAAGACCATCGCAATGTGTATTGTCCAATCTAGCTCTTTACCTACCCATTTGATCTCTGGGTAAATCGCTTGAAAGCCCCGGCGCAGATCAGCCAGACAGCTTTGAGCCCCAACTCGGGATCCGTAAAATGGAGAAGCCCGCAAGAGCGTTTGCCTAGGGGGCACATTCAATCCCTGAAACGGATTCTCACTGCCCGCGTACAGTTGGAATCCAGAGTTAATGGAAAGATAGGCGAAAGCAGGACAACTCCACACCAGAGCTATCAAGGCCCCTGCGGCCAAGGTCGAGAAACGCGAATTTCTTCTCATTGTAAAACGCAATGTCTTACGCACCGGCAAAGCCGTTGACATTTTCAGTATACACTTCTTTTTTGCAGCCGCAATAAAATCCCCGCCAGCCTGTCAGGAGAAATAATGGGCACTCAATCGTAAAAATGAGGCCCCATGTCACGCGAAACTTTCTGCAAACGAGTAACGGCCAACGCTCACGACATTAGTGTCAGACTGAAGGAATTGAGGAGCCGGAAAACAGCGCTGCAATCGTCGATCGCAGCGCTTGAGCGCGAAAAACTCTCAAACCAGGCCAGCATGAATGTTTACCCCAGCCCGCGCTCAAGGACGGGCCGACGATCTAGACCTTCTGGAAGCGATACGGTTGGCCTGATAAATCAAGAGATGGACCGACGAGCTAGGGAACTCATCATTGAAAATCAGATTCAAAGAAAACAGAAGGAAGCCGATAGCCTCGAACCGCAACTCTCACACTACCGAGCTCTTTTGAAGGAGGCTCAAAAAGACTTCGCGCAAATGCAGTGCCACAATCTCGGCTTCAGCCACGCGATCATGAACCTGCACTAGCCTATAGAACGAAACAGCGCTGCCGCTCCGCTACGCCGGATAGAAGATCGCAAGCGGATAGGCGTAGTCTGGCAGCGCCAAACTTGCAGGCGCTTCTTCTCCAGCACCAATCAGCTCCGGCAAGAAATGCGTGTGTGCTCCCGCCGGCGGCGATCCGCCAGGCGCTGGAATCGGTGCGTAGACTTCGATGCGGGCCAGCTTCGATTCCACAACGCGATGCGGCTGCGCGGCCATGATCGCTCCGCCGGCCGCCGCCATCACCTGCCCCCAACTTTGTCCCTCAACAGCCCGCAAGCTGTCCAGCAAGCTGGCATCGGATGTGCGAATACAAAAGCGCGACGCCTGACGTCCAAACCCCATGTCAAATAAAGTGTCTGACGCAAAGCGCGCATCAAGCGCGGCGTCATCCGGCCCGACCTCAGAAAAGGTCGCGTCAGCACTCAAACGGCCCCGCGCCTTAGGCAGCCCCAAAACATAAGGGCCGTCCTTGCCAAACGAAAAAACGCGGATCTTCTCATGGAGTGTGAGACGGAAGGCGGCATCTTCGGCGCGTGCCACGATGCGTTGATCTAATTGATCAACCGCGATCTGACGAGACGGCACACACGGAAATTCAGCCGCCGCTCCCGGCGAACCGGTCACCCACGTGCCCATTCTCTGGTCGATCGTTTTAACAACCCAATCGCTAAGCTCATCCAGCATCCACGGCATGAGCCGCATCGCGATTGACATCTCCTCGTGCCGCGCCGGAAGCAGATCCCAAATCGCGTCGCGCTCAGCCTCGCTCATGCCAGACCAGCGGCCGATTTCATCGCCAGTACGTGCGCAGCCGACACAGTGGCCAGTCCGCTCGTCCAGCTTACAGATGCCAACGCAAGGGGAATGCCGGGTGCGCGGTGCCACCACGGTGACGTTCGTCATAGCGGTCTCGTTCCTTGAATTCCTGATTCAAGACCCGCCTAGCACACCCGGATCGTAAAGAGCCAGCCCCTAGAGCCGTTGACCGGCCAAAGCAGGCTCCACCATCATGTCCTTGCGCCGCGGTTCGGTAGCGGATCTCAGCGACTGCGCAAAGACCTTCCCTAGGCACCCATACGAGTTGTCGTTCAAATGGAACTGATCGCGCGACAACATCGTCTTCGTAGTCAGCTGATTGGACGCCAGTAGATGCTGCATGATCTTGAAGCGCTGCAAAACTGGCACACTGTACCGCTGAGCAATGTCGCGCATGGCCGCGATGTAGCGAAACCCGTTCTTCAGCTTCTTAAACTTCGGGTAGTACTGGTGGTTGATCAAGACGACATCGACGTGCGCCTTCTGCAACCGCTCAATACCCTTCGCCAGAAGCTTCTTGAAGGCATCGATCGGCACCTGCCGGATCGCGTCGTTCACACCGGTCTGCCAAAGAACAAGCTGAGGCTTCTTCGACAGCACGTCCTTGTCGAGCCGCGCAACCATGTGCCTGGCAAGCTGCCCGCCAACCCCGGCATTGACCACACGCACTTTGCGGCCAGGCCAGATCTGACGCAGCTCTCCTTCAAGCCGCGCTGGATAGCTTCGGCTCGGCTTGCTTGCACCGGTGCCCGCCGTGCTGGAAGAGCCAAGCGCCACGATTTTCAACGGCGCATTGCTCTTGTCCTGAACCGCCATAGCGAAGCGCGACAACGGCGCCGACAGACGAACCATGTCCTTAGGAACGCTGCAGGCCAGCACATGGCCGGCCGGCAGACAGATTGTGATAAAGGCGAACGCGCAGACCGGCAGCAGCCTTACTCGGCTGGTGTAATGGCCAACGGTGCTCGCGACGTTTGAATTCTGACAGGCGCTGCTGCCACGCGCTTTTGCTGCTTGCGCCGGGATAGATACAAAGCCAACCAAAGGAGACTCCCCACACCAATGATGTTGACGGCTGTAATAACTGGCCACGAACGGCCCAGCTCCCGAAAGACGATTCCACCGGCAAATGACAACACTGTGCCAAATGCAAAAACTTCCAGTGAATGCTTGCCACAGGTCGCCACGACCTGAGCCCAGGAGCGGCGCAGCCATGCAGCATTCGCCGGCAGAAGGCAAGCCACCAAGTATGCCAAAGCAAGAATATGTCCCAAACGCCAGATCGAGAGGTAATGCTTGCTAATGGGGCCCACAATGTTACGTGGAAAAAGTGGTTCCCACCCAAACCAGAGCGTCCAAGGCGCGGCCCGCAGGAACCCAAACAGCACGAACGCAGCTGCCAGAACCATCAGCCAGCGTCGTACATAAAGCCCCTTCTGCGCGGTTAGAACAGCGGCCGCTGCACCACACGTAAACAACAGCTGCCACGCTAGCGGGTTAAAGTACCAGCCGCCGTTTGGACCGTTGGCAGGCAAGTTGATCTTGAAAAACGACACGATCGCCCAGATGCCAACGGATACGCCAAGCGCAAGCGCGACGCTGCGATGCAACATCAAAAGGACTACGGGCAGCCACAGCATTAGCAAGACGTACATCGGCAGGATGTTCATCAGGTTGGGCTGATAGACGAGCGCGAATGTACCTGGGATGGCCTGCAAGGGCGCGGTCGTGATCTGCCGCAGCATGATGTTGTCGACGTACGCCGGGCGGCTGAAGATGTAAGCCGCCGAATAAAGCAGCACGGCCGACACAACGAAAATGCCTAGATGCCAAACGTAAATCTCACCGGCGCGACGGAATGCCTTTTGCCTCGTGCCTTCAAACCCGCCGGTACGGCCAAAGCCATAAGCGAGCGCAGCCGAGAAGCCAGCCAGCAACACGAACACCTCACTGGCGTCGGCAAAGCCGAAGTTCTTCAGCGTATAAAATGACCACGGGTTGTCGGGAACGTGGTCGATAAAAATTAGCAATAGTGCAAGGCCGCGGAAAAAGTCGATCCGCACATCCCGTTCGCGTTTTGGCTCTAGGTTCGCCATTCTTCAAAGTCCCGCTGACAAAAAACGCGCTCCAACGCGTCATGGATGACAACGCCTGGGCTCGGAATTCGTTGCGGAACTGAATGGAGATTTGGCGGTTTACTTAAAGTTCTCAGAAGGGTGGACAAAATCCACCCTACCTGTCGAACACCGGAAGCAACCGCCTTCCCTACATCCTATTCGCGCTAGCCGTTTAGCTTTGTGCGCTTAAGCCATTAGGCTCAGCCTCACGCGGGCGGGGGCGGCATTCTTCGCCAGAATCAACATATGCGCTCAGGTTGCTCTTTGAACAAGGGGAATTTGTGGCCGGGCACATTCGCCGCAGGGAAACCGCAAAGCGACCCGCGAGGCCTTCTCCCGGCGGCTGGGCACGCCAAGCTCAATCCTCGTCGTCCTCGTCATCCAGGACGTCGTCTTCGTCCTCCTCGCCACTAGACGCCGTCTCCAAGGCCGCCAGCATGAAAGCGAAGATATCCTCATGCTCTTCGTCAGAAGACTGCAGGCAAGCCTCGTCGAGCTCGTCTTCGCTAATGCCCTCCTGCTCGGCCTCCTCCCGGCATGCCGCGGCCAGCCGCTCTGCCTCGGCCTCGCGCTCGACAGCCGGCACGGCAGCAACGTTCTCCTCGGTCCAGCGCTCCAGAAACGATTGAGCCAACTCGCTCATGCCTGCCCTCCATGACATGGCCCTTCATCAGCCAAGGACCGACCACGACCGGACCGGTCCAGAATATCCAGCTAATTTTTGTGGCCCCGGGCGTCAAGCCCACCTGGTACTATGGCGCCGTTTCGGGCTGAACAGCCGCGCCCGCTTACTAGCTATCAATTGACCAGCCGCGTGAATGCCCGGTTGATCGATTGAGCGATATCGCGAAAGGCCGCCGAGATCTCGTCAGGCGTACTCGCCTGCATATGTTGTCCAGGGGAAGCGCACGCTTCCAATGCCGGGCTGATCTTCCGGTCAAATCTCGAAACGTATGTATCGTAGAACGAATCGCCCGACAGGTCCTCATACTTCACCTCGAGGACGAAGACGTCGGCGCCATTGTCCTTCAACGACTGACAAAGCCTAGTGTCCAGTTCAGACCATGTGAAGTTACGAGACTTCCCGCCAGTAACGCCATCCGTGACAATGACAAACGTTCGGTTCCGGGACCCGCTTTCACCTCGCGCCTGACGTTCGAACCATGGGAACGCGACATCGGCCAACGTGTCGTCCCGGTCCTTCTCTGGAAATGTCGAAACACTCCTCATAGCCGACGACTGGTTTGAAGTCGGCTTGGAAAGCCATCGCGCACTATTGGAGAAACCAAAGACGCCAACGCGAACATCGCCATCTCTGACAGCACGGATACTCCGATCAAGCACGGCTCGAATAAAAGCCGAACTCGCGTCCAGAAGTACGTCTTCGCGCAGACGGATGCCGGCACGCTTGGCAAGATCATAACTGTTCTTACCATAAGGCTCGAATCCTGACCGGCCATGGCAGGCGAACATGCAGCCATTCGGATGAGACCCGGAAAATTCCCCGGAAGATCGGGTCCAAGGCCGCGATAGCTGCATCAGCCGTCGTCGATTGACCTCGTCGGCGGCTAAACCAAGCGAAGCCGACATGTCCAAGACGAGGTAGATATCACGCTGAGCTCTGGTGCCGCTCACTGCCTCGCTCTGCACGGCAAGGTCCATGTGATAGATATTGGCAACCCTCATAAAGACAGTGCCCAACACATGTTCGATGGACACCTTCACGACACCATCCTCAACGCGCACGTCCGGCGTCAAATCCAAGCCAACGGCAGCCCTTAAATTCTGCTCGAAGATTCTCTTGGCTACCTTGATACGTTTTTGATCGGTACCTCCTCCACGGCCGGGGCGCCCTACCTTTACCAGAGAATGGCTTGCCCCAGCCAGCGACGCCGCGTCTGCTGCCGATTGAAGAGCCATATGCAGACGGACCGCGCGGACATAGTCGACGGCACACCCGACAGCAATCACCAGGACCACAAGAGACAATCCAAAGGTAACCGCTACCGAACCACGATCGCAGCTTAGAAAATCTCGTTGAAACATGGGGCCTCTCTCCTGCAACAAAGATAGGCGGCCAGTCTTTCAGTGACATTAAACAGTTAGCTGAATATCAGATTAAAGTATTCGTGTGGATTTGAACGAACAGCGAAGCATCTTGATCACTTATCGCAAAACAAAAAGCGGAGCGTCTCCTTCCGAAAACGCTCCGCTTCGCTTTTGTTGCTGGGCCTGACCTTACGCGCAGGCTGCGTCTTCCATCATGGGCTGCTCCTCGGCCATCGGCTCGGCGGCTTGAGCTTCAGCGGCATCACCGGCCTGCAGGAACCAGACGTCTTCGGTCAGAACCGTCTGGCCACCAACCTCGGCCGTCGACTGCATGAGCACACGGCCTTCAGCGTCATAGACCGACTGCATCTCAGTCGACACCGAGGTGATCCCGGCGTCAGCAGCCGACATCAGTTCGCCATCTTCGAGGATGGCATCGCCATCATCGATCCAGACACCGAGCGATGCGAGCTCTTCGCCCGAGACCTGGCCGTCGCCGTCAAGGTCATGCTTGGCGAGCTTCTCATAGCCGTTGGCGTACTTGCCGCCTTCGTCGCCGAACAGAGCCGAACCGTCGATCGAACCATCCGCGCCGATCTTGGACATATCAACCAGGATGCCATCGCCCGAACCGTCGAACCATTCGATGGTGTCAACTTCGCCGTCAGCGTCAAGGTCGAATTCGACCGTGCGGCCAATCTCGGCATCAGCGTCTTTGTCTTTCGACGAGGTCTCGCCTGTCACTCCTATCTTGGCATCGCCGTTGAGGTCCAAAGCAATTGGAGAGGACATTTGCCTCACATGTTCATACTCGGACTTATCGATGATCTTGCCCTCGAAACCTTCAACGGTGATCTCTTCGCAATCTGCGTCGTGATCGACATTCGTGATCTCGATGTTGAAGGTTTCCTCAGATTCGTAGGCTCCTTTGTCGCCGTAGCCGTCGGTGTCGATCTGAATCTTTTCCTTGAAAGCCTTCACGTCAAAGGTCGTAGACATCGTCTCACCGGCCTTGACGAGAACCCGAAGCTCACCGCCAACCTGCACGACACCGTCCTGCAGAACCGTGTAGTCCCACTCGGAGAACCCGCTTTCCGGTCCAACAGCTTCACGGCGGTTCCGTGCAATGTCACGAGCGCCCTCATCCCAAACCTGACCGTCGAAACGCTCATACCTATTGATACCGCTACCACTGTGGAACCATAGATACGGAGTCTTAGTGGTACGATCGATGTAACCACCCCAGGCAAAATGCTGGTTGTTGGCGTCCTCATCGTTGCGGTCGACACGTTGGGCGGTTCCGTCCTGAACCTGGATCGTGAACCATGTGTCTTCCGAAACAGCCTGGTCGAGAGAAACCTTATAGGTGCCAGACGTTCCCTCCATGATCGAAGTCTCGCCAACGATGCTAGCCTTGATCTGCGTTGGCTCGTGAACATCGACTTCAACCGTTGCCATCGCCGTTGCGCCATGCTCGTCCGTCAGCTCATAGGTGAACGTGTCGGTGCCGAAGAAGCCTTCGTTCGCCGTGTAGCTGAACGTGCCGTCGGCATTCTGCGTCACCGTGCCATTGATCGCGCCGGTCTTCAGCGAGGCCGTGGCATTGTCGCCATCGAGGTCGCGATCATTCGCCAGAACATCGATGGTAACGGTCTTGGTCGCGCAGGTCTTGGCGAAATCATCCGTCGCGATCGGCGGCGTATTGGCCACGATAAGACCGGCGTCAAGCGTCTGGCGGAATTCATCCGGACCCAGGTCGATCGTGTCCGTCATGCCAGTCGTCGTATCAGCGTCGCTGTCGGCGAACTCGTTGCTGCCAGCATCTTGACGCGTGAACGCCAAGCCTTCCGGCTCTTCGAACTGCACCGAGTAGGTGCCGGCATCGAGCTCATCGAAGATGTAGTAGCCATTCTCATCCGTCTGCGTCGTCGAGATGATCGCGCCAGTTGAGTCCTTGAGATGAACCGTGACCTGAGCCACGCCGCTTTCGCCTTCATCCTGCACGCCGTTGCCATTGGCGTCGAACCAGACGCGGTCACCAAGAGCCGACTTGGGAAGCTGCGGCTCTTCAACAGCAACCAGGCCAGCGTCAAGCGTCTGGCGGAACTCATCCGGGCCCAGGTCGATCGTTGCCGTCATGCCGGTCGTGATGTCGGCATCGCTGTCGGTGAACTCGTTGCCACCTGCGTCTTGCTGAGTGAACGCAAGACCTTCCGGAGCAACAAAGCCAACCGAGTAGGTGCCAGCATCAAGCTGATCGAAGATGCTGCACCATCTTGATGGCATGGATCTTACTGATGCCGAGAAGATAGAGTTCATCCGTACGCTCTGACTCATCGCGCAATGCTTTGTCGATGACAGCCAATCTGCGCCCGGCCACCTCAACAGTCAGCCTTTTCAAGGATCTCTTCTTCACGGCATGGGATGAGCGCACCACCGCGCCGAGGACATCGCCAAGGCATTTAAGACAGAAAAGCAGATCGAGCAGCTACTGGACCGGATTGTCGAGAGCTCTACGACATCTGTCATCGCGGCTTACGAGCGGCGCATCGCACAGCTGGAAAAGGACAAGCTAATCATCACCGAGAAGCTGCGCAGCAACGCCGCGCCACGCCGCAGCTCTCAAGACCAGTTTGAACTCGCGTTCCGATTCCTCAAAAACCCGCATGAGATATGGGCATCCGAGCGTGCAGAGCACAAGAAACTGGTGTAAAAACTGACCTTGGCAGACCGTCTCGCCTACTGGCGGAATGAGGGATTTCGAACCCCAAAAACCACATTACCTTTCAAGGAGTTAGGGGGTGATTGTGGGGAGAATTGTAAAATGGCGGAGGGGGTGGGATTCGAACCCACGAGACGGTTCCCCGCCTACACGCGTTCCAGGCGTGCGCCTTCGACCACTCGGCCACCCCTCCTCCAGACTCGCTTTACGAGAGCGGCGCACTATAACGGGATGCGCACCTTGCGCAACACGAACCCGAAACAATTCTCAAACCCGTTGGAGCCCGACCTTGGCCGTCCTCCGCTTCCTTGCCGCGATCTTCCTGCTCGTCGCCGTAATCGCCCTTGTAACGGACCTTTCCTGGCCAATTTCGGCCGGCCAACCGTTCGAAGCCACCTCTGTGGTCTCGCAATGGCGGGAGATGGCACCGGCAACTCTTGAAACGACCCGCGAATCAATTATTGCCGCCACCGCGCCCTGGGTCTGGGACGGGCTAATCGCTCCGGTCTTGAGCCTGCCGACATTCGTGCTGTTCGGGCTGTTGGCGCTAGCCTGCGGCTACGGCGGGCGCCGGCGCCACAAGGTCAACATTTACGTTAACTAAGGTCGGCGAACCAGATCGCCGTCAGTTCAAGAATTGCAGGAACGACGCGGTAGCGTCCCGCGGAATACCGCTGGAGATGTCCTGAACGATCCCGATAGCCATCAAGGCAACAAGGAAGCAAACCAAGCCAAGCACGAACGTCGAATGGCTACGGTTCAGCTCCGCCAGTTGCGCCTCGTCTACCAGCTCCTGCTCCGGCGTATGCTTGCGGCCGAGCATTTTGTGGCGCACAGAGCGGCGGACGCTGCCGCGATCAATCATCGGCAGCCGGGCACGCTCGGCAATCTTGCTGGCGATCTCCGGATACGGCAGACACGGGTCAACACAGGTCTCCGACACATAGCCGAGCGGTATGACCGACCCATCCTTGGTCTCGATGCGCGCGCCCTGCAGGAGCACTGGCGCGATCTTGCCGCCATAAACTTCCCGGCGCGTCTCCACCGTGTGGACCTGGTCGTAGGGAATGTCATACGTCTTGTAGCGCAGCATCGGCGTCGGCCCGCGCCCAGACGGCAACGTCATCTTCACCCGATCCTTGCCCAGGTGAACCTTGGCCCGGAGCGAGAACATCAACTCGATCACGACGAGGCCCATGATGATTGTGAAGCCGGCGGCCAGAATGCCCAGGCCAATCGTATCCTGCCAGAGCTGCCCCTTCAGGCGCATCCAGAGCATCGCTGGAAGGCTGACGAAGAAGGGAAGAAGGATCAGAAAGAGAAAGGAAAACAGCGTCTTGCGAATACCGCTAGCGCCATAGTCGATCCGTTCGTGGGTTTGCGCGTCCAACGCCTCACTCATCACTCGTCCTCGTCAGTTCACCTGCGGCTGACATCAGCCAGCCCAACCCCCATATTCCCGACTATAGCGAAAGACGCCATCCCCCGGAACAGGAGCCGCATACCATGCTGTTCGCCCGCAAGAAATTGGAAATGCCGACGCCGACGACAGCTCTCAAAGGGCGCGATACCCCGATCCCGACCGCTCACGAGCACTTCATCTTCGGCCGGCCCCTCAAAGGCCCGTATCCGGACGGTATGGAACAAGCCATGTTCGGCATGGGCTGCTTCTGGGGCGTGGAGCGGAAATTCTGGGAGTTTTCCAGCGGCGGAATCTGGATCACGGCCGCCGGCTATGCGGGAGGCCTGACACCCAACCCAACATACGACGAGGTGTGCACCGGACAGACCGGACACAACGAAGTCGTGCTGGTTGTCTTCGATCCGGCAAAGCTGCCGTATGCCGAGCTGCTGAAGACGTTTTGGGAAGGCCATGACCCAACCCAAGGCATGCGCCAAGGCAACGATAGTGGCACGCAATATCGCTCGGGCATTTACACGTTTTCAGATGCCCAGCGCGCGCTAGCAGAAGAAACGAAGGCAGCGTTTGGGGAAGGACTGCGGAAAGCCGGCTACGGCCCCATTACGACTGAGATCCTGCCGGCACCCGAATTCTATTTCGCCGAGGATTACCACCAGCAATACCTAGCGAAGGTTCCTCACGGCTACTGCGGGTTAGGCGGCACCGGCGTGACGTGCCCGATGCCAACCGGCGTCGGAACGGCAGACTGAACTAACATCCAGACAAGCGAACTCCGGCGGTTCGCGAGAACCGCCGGAGAAACGCTGGACCGTATTACCAGGAGCGGCGCGGTCCAGTGTCGATGTGGAACAAGCCACCGCCGTAATGCTTCAAGCCACCGACGCTGCTATTGCTGCGCAAGTAAGCGTAGACGGCGCGAACGTTGCCGCGCACGCGGAAGTCAACGGCATTGCCGGTCAAATGATGCGACTTGCGGGCACCGCCAACGCGGCGGTTGCGGCTGCGGCTGCGGCACGTGGAGTTCACGGTGACCGAACCATAGTTTGCCGCGACTTGCGAAACGATCGACCGCAAGGTGCCATTGAGGCAGCTCGACGAAGCCACCCAGCGGATACCGCCGGTGCTCTTCAACGCGGGCTTCGGCGCTACCGCATCCGTGGCCGTTGTACCCAGCGCTGCATAACGGCGCGGCTTCTTGACGGCACGACGGGCCTTCCGGCGGACTGTCCGTTTCTTAGAAGTACGGCGCTTGGATTTGTAGCCGTAACGCGCGCTGTTGCCGAGAGCGGCATAGCGGCGGCTCTTACCGCGGCGGCGCGAACGGCTGGAACGCTTGGTGTACTTGCGAACACCACGGCGCAAACGCGTCTTACGCTTGCCGACGTTGCCAACATAACCGTACTTGCCGTAGCCCCGGAATGTATCCGGACCGTATGCGGCTTGAACAGGCGACGCTGTCCAAACAATTGCGGTGAACACGGCGATCAAGCACCCTGCCACCATGGCAAAAAAGCGCGCACCGCAATTATCTTCGCGGCGCACACCGGCGCCACGACCTAAGCTCATGATCATAACTCAACTCCCACTCATCCCCCGCCGGAGCGCCTTTGCGGCTGTCTTCCAACGGCGTCGACACGTTAACTTTTTCGGTGTCGGCCGACAGACGTGCATAAGCGTGTCAAGGACGGGAGTGGAAAAATTATAGTATGGTTAATATGTCTGTAATTCCTGCGACCAGCTGGCACAAGACTTGGTAGTTCCACGCGTTTTTCAAATAGCGATTGACCCACCCCGCTACAGGATCAACTAATTAGCAAATGCGAGTGAGTAATCGCTGGCTCGTTTGAAGCCCACGAAGACCTTAACGACTTGAGATCAGAGTAACCGAACGAGCGCCTTACGGCCCCTTGACCGGTTGCAGCGGTTTGCCAGCCCAGGCGGCGGCAGAGCTGCCACGCAGCGCCGAAAGGTTCGCCACCCCGCGCGCACGGCACACACTGGACAGGTGAGACTTGATCCGCCCAATCAGCTGCGGGCCCTCATAGATTAGCCCGGTATAGAGCTGCACAAGCGTCGCCCCGGCCTCGATCTTGGCGAGCGCCGTCTCTCCACTGTCGACCCCGCCGATACCAATCAGCGGAACATCACCGCCTGTCTCCTGATAGACGCGCGCCAGCATGATCGTGGACCGCTCAAACAAGGGCCGACCCGACAGCCCGCCACCTTGCTTCGCCTCCCTAGACATAAGCTCCGGCCGCGCCAGCGTCGTGTTCGAAACCGCAATCGCATCCACTTTGTGCGCAACCAGGCGTGCGCAGATACCGGCGATGTCCGCCTCGGGAATATCGGGCGAAATCTTCACGGTGACCGGTATCCGGCTCTTGCCCGAGGCGGCCAGCTCTTCGCGCGCGGCCATCACACGGCCCAGCAAGTCATCCAGCTGCCCGGGTGCTTGCAGGTCCCGCAAGCCCGGAGTGTTCGGCGATGAAATATTGACGGTGAAAGCACTCGCCACATCGTAGAACGCACGCAGGCCAGCCACATAGTCACCAGCCCGGTCCTGCGATTCCTTGTTCGCGCCGATGTTGACGGCCACGACGCCGTTGCGTGTTCTGCGCTTCAACCGCTCCAGCGCTGCCCCGTGCCCGGCGTTGTTGAACCCCAGCCGGTTAATCACAGCACGGTCTGCTGGCAATCGGAATACGCGCGGTTTTGGATTGCCGTCCTGCGCTAGCGGGGTCGTCGTGCCGACTTCCGCGAAACCGCAACCCATACCCAGACACGCGTCAGGAACACGCGCGTCCTTGTCAAAGCCCGCCGCAATCCCGATCGGGTTCGGCAGATGAACGCCCCAGATCACAGTTTCCAAGCAAGAAGCGTCGGGTCCGGCATCTTTCGGATACAGGCCAAGCTCAAGAGAATGGAGAACAAGATTGTGCGCTTCTTCAGCCGAGAACGCGAACAAGACAGGGCGGGCAAATCCGTATAGCGCTGAAAACATTCACGGCTTTCCAGGGGCAGCAAAGAAACGTGTGGTTATAGGGCAACTTCAAGACAAACTGCTATGCCGCAATTGGGTCATTCAACTCTTGCCTTCAGGCCCGTCTCTTGCTCCCTTCTACCTGTCAGAAACTCGTCTGACAAAACACTTCACGGCATGATACACAGCGTTGGTGAGCGCCGGCACGGGGAGTGCCGGTTTGGGGGGCGTGTGAGCGAGTACCTTTCAGTCAAGGTTTTGACGGTCCGAGACCTATTGTCTGGCGCCTACGTGTTCCACCTGCCCTGGTTTCAGCGCGCATATGCTTGGCACTCCTCCGAAGTAGGCCGCCTGCTCACCAATATCCTGGATGCCATGGAAAACGGTTCCAGCCGCTATTTCCTCGGCAAGATTACGCTGGCGAAAAAGCCAAGCGATCCTCACACAGGTTTGGTCGATGGGCACCAGCGCGTTATGACGTTGACGTTGCTGTTCGCCGTATTGCGCGATCTTGAGGAAGATGAGCAGGAGCGCGCGCGTCTCCATGGCTTCATCGCCAATCAGACGTTTCATTTGCTAGCGCAGCACTCGCTGGCAAGATTTATCGAGCAATATGTGCAAGCACCTGGTGCCACCAGGCAGGCACCCGAAAATGACCTGCTCGGCCTGTCGGAAACGCAACGCAACATCATTGAAAACCGGGACTATGTGCGCACCGAGCTGCTCTCGGACAACTGTGACGCCAAGGTCCGCCGTGCGATCGCAAAATTTCTCGCCGACAATTGCCTCATCCTGGAGTGCGCCCTTGAAGAAGAGGATGAAGCCTGGCGCATTCTGCAGATTGAGGAAGACACAAGGCTAGAGTTTTCGCCAACGGACCGCGCTAAAGCGAGTCTACTCTCCGTCGTGCCGGCCGAAGAACGAAGACTGTGCCAGCTCTGCTGGGAGAAATCGGAGAACCTGCTGGGCTCAGCCGATTTGCACGCACTGCTACATCATTTGCGGACATTGCGCCTGCGCTCCCTATCCGACAAACCGGTCGAAGCTGACCTGCCAAAAGTGTTCTCGCTTAACAAGGAAGGCGCCAGCTTCTTCGAGAAAGTGCTGCTACCCGGCGCTGAAACGATTGCCCGCATCCGCGCCGGACGCATTGGACACGCCAGAGATCAAGACGTTATTGGCGCCGCCATCCGGCAAATGACCTGGATCGACGGCAACTACTGGATACCGGCCGTGCTCAACTGGCTGGACAAGCGCGACGAAGCCGATCCCGATACCGCCGTATTCTTCCGCCGGCTGGAACGGCTCGTCTGGATCATGCGTATCGCAGGCACCGATCCCGTCAAACGACAACGACACATTTTGCGGCTCCTCGGAGAAGTCGATAAGGGCGGCAAGGCAGACTCCCTGAAAGAGTTGAAGATACCCAAGAAGATGCTGGACACCGCGCTAACGAACCTGCGCTCACCCACATTCGATGCAAAGCACTACGCAGCACGCCTTCTGCGCCGCGTGTCAGTCGCGCTTGGCCAGGATCCCGGACCAACGCATCCTGTCCGCGTGACACTCGAACACATCCTGCCAAAGAGCTGCGAGCCGAACTCACCTTGGCGGAAGGTTTTTCCCGATCGCAAGGTCGTGCAGAACCACGCCCACCGCCTGGGCAACCTGACGTTCCTGCGTGCATCCGACAACCAGGCTGCCGATACGTCAAACTGGGCATCTAAACGCAAGTTTCTGACAAGTTCGGAGTTCTTGTTGTCTCAGCGCGCCGGCGCCGCGCGCCAATGGACGCCAGACAGCATCTCCCAGCGCACCGAAGAGCTGATCGGCGTGTTGCTGAAGGAGTGGGAACTCAAGTAGCCCGAGCGAAGGCAACCGGCTCAAGTGTCTTTGGCTAGACTGCCAGATAGCCCCTGCTTGATAAGCTCCCGGGTCTCCTTCACGCCGTAAAGCTCAATAAAGCCGCCAAATCGCGGACCCTGGCTGGAACCTAGCAGCACCTCGTAGATCGCCTTGAACCAGTCGCGAAGATTATCAGCAAACCCGTTCGACTTGCCCGCCTCATAGACCAGCGTTTGCAGCTCATCGGCCCGCGCACCCTCATCAGCCTCCGCCAGTGCCGATGACAGCGCTTCAAACGCTGCCCGCTCCTGCTCTGTCGGCAAGCGATACGTCTTCTTCGGCTTTTCGAACGCGTGATAATAGGCGACCGCATAGCCGGCCAGCTGATCGAGAACCGGATACGTCTCCGGCGTCGCATCAGGAGCATACTTACGGATAAAGCCCCACAGTCGCGTTTTGTCTTCCGCATTCGATGCCGATACCAAGTTCAGCAACAAGCCAAACGTGATCGGCAGCTCCGCACGCGGCGGAGCCCCTGAGTGGATGTGCCAAGCCGGGTTCTCAATCTGCTTATTGGGCTCTTGGCTGGGGAATGAAGCGACAAACTGAAGATACTCATCTACCGCCCGCGGGATGACATCAAAATAGAGCCGCTTGGCCGACTTCGGCTTTTGAAACATAAACAGAGATAAGCTCTCAGGCGTCGCGTACGTCAGCCACTCCTCAATGCTCAGGCCATTGCCCTTCGTCTTGGAAATCTTCTCGCCCTTCTCGTCGAGAAACAGCTCGTAATTGAAGCCTTCCGGCGGAACCCCACCCAAAGCCTTGCAGATCTTCGACGATAGCGTGACGCTATCGATGAGGTCCTTGCCGGCCATTTCATAGTCGACGCCAAGCGCCGTCCAGCGCATAGCCCAGTCAGCCTTCCACTGACACTTCACGCGGCCGCCTGTGACAGGGGTCTCAACCTTGTCGTTCGTTTCCGGGTCGACATAGGTGATCGTGCCGGCTTCAACGTCGCGCGCCACCATAGGCACCTGCAAAACGCGGCCCGTACGCGCGCATACAGGCAGGAATGGCGAGTAGGTTGCCTGACGTTCCTTGCCCAGCGTCGGCAAGATGATGTCCATCACTTTGTCGTACACGGCCAGCATCCGCAGCAGCGTCTCGTCGAACACGCCAGACTTGTAGCACTCCGTCGCGGAGAAGAACTCATAGTCGAATGAAAACCGGTCTAGAAACTCCCGCAACATCGCGTTGTTGTGATGGGCGAAGCTCTCGAACTTTTCGAACGGGTCCGGCACGCTCGTCAAAGGCTTGTCCAGCGCGGCCTCAAGCAATGCCTTGTTCGGGACATTGCCGGGCACCTTCCGCAACCCATCCATATCATCCGAGAAGCACACGAGCCGCGTCTTGTATCGGCCCTCCGTCAGAACCTCGAACGCGAGCCGCACCATGCTGGTCCGCGCGACCTCGCCGAACGTTCCGATATGCGGCAAGCCGGACGGCCCATACCCGGTCTCGAACAGCACCGTCTTATTATCGCTGGTCTTTAGCCGTTCCAATCGTTTGATCAAACGGCGCGCCTCCTCGAAGGGCCATGCCTTGGCATCCTTGGCGAGAGAAAAATAGGCGGACAATTCAGGTGCGCTCATCGTCGATCCGGGAGTGTGGAGGACGGCCCTCAGGCCATCGAATTGGGTTGGAATGGGCCAGATGCACCGACGCGCCCAAATTTGTCAAAGGCTAGGAGCCACCTGACAAAATATATATGAGGAAGCGTGTCGATACCTGCCACAGCTGTTCGTCGAGAAACGAGGCAGCAACAACAAGGATGCATTCAAATGGCTTACGTCGATGGCTTCGCCGCGGCAGTTCCCACGGCTAAGAAGCAGGAATACCTCGAGTTTACTAAAAAGTCCGCAGTCATCTTTAAAGAACACGGCGCGCTGAAGGTGACCGAATGCTGGGGCGATGATGTCCCAAACGGAGAAGTCACGTCCTTCCCGATGGCCGTGAAGTGCAAGGACGACGAAACGGTCGTCTTTTCCTGGGTCATCTGGCCAGACAAAACAACCCGCAACGAAGGCATGGGCAAGCTGATGGCGGACCCGCGCATGCAGCCCGACCAAAACCCGATGCCATTTGACGGCAAGAGATTGATCTATGGCGGCTTCGAAATGCTATACGAGGCCTAGGTTGAGGACCGGCTGTCGCCGACTGCGATGGCCGGTCTTCAAAAACCTCTACGACTCCGTGGCGACCAATTTCACGTCTGGATACGGCATGATCGCCTCGCCGGTCGGCCCCGCCGTGAAGGTCATCTGCGTCGGATACGCGAACTCGAAGCCTTCCTGGGCAAAGCGGCGATAGATGCCGAGACCGATATCGTGACGGCCCTTATAAACAATATCCCAGCTCGGGCTTTCCACGTCGAACTCGACCTCATAATTGATGCTCGAATCTCCGAAACCAACGAAGCCAGCGCGAATGAACGTATGGCCACAGCCTTCGACAATCTCTTTCAAGACTTCCGGCACGCGCTCCGCGTCATCCGGCTTTGTCTGATAGATCAAACCAACGCCGAACTTGATTCGCCGTTTTGAAAGCCGCGTCAGGTTGGTGATCTCCTTATCGAGAAGATTGGAATTCGAGATGATCTTCTCTTCACCGGTGAATGCTCTCAGGCGCGTGGTCTTCAAACCGATCTTCTCAACAGCCGCGCTCGTGTTGTCATATGCCACGGCGTCACCCTTCTTGAAGGGCTTGTCGAAAATGATCGACAGGGCTGCGAACAACTCTTCAAAAATGCCCTGCGCGGCAAGACCGATGGCGATGCCGCCGACACCGAGACCGGCAACCAGCCCGGTGACATCAACACCCAGGTTGTCCAGCACCACGATCAGTGCGATGGCAAAGATCACAGCAGTCACCAGCAGCCGGATCAGCGTCATCGCGCTGCCAAGCGTATCTTCGGAATCGCCGCTAGCCTTCGCGCGGTAATAGATCATGCCAAGCACGATCTCACGCGCCCAAATCGCCACCTGGAAAACCACGGCAATCGTAAATAGGAAGGTGATCGTTTGAGACAACGCTGGCGGCATCGCCGCGTAAGCCGCGACGAGCTTGATCGAAGTGATTAACATGAACCACTGCTTCGTCTGCCAAAGCGCTTGGCCAATAACCGATACGATCGATGCCTTGTCCGGGTCTCCCCGGTCACGCAACTTCAGACCAAAAGCTCTAATCGCATTCAAAACAAGATAGATGCCGATGGCGGCAGCCACGGCAATGGCGATTTCCATGTAGTGGGTCGTCAGCCAATCTTGCAGCGATCCCCACAGTTGATTGGCATCGATATTGGCGACTGCATTTGGCACAGCGCTCTCTTCACCGGAAGTTTCGGGTTTCATAGTCGAACACTCTTCGCGTCACGTGTTGAAAGAAACGGCGCGGAACACCGTGCGGGGTGAGGAATATTGCGTACAAACTGAAGTGCAACCCCTAACATCGTCACGCTGAGCCGCAAAACCCAAGGATCGCAGCCAATACCCAACAGTCCCGGAACATAAGAAGAATATGAGCCATGCGGCTCACAACAATCGAACAGCAAAAATAAAATCAGAGCGCAGCTCTTTTCAAAGCGAAGCAGTTCCCCTTATTCATAGTTCCCAGCGGCAGCCCTAAGAGGCACTCAACAAGCCGTGGGAGGAACGCTATGACAAGAGTACTGCCAAGCGTTGGCTGGGGATTGGTCGCCATCTTTGGCGCTGCTTCACTCGCAATTGTGGCGCTATCGCGCGGTGAAACGGTCAACGCAGGATGGCTCGTTGCCGCCGCCATCTGCGTCTATCTTATCGCATTCCGCTTCTACGGTCTGTTCGTCGCCAACCGCGCGCTCAAACTCGACCCCAACCGTCCGACGCCAGCCGTGCGTCATAACGATGGCCTCGACTATTGTCCTACGGACCGCTGGGTGTTGTTTGGCCACCACTTCGCCGCCATAGCCGGCGCAGGGCCGCTCGTCGGGCCAGTGCTAGCCGCGCAAATGGGCTACTTGCCTGGAACGCTATGGCTCTTGGCAGGCGTCGTCCTGGCCGGCGCCGTGCAAGACATGATCGTGCTTTGGGCGTCGACCCGCCGAGATGGCCGCTCACTGGGCGACATGATCCGCGCCGAAATGGGCCCCTCCGCAGGCACCATAGCCCTGATCGGCGTCTTGATGATCATGGTCATCCTCTTGGCCGTGCTTGCGCTCGTTGTCGTCAAGGCCCTGGCTCACAGCCCCTGGGGAGCCTTCACTGTTTTCGCGACCATGCCTATCGCCGTGTTCATGGGTGTCTATGGCCGCTACCTGCGGCCAGGCCGCATCGGCGAAATGTCACTAATCGGATTTGGCTTGCTGATGGCCTCAATCTGGGGCGGGCAGTTTATCGCAGCCGACCCCGAGACCGCCGCCATGTTTACATTCTCCGGCGAAACCCTTGCACTCATGCTCATTGCCTACGGCTTCATTGCCTCGGTATTGCCGGTTTGGCTGCTTCTAGCGCCACGCGACTACCTGTCGACCTTCCTCAAAATCGGCACCATCGTCGGCCTTGCCATCGGCATCTTCATTGTCTTGCCGGAACTCAAGATGCCCGCAATGACGCGCTTCGTCGACGGAACAGGCCCAGTGTTCAAGGGCTCCCTGTTCCCATTCCTCTTCATCACCATTGCCTGTGGCGCTGTCTCCGGCTTCCACGCGCTGATCTCATCCGGCACCACCCCGAAGATGCTGGACAACGAAGTCCACGTCCGCTTCATCGGCTATGGGGCCATGCTCATGGAAAGCTTCGTCGCCATCATGGCGCTCGTCGCGGCCTGTGTTCTAGAGCCCGGCATCTACTTCGCGATGAACAGCCCAGCGGCCGTGATCGGATCAACAGCCACTGAAGCTGCGGCAACCATCTCAAGCTGGGGCTTCACACTC
>JBGTSB010000042.1:0-29582 GCA_041940525.1 Hyphomicrobium sp.
GACCGCCTTGAGATCCATCCGCACGACGCCGAGCAGCGTGGTGTGAATGAGGGTGACTGGGTGCGGATCGACAGCCGTGCCGGTTCGACCGCATTGCGTGCGACGATCACTGACCGCGTGGCAGCTGGTGTCGTGTACACGACGTTCCACCATCCGCTGACGCAGGCGAACGTGATCACCACCGACTACTCAGACTGGGCGACGAACTGTCCGGAGTACAAGGTGACCGCGGTGCAGGTGACGCCGTCGAATGGTCCGACTGACTATCAGGAAGACTACGACGAATTCACCCGCAAGAGCCGCCGCATCGCGCCGGTCAAAGAGGCTGCGGAGTAAGAGTGGATGCCTGCGCCCGTGACAGAGGTTCGTGCTCTGCGCGTGGCGCAGACCACTGAGACAGTCGCGGCGCGGGCCATTCCCGAAGAGACGCCGGTGGCGCTGGTCTATGACGGCTCTACGTATGCTGTGATGATGGCCACGCCGGCGGATCTTGAAGACTTCGGTTACGGGTTTTCGCTGTCGGAGGGCATGATTTCGGGTCGCGCCGACTTGCGCGAGCTGGAGGTGGTTGAGCACGCCGATGGGATGGAAGTGCGGATGTGGCTCGCTCCGGGGGCGGGTCAGGCGCACGCTCAGAGGCGCCGGAAGATTGCTGGGCCGACGGGATGTGGCTTGTGCGGCGTGGAAAGCTTGGAAGCGGCCGTTGCAGCCCCGCCCCGTGTAGACAGCCCGGCGACGTTTTCAGCCGAGCAGGTGCGTTCCGCGCTCGCTTCATTGGAGCCGAAGCAGGTTTTGAACCGTGCAACGCGGGCCGTTCACGGAGCCGGTTTCTGGACGCCTGAGGCAGGTCTGGTAGCGCTTCGCGAGGATGTTGGGCGGCATAACGCGCTCGACAAACTTTCCGGGGCGATCGCGAAGACGGATATTGATCCCGCGACCGGCATTGTGCTTTTGACGAGCCGTGTTTCGGTGGAGATGGTGCAGAAGACCGCCGCTCTAGGTGCGCCAGTGATTGTCGCGGTTTCCGCGCCAACGTCGTTGGCGTTGCGCACGGCGGAGGCAGCGAACATGACGCTTGTGGCAATCGCCCGGCGTGATGCCTTTGAAGTTTTCACCGGAGGTCAGCGCATTGTGACCCCCGGCCGATTGGATGATTCTACGACAGGAAAAGACGTTCATGTTGCACGGTGCTGACCGCCTGGTCTTGATGGCCAACCAGATTTCGCGCGCTTACGCCATTGAAGGTGAGAAGCGCGCTGTCGCGCAGACTGCCGGCCATATGCAAAAGTTTTGGGAGCCGCGCATGCGCGATGCGATTACCGCGTATGTGAAGGAGACAGGCGGCAAGGGTCTCGATGAGTATGCGCTTAAGGCCGTCAACGCGTTGAAACCATCTCGCGTCAATCCGGAACTGGGTGCTTAAAAGCCATTCGCTGTTGGGCGCCGGGTTGGCTGGTCACGCTGGCTACTTGGTCAGCAATAGCCGTCCCTTGGACGTGATGCGCAGGGTATAAACTTCGCCGCCGTGAACGATCAGGACTTCTTTTGAGCCCGCAAACAAGTCTTCGGCGTTGAGGCGTCGCGGCGTCGTGAGCTCTTCAGTCTGGGACACGGATCATCGCCCTTGCTTTGTGAAATTTAATCTTGACGATAGTAGTAAGGATATGTACGGTACGCAAGTCCTACACGGACAGGGCGGCGCTTCGTTCCAAGTCACTTCCCGAGACTGACGTCGATTGTTGCGCCCTCTGGCTGAGCCGTTTTCCCGACCGGTAAAGCCAAACTGTTGGAGGCCCCGGGAAGTCCCGTATCCCCGGCTTCACATGCGGCAGCAAGCGCCCGCCGGCGCTTTGCTGCCGCGCTCTTTCCAGCGTTTGTTCTTGTTTTTGGATGCCGTCTAGCCGTTGGCTAGTGGCAGACCGCGCGGCGTTTACGGGCTTTCAAATCGAAATGAAAGTGATCGCGGTGAGCTTCGTTGGCTTCAGGGCCGAGGACCGTTCCGAAAAGGCCGCAGGCTCCTTTGAACAGACGGCGAAGGAATTGCCCGTTCTTAGTCTTGCTGCCGTCGACGAGCTTGATGTCCTGCTCGAGTTGGCCTGCCTCGTTGGCGTCGGTCTTCTTGGAGCCATCGCCTTTCGGGATGTCGTCTGGTGACAACGAGGCGCGAGTCGTCTTTTTCTTCGCCGCGATTGTCGGTGACTTTTCTTCCTTCTTGGCCCGTTCTTCCTGGGCCTTCTTCTCCGCGGCGGCCTTTTCCGCTTTCCGCTTGGCCTTTTCGGCGGCGAGATAGTCGCGTTTCGTTGAGCCCCAGCCGGACTTGAGCCAAACGACCTTGCCGTTTTTCAATTTGAAACCGCCGATATCGATGGCATTGGCGAGAGCGTGTTCACTAAGGCGCGTGTTGGCTTTTCCGTAGCGGTTGCGGCAGGAGTAGCCGGAGGCCCAGGCCAAGCCGGTTACCGAGCTGCCGTAGATGTCGCGTGCGGCGGGCTGCAGCGTATCCCTGGCCCATTCGCTCAAGGCGACGGCCATCGGGCAGTTCACTTCCACTGCGGGTTTGAAAGTTATGCGCGGCGACGTTCCAATAGACTTGAGCAGTACGGGAGCGGGGGTGCCGCAGTCCCCCTTACGCATGGCAGGATTTGGCGCGACTTCAACATCAACCGGGGCAAGCAGGCGCAGGCATTCCTTCAGGGCCGCGGTGACGTCGTCATTACTCCACTCTTTTTCAGGGTCTGGTTCTTCGCTTTGTGCTTCGATCGTGGTTTTGGGTGATGGCGTTTCCGCCTTCATCGCCGTCTTTTCTTTGGCCTTTGCGCGGCGCGCGGTTGGACGCTTGGGAAGGGCGATCTTCGCTTCGTCCTCACCACTAGGCGCATCGCTAGCTTTTACGGATTGAAGTTGGTCGTTGGCCGCGGCCAGCGTGTCGGGCTTAGACGCTTTTATTTTCTTTTGGGTGGCTTCTGCGGGCTTGGCGGTATCTTCCGCCTTGGCTGTTGTTGCTCGTTTGCTGGAAGTTGGTTCTTGCGCTGCAACATTGCTGGGCGTGGTAACCGCCTTAGCCTCGATTGCCGGCGGCAGAGGCCCTGTCGCCGTGATTAATGGCGTGAGGAAGGCTCCGGTCAGCGCAAGGTACGTCAAACCGGTGGAGACGGATTCGATTGAGTTGGCCTTGGGAAGCGGGGCCTTTTGGGCCATTTCTAAAGCCTTATGGTTTACAGCCGATGGACGCACTGTAGTGGTTATCGCGTTGAAAATGGGGCTACACGGTCGGAGAAGCTAGGCTGATTAGGGATGGTTATGGCGAGCATCAAAACATCAGATTAGACCATTTCGCTGTTTGCGCGTTTAGTTACCGTAGCAAGCAAGACAAACAAAGGAGAACGCTATGAAGGTTTGGATGAAGCCACAGGTTCGCGAGCAGGAAGTTGGCCTTGAGGTCACGAGCTATCTGCCGGCAGAAATCGACGTAATCTAACGATTGCGCAATTTTAAAACGGGCGGCGGCTGAACATTCAGCCGCCGCTCGTTTTTTATTTGTAACAATGCTGTAAGGCCGGAACGGCGTGCGCCCGGCTGGCGTTCTTCTGCAAAGAGGAGAACGCCATGAGCGATCACTATCCCAAGCCCCAAGAACATCTCTACCATCTGCTCAAAGATTTCCCGACGGCGATGCTGGTTTCGCGCGCCGAGAGTGGCGGTATGCACGCGCGGCCAATGGCGGTTGCCGAGTTGCAGCCGGATGCTGATGCCTATTTCGCCACCAGGATTGACTCGCCGAAAGTTGATGAGATTTTGCGCTCGCCCGATGTGCTGGTGACGTTTCAAAGCGCCACACAGTTTGGCTCGATTTCCGGCCGGGCAACGTTCGAAAAAGACAAGTCGTTGATTGACCGCTTGTGGTCCGATTCTTGGCGTCCGTGGTTTCCGGGCGGGAAAACCGACCCGAGCCTGGTGATCATTCGCGTTGAAGCGCGCGAGGGCGAATACTGGGACAACAGTGGTGTCCACGGTTTGAAGTTCCTCTTCGAAGGACTTTCGGCCGTGATGCAGGGGGAGAAAATGGCAGGTCCGGACGATGCCAGCCGGCACGCGAAGGTGCGGCTGGTGAGCGGATAACACGACCCCCCTAAACACTCACATAGAAAAAGAGGACTGATGACATGGGACTATTCTCAAGCAGTATTAAAACACTTGACGACCTTTTCGTGCATACGCTGCGCGACATCTATTATGCCGAAAAGCAGATCAAGAAGGGTCTGCCGAGCATGATCGAAAAGGCCAACAACGCTGAACTGAAGAGCGGTTTTCAGTCTCATCTGAAGGAGACTGAAGGGCAGTTGGACCGGTTGGAGCAGGTGTTTAAGCAGCATGGCGTCGAGGCCAAGGCCGTTGAATGCCCGGCTATTGATGGCATCTTGAAGGAGACGAGCGAAATCGCTAGCGACGTGGGCGATGCGGAAGTGATGGACGCGGCGCTGATCGCGGCGGCGCAGGCCGTCGAGCACTATGAAATCACGCGCTATGGCACACTCGTCGCCTGGGCCAAGCAACTGGGCCGTGACGATTGCGCGAAACTGCTTCAGCAAAATCTTGATGAAGAGCATGCAGCGGACGGCAAGCTCAACAGCCTCGCCAACCAGGGCATCAACCAAAAGGCCGCGTAAGGCACCGAGGTTGAAATCCGTGACTAAGGAGGCAGCCGGCTTGTTCCGGCTGCTTTTTTTACGCCATAGCCTACTTTTGATTTGGGCGAGGCGATCCTTGGCTTGTCAATTTGCGGTTGCCGGACTTTTCCAACGTGGGGCGTGCGGATTTGGGACAGACGTTAGCCATAGCTTAGGAGCAGATACTCATTAAACGTCTAGTAGCTTGTCAGGAGCAGTTGGTCTGCGTAAGGAAGTGTTAAGCAGATCAGTAGGCATCCGATGCTCGCTCATAAAGATAAGAGGTTTAGCCGTCTCGCTATTTTGATCGTGGCGACAGCGCTCATGCTTTGGCCTGCCCTTGTCAACAAGGGGCCGTTCTGGTTCTTCGATTCAAGCTCCTACATCCGCGTGGCCGATGCCGCCGTTGTCTATGTCACGGGCTACCAATCCGGTTGGTCGGACCGGCTGGAGGTAGCCCGGGGCCAAGACGTTGCCGATTCTGCGGCTAAGGATGCGGCCAAAGTCGAGCCCACGCGGCCGGTTCTGCTTGGCCGGTCGATTTATTATGGCTTTCTGATCTTTTTGCCCATCCTGGCATTCGGTCCGTGGGGGGCGATCGTCCTGCAGGCCTTCATCAGCGTCGCACTGATTGCGTTTGCTTGTCGCTCATGAATGCGCGACGGGAGCATGGCGTGGGACTGTTGGCGGTTGTGCTCTGCTTTCTGGCGCTAGCAACGCCGCTGCCCTTTTACGTTTGTCTGCTCATGCCGGACGTGTTTGCAGGGCTGCTGATCCTGATCATGGTAACGCTTCTGGTGACGTGGAAACGGTCATCCAAATGGCAAAAGCTGGTGCTGCTTGCCAGCGCTGCGGTGATGGTGACGTTTCACATCACGATTTTGCTCATGGCCATCATCATCGGCGCCGTGGGCGTGGTTGTCTCTTCCACGCGATGGGACATGCTGCAGAAAGCTGGCGCCTCCCTTGGCGTCGTGAGCATCGGCGTCCTGGCCAATTTGGCTTTCAGCCTGGCCATTGAGCAAGCGCTCAAGAAGCCGCCGATCAGCCCTCCGTTTCTATCGGCCCGCATGACGGCGGCGGGACCGGGTATGGGTTTCCTCAAAGCATCCTGTGCCGCCGACTCCCAGTCTTGGGAATTGTGTTCTCATCTAGAGAACCTTCCGCAAGAGAGTGACCATTTTCTGTGGAGCCGCTTGCCGTCGCAAGGTGTGTTTCAGTTAGCGGACGAGGAAGGCCAACGCCGCATGGCCGGCCAGGACAAAGCCTTCTTCTTCGAAGTGTTGTTGCATGATCCGATTGGGGTGATCGGCGTGTCCGCCGTTGCAACCTTGCAGCAGCTTGTCTCGTTCGAGTTTTCGATTTTCAACTATGCGCGAAAGCACGTGGATCAGATCCACGATCGCTATCCGCCAGATGCGGCTAGTGTGATATCGCAAAGCCGGGCTGCGAACGGCGAGATGCCGACGACGGTGACTTTGTGGGCGGCCGTTGTTGTCTCGATGTTGTCTTTGGTGCTGCTTCTGGCGTTTGCCTTGCGAGATTTGAACTGGCGAACGGAGAGGATGCAGTTCGCGGGTTTTGTCGTAATGGCACTGTTTGCGAATGCCGCGATGTGCGGCGCCCTGTCAGGACCGCATGGGCGCTATCAGATGCGGATCATATGGCTCTTGCCCGTGGCCGTCTTGATTGCCGCTCCGATTTATAGGCCGCTGCTGGGGCGTGCCCGTTCTCATGATGAGCTGAGGGTGCGCGCGTGAAGCTTATCATCCAAATTCCCTGTCACAACGAGCGCGATACCTTGGGTCAGACGGTGGGCGATCTGCCAACGTATATCGATGGCATTGACGTTATCGAATACCTGGTCATCGACGACGGTTCGACTGATGGGACCGCTCAAGTCGCACGCGATCTGGGCGTCCACCACATTCTTGTCAATCCGACTAACCTTGGTCTCGCCAGAACTTTCGCTCGTGGTCTCAGCTGTGCGATTGACAAAGGTGCTGACATCATCGTCAACACGGATGGTGACAACCAATACTATGGGCCTGACATCGCGAAACTTGTTCAACCAATTGTCGATGGGACGGCGGAGCTTGTTGTCGGTGACCGGCAAACCGACGGGATCACGCACTTCTCGCCGGTAAAGAGGTTGCTGCAAAAGTTTGGCAGTGCAGTGGTGCGAACCTTCTCGGGCGTGCAGATTCCGGATGCGGTGAGTGGTTTCCGCGCGATTTCGCGCAGTGCGGCTGTCAGGATCAATATTGTCTCGACCTTCAGTTACACAATCGAGATGCTGATCCAGGCGGGTAACAAAGGGCTCGCTGTCACGAGCGTTCCGGTTCGCACCAATCCGAAGACTCGCGAGTCACGGCTCTTTAAATCGATCCCATCGTTCATCCAGAAGTCCGGAGCGACGGCGCTTTTGATGTACGCCATGTACCAGCCATTGCGGATTTTCTCGATGATTGGTCTGATAATCGCGTTCATTGGTGCCATTCCGATCATCCGGTTTTTATATTTCTACTTCTTTGAAACCGGAGCGGGGAAGATCCAATCGCTTATTATTGGTAGCGCGCTCTTAACGGCTGGGACCATCACGTTCGTGATCGGCCTTCTTGCGGACTTGGTTGGGCGCAATCGCCAGCTGTTGGAGCTGACGCTGGAGCGCATGAAGCGTCTTGAAGACGAACTACGTCCGCCGGTCTCCAAAGACGATGCGGTAGACGAAAAATTTGGTCACCGCCGAGACACCGAGCACAAGCAGGATGCTAAGGCGGTAGTCTAGCCCGGCCCAGTCCAGCAGCACGACAAATGCTAAGTACTCCGCAAGCCTGAATAGGCCGTTTGTCGGTATGTAGATCAGCAACTGGCGCAGCCACGAGCTTTGCGAGCGGAAGACGACAATGCGCAGCAGTGCGATGTTAACCAGGTAGGCGATCGCGAAGGATACGGCGACCGCGATCTTTGTTGGTACGCCAAACAGCTCGTGAAGAATAATCGGCAGCACGAACGACAGGGTCGCGCTGATGCCTGTCGATACGGCGAACCGGGCAGCCTGCGGAATCAGTCCATTTCCCTCCATCAACGTTTTCGTATTCGTCATCGTTCGATCCAGGCGAGTTTCGCGGAGCAATTCTGCACGGGCTTGTCGCGGAACTTTATCGGCGGGGGACTCTTCACACAAGAAATGCGGCCGGGTTGGCCCGGCCGCAGGCTCGCTTGTCTGGGGCTTGTTTGATTGTTGGTTAGCGGGTTTCGAGGTAGCGAACGCAGGCGCCGCACACGATGCCGTAGAGTGTGTGGCCGATCATGGCGACCCATGTGATGCCTGACCAGTCTAGGAACCAGGGATTACCGGCTACGAGCGGTCCGGCCACAATCCCAATCGCAACCAGGAACAATCCGAAGCCGTAAATGGCGCTGCCGATCCACCAGGGTGCTTGAGGAACGAGGCGCTCGAAGATGGGGCGGAAAACGTAGATGTAGCCGAACGGATAGGCGATCAAGCCGACCAGGAACAAGTGGAGGAAATGGCCTGCTTCAACGGCGCGCAGGCCGATGAGCTTTTCAACGGTTTGCGTGGCCAGCGGCACTGGTGCGAGGTTTGCCCAGTTCAACAGGCCAGGGCTGATGACTTGCCCCCAGATATCGAAGGCGATTGTCGCGACAGCTCCGGAGAAGATCATGAGCACGAGGCCAGAGATGAGGCCGGGGACGCTGCCGGGCGCGCGGGCGGAGATGGCGTTGGCCATGGGTTGGCTCCCTTTTGTTTGACACGCAGAGGTTTATGGGCCCGGCGTTGTGGACGCCGATGTCATGACTACGGCGCGCAGTACGCCAGCGTTACATAGCTTCGCCGGAATGTTTGGTGGGAGCCTTCACTAGATTAATGCGAACAAGCGGAAAGGTTACCTGTCGGCTTGAATATCCAGCCGGCGACTTTTCTGTCGTTTGGCTGGGGTCAGCCTTATCAAAGCTATGCCAATACTGAGTTATCCACAGGGGGTGGCCGCTATTTACTGAATCAGTGGGCAGTCGGCGCCGAGTTATGTCAGTTTAATAACTGTTTTCGATGCGAGCACGGTCATTCAGCTCGCGGGCGTTTGTTGCGTTGGATTTGGGTGATGCGTAAGCCAAAGAAGCAATTGTTGCTTTGTCTGGTGGTAACGACCGCCAGCTTTGTATGCCTTGCCGCCGGGCCATACGCGTTTGTGCACGCTCCACACCTATTGAAATTCGTCCCCTCGTTTGACTTGATCCCTGCGGCCCACGCGAAGGGAAGAAAGGGGCACGGGCGGCGATCAATGGGTGCGTCCAGAGCGAGACATTTTCCCCCACAAGCAAGCAAGCCGCACAGTCAGCCTGTGTACCGGCCAACGCGTCAGGTGGACCAGGGGCGTGGCCAGGTCCATGGCCGTGATGGCGGTCATTTTGTTTCTGAAGACAACCGACGTCATACGGACAACAAACGTAATACGGGCGACAAAGCTCGTGCTGTTCGCCGCGGCCAACAGGTCCGCAATGATGATTTTGCTGAAGTGCCGCGGACTGTTGAGGGCGTGATCAAAAAGCTGATGAAAGCGGTTGCGCCGCCTGTAGAAGATCGCAGATTGCAGAAAGCGCGGTTGCGGTTAGGGATGCAGGATGTGCAGTTCGGAGGGACGTTTCAAACGGTTCCTAAAGAGCTGCTTGTTGAGACTGTGACGCCGGGCATGCTTCGGAAAGCGACCGATCTGGGTTTTCTAAAGCTCGATGCGCCAGTCTCGAATGGCCTGGCTGTTACGCGCCTGGGTATCCCTAACAGCATGGATACGGAGTCGGCGTACCAGCTGTTGCGTAGTGTGTTCTCGATCAACGGCGTGCATTACAATCGCAAATACCGGCCGCTGAAGCCGGCGGAAAAGAGCGCAGATGATGGTTGGGAAACAACCGTTGAGGTGAATACCTCGAAATCGTGCGCGTCTGAGGCTTGTTACGCGCCTGCGGCGATCAGATGGAGAAAGGACCTTGCAAAGTGTGCGCGCAATTTGCGTATCGGCGTCATCGACACCAATGTAGACCGGTCGCATAAGACTTTCAGTGGTCGCAAAATTCGTAGCGTTCGCGTTGCAGCAGGCAGTCAGCCAAAGAACAACGCCAGGCATGGGACTGGCATTCTTTCGATCCTCGCTGGACGCGCCACCGGCACAACGCCTGGCATGGTGCCTGACGCCCAATTCTACGCGGCGGACATATACTTTGCTGATGAGAACGGTGAAGCAATGTCGGATTCGCTGACCTTGCAACGCGCGCTATTGCAGATGGAATCTTGGGGCGTGCAAATCGTCAACCTCAGTCTTTCGGGGCCGCCAGATTCTCTCATCCAAAGCACCATTGCGCGTTTGAGCAAAAAAGGAATGGTGTTTGTTGCCGCCGCCGGCAACGAAGGGCCAGTCGCAGAACCAGGATTTCCGGCGGCTTATGACGAGGTGATCGCCGTTACCGCGGTTAGCAGGACTGGCGCAGTGTATCGGTACGCGAACCGCGGCTCTTACATCGATTTCGCGGCGCCTGGTGTCGATATTTGGGCTGCTGCCCCTAAGCAAAAAGCTGACCTGATGTCTGGAACATCGTTGGCCGTGCCTTTTGTAACATCCGTCGTGTCCACGCTCTATGGCTCCCTCCCGAGTAAAGACCGGCATGCGGTCCTCTCTGCGATCAAAACAGTCGATCTTGGCCAGCCTGGTGAAGACGATATCTTCGGACGAGGGCTTGTCTTGGCACCGGCGAGTTGCCGGCCGCCTGTCTCCGCACAACATGGAATTGCAAGTTTAGAGTAGGCGCTGGGCGGGCAGAGCTTAAGCGACGATCGGTGGTGCAACATCCTGCCATCGTGAAGCCCGCCGCCCTGCAAATCCTCCGGTGCGGGGTTCGGAGGTTTTGACAGTGAGCGGCGGGCGCCTTTCTAAGGGACGGAAGGGCGAACGCATCGTGTTGGCGAATGTGATGCGTTACCGTCCCTTATTCAGCCTCTTGAGACGAGCGCTTGTTATCAGCGGGGTCGATATACAAACGTCGGTCTTAGGCTAAACTTGTTAAATGGTTCCTCTCCTATTGAAGCTGGTGTTCAGATTGCCGAACTGACTTTCTGGGCTCAGTTTCCCTCCCAAAGTCCTTTGATGGCTTCCTTCTCTTCCTGAAAACCAAGTGCCGTTCCCGAAATCATTCGTGTTAGAGCAGCATCAATCTCGTTGTTGTCCGGCCGTGAAGCCGGCCGGTAGCCCGGCTTTGATTTTTTCTGAGCCGCGACACGGATCTTGTCTGTCCATCCATCAGCCGACCGGCACGCGATGCCATCAACACCTGATCCAATGGGGCGGCGTAAGCTGTATTGTCGGCAGTAGCGGCCGTCCTCATTGCGAAAACTAATGACTGCTTGAAACGTTAAGGAGTGCGCGTCGTTCGCTCCGAGCCGAACACCGTTTCCGCTTGGAGTATTAGTGAGGGCGGCTCCCAATGGGCTATCGAGACGAAACGTGCCGGCGACTTGTTGGTGATCGACATTGCGAGCCGGTGCGGTGAACAATTTGGACGCTGGCAGGATTGTACTGGCGAAGTATCCGACCATGCATGCCGACAGCAATCCAACCGCGGCGATCTGTGGCTTAATTTCCCAAGGCGTCGCATCGCCAAAGATCATTTTCCACAAGTGTGAGGGCTTGAACGATCGAGGTTGACGCGAAGGCTCATAGTCTTGAATGAGCGCGACGATGCGATCTGGGACTGGCTGGGAGGCCGCTTTCGTAAGCAGCTGTAAAATTGGTTCGCGTGTTTCAACGAAGACTTTGAGCCGCTCTGCAAGTTCCGGGTTTTCGTTGATCTGCTTATTGATCGCGCGTCGTTCTTCTCCGGTCAGTTCACCGTCGGCAAATGCCATGAGCAATTCATCACTGGGAGATTGCATTTTTGCCTCCCTCGTTGGCCGGTGGTGTGTCACCGGTGCCTGTGTAGAGCGCTCTGTGAAGGAGTTGCCTGGCTCGAGCGAGCCTGCTCATCACGGTTCCTGTTGGAATCGAGAGCATGTCGGAAGCTTCCTTGTACGAGCGGCCATCGACGCAAACCAACATGAGGACCATCTGCAATTCTTTTGGCAAAGCCGCGATCGACTTGCTGACTTCGGCCAGAGCCAATCCGCTTTCCATTCGGCTTAGACTTTGAGCATCTGAGATCACTGGCGCATCCTCGATTTCGATATGCTGGCCTCGAGCTTTTAGGCTCCGTTGCCTGTCGATCCACTCATTTTGAGCAATGCGGAATAACCAGCTATCGAGCCTCGTACCTTTTCGAAACTGTTCGACCCGTGATAGCGCACGGATACACGTCTCTTGCACCAGATCATCGGCGCCCTCACTATCTCCGGTCAGTGCCAAAGCAAATCGTCTCAGCCGCGGTAAGCAGCCAATCATTTCTCTGCGGAAACTGTCCAACACGACATTCCCTCCGCGGCCTTCAATTAAGACAACGAGCCACTGAGCGGTTTATTCTCGCGCCCGCCAAATTTTTTTGTCGGCGTTCGTCCCGCCGGCCGGCCGGGCCTTCATAAGAGGTGATCAGGGGCTGATCGAGGCGGATAGCCTGGTGCCCAATGCTTCGTGCTTGGACTTGGCGGGTCAGTCGTCGTTTCCGGCACAATTTGCTTTAAGCATCTTTTCTTGGACTTAGCGTCCTTTGCGAACACAGCTAGCGCCATCAGTGCCGCTCGGGCTAAGTTGGATGTCGGGGGAGTTTTTGCCTTTCCAAGAGTTGGTTGCGGGATGACGGGGTGCCGCTCACTGTCCTTTATGGCCTGTGCGGGTACCTTGCAGAACTTGGCCGCTTGGCAGACCCCTTCGGCTTAATCACCGGGCGCCACTAGGCAGCCGCACATGCAAAGCGAAAGGCCTGAAACATGACCAGCGTTCCTAGCGGCTCGCCCTCCCAGCCGGTCGAAGCCAAGATTGAGCTAGTTACGCGCATCTACTTGGGGCTGCTCATCGCGATCTATATCGCGCTCCTGCTTTACTATATCGGCGATATTGCTCGCTTCTTCCGCCACGTCTGGATTTTCGGGCCGATTGGTGTCTTCGGTGCTGTGATCGCCAATTCCACTGGTACTGGCGGCGGTGTTGTGTTCGTGCCGGCGTTCAACACGCTGAGTGGTGCCTCAGAGATGGGCACCATCCCTATGGAGCTGTCGATCGACCCGGTGAAGACGATCGGCATCAGCTTCCTGATCCAATGTTTCGGCATGTCGGTCGGCGCCGCGGTTTGGACCCGGCGCTTCTACGGGGGCGGTCAGGCTGGTCCACGCGAAAAAATCGACGGCTTCAGTTTTCTGGCGGCGATCTTTGCCACGTTGTCGACCACGCTTCCGGCGTTGCTTATCACCCAGTATGCGCTGTTCTCGTCCGTCGACGGCAGCGGGTTGCTGACGGCCTTCAAGTGGTTCTCACTCGTGCTGGGTATCGTTCTGCTGATCTTCACCTGGGCCTTCAAGAAGGTGAAGCCCCACCGGTTCCAACCGGAAATGCAGGACTACTATTGGCTGCTGGGCCTTGGCGCCATCGGCGGTGTCATCACCGCTTTCTTTTCCGTTGGTGTTGGCGAGCTTGTCGCCGTCTACCTGATCTTGCGCAAATTCCCAACGCCGTCCGCGATCGCGATTGCCGTGGTTGTTTCCGTGATCACGGTTATCGCCGGCATCAGCTATCACGTGGCCAACGGGAACATCATTTGGCCGGTGGCCCTTACCGCGGTGCCCGGCGCGATGATCGGCGGCTTCATCGCCCGCTACTTCGCCTCGTGGCTCGGACCGCTGTGGCTGAAGACCTTCGCCTCCGTCTGGATCATCGTCTCCAGCGCCTTCCTGATCGTCGGCCCCTACCTTGGCCTCATCAGCAAATAGCAGCAGCGTTTGTGAAGCACTTGGCCAGCCAAGCCCCCACTGTCCTTGCGAACAGCTGGCAGGACGCTCATGGCAGTTTTTTTGTTGAGGAATGGTAGCGGGACCCGGACTTGAACCGGGGACCTACGGATTATGATTCCGCCGCTCTAACCAACTGAGCTATCCCGCCAAGGCGCACAGCTATACGGAGGCTGGCGCTGTGATGTCAAGAATGAGGTGCGGTCCTGGGTGCCGTTTTTGCTGAGTGATAACAGCGCCCCGGGCCGCCTGCCGGTTATTCGGCCGCGTCGGCCGTCACTTGGGCTTCGCGGCGGAAGCGCATCATCGTGAAAATGCCCCACGGCTTCAGGGGTTGGCGGTGGATCATGTGAAGATCGTTGCACCCCATGACGCGTGAGATGTCGAAGACCGGGCGCCAGCCGATGATCTCGGCGAAGGGGGCCATGCGGCGTTCAACCCAGCCGCGGACGCCTTCTTCCTGGCTGAAGTGGTTGACGAGCACGACTTCGCCGCCGGGTTTCGTGACGCGCGCCAGCTCGCTCATGACCTTTTCCGGATCGGGTACGACGGTCATGACATACATGGCGACGACGGTGTCGAAGCTGTTGTCGGGGAACTGCAGATCACTTGCGTCCATCTCGTAGAGGCCGCTGACGTGGTCGAGCCGTTCGTTGGCAACGCGTTCGCGCGCGCGCTCTAACATGTCGGGTGACAAGTCGATGCCGGTAATCTTGAGATCGCGCTTGTATTCGGAGAGCGACAGTCCGGTGCCGACGCCGACTTCCAAAACGCTGCCGGATCTCTGGTTGATGATGTCGACGACATGGCGTCTTCCGATGGTGGAGATGCGCCCGAAGGTGCTGTCGTAGATCGGCGCCCAGCGTTTGTAGGCGCTTCGGACTGCGTCTTCCTCGATGCGGCCGATGCTTACGATCTTGCCCTGGGCCTTTTCCAGAAGGTTTCGCCGGGCCGTTCCCGCAACGGCGACGTTCAGCTTCTTGGAGTCAGCCTGATTATTATTCATGTTTAGCATCGACGGTTCCCACTATAGCCCGCGGCTTGCAGCCGAAACGGGGATTTTCTTGTCAGTGGCCCTGTCCGGGCTGAAGTGTTCGGCCTGGTCGCGGCCTGATGGCAGCGCCGGCTTGATGGCTTTGGCGACAAAGCCGCCGCCCAAAATGCGGGCGCGGTCTGTTTCATCGGCGTAGAACACGCACGCTTGTCCCGCAGCTACACCGTTTTCCGGCTCCAACAGCGTGACACGCACTTCGCCGTCAGGCGTTGTACGCAGGATGGCTGGACGGGGTGGCTGGCTGGAACGGACGCGAGCGTGAATTTCAACCGCTTCGCCGTTCGGCATCAATGGCTCGTCGCCGAGCCAATTCACGTCTCTTAGCACGAGGTCGCGCGTGAGCAATAAGTCACGTGGTCCCACGATGACTTCGTTAGTTTCAGCGTTCAGACTCAGAACGAAGAGCGCTTCGGTGCTGTTGAGGCCCAGACCTTTGCGCTGGCCAATCGTGTAATTGATGATGCCGTCATGGCGGCCGAGCGTGCGCCCATCAGCGTGGCGGATTTCTCCGGGCTGCTTGGCGCCGGGCTTCAAGCGCTCGATGATGTCGGAGTAGCGCCCCTTCGGCACGAAGCAGATGTCCTGGCTGTCGGGCTTATTGGCCAAGGGCAAACCCATCTGTTCGGCTAGCTTGCGGACTTCTGGTTTCGTCAGTGCTCCTAACGGAAACATCAGCGTGTCCATTTGTTCCCGCGTGGTGGCGAACAAGAAGTAACTCTGGTCGCGCGTAGCGTCGGCGGCACGGAACAGCTGTGGGCCGTTGGGGCCGTCTCGCATTTCTATGTAGTGGCCGGTGGCAAGCGCGTCGGCGTTTAGATCCTTGGCGGTCTCAAGCAGATCGAGGAACTTGATCTGCTGGTTACATGTGATGCACGGCACCGGGGTTTCGCCGGCAATATAGCTGTCGGCGAACGAATTGATCACCGCATCGCTGAAGCGCCGCTCGTAGTCGAGCACGTAATGGGGAATACCGATGATCTGGGCGGCCTGACGGGCATCGTGGATGTCCTGGCCTGCGCAACAGGCACCTTTCCGGTTGGTTGCGGCGCCATGGTCATAAAGTTGTAACGTTATGCCTACAACGTCATGCCCGGCCTGCTTCAGGAGCCCGGCCACGACGGAAGAGTCGACGCCGCCAGACATGGCGACGACGATACGGCGTGGCTTATCGTGCTCGGCGGCGTGCATGCCTAATTAATACCCGAAAATATCTCGCAAGCGTAGAGCTGGTTAGTGTGACCCCGTATCGCAACGTCGGCGACAGATAGTTTGTCGCACCTTGCGTTTGGCCCCGCAAGATTTGCCTGAACGGACAGCTGATAAACAGAATAGTCGTGGTCATTATGCCGGGAGTGCGACCGGAGCGTGGCGCGTCCTAAAATGGGGCATACGTCAAGGTTAACACTATCGATTGATGTTTTGAGGCATTGCTTTATGCTATGTTTACTCAATGGCTTAGGCTGTTTTTAAGAGCATCAGGTTACCATCTTGGTATGGGTCTTGTAGAGTGTAATGAGTATCATGACCGAGCAACAGCATATGAGAGCGCGCGTGCGCTATGTAATCGGGCCGGACGGTAGTCCGCTCACGGTTGCGGATTTACCCCCCAAGGATACAAAGCGTTGGGTCATTCGCCGTAAGGCGGAAGTCGTGGCGGCCGTTCGTGGTGGTTTGTTGAGCATTGAAGAAGCTTGCGACCGCTACAAGCTGACCGTGGACGAGTTCCTGTCTTGGCAGCGCTCCATCGACAAGCATGGACTTCCGGGCTTGCGTGCCACGCGCATTCAAGACTATCGGAACTAAGCTTCTGATATTATAGAGTTTCCGGAATCTTCGGGTTGGTCTCCGTAGATGCTACTGCCTCTTGCCGGGCTTCTTCTGGGAGTCCGGCTTTTTCTTGTCTTCGGCATTGACTGCCCACGCCTCGCTTTGTGGCGCGGGGTGACAGCCGACGTCGTCGGCGGCCCAGCGGCGGACATCCTTGGTCATGCGTTCAGCTAGCGGCTTGGCGATCCGGCTATTTTCGATATCGAGCTTGGCGACGGACGAGCCCGGAGTGATTTTTACCCGGAAGGCTCGCAAAGAGCGCGGGTCGTCGGCGGTAAGATCGCGTTCACGAATGACGATCACGGATCCGCCTCCCTGAGAGGCCGGCTTGGCGTCGGCATGGTAAATATAGCGGCCTTTCAGCGGCCCCGTCGCGCCAAACCAGCAATTAAGGGCGCCGCGGGCGATTCGCGTGTACAACTCGGTTGGTGTGCCGACGACGCCGGGTTCCGCTTCCGGAAGCATGGCCGTGAGGCTGGCCAGCGGCCCTTTGTCTTCCGCCTTTTTTTCTTGTCCGGCTGGTGCCAGGGCGGCTGATGGGTCATCGGGCTGGCTGGTTAGCGACGGCAAATTCGTAGAGCACCCGCCGGCCAGAAGGCCGGCGAGGGTGGCTGCAACTATCGCCGATGTCCAAACGAGATGGGGCATTGCCTCTTCCCGACAGTCTCAAGGCCCGGCTTTTCACAATGCGGGGCGACGACGGGGAGGCGTGACATGCGGGCGTGGCGTTGGCAAGACGCACGGAAGGCCTGACTGGGCATATCAGTCAGGCCTTGTGTTTTTTGGGTTTCGTTCGCTGGGCAAGTAGGGCCGTGCCCGAATGTCAAAGGGCGGCCGGCAGTCTTAGCGAATTACTGAGCTGTGGGAGCGTTCGCTCCGGCGCTGCATGCGGCCGGCAACACGCATTGGTGTTGGAATGGACTGGCTTGCCTCTTCGACAGCTTCGTCGCGTTCCTTGACTGCCGCATCAAGCTTTTCGCGCAAGCCAGCAATCGAAGCGCGCAGGTTGTCCCGGCGCTGGGATGCTGATTTAGCGAAGGTTGAATAGGCGAAATGACTCGGGTCGCGGACACCGCTGCGGTCTTCCTCAACCTGGATTTGACGATCAAGATCCGATGCGATGGCTTCAAATTCGCGGATCATGTGCTCGAGATCAGCCGCCTTGCGGGCTTTCTCGTCTGCTTCAAAGCGCTTCAAGCGCATTGCGGTTTCACGTGCCTTCATAGTTCGATACCCTCAACACATTCGAACGTTAGCCAGAAACTTTAATCAAGTTTCGTGCCAATACTGAAGTCTGCCCCCATTATTCCAAGCGGTCACCTGGCGGATTAGGGAAACTCTTTGCCGCAAAACGCCCGTATAGAACATGCGATCTGTGGCTAACGTATTCAATATACATCCGCCGTATTAAGTTGCGGTAAAGCAACGCGATAGACGCTGCAGCTGCAAATGCATCTGCATTGTGGGGCTTCTCCGCCAATCTGGCATTAAAATCTCAGCCTCATTCTGTTATTGCTTGAATCATATGGTTAATTGTGCTCTCTTCAAACAAGTTGAGTTTGGCGCAAGGAAAATGTCCAGTATTGGAGCGGATAGCTAACTCCCTCATCTGTATGCGGAATTTATCGCAAGGGACAAGGCTTGGGTAAGGCAAGGCTGGGATCGTGTGATGTCGCCCGTCTACGCAGAGAACGATTCGCTCTGAAAGGGGAGATGGTCCGTGTGCCAGTCGTAAGCAAAGCATTAGGCTTTGTTAACGATTGGTAGGTAGTTTCGTAATGGGAATTAAGGCTCGGGCAAGGGGGACGTGCCCGGGCGTGAGATGACGGCGGGGCAGATCCTGGTGACGGGGCAGAGCAGAGCGAGGAACGAATAAGATGCGCGTTCTTCTGATAGAAGACGATAGCGCCACGGCACAAAGCATCGAGCTGATGCTTCAGTCGGAAGGCTTTAATGTTTACACGACCGACCTAGGTGAAGAAGGGGTCGACCTGGGTAAGTTGTACGATTACGACATCATTCTTCTTGATATCAATTTGCCCGACATGAGCGGGTATGAAGTTCTCAAGATGTTGCGTGTCGCTAAGGTTGGAACACCGATCCTTATTCTTTCCGGACTAGCCCAGATTGAAGACAAGGTGCGCGGTCTCGGCTTTGGCGCTGACGATTATATGACCAAGCCGTTCCATAAGGACGAGCTGGTTGCGCGTATTCACGCGGTCGTGCGCCGCTCCAAGGGGCATGCGCAATCGGTTATCGAGACCGGTGATTTGCGTGTGAACCTCGACACCAAGACGGTTGAGGTCAACGGTCAGCGCGTTCACTTGACCGGTAAAGAGTATCAGATGCTTGAGCTGCTTTCCCTGCGTAAGGGCACGACCCTGACGAAGGAAATGTTCCTCAATCATCTTTACGGCGGCATGGATGAGCCGGAACTCAAGATCATCGACGTGTTCATTTGTAAGCTGCGCAAGAAATTGCAGGCCGCGACAGGTGGTCAGCATTACATTGAAACCGTTTGGGGTCGCGGCTATGTGCTGAGAAATCCGGGCGACGAACACGCCGCCGCCTAAAGCCAAGCAGACAAGAAAAATTTGAGAATCTTCTCAGGAGCTCTTTTAGGGCTCCTGTTTTTTTTGCTTTGCCGTCATGGCGCCATTCTAAGATCCTCAACTCAAGGCAAACTAATGGGAGGTGTTTATGCTTGGGCGCAATCTGCTTGTGGTTTGTGCGTTGTGTTTGGGTGTGTTCGCGGTCTGGCCCGCGGAGGCCGCGGACAGGCTGATCGTTGTTACAGCGTTCGAGCCGAAGGGCGGCACCAACATCAAGAAGGAACCTTTTCCTGAGACGTTGCCTCCGAAGGAGAGTGGCGTTGAGGTTCGCGAGCCAGATGAAAACGGTCGATGGCGGGTGTCGACGTATCTGTTCATGCCCAACCAAATTCACGTCAACGAAGGTGACAACGTCACGCTTCAGTTTATCGGGATCAATGGTGGCAGCCATCCCGTCACGATTGCCGGGTATGACAAGTCTTTCGTTCTCAAGCGCGGGCAGATTCACAACGTGACGTTCGTGGCGGATAAGCCCGGCGTTTTTCCGATCACGTGCTCGACCCATCACCCGACTATGGCGGCGGAGTTAATCGTCACCGCCAAGCCGGATTAGTGGATTAGGTCCCGGAGGGGGCCGACTGGTTGGCCGGCAAAAGTGCGATGCGGAGAACGGAGCCGTTTGCGAAGACGAGCTGCGCGTTCAAGGCGTCTTTAGCGCCGATGAAGAAGTAGTCATCATGGCCTTCGACCGTGATCTTGTAGCCCTCGTTGTAGGTCTCGGCTGAGACCTGGGCAGGTGTAACGCCTGGCGCGAAGGCTATGGCCATGCCGGCGAACGTTTTCGTACCGGTTCCAACCGTGGTTTCAGCCCGTGGGGCCAGTACGGCAACATCTGGCGCGACCGGCATGGTGGTATGTGCGTCTGCCGTTTTGTCTGAGATGGGAGCCGGTTCGAACGGTGCTGGGCGTGCGGAGCGGACTTCGTGCACCTGTTCAATTTCTGTGCCTTGGTCAACCTGACGGCGCACGAATGGAATTGGTGCTGTGTGGCGTTGGTCGTCCGTTGTGGTGTGAGGCGAACCGCTCAACGCGGCCACCTTGTGCTCTTTGGACTTCGTCGCTTCCAGTACGGATTCGGGCGTAATGGCTGTGGGATCTTCCGAATCGGTTGCTCCGGTGCCTGGCCCAAGTTGTCTTACACTCGCGCCCAGGGCTGCCCGGACGGCAATAGCTTGTGCTGGGTTTAGGGTGATGGAGCGCCCGTCGATGACCATGACGGTGGCCGCATTTGCTTGTGTCGACTGTGCAGCGGCGGCTTGCGCGGTATTGGCCAGTTGCGCTGGTGCAGTTGGCACCGCAGTCTGGGTGGCGGCCTGGGCGGTGGGTGCCGGTCCGGCTGGATTGGGGCGGTTCGCGGCTTGCTGCAGAACGCCAGTTTCGGCGTAGCGGCGCGCCAAGTTGGATGCTGGGAGTTGCAAATCTGGTGGATCATTCGCACCTTGATGAAGTGCGATGAGAGGATCGGGGCCTGCGGCGCGAGTTGCCGCGCCGAGCGCTGATTGGGCTGTCGCAGCTGGAGCGGCGCTGGTTGCGGCCGGGCGAACGGGTGCGGCTTGCTGTGCCGCGGTCTGTTCTCGTGCGGTCACGTTCATGGTTCTGCTCGTGCCTTTGGCAGCGGATCTCATGTCCGCTATGAGGCGATGACCCGCGATGCTTCATGCTTCGCGCGGCATTATAATGAGCTCAGAATCCTTAATGGTCCGTTAATAAAATCCTTAAACAGATCATTTTGCGCTGAGTTTGGTGAAGTTTCGATTAACAAGACAGGGGAAAGTCAGTGACCGATGAAAAAAAGCCGGCTGGTTTGAAGGCGGCCATAATTCCAGTGACCGCGTTCCAGCAGAATTGCACCCTGCTGTGGAATCCGGAGACCATGGAAGGTGCAGTGGTTGATCCGGGCGGGCAGTTGGATGCGATCCTGGGCGGTATCGACCAGGTCGGCATCAAGGTCCAGAAGATCCTGTTGACTCATGGGCATATTGATCACGCGGGCGGGGCCGCCGATCTGCGTGAGGATCTTGGCGTGAAGATTGAGGGGCCGCACAAGGCCGACAAGGTGTTGCTTGATAACCTGGAGGCACAGGGCGACGCTTATGACATGGAAGCGCAGAATGTCGTGCCGGACCGCTGGCTTGAGGAGGGCGACAAAGTCGAGGTCGCTGGCCACACTTTTGATATCCTGCACTGCCCTGGCCACTCACCCGGCTCCGTCGTGTTTCTGAATCGGGCCCAGAATTTTGCGCTGATGGGCGATGTCCTCTTCCGCGGCTCGGTTGGCCGTACGGACTTGCCACATGGCGATAGTGAAACGCTGCTGAAGACCTTGAGGGACAAGATTCTGCCGCTGGATGACAAGATCGCCTTCATCTGTGGCCATGGCCCAATGAGCACAATCGGCACGGAAAGAACGACCAATCCGTTCCTGGCGATGGCCTTGGGATAGTTGTTATCGCTGGCCTTTTGGTGAGAGTTTAACGAACCCTTAACCGGGTTTGGCACAGTTCTTATGAGCACATTAACTCTTTGTTGGGACTATGCGTGAGCGGGCCGACCTCAACACCCCGCAGCGTATTGGACACCACTGGCGTAGGCACGAAAGGGCTGAAAGCGATGGCCGAACTCACCGAATCCACTCTCGTTATGGTCGACGACAATATCGACGAAATCTTTCTTACCCGCCGTCTCGTCCGGCGCGACGGCATTATCAACCGTTTTGTCTCGGTGAAGAAGCCTGAAGAGATTTTCCAGTCGCTGGATGAGCTCTGCCAGATGGGTATCGACAAGCAAAGCTTTGTCATCTTGCTCGATATCAACATGCCGCGCGTCAACGGTTTTGAGACTCTGCGCCGCATCCGCACGCACTCCAAGTATCAGGATGTTCCCGTGATCATGCTGTCGGCCTCTAAGAGCGAGGAAGACATCATGGAAGCCGAGGAAGCCGGTTGCGATGGTTACATCGTCAAGCCTTTCTCGAGCGAAGAGTTCTTCTCCGAGCTGCAGAACGTGCGCCGCGTGAAGAAGAAGATCTTCAGTGACCCTCACGCCGAGACTGGCGCCGCCGAACAGACCGCCGAAAAAGCTGTAAATGGCAAGCCTATCGCCGCTTGAAAGAGCCTGTGAGTTGCCATTGCGGCCGGTCGGTTTCTTGAACCGGTAGGGGATAGGGAATGCGACTGAGCCGCAAGGCGTTTTTTAGGCGCATCGGGCACGCACTTGGAAGCTGGCACAGCTCCTCGGCGGCTTGGCTGGTGCTTGCTCTTTCTGCTCTCATATCCATTGCTGCATGGCACTTTTCCAGCCAGTCGGTTTGGAGAAAAGCCGAAGTCCGTTTCGAAGCGCAAGCCCTGGATATGCGCGACCGGATCGTGACCCGGATGGACGAGCAGCAGGTTGCGCTCAAAGGCGGCGTCGGTCTTTTCAGTGCGTCACAGAATGTGACACGGGAAGAGTGGCGCCGCTTTTACAATAGTCTTGAGACACAGAAGTTACTTCCCGGTCTTCAAGGTTTCGGGTTTGCCGCTCTTGTCGACGAAGATGGGCTGCGCTCTGTTGTTCGCAACACGCGCGAGGAAGGATTTCCAGATTTTGCGGTGTCGCCCGCGGGTTCTAGGCCGCAGTATGCGATTATCGCGATGTTGGAGCCGTTCGATCAACGCAATCAGCGCGCATTCGGTTATGACATGTGGTCGGAGCCGACGCGCCGTGCGGCGATGGAGCGGGCGCGCGATACCGGCGCGGCTTCCGTGTCGGGCATGGTCACTCTCGTTCAGGAAGACGGGCATGACCTGCAGCGCGGCTTTCTCATGTACCTGCCGCTTTATGAGCCGGGTAAGCCTGTTGCTACGGTGGCGGACCGCCGCGCAGCGATCGCGGGCTTTGTCTACAGTCCTTTCCGCGTCAAGGATCTCATGACTGGTATTCTCGGGTCCGGCAGCCGGTCGATTTCATTGAGGATCTACGATGGCACCACGGCGCAGGACGCAAGACTACTCTATAACGACGCTGAGGAAAGCGCTGGGGACGATACGCAGTTCACGTCTTCCGACACGGTCTACGTTCATGGTCACCCATGGCATTTGGTGTTTTCTTCAAATGACTCTTTTGTTTCGGCCAGTGAAGAAGCCGTGCCCACGCTGATTGCTGGTGCGGCGGTTATCATTGACGTGTTGCTTTTCTTTACAATTTTGACGATGGGCAATCAGAGGCAGATGTCCATGCATCTGGTCGAGACGAAGACGCTTCAGCTGAAACGTTCCAAAGAACGGGCGGAGCGGGCGGCGCTTCGAGAAGGCGAATTGCGTCAGGCAGCCCAATCGACGAGCGAACGTCTGCTTGAGTCCAACCGGGAGCTTACTAGGTTTGCTTCAATTGTTGCGCATGACTTGCGTGCGCCGCTGAAGCGCATCGAGTGTTTTGTCGATATTTTGCAGGATGACTATGCTTCAGAGCTCGACGCTGAGGCAAAGGATGTCGCCGATCGCATCCGCCGGAACGCGACACGGATGCGGATGATGCTGGACTCGCTGCACGACTACACGCGGGTGAGCAATCTTGCCAGTGCCGATCAATGCACCAACCTGCAGAAGGCGGTTGATGAGGTGATTGATGGGTTTGGTCCGGACCTTGGCCAGGCGCGCGTTACGATCGAGATCGAGCCGGAATGTTGTGTGAATGGCGATACTTATTTGCTGCAACACGTGCTGCAGAATCTGATCTCGAATGCGCTGAAGTTTCGCGGGACCAGCCCGCCAAACATTCTTGTCCAGGGGCGGACTTTGGAGGACGGCAACGTCGAGCTATCGGTCGCGGACGACGGTATTGGCATTGAGCCGGAATTCGCGGGCAAGGTGTTTGACATGTTTACCCGCCTCCATGACGACGATGAATATGAGGGCACGGGTATTGGCTTGGCCGTTTGCCGCAAGATCATCAACGATCACGACGCGCGCATCTTCGTTGACACGGAGTGGACAGCTGGTACGCGCATTGTGATGAGGTTTCCGCCGTTCCGCCGTTGTGGCGTGACAATGGCCGCTTAGACGCGTTGCGGAAGCCGATCAGCGGCGCAATTCCAAGCAGCCAAACACGCCGCACTCGTTTGCGGCTGAGCCGGCGCCGACGAGGCGGCCGTCATTTTCCCAGAAGTCGACCGTTTGCACGCGCAGAGTTTCGGAGCAGCTGGCGCGGCAGCCAACCCAGGTGCCGCCGGGTAGGCGGACCTGTAGGCCGTTGCGTGTTCGGCGAACGGGACCGGAAACGGTGCCGTTTCCATATTTGCTGACGGCTGTAACGCCGCCGTCTTCAAGGCCGTTGTAGCCACGATTGCGAAACCCGGCCTCAGCCGGAGCGGCGACGAGCATGAAGGTAAGCGCCAGCGTGAGGCCTGCTGTGATTGCGATTTTCGAACCCATGACGGCGACCTCACTTGGTGCTGATTGAAGTGGGCAGATACAGCCAATGCCGGCTGCCTTTGCGGCCGATCAAGACGTGCGCGACAGCGTTAGGTTCACCGCTTGGAAACCAGTGCCATCAGTGCGGATGTTGACCGATTGGCGGCTGCTGCTAGTGGAGATAGACATGGTGCCACGCAGCGTTCCTGAAATAGACAAACTGATCTTGGAACCGCTGGCGCGGCCGGTGAGCTTTCCGGAAGAGTTGAACGCACGCTCTTCCCATCGTCCGCTGACGGAGCTGCCGGATGAATCCAGGTTGGCCCGAAGCTGGATCTTGTTGGCCTGGGACGAGCACGTAATGGCGATACCCAGCCGGGAACCGGATTCCTTTGGCGTGTAGTAGGCCTTGCAGGTCAGCCGCTCTTTTTGGCCGCCGCTGAGCGTGATCGCTCCCGATCCGCGCCATACGCCGCCAAAACTAGAAAAGGCGCCAGCAAAGGCCGGCGCTGCGGCCTGCGTGGTCATGAGCGCGGCAGTAGCTGCCAGCGCTAGCAACGAATTGAAACGGGTCACCGAAATCACCTCCGATGTGTTGAAACCGGCTTTTCCGGCTCAGTCTCCGCGAACACGCGGATGTTGTTATCAAATTCGGCGGCGATGTTCTACTCCGCCAAGTCTGTTGGCCGCTGTCGGCGTGACTTCGGCACAACATACCGTAGGGGCGGTTTGTGACGCGTTTTCAACGACGCCTTAGGCTAACATTTGCCTTACGAAACACGGGGCTACTGGTTGTGATGGATACTGACTGGCGTGACTTGGAATAAGATACGGACAGGCGGCCGGATAGATCCCCGCCAAAGCGCAGGCGCAAGCTGGATGAGCCCGCCCGGCCGACGGTCTTGCCGCCCATGCCTGTGGAGCTTTCCGACCAGCTGCCGCTGACGCGGCCATTCCTATAAACGAGGCGGCCGTTCAGCTGGACATTAAGGGAAGGATTGGCGCAGCGGATCGACATCGAGAGGGAGCGCCCGCCGGCCGGACGGTAGCGGGCGGAGCAGGAGAGCCGCTCCTTGCGGCCACCGTCGAACGAGGCCGTTCCGGATCCGCGCCAGGAACCTTCCAGACCGGAGAATGGGTTGGATTTTCGGGCCTCGGCTGCGGGCGCCAAAGCGATAAGGGCGGCACAGATCATTGCAAGTGCTGGTAGAGCGCGCACGGTAGGTCTCCCGTTGTTATCGGCGATCTTTGTTGCGACTCGAATCGGCCGTGATCGCCTGTGGGTGGCATTCTACGGTTTCAGGTTCACCATACAATGCGCCGGACACAGGAGACGTGGGAAAACTCCACCAGCTTTGCAATGCCCCGCCAAGCCATTCCCGGGCAAGCCGAATCGGCCATTCTTCGCGGTGTGCGCCAATCACAAGGAGTGGGCCATGTTCGCGCGATCAACGCGAGGGATCTTAACGGCGGTGCTGACGCTTTTCGCTACAGCGTTCGTGGTCGCCCCGATTGCGGCCGAGGCGGCGGGCGTATTGGTTCCGCAGCGGAAGGCCGGGCAGTGGCAAATGCGGTTGCAAGCCAACGGCATGGTTGGACCGACAATCGACGTTTGCATCGACCGGAAGTCCGATCAGTCGATGATGGATTCCGCACTGTCGATTATTACTGGGTTGTGTCCCGTGCCTGACTGGTCACGTGAGGGCGATGCGATCGTTATTGTCGCTAACTGTCAGGTTGAAGCGGGTCGCGCCGTTCAATCGCGTGCCGAGCTGAGTGGTGACTTCCAGTCGGACTATACTTTCAGTCTCACGTCGACGACGGGCCGCGGGTCTGGGTCAAAGATCAACTTGCTTCACCGCTATGTCTGGACGGCTAAGGATTGTTCGGACGGTTTGCGTCCGGGTTTTGTTCGCCTGCCCAATGGCGGCAAGATGAAACTGAAATCGATGATGCGGCTGTTGGAGAACATGAATGGCCGATGAGAAAAAGCCGGACTGACGTTGCTGTCAGTCCGGCTTTCCCCTGCAGTCGTGCCGCGACGGCCGTGTTAGGCAGCAAGTTCCGCGCGCTGGTGTTTACCCTCTTCCACTTCCTCGATGATCTTGGCGACGAAAGCTTCCAAATCATCAGGGCTGCGGGACGTTACGATACCTTGGTCAGTGACGACTTCGTCATCCTGCCAGTCCGCGCCAGCGTTGATCATGTCCTGCTTGATGGAATGATATGACGTCGCTTTGCGGCCGCGAATACCGTTGGCCTCAATCAATAACCATGGACCATGGCAAATGGCGGCAACAGGCTTCCCCGAGTTCAGGAAGTCGCGGATAAGGTCCACCGCTTCTTTGCTGGTGCGCAGTTTGTCGGGGTTGATCACTCCGCCCGGTAGGACGATCGCGTCATAGAAGCTCTCGGTGGCGTCGGCCAATTCACGATCGACTTCCACGGCATCGCCCCAGTTGCCATTCTTCCAGCCGGTAATTGTCTTATCGTCCTTGCGCTCCTTCGGCGCGACGACATGGACGAGGGCGCCAGCTTCCGTCAGTTTCTCGCGGGGAACTTCAAGTTCGGACTGTTCAAATCCATCGGTTGCGAGAATGAGAATCTTGGCGTTCTTAATTTTCATGACGTCTCCTTGTCATCTTTAGGCGCAGCAGCAGCTTGTAGGATCGTCGAAGCCTGCCTGTGCGCGGGATCACCTCTTAAAAACGCAGTGCAGCAACGCTTGTTCCGTGCCGGTCTTTCGCATTAGCGCCGTGTACGCCTTGTTCTCTGGCGTGGTTTGGCGGACTGTTTGCCCGCCCTGAATTTTGGGGCGAGAAAGGGAGACAAAAACTATGGCAACACCAACAGGTGGCGGCGGCGTTATTTCCGCAAGTATTATTGTTTTGATTTTGGTCGCGGCAGCGATCGGAGCCATTGTGGGCTTGGGGCTCGGCTCTGTCGAAGGCATCGGGTCGAGGACAGTGGCCGTGGCGGCTGGCTTCATCGCGACGATCGTTGCAAGCATCGCCCGGTATAAAGTTGTGTTTCTTGGCGCTGGAGTTGGTGCCGACGAGGCTCGCGTACCGATGGTTCTAGTCGTGAATGCGGCGATCGCATCGATTGCTGGCAGCCTCGCCGCTCATGACCTCTACGGTCTCGTCGGTGTTCCAGGCTCTGGCATGCTCGGCGCACTCGCCGGCTTGCTGTCGGCCGTGCTGATGGCGCTGCTGATGATCACCTACCATACGTTTCCGACACCTGGCCGGAATTGATGGGAAAAGGGGCGCAGAGATGCGCCTCTTCTTCTATTGGGTTTTAACGTCCGCGCTGGCCGAATAGAATCTTTTGAGCGTCTTTGTCGGTCGCGATGTCTGTCTTTGGTGCATTGCCGGGTATACTAAGGCCGCGTTCAACAGCAGGCCGGGCAAGCATCGCTTCAAGCCAACGCTTCACGTTAGGAAAGTCATTGATGTTCTGGCCTTGGCCTTCCCAGAGTTTGATCCAGCCAACGCACGCCATGTCGGCGATCGAGTAATCGCCGGCAAGCCACTCACGGTTTTCAAGGCGCGTGTTCATGACACCGTATAGCCGATGCGTTTCGTTGATGTAACGATCGATTGCGTAGGGGATTTTCTCCGGGGCATAATTGCGAAAATGGTGGTTCTGGCCGAGCATCGGCCCAAGCCCAGCCATTTGCCAAAACAGCCATTGGTCGACTTCCACTCGGCCGCGTTCATCGCTGGGGTAGAACTTTCCCGTCTTGCGGCCAAGGTATTGCATGATCGCGCCGGACTCAAAGATCGAGATCGGCTGGCCGCCGGGTCCATCCGGATCGATAATCGCGGGCATCTTGTTGTTCGGCGAGAACGCCAAGAACGCGGGATCGAACTGGTCGCCCTTGGCGATGTTGATGTGCCGTACTGTGTACGGCAGGCCGCATTCCTCCAGCTGGATCGTAATCTTCCAGCCGTTCGGCGTAGGCCAATAATAGAGTTCGATGGGTTGTGTCATTTGACGGTTTTTCCTACTGGCCCGGGCGGCCGGTTTTGCGGGGGCGGCCTCGCCGGGATTTCTTTTCGGCTTCCGTCGATACTTCGACGGTGCGGACCGGTTTCAAAGGCGCAGCTTTTTTCTTCGGTACGCTTAGCGAGGCGTGCGGGCCCATTTCGTCGAGGGTCGGTTTGTGTGGGCCTCTGACGTGTTCGCCGAAGGCGCCGGCTTTCGTGCGTGGGTCGACGTTCGGAGCGCGGGCGCTGGGAGCCGGCTTGTCCTTGCGTAAGGGAATGGCGCGGTCGGTGCCGGGGCCCATGTCGTCGAGTGACGGCTTGCGGATGCGGCTGCCTTTCGCCGTCTTTGGCATGTTGGCTTTAGGGCCATATTTGCGATCGCCCGCGTAACGCCCGGCCTGATCTTCAACGTCAGACTGCCGTGCCAGGGGATCGTCGGAGATGGCGAGTTCGGTTTCGCGCAAGCGCTTGATTTCGTCACGCAGGCGGGCGGCGGTTTCGAACTCCAGGTCGGCCGCGGCCTCGTGCATGCGCGCTTCCATTCCAGCGATAACAGCTTGCAGGTTATGCCCCGCGGCGGCCGGTTCGTCTTGTCCGGCTTCGGCCAAACCGGCATCGACGGTGACGTGGTCCTGCTCGTAGATGGAGGACATGATGTCGGAGATGTTGCGCTTGATGCTTTCGGGCGTGATGCCGTTGGCCTGATTGAAGGCCATCTGCTTTTCGCGACGCCGATTGGTCTCGGCGATTGCCCGGTCCATCGAACCTGTCATTTGGTCGGCGTACAGGATGACGCGGCCGTCGACGTTGCGCGCGGCGCGGCCGATGGTCTGGATCAGAGACGTTTCCGAGCGCAGGAAGCCTTCCTTGTCGGCATCAAGAATTGCGACGAGACCGCATTCGGGGATGTCCAATCCCTCACGCAGCAGGTTGATGCCAATCAGGACGTCGAAGGTGCCGAGCCTTAGGTCGCGGATAATCTCGATGCGCTCAAGCGTATCAATATCAGAGTGCATGTAGCGGACGCGTATGCCGTTCTCATGCATGTATTCGGTCAGGTCTTCCGCCATGCGCTTGGTGAGCGTCGTCACCAGCG
>JBGTSB010000043.1:0-28530 GCA_041940525.1 Hyphomicrobium sp.
AGTGACTTGGCCTTGAAGACCGGCGTGAGCGCGGTGCGTTAAGACCGGTTCCGACAGCCGTGCCGCCTTGTGCCAACTCCATGAGGTCCGGCAAGGTTTGTTCGATGCGGCGGATCCCGTTTTCCAGCTGCTTGGCATAACCGGAAAACTCTTGTCCCAAGGTCAGCGGCGTTGCGTCCTGAGTATGCGTCCGCCCAATCTTGATGATGGACTCCCAGGCCTTTGCCTTCTCATCGATGATGCCATGCAGGTGACGCAAAGCTGGCAACAACAAATGATGGATCTGTTCCGCACAGGCGATATGCATTGCCGTGGGATAGGTATCGTTGGACGACTGCGCCATATTGCAGTGATCGTTCGGATGGACGGGCGTTTTCGATCCCATCTCGCCGCCGAGCATCTCGATCGCCCGGTTCGAGATCACTTCGTTGGCGTTCATGTTTGACTGCGTGCCCGAACCGGTCTGCCAGACCACAAGCGGGAAGTGATCATCAAGCTTGCCGTCAATCACCTCTTGCGCGGCGGCGACGATGGCATCACCTATGGTTTTGTCGAGTTTGCCAAGCGCCATGTTGGCTTCCGCGCAAGACCGCTTCACAATACCGAGCGCGCGAACGACTGGCTTGGGCTGCGTCTCAATTCCGATCTTAAAGTTGCCCAGCGAACGTTGAGCCTGCGCGCCCCAATATTTGTCGGCAGGGACGTCGATTGGCCCAAAAGTATCACTTTCCGTCCGGGTGGCTTTGCTGGCGGTCATTGATCGTCCCATTGTTAATCAAGCAGGTGAGAAAACGCCTAGCATGACCAGCATGCCCGGGCTAGGCGCCCTGCGCAGGGTGCTCCGATGCAAGGTCGGCGCGCCAAGTTTGGCACATTCACCTATTGACGCCATATACCAACAGCCTTAGCCGAAGCTTGGCCCACGAAAGGAAGAAACGCCATCGTTCGCGCAGCCATATATCGCAACACAGTGCCGCTCATCGTGGCCACCGGCCTATTTATGCAGACGATGGATGCGACGATATTGTCCACCGCTCTGCCGGCGATCGCGCGTGACTTCGATGCCAACCCAATCCACCTCAAGCTGGCGGTGACGACGTACCTGTTGGCGCTTGCCGTCTTCATCCCTGCCTCGAGTTGGGTCGCCGATCGCTTCGGCCCGCGCAAGGTGTTCCGCGCCGCGATTGCGGTCTTTGCCCTTGGCTCAATTTTTTGCGCGTTGTCCGATGGGCTGGTTTCGCTCGTCCTGTCGCGGGCGTTGCAAGGTATCGGCGGCGCCATGATGGTACCCGTCGGGCGCATCGTTGTTCTGAGAGCAATCCCGAAAAACGAACTCGTCGGCGCCATGGCCTGGCTCACGATCCCAGCGCTCACCGGCCCCGTTATCGGCCCGCCTCTTGGCGGCTTCATCACGACCTATTTTGATTGGCGCTATATTTTCTGGATCAACGTGCCCATCGCCATCCTAGGCATCTGGCTCGTCACACGCTTCATTCCCAAAAACGAACCACAACACCCCGGCCGGTTTGACCTTAAAGGCTTCCTCCTCCTCGGCCCCGGCCTTGCCGCCTTCTTGACCGGTGCGACTGTCGCCGGGCTTGGCCTGCTCAACCCGGCGACAAACATCGTCGTAACGGTGACCGGCGCGCTCCTGATCGCGCTCTATGTCCGCCACGCCTTGAAGGTACCGCTACCGATCATCGACCTGAAGCTGCTCAGCATCACCACGTTCCGTGCCAGCGTGGTCGGGGGCATGTTTTTCCGCGTCGGAATCGGCGCGTTCCCATTTCTGTTGCCGCTCTTCTTCCAGCTCGGCTTCAACATGACGCCGTTCGAATCCGGCATGCTGACCTTCGCTAGCGGTGCCGGGGCCATGCTGATGAAGCTGGCGGCACCAGGCATTTTGCGCCAGTTCGGTTATCGCAATGTGCTGGTCATCAATGCCTGGCTCGCGGCGCTCTTCATCGCCATGCCTGGCTGGTTTACCGCCTCAACCCCGTGGCTACTCATCGTCATCTTGTTGCTGCTCGGCGGGTTCTCGCGCTCACTGCAATTCACCAGCATCAATTCCATCGCCTATGCCGACATTTCAGCCGACAAGCTGAGCCGGGCTGCGGGCTTCGTCGCGGTCCTGCAAGAGCTGTCGGGAACTATTGGCGTGGCTGTAGCAGCCCTGGCGCTTGAAACACTGCAGACACTCGACGGCAGCCCCACAATAGCCGCGTCACACTTCCCCGCCGTCTTTGTCGGCATCGCACTGCTAGCCGCAGCCTCCTCAATCATCTTCGCGCGCCTTTCAAGAGATGCCGGCAGCTCAATGCTTACGAAGGGCAATACAAGAGCCGACAACCTGCAGGAACCAGCCGAGTAACCCTCACTCTTAACCACGCTGGATATCCGCCGCATCAGGCAATTGAGACTGGCCCGCCATTTGAAACACTTCTGCAATCACCATCGAGAACCGGATTGCAGTTATGTTTCAGCGTCTCAATCGTCCTATTTTGGCTCTTCTTGCCCTCATCACCGTAGCCTCGGCCGCCCAAGTTCAGGCCGCGCGCGACCTATCCATTCCCGTCCAGCGAGAGATGGAGATCCTCGTTATGGAGGTGCCGGGTTGCAAATACTGTCCACTATTCCGCGAGCACGTTCTGCCTGCCTACACCGCCTCCCCGCGAGCTAGGGACATGCCGATCCGCTTCGTCGACGTCAGCGCCGCCGATACCAGCAAGTTGAAGCTCACCTCGCCGATCGAAACCGTTCCGACAGCCGTGTTAATGCGCAACAACAAGGAAATCGGCCGCATTGAGGGATACGTCGGACCGTCAGACTTCGGACGGCTGATCTCCGTCATCCTTGGCCGGCCCTAATTCGCCCCGATCCGCCCCGTTGTCATAGAAGCCCAGTTCGGCTTTGATATAGCCCCAGTCGAATGTGGAAAGGGGCCGCTATGGACCGGCGCGATTTTATCAAGAACTCAACGGCCGCTGCCCTCGGTGCAGGCGTCGTCGCTTCCAACTCTGCCGGAGCACGCGCACAAGGCCCCGCGGCTCCACATGTTTCCGAAAATCGCAAAACACTGCGTGTCGCGATCTCCTGGCCTCAGAACGGCCGTGGCCTAGACGACAGCGCTCTACGCTTTGGTCAAACGCTCGCCCAGATGAGCGATGGCCGCTACCAGCTGGAAATGACCTCAGCCAGCCGAACGCAAAGCCTTGCCGCTGGCGAAGCCGATATCTTTATCGGCAGCAGCCATGACTTTATCGAACTGGATCCAGCTTTCGCCTACTTCGGCGGCCTGCCAGGCCCAACTGCGATCAGACCAACCCACCTGAACGCCTGGCTGCTAGCAGCCGGTGGACAAGAACTCTGGGACAGGCTCGCTGCTCGCTACGGCTTCAAACCATTCCTGGTTGGGCACTCAGGCTCTCGCGGCAAGCTTTGGTCCCGTCTGCCTGTGACCAGCCAAGCAGACTTGAACGGCCTGCGCGTTGCGGCGGCCAACAGACTCGCTGCAAATACCGTCGCAGCGCTTGGTGCAGAACCGGTCACCGGCCTAATGCCGAGCGATTTGGCGCTCGCGATGGAGGCCGGAAAGATTGACGCTGTCGAATGGGGCGGCACGCTCAGCGGTTTCGCGTGTGACCTGCATTTGCACACAAAGCATTGCCTGCGGCCAGGCCTGACCCGCGCCGGCTTTGCATCCGTTTTGGCGATCAACAACAAACTCTGGAACGAGCTTTCGCAAGGCGATCAAATGCTCATCGCCTCTGCCGCCGCGCAGGAGCTGAATAATGTCGCCGCTGAACATGTTGGTGTATCGCGCAACATGCGCACCGCACTGTCAGACCGCTTCGGAACCGAGTTTGCGGCACTGCCTGAAGACATCACAAAGGCTGCCAACCTCGCCGCGCGCGATGTCGTATCGAACTTGGCAAACCTCACCGCGCAAACGCGCCAGATCGCAACAGCCTATGACGCCTTCCGCGCGACACTCCCGCAATCAAAGAGCCGATCGCGCATCAGCTAGCAGGACTTGATAATAGCTATTCGAGAGAAGCAGTTATTCCGCCCAAATTCCCGCAGAATCGGGGGTATGGTGCCAAGCGCCCGGCTCAAAGCCCGGGGAAACCGGAGGCAGGACCCAAATGAGCAAAGATTACACTGCAGACGTGAAGCGTTACGCATCCGCCGCTGACGAAGGCGCCATCGCCGGCATCGTCAAGCACCTCGGCATCGCCCTCAAAAGCACAGACGCCTCACTCGTGTCATGCTCCAGCAAGGACGAGTTGGCTCGCGTTCGTGACAGCTGGCTGAAGAAAAAGCTGAAACTGACGGAAGACGATGCGGAGCTGGACAAGGCGATCAAAGCCGTCTGCGAGAAAATGAAGGCCGACAAGAACAAGCAGCGGGTGACGTTCTACTACCTGCTAGCTGAGCACTACGGCAAAGTCTCCGCGCTCGCCTAACGGCCCGGTCAACATCACACGATCAAGTAAGCAAGCCCGCCCTGAATGCTCAATCAAAGCACCTGGGCGGGTTTTGACGTGCGAATTTAAAGGTTAACGGACGTATAAGGATAAAAAGCTTGTCCTTTTACTGGCCGTATCCGTTGAGGTGAAACAGAAAAATCGCTAGTGTGCCGAAATATTGTAACGAGGAATTGAAGCACTTGTGCTTGAATTCATCCAATGTGTCAGAGGACGGCGCCTCATGAACGCGACCTCGTTGGAAGAACTTCGCGCGGCCCAGGCCGCGGCTGAACAAAGTCAATCCCAAGAACTAGCCCCATCACCGGCGTCGTATCCCGATGACACGCGGATGGAACAAATCCGCGATTTGCTGATCGGCGATCACGTCGCTGAAAATTCAAAACGAATGGCGGATTTGGAAGCGCGACAGCGGGCCTTCGAACACACCGTTCTCGAGCGGCTCGACCTCATCTCGCAGCGCATGGACGCGCTCTCGCGAGACGTACAGGCCGACCGGCGTGCCGCCTTCGATGAACTCTCCCGCGCCATGACCGAACTCTCGAACCGCGTTCGCGGAATTTAACGCGCGGGGCGGCCGGTGAATGACGCAGTCCATAGAGCGCCTGAAAGAACTCCTCTTTGACAACGAAGCACGCGCGCTTTCGGATGTCGAAAAGCGCATAGCCGCATCCGAACTGGAGCGGCAAGAGTTCGCCCAGCGGCTGGACTCTGTCTTCGCCCGTGCCGGAACGGAGGACCGCTTCAAAGCCGCGATCGCAGGCGTTCTGGACAAGGCATTGCTGCAGGCGGAAACCGAACGCCACGCGGAATTGTCCGAAGCCGTCGCTCCACTCATCGTCCGCACAATCCGCACCGAAATACACAATAGCCGTGACGAACTGGTCGACGCGCTCTATCCCATCACTGGCCGCATGGTGAAGGCCTATGTCGCCAGCGCGATCGCGGACCTTGCCTCGCAAATCAACCGCTCGGTTGAACAGAACCCGGTGATGTTGCGTGTGCGCTCCGTCTTCACTGGCAAGTCCGTAGCCGAGCTGGCTTTGGCGCAAACCCCGCTGCAAGTTGCCGAACTGTTTTTAATCCGCCGCGGCACTGGCGAGTTGATCGGGCATTGGCAAAAACCTGATGCCTTTTCCACTCAGCAAGCCACCGCCACGGACGACCACGTCATCAGCGGTGTCCTGGCCGCGATCAACGAGTTTGCTCACGAAGCGTTGGCGGCTGGTGACGGCACCTTGCGCGAAATCGACATCGGCAACGAACGCATCTTCCTGCGCGCCTCACCGCTTTATCTTCTTGCAGCCCGCTGTACCGGGATGCCCCCACCCGGCTGCAAGAAGATGATGGACGACGCCTTTCTCACAGTTTTGGAGCGTATGAAGCCCGCAAGCGGCGAGGCGATGGAAATCGCAGCAGCTCCCGCAGCTTCGGAGCTCGACGGCCTGGCCGAAACGATAACTACTCAAGTTGGCGGCACCAAACGCAAGCGCCGCTTCGGGCCGGCCAAGGTCATCTTTGTCGGACTCTTGCTGCTGCTAGCCGGATGGTTCAGCTACCACGGCATCAACCAGTTTCTGACACAGCGAGCTCAGTCGTCGGCAGAGCAGGTCATCGCCGCGCTGCAAGAGACCGATGGCTATCCCATCGCCGTCAAGGCCGGCCCGTTCGGCCGCAGCCTTGAAGTGGGTGGACTGCTGCCCACAAAGGAGACCAAGGAAGAACTCCTCGCGGACCTCAAGAGGGCCCTGCCAAACGTAACAATCGCAGAGCGCTTGACCCCTCTCCCCGAAGCCGGGCAGCTGATCAGCGCCACGATCGACCGTAAGACGATCGCCGCCGCGATTGAGCGCACACGAGACAGCCTCGCGCAGGCAAACCAAGACTTGCCGCAGTTGGCGCAAGTACTCGACGGTGACAGCGGCATGCGCGTCTCGGAAATCTCAGGGCTCGTCAGCAATGCGACTGCACAAATCGAAAGCCGCAGCCAAACGTTCCACCGCAGTAGAACAGCACAATCGGAGCTGGCCACGCGACTGTCGCAAGCGGCCGATGACCTCTCCGCGCTCGCCAATTCAGAGCCCAGTACCGCTCAAAAAACTGACCTCATTGAACCGGAAACGCTGACACAAGGCGCACGCCAGCTCGAGCAGGCTGCCACCCGGCTGTCGACTGTGACGACCGCCATGCTGCAGGCCGAGCTAATCCGCGCCAATCTACCCAAGCCGGCCCCGCCGCCAAAACCGGTGCCGCAACTCAGCGCATTCGACAGGCTCAGTCTCTGGACACGCGCCAACGCCGTGTTCTTCTCCGATGGCCTGGCATATCGCAGCGAAACGCAAGCCGCGCGCACACTTGATGCCCTTGCCGACCTGATGAATAAAACGGATGCTTCCCTGCGTGTGATCGGATACACGGACACAAAAGGCGCACTCAGTCGCAACGAAACACTAAGCCAAAACCGCGCTGACAAAGTCGTCGACTCGTTGAGACAGCGCGGCGTGCCCGCAAGCCGAATGATCGCCATCGGCCGCCAGAACGCCAAGATCATTTCACCAATCGTGGGCGAGCAAAGTCCGAACCGCCGCGTTGAATTCGAGCTGGGTTTCGCCAGTGAGGCCACACCGTGATTGGCACCGCGGACAAGGTGATGCTGCTGGGCCAGATCGGCGTCGGCAAGAGTTCCCTGGCGCACCGCCTCGTCTTCGACCGGTTCGAGTCAACGTATAAGCCCACGATTGGCGTCGATGTTTATCGCTATCAACCCGAAGACGGCGCATCGCCACGCGCACCAATGATCGTCTGGGACAGCGACGGTAACCTTGGCGATGCCATGTTCAAGCATGTCTATTTGAAGGAAGCGTCCGCGGCCATCGTGATCGGAGACATCACACGTAGCGAGACGGTCGAGCAAATGGTGAGGACCGCAGCGGCCTTTCGCGCATCTTTGCCGGGGCGCGTCACCTGCTTCATCGTCAACAAGATCGACCTTACAAATGGTGCGGGCGTAGACCTGCCAGAGGCGCTGACGTTGGACGAATCGATGCTGTTCTACACGAGTGCGTTGACGGGTGAGAACGTTCAGCAGGCCTTTGCGGCCACATCCGACGCCATCGCCAGGCGGACGCGATGAGCACACACGCCATTTTAACGAACGCACCATTGATGAATGCGAGCCGCATGCTGGCCGAACGAGGCTTCTTCGGCATTGTCTGGATCGACACCGATTTACACGTCTCCGCGCGCTACGGCCCGCTCGTATCCTTCGTTGAAGTCGGCGAACCAGTAACCGACAGCATTTTCGCATTGGCGGGTCTTGAGGACGAATTGCTAGCCCTGCGGAACGCATCTGCTCAAACCGTTATCGACCTGCCCTCCGTGACAATCGTTACAGAAAAGGGCCGCACGCCACGTCTCAATCTGGCGGCCATCTGGTCGGGTCAAGAAGAGTGCTTGCTGCTCTTGGTGTCACGCGCCGTCGTCAACGCCGACCTGGAAGTGGAATTGAACCGGCAGATCCGCGCCCGATTGATGGCCGAAGCTGATCTGAAAACAAAATCCCTTGCCCTAGAGCAAGCGAACCGTGACTTGGCGCTTGCAAATACGGACTTGGAACAGTTCGCCTCGATCATTTCTCACGACCTGAAAGCGCCAATGCGCGAGATGCGCTTTCTAACGTCCGATGCCAACCAAAATCTCATAGACGGTGACGTTCAGGGCGCACGCGAAAAACTCGCGGCGATCGAGCTACAGTCCGGCCGAATGGCGCAAATGCTAAACGCTCTTTTGGACTACGCCACGGCTGTTCAAAAGTCAGACGCGATCGAACGCGTTGAGACAGCCACATTGGCCAGGGCAATCGTTCAAGGTTTGCCAGCGGCGCCGGGCATAGACATCACGCTAGAAGGCGAGTGGCCTAGTCTTGAGACGCTCGCTGCGCCGCTCGATATCGTGCTGCGCAACCTGATCGACAACGCAATCGCCCACCACGATAGATCGGCCGGGAAGATTCAACTGCGAGCAATCCAACAGCCAAATGCTGTCATCTTCGAAGTTCGCGATGATGGGCCAGGCATCGATCCCAAACACCATCAGGCAATCTTCCTGCCGTTCCGCACAATCGCCAACAACACAAAGAACCCGCACCACGGCATGGGGCTCGCGCTCGTCGCAAGGTTGGTGAATGCTGTCGGCGGGACGGTCACCATCCACTCAGAAGGCAAAACTAAGCGGGGCACAACCTTTCGCGTCCTGTGGCCGAAAACAATTCCAGATACCTAGAAAATATTCGACAGCCCCGTCCAGGTGCGTCTATTCATGACGTGAACTTGAAAGTTAGGTATCGGCAATGGGTGGAACCTCTGAATCCGGCGGCGATTTTCTGGAACGCAAGAGCGGTACGACCAAGCAGCGTCTGACACTGCCAAAGCTCAATAACGTTCTGGTCGTCGACGATAGCGATGCAGACACCAAACGGCTGACTGCGACGCTGCGCGTGATCTTTGGCTATGATCTCAATATCCGGACAGCCGCGACACTCGCCATCGCGCTAGACCGCGTCATCGAAGCCAAGCCGGACATCATTTTTCTCGATGACGTGCTGAAGCCGAGCGACAGCGCTACCGAGACAATCCCCTACCTGCGTCACGCAAATTACGAAGGCGCCATTATCGTTATTAGCGGACAAGTGACCCGTTCGCGCCAGGCCGCACTTCGCTCTTGCGGCGCAACAGAAATCATCCATAAAGACGATGTCGATAGCGTGCGGCTTTCGGAAGCACTCATTGCGGCATTAGGAAATGGCGCGGCCACCTGACCTGCTTCCAATTGGCGCTGGCAACACCCAAACCATTTCGATTTGACGTTACTTTTCAGGCGTTAACGATGCGTCTGGCGGCGAGAAGCAAAAACACTCGCCGTGAAATTCACCTCGTTTTCCACAATCCCGGCCATTCACTTGGCAGCGCGTCTTTATCCTGCCTATATTCCGGCTAAATAGGCATGCTGCTACGCAGCAATATTATCGAACACACTGGATTTGGAGGGTCAGATCATGATGGCCATTCGCGCTGTCATCGTCGCTCTTGTGCTTTCAACAAGCCAATATGCGATTGCTGACGAATTTAAGCTTCCGAAGGAAGTGACACCATCATTGCGGGCTGCTTGCGAAAAGGATGTTCGCCGTCTGTGCATTGGCAAGAGCCCAACGGTCGCCAAGGTCAAGGCTTGCGTCTATTCGAAGTTTTTCAAGCTTGGGCGCCGCTGCCAAATCGAATTGGCCGCCGCCGGCTTGGTACGCTAAGCCCAACACAGATCACAAGCGTCACATGAAAATACCGCTGTCAGGCCTGACAGCGGTATTTTCTTTTTTCGAATGTACGGCGGCGCAAGCGCGGGGGTTAGGCAGCGCGGGCAGCTTCGTCCAAGGACGCGCCAATCGAACCGACATACTCCATAGCTGCCGTCACGCCGCCCTTGCTGTGTGGGATGCCGGCAAGCTCCAAGCCCATTTCGACACCGGCCAGCGCGCCGAGCAGCGTGAGTTCGTTAGTGTAGCCCAAATGGCCGATGCGGAAGGCCTTGCCAGCCAGCTTATTAAGCCCAGCGCCGAGCGCCATGTTGAAGCGCTCGAGGACCAGCGCCCGGAACGCATCCGCGTTGTGACCTTCCGGCAGCGCAATCGTTGTGACAGCTGGCGAATAATACTTCGGATCGCGGCACCAGATCTCCAAGCCCCATCCGTTCACGGCGCGGCGCACGGTTTCCGCGAGACGCTCGTGACGCGCGAAGACGTTCTCCAAGCCTTCTTCAGTGAGCATATCGATCGCTTCGTCTAGCCCGTACAACAGACCCGTCGCTGGCGTATATGGGAAGAAGCCGTTGGCGTTCGCGGCCAACATGTCGTCCCACGCAAAGTACGACTTAGCCAACTTCGCGGTCTTCGAAGCCTCGATCGCCTTTTGGCTGACAGCCAGAAGAGAAAGCCCTGGCGGCAGCATCAAGCCCTTCTGTGAGCCAGCGATCGTGACGTCAATCTTCCATTCGTCGTGACGCAGATCCATGACACCGAGCGAGGAAATCGTATCGGCCATCAACAATGCCGGATGCTTCACGGCATCCATCGCCTGGCGGATCTCTTCAAGCCAGGAACGGCAACCGGTCGCCGTCTCGTTGTGCACAACACAAACAGCCTTAATCGCATGCGACTTGTCTTTTCGCAGCGCGGCTTCGATTGCGCTTGCCTCGGCGCCAACGCGCCAGTCACTGGCAAGGAAATTCGTCTTGAGGCCCAGACGGTCCGCCATCTGCTTCCAGAGCAAACCAAATTGGCCCGTTTCCACCATCAACACCTCATCGCCGGGCGATAGCGTATTGACCAGCGCGGATTCCCAGGCGCCAGTGCCCGAAGACGGGAACAAGATGACCGGGTTCTCAGTCTTGAAGATTGTCTTCGCTTTGCTAAGCACGCGCTTTGCGAGCTTTTGAAATGCTGGGCCGCGGTGATCCAAAATCTGTTCTGACATCGCATTCATGATGCGGTCGGGAATTGGGGTCGGCCCCGGAATTTGCAGGAAATGGCGGCCTGCCCGCGTCGTGGAATTCGGCATGACAATCCTCGTGTTGCCTCGGCGGCGCAAAAGGTGCATTCCGGCCGATACGGATCGCACCGGTCGCTGGGCTGGAACGGTCTCAGGTGAATGCCCGCCGAAGAGGCAGGAAGCTATGATTTGAAAGCAGGTTTGCGTCAAGTGCGAAGCGCGCTGCAACGCGGCATAACACTGCGGTTTTCGCGCGCATATTGGACCCTTCGGCCTGGAAAACCCCCACTTCAGAAAGCCCGTATTAGACTAATGAGCCATACAGATACCCTGAACCAACGCTCTGCCCGCGACGCAGCTGAAGCCATCAAAGCCGGCAAGATCACCTCAGCCAGCCTAGTAAATGCCTGTCTGGAAAGGATTTCCGAGCGCGACGCCGACGTTTCCGCGTGGGCCCACATCGACCCGGACTACGCCCGCCAGCAAGCGGCACGAGCCGATGAAGCAGTCGCGAAAGGAGAAGATCTTGGTCCGCTGCACGGCGTACCAGTAGGCGTTAAGGACATTATCGATACGAGCGATTTTCCGACCGAGAACGGCACGCCGGTCTTCGCAGGCCGCCGGCCGGGAGAGGACGCCGATGTCGTGAATGCCCTTCGGGCAGCCGGCGCTGTCATTATGGGCAAAACGGTGACAACCGAACTTGCCTTCTTCGGGCCGGGCAAAACCAAGAACCCGCATGATCCCGAACGTACGCCTGGCGGATCCTCCTCCGGCTCCGCCGCCGCCGTGGCCGATTTTCAAATCCCCCTCGCACTTGGCACGCAGACCGCTGGTTCCATCCTGCGGCCGGCCGCCTACTGCGGCTGCATCGGCTTCAAACCGACGTTTGGTCTCGTTTCCCGGGACGGAGTGCTGGGCCAATCGGCACCACTCGACACGATCGGCGGTTATGCGCGCACCATCGCCGACATTGCCTGTCTGACGGACATCATCGCGCAAAAACCTTCGATGCCCCTTACGCGCGCGCTCCTTGGCGCCAGCAATCATACGCCTCTTCGGTTGGGCTTCGTGCGGACCGCCTCCTGGCCGCAAGGCGATCCCGCAATGCAATCCGCCCTGGAGCGGTATGCCAGAGAGGCCGGCGCCACTGAAATCCGTCTTCCCGAGAGCTTTGAGAAAGGCATCAAGGCGCAGCAGACCGTCCAGTTCCGCGACATCGCCATGAACTACGGCCCCATCGTTGACGAAAACCCAGATGTTATGAGCGCGAAGCTGAAAGAGATCATCGCTCAAGGCAAAACAGTAGACGCCCGCCAGTACGAAGACGCGCTGCAATTCCGCGAACCGCTTTACGAAGAACTCGCGGTGCTCGCTGGCTCATTCGACGCAATCCTAACGCCCGCCGCGGCTGGCATCGCCCCTGTGGGCTTGGGCGCAACTGGCAGCCCTGCCTTCAATGGCCTGTGGACATATCTGGGTGTCCCCGCAATCAGCCTCCCGCTCTTGACCCTCGACGGCTTGCCCCTAGGTGTTCAAGCAGTCGCGCTACGCGATCAAGACGGCCCGTTGCTACGCGCCACCCAAGCGCTCTTGGAAAAGGCTTCGCCATCCCTCTAACCAGATGATTTAGCGCCTGCCTAATGTGCTCCGCCGGGCGGCACTGGCCAAGGTTACCTTGCTTCCTGACAATACAGGGGTGCTTCCAAACAAATTGTGGGATGCAGACTGCTGGCTCTGCATCCCACTTGAACAGCGCGCTTGTCATGGGAGAGGTATGACGCGTGCGCCTCCTGTCGTCGTGTTTAGGCTGCCGACGAAACGCTGGACTCGGTTGGTACCGAAGCGATCGTCTTCAGGATCTGCGATGCGATCTGGTATGGGTCGCCTTGAGAGTTCGGGCGGCGATCTTCCAGATAGCCCTTGTAAGCATTCTGCGCGAAGGAGTGCGGAACGCGAATGGATGCGCCGCGATCTGCGATGCCGTAGCTAAACTGGTCGATCCGCTGCGTTTCGTGCAGACCGGTCAGACGCATGTGGTTGTCGGGACCATAGACAGCGATGTGATCCGCGCAGTTAGATTCGAAGGCCGACATGAGCTTTTCGAAGTACTCCTTGCCGCCGACTTCGCGAAGATACGTCGTCGAGAAGTTGGCGTGCATGCCAGAGCCGTTCCAGTCCGTGTCGCCGAGCGGCTTACAGTGGAACTCGATGTCGATGCCGTACTTTTCCGTGAGCCTGAGGAGAAGGTAGCGTGCCATCCACATTTCGTCGGCGGCGCGCTTGGAGCCTTTGCCGAAGACCTGGAATTCCCACTGGCCCTTGGCCACTTCGGCGTTGATGCCTTCGTGGTTGATGCCGGCGGCAAGGCAGGCCTCCAGGTGTTCTTCAACGATCTGGCGGGCGATGCTGCCAACCTGATTGTAGCCCACGCCAGTATAATATTTGCCCTGTGGTTCAGGATAGCCGGAGGACGGGAAGCCGAGAGGACGGCCGTCCTTGTAGAAGAAGTATTCCTGCTCGAAGCCGAACCATGCGCCGTCGTCGTCAAGGATCGTGGCGCGCTTGTTGGACGGGTGCGGCGTGACGCCATCCGGCATCATGACTTCGCACATGACCAGAACGCCGTTCTTGCGCTCGCTATCGGGGAACGAGCGAATTGGCTTCAGAACACAGTCAGAGCTGCTGCCTTCGGCCTGCATGGTGGAGCTGCCGTCGAAGCCCCAGAGCGGGAGCTGTTCAAGCGTTGGCATTGAATCGAATTCCATAATGCGCGTCTTACCGCGCAGATTGGGAACCGGCGTGTAGCCGTCCAGCCATATGTACTCGAGTTTGTACTTCGTCATGGAGGTCTTCTCCTCGCTGTTGATATTCGGGGTGTCTTCGGAAGCCGTGGAAGCCAGCGCGGCTGGAGCGCTTGTTGTCGTTGGTGCCGGATCCGGGCTTGCTTGAGGTGGTGGGGAGGCGGGGGCAGTGGCTTGTGCGGTGGTTTCGCTTGGTTCGCCAGCTTCGGGTGGCGGACTTGGCGGACGGAGCCAATTGCCAATCTTTTTGAACATTTACGCGATCCTCCGGGCTTCAAATAGAACTGTGGCCCAGACGAATTGCTAGCAAATTATGCACCTGCATTTACAGATTAAAATTGAGGCAATTGCTGTTTTATTTTTGTGCGCTCAAGAAAAGTGGTAGTATCGCCGAAACACTTCGTCAGTCTGGGCGTTTGTGACACTTTACGAGATCCGGATGAGGTTCGGCATGACCATCGATAAGACAAGAACGGCCAAAATTTATGCATTTCCACCGCGCGGGCGGATGGCTTCCGCTATCGTCAAGCGTAGCGAATTGAGCGGGCGCGCGACTTTGAACGCCCACCCACGCATTGAGTATGGCAGCGGCTGGTATCACGACGCGGCGATCGACGAGAGCGGGAAGTAAGCTCGGATTCGTCTCCGTGAGGGCTTTAGTTACGGTCCGAAGATTGACCAGCCCAAGCGGGCCGTGAGCTGTTGCAGGGCGATGCGTCCGAGGTGGGAATTGCCCGCCGCGTCCAGCCCGGGCGACCACACGGCTATCGAAGCCTTGCCGGGGGCGATGGCGAGTATTCCGCCGCCCACGCCGCTCTTGCCGGGTAAGCCGACACGGTAGGCGAACTCGCCGGAGCCGTCGTAGTGGCCGCATGTCATCATGATGGCGTTGATTCGCTTTGCGCGGTCGGATTTGACGATCGAGCAGCCTGTCGTCGGGTTGCGCCCGCCGTGGGCAAGGAATTGCCCGGCCGTGGCCAGCTGCCTGCAGGACATGGCGATGGCGCAGTGGTGGAAGTAGACGCCGAGGGTATACTCCACCGGATTTTGCAGAACACCGAAGGCTTTCATGTAATTGGCAAGCGCGCTGTTGCGGAACCGCGTCTTCTGCTCGGACGAGGCGACGGCGTGATCGATATAGATAGAGCCGTCATCGGCCAGGAACTGCATGAAGCGCAGAATCTCGCCCAGGGCCTCGCGCGGCTGGTGTCCGGACAGGATCGCGTCCGTGACGGCGATGGCGCCAGCGTTGATGAAGGGGTTGCGCGGAATTCCGTTTTCGGCTTCCAGCTGCACGATCGAATTAAAGGGGCTGCCGGAGGGTTCGCGGCCGACACGGTTCCATAGGCGCTGGCCGACTTTGCCGAGCGCCAAGGTCAGCGTGAAAACCTTAGATATGCTCTGGATGGAGAAGGGGACGTCGCAGTCGCCAGCGGCGGCGACTTGGCCGTCGGCGTCGACGACAGCGATGCCAAAGGCGTTGGGATCGGCACGCGCCAGCTCGGGGATGTAGCTAGCGACCTGTCCGCGGTCGGTCCGCTCGCGCATTTCGGCTGCAATTTCGGATACCACGGTTTTCAGATCGGACACGGGTGCCACCAGTTCGTCGATGAGATTCGCGGGAGCTTACCGTTCCGCGCGGCGAGACCTTCGCGACCGATTGTCTCCAGGCGTAGCGACAGATTTGGTGCGAGCGGCGGGACTTGAACCCGCACGGGCGAAGCCCTCAGGATTTTAAGTCCTGTGTGTCTACCGATTCCACCACGCTCGCTGCTGGGAAGGCGCCCTTTATGCGGACAATCCCTGCAGAAGGCAACGCCCTATAAGCGTGTCATTGGGTGGCGCTTGCGTGGCGGCCACCATGACGGATGGCGGCAAGCAGCAAAATGAACAGCATCAACCCATTTAATGTATGCCAAAGGAAGTGGGTGCCGAGGCGATAACCGCCGACGCGGACCATTTGGCACGTTTCTATGTCGATGGTTCTGGCCGTCATCGACAGTAGAAAGATGAAGGCTGCGGCGAGCAGATATTTCCAGGCTGGGTGGCGCAAGACCGCCAGCATCAACCCGATGATGACGAGCGCGATGAGGGCCGGGGTGTATCCGATGGTGCCGTTGAGGCAGGGGCCGGAGCCGGTTGCCGTGAATAAGCCCGGGCGGCAGCGGATGGTCGCGGCGTATTTCAGTGAGGCATAGAACGCACCGACGCCGCCCGCGACGAATAGCCAGTTCCAGTTAAGGAATTGGCGTAGCGCATAAGCCAGGTAGGTCACCATGAAGATGCCGATGGGAATCGTGTCGGCGTAGATCGACCATCGTTCCGCGAAGGTGTGGAAGAGGAAGCTGCCGACGCCGATGGCGATGACGATAACTGACAGGATCGCCGGCATGACGCCACGTGTTCCGGCGGGCTTGCGGGCGATCAGGTAGAGCGCGGCCAGACCTGCGAGTACGAATGCGCCGTTTGTTACGGCGTTGGCCGGCTCGGCCCAGAAGGTGTGGTCGTTGCCGCGTTCGCAGTAGCGATAGACTTTGTCGAACCAGTATCCGCTCGCCATGCCGTTCCTTTCAGTTCGCGCCTTGTCAGCTTGTGCTGTCCTAACACTTAACCCTGGCGTACGCTTGTTTTGTCAAACCATTGACGGCGGCGCGTGGCTGGCGACAATGAGGTGTTTGGACGAGTGGTGGTATGCCATGTCATCAGTAGATTTCAGTTTGTTGGCTCGCAGCGGCGTTACATCGCAAACCTTTTCGGCGGGCGAGAAGATCTTCGTCATCGACGACCCGGCCGATGTGATGTTCGTCGTCCGCTCCGGACGCGTAAATATTATGGCAAGCGGCGTAATTCTGGAAACGATCGGCGAAGGCGGTTTGTTTGGTGAGATGGCGCTGATCGACAGTGGTCAGCGCAGCGCCAATGCTGTCGCGGCCGAAGACACCGAAGTGGTGCCGATCGACCGCGATGCGTTCTTGTTCATGGTGCGCCAAAGTCCAGACTTTGCCTTGGAAGTGATGACGGTGCTGGCGGAGCGGATCCGCCGCATGAACGAACAGCTCTAGCGCTTGTCCTTAGTCTGGAATGTTTTTCCCGGCCGGCACGACAATGGCGAACATGTCGGATAAAGCCGCAAGGCTGGCGTCGTGCAGAGCCGAGGCTGGAACCTCTCCGCCTGTTGGGTTTGGCAAAGCGCGTGTCGCGGTAGCGTTGGCGACGACTGTGCTGAGATAGCCCATGTTAAAAGCAGCGCGCGCGGTGGAGTTCACGCACACGTGCGTCATGAAGCCCGTGAGTGTGAGGTTCTTGATGCCTAGCTTGTCGAGTTCTTCTTTCAGAGACGTTTTTTCAAACGAGCTCGGATAGTTCTTGGTGATAACGGGCTCGCCGTCTTTCGGCGCGACGATATCTGCGATTTGGCCGATGGGGGCGGAGACGTCGTAGGGCGTACCGGCGCCGGCGTCGTGACGGATGTGGATGACGGGGCGGCCCGCGGCACGGAATCGTTGAAGCAGTGCGGCGGCTTCTTCCAATGCCGGTTCGACGCCCGTGAGCTGCATCACACCTTCGCGATAGGTTTGCTGGCAGTCGATCAAGATCAAGGCGCTGTCAGAGATCGGTGCTGGATCGGCGGGCATGCCTGTCAATTGGCGTAGCGTCGGATTGGTCATGGTTCGTCTCCCTATATTGCTTTTGCCGCAGGGTGGAGCATCGGTGGATGGCCGGCAAGTGGGCTGAGGAGTGGTTCGCCTTAGACTTTGGAAGGGTGCAATCAGCTGCTGTTGCTGTGAGCCCACTGCCGGATGAGCTTGTGGGCGATGGCGTGCCCGCTGGGGACGAACAAGCCTTGCGGGTGTTGGCCAGCAAGCATGGCTTTCACCTCTTCGCGATCATACCAATTCGCGTGACTGATCTCTGTGGTGTCGATCGTGAGTTCTGTTGCTTCGGCTTCGGCTGTGCATCCGATCATCAGGGAATGCGGAAACGGCCAGCCTTGCGATGCCGTGATTGAGACCTCTTTTAGCCGGATGCCAACCTCTTCATATGTTTCGCGGCGCACAGCGGTGATTATGTCTTCACCCGGCTCAATAAATCCTGCGAGGGTGGAGAGCATGTTTTCTGGAAAACGCGGTTCGTGCGCAAGCAAGCAACGGTTTGCTCCATCCGTGATGAGCATGATGACGACAGGATCAACGCGTGGAAAGATGTGCGTGGCGCACTGTGAGCAGGAGCGCTTCCAGCCGCTTTCCAGCATTTCGGTTCTGTGACCACAGCGTCCACAGTAAGCCGAGGCGTCGTTCCACTCTGCGAGCGCGCGGGCGGTCGCAATTAGGTTGAGTGCTTGTTGTTGGATTACGCCTTGCGTGACAAGTGAGCGGATGTCGACCAGCGGCGAGATGTGTTGGCCGTAAGCTTCAGCTTCGTTTTCACTGACATTAATCGCGAAGCGCGCGGCTTTGCTAGGCGTCATACCGAGGAAGAGGATGCCGGAGCGTGGCAGCGCGCCTATGGCAGAGAGTTCGTCGTGGGAAAACCAGCGGATATTGGTTTGCGTGCGCTCGGGGTTTGAGATGATTGCGGTACGCGGTCCAGCCAGAAGCAGAAATCGGCTCTCGGGGTCATCAATGTGCCGCGCAGCCTCGATACGCTCGACAGGCAGGCGGCTGAGGTTGGCGGCGCTATCAGGGTCAGCAAGCGGCATTCGGCGCTTTTTGTTGTTTGATTGTAGAGACTGGGTTGAACCGTATATTTTTTGCTGCGCTGAAACAATGGTTTGCAAGGTTTGCGCAGGGCTGTTGTTCCGGTCTTGCGCAGGGCGCGTGTATCCCCCATAACAAGGGCTGAGGTTGGCGGCGGACGCATCCCTCGCCAACCGGGTCAGGTCCGGAAGGAAGCAGCCCTAACGATCAGGACGCGGGTCGTTCGCCAGCCTCTCTTTAGATTTTCCCCATCCGCTTCAGGAATCACGCTGCCTTTTGGCCTGCGCAAGGATCTTTCTTGGGCATGCGGCGTTTCGTACCTACATGTTCGTTATTCGTTGTTTCGCCAGAGACAGCCCGCGCTCTGCTTGGCGGCTAATACTCTGTCACCAGAATTCATGTTTCGAACTCAGATTGTTTCCAAGGAGAATAACGATGTTGAATGAATTGATTATTTTGCGCTCGGCATTGACGCGCGTCGGATCGCTCTCCGAAAAGGAACGTCAGGCCACGCCAGAGTCCAGCCGCTAAAATCTTTCGGACTGCAGCTTTTACGGCCGCTTGCCACACCCGTGGCGGCGGCCGTTTGCTGTTTGGTTTCAGTCGAGATTCGACCTGGCCTTGGCCGGTGCTTATGATATGGCGGGTAATCAGGTGATGTGGGCGCATGGCCAAACAATCGAAATCGGCGGGAAAAAGTAAGACGGATGCTTCGGATGTCGCGTCCAAGCCATATGTGGTGCTTGCCCGGAAGTACCGGCCTCAAACGTTTGACGACTTGATCGGCCAGGAGGCCATGGTCAAGACGCTGCGCAATGCGTTTCAGTCTGGCCGGATCGCGCAGGGATATATGCTCACCGGTGTTCGCGGCGTGGGTAAGACGACGACAGCGCGGATTCTGGCGCGGGCGCTGAACTATGAGACGGACACAGTTGACGCTCCGACCATCGATATGCCGGAGTTGGGGCGGCATTGCGCCGACATTATCGAGAGCCGGCATCCGGACGTCATCGAGATGGACGCGGCGTCGAATACTGGTATCGACAATATTCGCGAGATTATCGAGAACGCCCGCTACAAGCCGCTCGTCGCGCGCACCAAGGTTTTCGTGATCGACGAGGTTCACATGTTGTCAAAGGGTGCGTTCAACGCGCTTTTGAAGACGCTGGAAGAGCCGCCGGAGCATGTGAAGTTTATTTTTGCGACAACTGAAATTCGTAAGGTTCCGGTGACGGTGCTGTCGCGGTGTCAGCGTTTCGATTTGCGCCGTGTCGGCGTGTCGTTGCTGGTCAAACACTTCGCGGATATCGCCACCAAGGAAGGCGCGGGCGCGGACGAAGATGCACTGATCGCGATCGCGCGCGCCGCGGAAGGCTCCGTGCGTGATGGGTTGTCTATTTTGGATCAAGCGATTGCTTTGTCTTACGGCGCGGACGGTCAAGGCAAGGTGACGGGCGGGATCGTTCAATCGATGCTGGGCCTGGCCGATCGCGGGCGGATCTTTGATTTGCTTGAGGCAGTGTTGGGTGGACAGCCGGCCGGCGCACTGAAGACGCTTTCGGGCCTCGTTCAGGATGGTGCTGAGCCGTCTCAAGTGTTGTCGGACTTGGCCGAAGCAATCCATTTGTCAGCGCGCATGAAGGCGGTCGGGGCTGACGCTGGTGGCGAATTGGTGCCGCCGGAAGAAGGGCGCCGTGCGTCCGAGCTGGGCGGCAAGCTATCCGTTCCGCTTTTGACGCGCGCTTGGCAGATCTTGCTGAAAGGCCTCGACGAGACAAGCAAGGCACCGAACCCGCTCGCAGCGGCTGAAATGGTGTTGATCCGTTTGGCTCACACGGCGGACCTGCCCTCGCCTGACGAGATCATTGCCGCGTTGGGTGGTTCTGCCAAACGTGCGCCGAAAACGCGTTCGAGTGATCCGGCGCCGCAAGGAGGTGGTGAACGCCCGCTGCTCAACGAGCTGGATGCTGAACCTAGTAGTGCCAGCCGCGAGGCGCTGATGCCCAATGAGGCTGTGGCGGACGATGATGATTTCGGTGATCCCAGCCAGTCCGAGCTTCAGACGGCGCGTCCAATCAATACGTTCGCCGATGTTGTCGCTCTGGCGGGAGACAAGCGCGATGCCAAGTTAAAGATCCATTTGGAAGACCACGTCAGCTTGGTGAAATTCGATCCGGCAGGTTCGATCGACGTGTACTTGCTGGATGGGGCTCCGCGTGAACTCGCCAACGAGTTGCGAGAGAAGTTGAATAAGTGGACTGGCCGTCTTTGGGTCGTCGTACTTTCCAAGCACATGGGAGAGCGGCCAATTGGCGAAATGCGACGGCAGCGTGAACAGGCGGAGCTCGCTGAGTTGAAGGCCCATCCCGCTGTTGCGGCGGTTTTGGAAGCTTTTCCGGGAGCCGAAATCAGCGAGATTCGACCGTTGCTCGAGGCTGCGAAAAAGGACGCTGCCGAGCGCTAATTCCACATGCGTCACCGTTCAGCCGCTGCTGTGCTATCAGTGATGGCTAGCACGGGCTAATCAGCCAAGCTTTGCAAATAGGAGCGAAGATGAAAGACCTCATGGGCATGATGAAGCAAGTGGGCCAGATGCAGGCTCGCATGCAGAAGGTTCAAGAAGAGCTTGAGGCCATGGAAGTTGAGGGCCAGGCCGGTGGTGGGCTGGTAGCTGTAACGCTGAACGGCAAGTCCGACATTAAGCGGGTGAAGATCGACCCCAGCCTTCTGAAACCGAACGAGGGTGAAATCGTGGAGGATTTGATCATCGCCGCGTTTAAGGACGCCAAGAGCAAGGTGGAAGCGTCGATGCAGGAGAAGATGCAGGAGGTGACAGGCGGCTTGCCAATGCCGCCAGGAATGAAGCTGTTTTGACCCTGCCCGCCGCTGAACGCTGACCCATGGCGAAGAAAATTGCCGGCCCTGAAATTGAACGGCTGATCCAGTTGTTGGCGCGGTTGCCTGGCCTTGGGCCAAGGTCGGCACGCAAGGCTGCGCTTGCGCTCATCAAGCGGCGCCAAGAGCTGCTGGTGCCGCTGGCCGAGGCCGTATCGGTCGCCGTGGATCGTATCGTTGAGTGTCCCCGCTGCGGCAATGTCGATACGGTTTCTCCGTGCACCATCTGCCAGGACGAGCGGCGCGATCCGTCGCTTATTGTCGTGGTGGAGGAGGTTGCAGACCTCTGGGCGCTTGAGCGAGCTGAGGCTGTGAAGGCCCGGTATCATGTGTTGGGCGGCCATCTCTCGCCTCTGGACGGCATTGGGCCGGACCAATTGAATATTGGTACACTGGTGGAACGTGCCCATGCCAATGAGGTGACCGAGGTTCTGTTGGCGCTGAACGCAACCGTCGAAGGTCAGGCCACGGCGCACTATATTTCGGGTGAGCTGGCAGGGGCGAATGTCTCTGTTTCGCGCCTCGCGCATGGGGTTCCGATTGGCGGCGAGCTGGATTATCTTGATGAAGGGACCCTTACAGCGGCGATTAGAGCCAGGCAGAACGTCTGAGTTTTGCAAGTGAGACATGCTTGATCGGCTTCGCAAAAAAGGCCAATAATCTGCCCAAAGCCTAAATCGAAGCGTTGGGGAGGTTAGCAATTGTGCTAGCAAGCGCTTTGAGTTTTTTTGTTTCGGGTGTTCGGATATGGCGCTGCAATTCGGTGATGACAGATCGCAGTCCTGGCAGAACAGGCTGTTGAACCTGCCGCGCTACACCAAGCGCGCTATTCTTATTGCCGCTGATTTTTCGATCGCGACGGCCGTGCTCTGGGCCGCGCTTTCGTTGCGATACGGCGCATTCTACGTGCCTCATAATTGGAGTACGGCCGCACTGTTGCTGGCTGGTCCTATCATCACCATTGCAACGCTCGCGCAATTTGGTGTGTATCGGGTTGTCACGCGCCATTTGGGCTATCGCAATGCCGGCAAGGTGTTCTTCATTGTCCTATTGTCGGTGCTCATCTGGTCGTTTCTCGTGTTCATGCTCGGCCAGCTGGGCACGCCGCGATCGACGCTATTGCTCTACGCATTGGGCGCGGCGACGCTGATCACGTTTTACCGCGGCATGACAGGCGCTGTCCTGGAGTCCTCCGGCCTGAATATTTTTCCTAGGGTGCGCGGTGAAAAGCGGCCGGTTCTGATTTACGGCGCGACCCGGCTCGGCGTTCAGTTGATGCACGCGCTGCGCAAGTCGCCAGACAAGCTCGCCATTGGTTTTATCGACCCCTCGCCTACGCTGTGGGGCCAATACCTCAAGGGCGTGAAGGTGTACCGGCCGGAGCGGCTCGAAACCATGATCCAGTCGGAGGGTGTGAAGGAAGTTATCATCGCGATGCCCGAGGGCGAGCGGCGGGAACGCCGCGCGGTGATGAAAGAGCTGGAGAAGTACCCGGTCAAGGTGAAGATCGTGCCTGGGTATGAGGATGTCGTCTCGGGCCGGGTCAAGATCGACGACGTGCGGCCGGTCGACGTTGTTGACTTGCTGGGCCGCGATGCCGTGCCGCCGGTGGCAGATTTGCTGGCCCGTAATACGCGCGGCAAGTCTGTTCTCGTGACTGGCGCCGGCGGTTCTATCGGTTCGGAGCTGGTACGCCAAATAATCAAGCACGGGCCGCGGCACATTGTGTTGTTTGATGTTTCCGAGCCATCACTCTACGCGGTGGACCGGGAAATCGAACAGCTGATTTCGGCATTCTATCCCGATCAGGACCGGCCGAGTGTCAATGCGGTGCTTGGCAGCGTTTTGGATGAGCCACTCATTTCGGACGTTATCGAAAGAAACCGGATCGAGACGATCTACCACGCGGCCGCCTATAAACATGTGCCGATCGTTGAAGCCAATCCGATCTCCGGACTGACCAACAATGTTTTTGGTGCTGTCGTCGTTGCCGAGGCAGCGAAGGCCGCGAATGTGGAACGCGTCGTTCTTATTTCGACTGACAAGGCCGTGCGTCCCACGAACATCATGGGTGCAAGCAAGCGCTTGGCGGAGCTGGTGATGCAGGCGTCTGCGTCCGAAGAAAGCAACACTGTCTTTACGATGGTTCGTTTTGGCAATGTGCTCGACAGTTCCGGGTCGGTCGTTCCGGTGTTTCGAAGCCAAATCAAGGCTGGCGGCCCGGTGACTGTCACAGACCCGGAAGTTCAGCGCTACTTCATGTCGATTCCCGAGGCCGCTGAGCTGGTGCTTCAAGCTGGCGCCATGGCCAAGGGTGGTGAGGTATTCGTACTGCACATGGGCGAACCGGTGAAGATCGCCAACCTCGCGCGGCTGATGATCCATCTGTCGGGTCTTTCGGTACGCGACGGCAAGAACCCTAACGGCGACATCGAGATCGTCTACACAGGATTGCGGCCAGGCGAGAAACTTTACGAAGAGCTGCTCATCGGCGGCGCGCACGCGACGACGGAGACAGAACACCCCCGTATCTGGAAATCGGATGAGCCATACCTTTCGTCAGACGAGCTGGAAGCTGAATTGGCGGATTTGGATACGCTCATGGAGCGGCGGGATATCGACGCGATCGATGACCTTCTCTCGCGGCTTGTCGAGGGCTACGTTCCGCGGCGTGACGATCACGCCGGCGAGGAGCCCGTGCCAACGGCTCCACCTCCGTCACAGACATTGCATTAGGTCGGGTCTTCAGACCGTGCCCAGCTTTTTGTAGGCCCGGGCGCCAAGCTTGGTCTGATAGTAGATTCCTGACGGGTCAACCATGACGTCTGCCGGGATGGCCTGCCGTCCGAGCAACATTCGGTGGCTCATCGAAGATCGGTCGGTCAAGCCGATCTCAATGTGCCAACTGCGTTCTCCGATTTCGGCGGTCGTCGTGATGATGATCCGCCGTTCCTTTTTGCCGTTGGAACTAATGATATCGCGCTCGCCCGTGACGGGGGCAATGCAGTCAATGCGGATATCCGGGCGCAAGGGAATGGGCGAGACCTGGAAATGCACCGCTGGGCCATGCGGGCCGTCCACTAGCCGGATGGCGCTGGCGTGCAGCGCGGAGGTGCGCGCACCGGTGTCGATCTTGGCCTTGATCGCTGGCAGCCCAAGCTCCGGCAACGCCAGCCATTCCTTCCGGCCGAAAAGGTTGGGTTGATCCAGCATGGTTTAGCCCGGGTTTTAGACAGGATTTAGTTTTAGCCGAAAGTTGCCGCTAAATCACCGTTTCAAGCTTGAACGGCAGGAAAGTCGTTAATCAGCTCCGCCCGTTTGCCGATTGACCATCGCGGGCGACTTGCCTATCTGACTGTCATAATGTCGAAGCGCCCGATAATTACTCTGCCTGACCCGATATTGCGTCAGTCCTCTCAGCCAATTGAGACGATCGACGAAGACGTGCGGCGCCTGGCAGCTGATATGTTCGAGACTATGTACGACGCACCGGGTATCGGCCTGGCGGCGATACAGGTGGCTGTGCCGAAGCAGCTTCTGGTGGTTGACGTGGCCGACGAGGACGAACAGCCAAGGCCGATGACGATGATTAACCCGGTGATTGTGGAGACAAGCGGCCAGTTGCGTACGCACGAGGAAGGCTGCCTGTCCATTCCTGACTTTCAGGTGGATATCGACCGTCCGGATTGGGTGCGCGTGCAATACCTGGATTTGGACGGCAAGCAGCAGGAGCTGCGCACAGACGGATTGCTCGCGACAGCCGTACAGCACGAGATTGATCACTTGCATGGTAAGCTCATCATCGATTTTCTGTCTCGGCTGAAACGGGACATCGTTGTTCGACGCTTCAAGAAGCAAGCCCGCGAATCCCAGCAGTCCTGATAACCCTCGTCTGAGAGATACCCGGCCATGAGCCTGCGCTTGATTTTCATGGGCACGCCGGATTTTTCGGTTCCAGCTCTGTCTGAGCTTGTCGCCGCCGGTCATGATATTGCTGCCGTCTACAGTCAGCCGCCGCGGCCTTCCGGGCGGCGCGGATTGGAGACGCGTCCGAGTCCGGTTCACCGTTACGCGGAAGCCTCCGGTATTCCCGTGTTTACACCTGTCAGTCTCAAGAGCGAGACTGAGCAAGGGACGTTTGCCGCGCACGGTGCTGACGCGGCCGTCGTTGTTGCTTATGGGCTCCTTTTGCCGTCAGCGATATTGGATGCGCCTAAGCTGGGATGTTTCAATATTCACGCGTCGGCATTGCCGCGCTGGCGCGGCGCGGCGCCCATCCAGCGCGCCATCATGGCGGGGGATGACACGACGGCCGTGATGATCATGCGGATGGAAGAAGGGCTGGACACCGGTCCGGTTTGCCTCGGTGAGCATGTGCCGATTGGAGGAGACGAAACCGCCGGGCAGTTGCACGACCGGCTGTCTGTTCTTGGCGGCAGCCTTATCGTGCGCGCCATGTCGGCTCTAGAGCGTGGCTCGTTGGATTGTCAGCCGCAGCCCAGCGAAGGCGTGACCTATGCTGCAAAGATCGCCAAGGCAGAAGCGCGGATCGATTTCACACGGCCAGCCGTCGAAGTGCACAACTTGATCCGAGGCTTGGCGCCGTTTCCCGGCGCCTGGTTTGAGGCCGCTTCGGAACCTGGCCGTCCGCCAGAGCGGATCAAGGTTCTGCGCTCAGCGCTGGATAACGGCAGCGGTGCGCCTGGAACGGTGTTGGGCGATACGCTAACCATTGCGTGCGGTGACGGGGCCGTGCGGCTGATCGAGCTTCAGCGAGCCGGTAAAAAACCCATGCTTGCCGCTGATTTTGCTCGCGGCTTTGGAATGAGCGCGGGATTTCAAGTCCCTGCTGCTTGATCGTTAAGGACGTCTCCCACTTGCCGACACTTGGGCTTACCATTCGCCTATGTTTGCGCCAGTCTTACCACTCTGACGTTTGGAGTTTTGCGATGTTGCGTTTCGCGTTTGTCTTCGCCGCCCTGACGGCGATCTTGGCTGGTCAGGCCCTTGCCGGTGACCGGCTGATCCAAATCGAGCCACGGCCAACATATGGTGCGACAGTCACGCTTGAAGCGGGTGTTCGTGTGTTCCGGCCGTTGCCGGGTGGCCAGCGCACGGTGATTGTCAATCCAAACCGCACGCCGCTGGTACTCGATATGGGTGACGGCCGCCATGCCGGCGCCGTGTCTAGCAGTTCCAGCGTGTCCGCCGATAACGACTACTAAGCCTGACGGCGGGTCTTCGCACGGGGGGCGAATGGCTGTAGGTGAATAGGCGATAAGCCCGCCATTCACCTGCAGCCGTTTTATTAGAAATGCCGCGCTACCGCATCACAGTTGAATACGACGGCACGCCGTTTACCGGCTGGCAATCACAGGCCGACCGCCGAGCCGTGCAAGACAAGCTTACCGATGCCATCTTTCGCTTCTCGAAAGAGCGTGTGGTGATCCGCGCGGCCGGGCGGACGGATTCGGGTGTCCATGCCTTGGGCCAGGTCGCGCACTTTGATCTCGCGGTGGACATCGATCCCTTCAAAGTTCAGCAGGCGATCAATCATTTTTTGAGGCCGTTGCCGATCGCTGTTTTAGCGTGCGCGCAAACCGATGACGCGTTTGACGCGCGGTTTTCAGCAACAGCGCGGCATTACCTCTACCGGATTTTGGTGCGGCGCGCGCCGCCTGTGCTTGACCGGAACAGGGTATGGCTGGTTCATACGCCGCTGGACGTGGAGGCGATGCAGGAAGCCGCGCGCTATCTCGTTGGGCATCATGACTTCACGACATTTCGTGCCGCTGCCTGTCAGGCGAACTCGCCAATGCGGACCTTGGACAGGCTGGACGTTTCGCGTTGTGGTCAAGAGGTTCACATCAACGCTTCGTCACGCTCGTTCCTTCACAATCAGGTCCGGTCGATGACCGGCAGCTTGAAGCTGGTCGGCGAAGGCAAGTGGAGCCCGCGCGACCTTCAGGCCGCGCTGCTAGCTGCGGATCGCAAGGCTTGCGGGACCGTGGCGCCGCCGGAAGGGTTGTATCTTGTCAAGGTTGACTACGGCGAAGCGTCCGCATCCCTTCCGGTGGAACAACCGGTTTCCGGCTCCAACGGAACATAGGCTCCCAGGCGCCTAGGACGCGGCCGGTTATTGCGACGTGGGTCATGGTCGTGACAATGCGTCTGCCAAACATAAGCAGCCAGCCGTTTGGTTTCAGCCGGATGCGGATGCCGGGCCAGCCGGTTGCGGCCTTGTAGATGCTCTTGGCGACAAGAACCGGCGGCGGCGCGCCTTCGAACTTGTTTCTGTAAGCTTCCCAGACACGTTCTTCGAAATCGCCATAGTGCTTTGTGATAGCGCCGTCCGCGACATCGAGGGATCGGGTCATGAAGTCGGTTTCGATCGGTCCGGGTTCGATAATGCGGACTTTAATTCCGAACGCCTTGAGTTCATAGATCAGCGCTTCGGAGAACCCTTCCAGAGCCCATTTCGTTGAACAGTAAAGCGTGTACAGCGGCAGCGACATGCGTCCGGCAGCCGATGCGACGTTGATGATGTGCCCCCCACGCTGATCGCGCATCACCGGGATGATGGCCCGCGTGACGTTCATCGCTCCAATCACGTTGGTGTCGAATTGGCGTTTAATCTGTTCGGGTGTCATGGCCTCAAACAGGCCGACTAGTCCATAGCCGGCATTGTTGACGAGAACGTCGATGCGCCCGAAAGCGTTCAATGTTTCGCTAACGGCTTGGGCAATGGAGTCTTCGTCCGTTACGTCAAGCTGGAACACTTTGATGTTGTCAGCGCCAGGGTTCGAAAAGCTTGCCTTTGCCGGCGTTCGCATGGTCGCCGCCACGTTCCAGCCGCGATTGGCGAAGTACTCCGCCGTAGACTTGCCGATGCCGGTACTGGCCCCGGTAATTAAAACTGTTTTCGGGCCGGGTGTTTTTCGTGCTTCGGGCATCAATCGTTGACCATGGATAAGAGTTCTTGACGGGTCATGGCGTTGTCGCGGAAGACCCCGAGCATGCGGCTGGTGACGAGATCCGTTCCCGGTTTCATCACACCGCGCGACGTCATGCAGTGGTGCTCGGCCTTGATGATGACGCCGACGCCTTG
>JBGTSB010000044.1:0-27891 GCA_041940525.1 Hyphomicrobium sp.
AAACTGACGGGAGTGAGGAGGGGTTTCAGGTCTTCGATGAGTGGTCTCGGAAGAGCGACAAGCACAATGACGCGGACACACTTAAGGTATGGAGTTCGTTCTCTGAGGGCGGCTCCAACGGGAGGCCTAGAACTCTCGACTCTCTGCGATATATGGCACGTCAGGGCTTCGATCCCGACGCGGAAGCGGACGAAGCGACCTTATGGCCTGACCGCAAGGGGCAGAATGGTGATCCAAATAGCACCGCCAACATCAAGCATTACATAGCTCAGGAGGGTCTGAAGCTTTGGCGCAACGACTTCGATCGCACGCACCGTTACGGCGATGGTGATGGCAAAGTTTTCTCGGACGCTTTTCTTCGGCACCACCGTATGCGCATGCACGAACAAGGTTGCCGGGTTACTCAGGACTTGCTGACTGACACCTTTAAATGGTCTGCCGATCAGAATGCCAAGAACCCGCTGTGTGATTGGCTGGATAGCCTAAAGTGGGACGGCGAAGAACGCGTGCACGACTGGCTAACGGTCTACGCAGGCGTCGAGGATAGCGATTACTCAGAAGCAGTAGGGAAAGCGTTCTTAATCTCAGCTGTCAGGCGTGCTCGCAAGCCAGGATGCCAAATATACGGAATGCCGGTGTTCGAAGGACCTCAAGGCGCAAAGAAATCCACTCTGCTACGGACTTTGGCACCCGACGGACTCTTCAGCGATAACATTTGTCTTGGCGCAAGTTCCAAGGAGATCATCGAGCAGACTGCAGGGGCTTGGATCATTGAAGCCCCAGAAATGGCTGGCATGCTTAAGCGCGAAGTCGAGGCGGTGAAGGCGATGCTAACCCGCCAATCGGATAAGGCTCGTGCAGCGTATGCGAGGACAGTTGATGATGTGCCACGGCAATTCGTACTGGCTGGAACAACGAACTCGGACAAGTATCTCAAGGACAAGACAGGCAACCGCCGATTTTGGCCGCTCAAAGTCGGTAAAGTTCGGATCAACAAGCTGGAAGAAGATATCGAGCAGCTATGGGCTGAGGCTGCCCACCTAGAGAAGAAACTTGAGCCACACAATATCCCCGCCAAGCTTTGGGCTCAGGCACGTGATGAACAAGCGAAGCGAGAAGTCCAAGATCCAATCGAAGAAGTGGTCACCAGTCTAATTGAGGACGATGACGAAGGCTTCCTCCCGACTGATGAAATCTGGGAAGCTCTCGGTCTCTCGGAGGTATCGAAACGGACACAAGCTCAGAACAATCTGTTGGCTCAGACTATGCAGAAGCTTGGATGGAATGGCGCGCGGCGAAGAGCACCGAAGAAAGATGGTCGGCGGGTTTACGGCTACGAAAAGTGGAACGAGGACGGCAAGCCCGACTGGTTGAAGTATGACGCCAAGCGTAAGACCTTCACCACCGAGTAGCGCTAGCTCGTAGGACAGGGGGGACAAGAGACGGGACAGCAGAAACCCCGATAAACATTGGGTTATCTCACTAGTGTCCTCTCTGTCCCCCCTGTCCTCCCTTAAATCCTCTAAACTCCTAGAGAGTACTAGCGCTGCTACGGTGGTACGTGCTGCAGCTAGCGCTCAGGGAGTCTATGGAAAATGCTTGGGACAGCGGGACAGGGGGGACAAATCCTCTGAAAAGCCCGTGTTTATTGGGGTTTTGTGTCCTCCCTCTTTCTTCGCTGTCCTCCCCCTCAATCCTTATTTTTCGGACGAAAGGTGTCGAATGACTCTTTTGATCATTCTCGCAGCCCTCGTTTTGTTTCTGACTGGACTGCCGTGGTTTCGCTTTGCGTATGAGTTCGACGCGTTGATGAGTTGAAGAACAAGTGCCGTTGGCCGAGTGAGAGTCTGGCGCAATGGGTCAGCGGCACTCTCAATCTGGAATTCTCGATGACATACTCAGACACTGTGGAGTTTCCCATCCGGGCGCTTCAACTTCTCAATGTGGTTCCCTTAGGTTCGCTCAAGCCTCTGTTGCGTTTCCTCTCTGATGACAACAAAGCCCGTAGAGCATGGTGCTTAGCGTTCCACCCTGGCTTAGCAGTTCACCTGGCAACTCACGCTCAAGTGTCCGGTAGCTCGGCAGCCATGGCATTAGACCTCCTGGACGCTGGAGCCTCCATCCCTGCAGTCGCAAAAGCAGCAAATTACAAAGAGCACGAAGCCCACCTAAAGAGTCCATCACACGAAAAGGCGGTATCGATTACACCCTCGTGTGGCGTTGCCTGAACGACTCGATTGACTCGACAACCTACATGGCAAGCTAACCGAGCAATTGACGACGCTGCGCTCATGACTCACCATTTTCTGCATCTACTCAACAATTTGCCAGATAATGGAGAACCAAAATGCGAAGTGAAGAAATCGGCTACTTACTCGTCTTTGGCCAACGCCAACCTGATCACCCCGTATTCATGGGCTGGGCATCGTCACAATCGGGTGGAGTCACGAAGCTTCTTTCCAGCCTTCAGCGGGCGTATCCGTGCAAGCTCGAAGTTTTGGGCTTTGCACGCGGGACAGAGACAGAAGTTGAGAAACTAGTCGCCAAGTTCGAACCGGCACTTATCGATGGGACCGACAGGTGGTTCCACCCTTGCGATCAAATTGACTCTCTACTGGCGCAGTTGCGTGGTCCCGAGTTGGAGGAAGAAGATAATCCAGCTCCAGTCCTACCCCGCACACGTTCACCGCGTTTAAACCATCAGGACTCAAAGTCATCGCGTCAGCGTCGTCGTAAAGCGGCATGACAAAATGAGCGAGGCCCGAGAACCCGGCAAGGTTCATCGAGCCTCTAATCCATCAATCCTGAGTGACCAGGAGATAGACTATGACGTTTTCTCTACCCAAAAACCCGTGTTGTAAAGACTCCAATTTTCGAGTGAGTCGGGTCAGCTGGTTATCCAGTCTGGCTTCACAAATCACTTCATCTTCGACGATCGCAAAACTCGCAGCTGCTTCGCTCATAGTGGCGTCTGCAGGGCTTGGATGCGTCTATGCTTGGACGACGGGCAACCATCACGGGCCTGCGCTCGGAGCCCTTCTTGTCCTCATGGCAATAGGGTTGGAGATCGCGAAACCAGTGTCCATCGCTGCTGCCTTTGAGGCGTTCAAGCGTTGGAGGTTCTTTCAAGGTGCCGCGTTAGCTCTACTCGGTGCTGTGGCTGTCACTTACTCTCTCACTGCCGAACTGAGCCTCATGGCGACATCGCGTGGTGATCTGGTAGCTGAGCGGTCTTCACAGTCTGCAGCAAGCCAACGAGCCGAGAGTCGATACAACCAAGCGAAGGCTGAACTGGCAACTCTTCCCACGACCAGGACCAAGGAAGAACTCGATGCCAAGATCACTGCTCTGCTAGCCACCCCAGGCGCTGACGGTTGTCGCGAGATCAATGGTCAGGTGACGAGGAGGGTCTGCCCGCAGGTTGCTGAGCTGAAGACAGAGAGCGCCCGAGCAGAACAACGCAACAAGCTCCAGGAGACGATGGTTGAAGCTGAGAGCCAGATGGCCAAGGCCCCAGCCGTCAAAGCTCCAGACCCAGCTGCAACTGCCTTGGCTGCCTACTTGGCTCTCATTGGTATTCTAGTGAGGCCCGAGCTGCTGACTGAGATCCTGATCCTAGTCGGTGTGTTGGCTCTCGAAGTGGGCTCAGCGCTGTCTTTGGTGATGGTCCGCTCAGTCGAATTCGAGATGCCAAAGCCGGTGCCTCAAACCATTAACGTGCCGATGGTCCAACAGCCTCAAGCTGAAGAGGTGGTTCAGGTGGTTCACCCAGAAAACACGGGCGACGGAAAGCCAGCCGATACACAGCGCGACCAGGTTAAAAAACGCATACTGAACCAACTCAAATCTTCTGGTGGCAAGGTGTCTGGTTCACAGCGTGGTCTCAGCAAACTCATCGGTGCTGACAAGACAACCATGCGCCGGGCGATCAGCGGCCTCGTAGCTGCTGGCGTGATTGCCATGGAAGCTACCCGCAACGGCACGATGCTGAGGCTGGTGGCTTAGACGAAAATCAGGGGCTCTGCTGTGTGGTGGAGCCCTTGCGTGGTGGCTTAGCAGGTACTCGATTTTTTAGGTCGGATATCTCGGACGCCCCTACGCAAGTCCTGAATACGAAACTCTCTAGCACTGTCATCATTAAATCGACGTCTTTGAGGCTGGGCTTCCACCCTCTATGCGCTGCTGCGCTGCCTGCATTAGTCAAAACGTCTAGAATGGCTTGTTCACTGTGCCCCACCAACTTCTGATTTGCCAAGTTGGCGATCTTGTCTTTGAAGGTTTGAGCAGGATCTATCCCGAGATGCTCAGTCGCTCGGTCGAAGCTGGTACGAACTCCGATCGCTGCAAGTACTAACATGTCGTTGTCAATTGCCTTGTACGTGTCGCGCATCAACTCGTACAGGATCTGGTCTTTAGTTTGAAGAGCGTGAAACCAAATCGGCGGAGAACGTTCTACGTTGGGGAAGTACTCAACCTCGTCAAAAAAGGAGTCGCTATCTTCGAACTCGGACAACAGTTGCACAACCTGAAAGTAGACTGTCTGGCAGCCACGGCAATTTAGAATGCGGTAGCTCTTGTGCTGCCAAAACGATTGTGTGTCTTCTATCCAACTAGCGTTGTGCTCAGCGACAATGTCTGCACGACGCTTCCCAAAACATTTTGGGCAAACTCCATCAACTATTTTTTCCACTAACAACCTCTACAGGAATACCTATGTCTAAACTCTTCGCGGAGCCTTCAGTGGCTGACCCGCACAACTTTCGCATGGCTGCTTCACTAGCAGAAGAGTCCAGTTCAGTACCATCCGAGTCTCAAGATCTTGTCATCGCAGACACGGGCATCGATCAGGCTCCGCTAGTAGGTGCACTCAATCATGCAGTCGCCAGCCTCACGGAAAGCCAGATCCACCCGACCGAAATCGATCCTACGACCAGTGAGATCATTGCTGCTGCGTTCAGACAAGGCAACATGATGGTCTCGGCGATCACGTCGCGCACATTGAATGAGAAGCTGTTTCCAACGCCAGGCGCCAAACAGCTATCGAACGACCAACTCATAGCCAAAGTCAAAGAAGATGGCCTGATGAATTACCTCAGCCAGTTCATTGACGTGTACGATGAGGCTCAGTATGCCGCGAAGGTAGAGCAGCTGATCAGAGAGGAAGAAGATCAGAAGATCCTCGCAGCGTCAGGCGTGCCAGGCATCCTAGCATCCGTAGCAGCTGGTGTTGTGGACATCCCAACCTTGCTTCCTGTAGGCGCTGGTGTCCGTGCCGCACAAACTGCTGTGAAGGCTGCCACTCGCGTTGGTGGTGCGGCGGCTGGTCAGGCTGCGTTGTCTGAAAGCGTACTCCAGGCATCTCAAGAAACACGGTCTGGGGAGACTTCTGCCATAAACATTGGTGCGTCGATCGTCTTAGGATCTGGACTTGGTATCGCAGCTCACAAGATCGCTTCCCCGTCGATGGCCTCTCGGATCGAACGGAAGCTAAATGAGACGCTTGATGACGCCCGAGCTGGTTCACCAAAGGCTCAGGCAGCTGGTGCTCAGGCCGTCACAACGTATCAGTCTCTTCGGGATCGCGGCTTGCTCGATACAGAGCGGGTGAATGCACTCGGTACAGATGCCGTCCTCAAGAACCTTGGTACCCCATTTAGTAAGCTTGGCTTGAAGTCGATTGACCAAGGCCTGCGTAATCCTGTCCTCGACTTGATGGACTCACCGTCTCCGGCAGCCCGCACATTCGTTCAGCAGTTCGTTGCGATGCCGTGGATCACGAAGGCGAATGCGGAAGGCGTAGCCAACCCTCAGAACGTAGCTGGGCTTGTCTCACAAACCCGTGGCCGCTTGGCTGGGTGGTTCAGGGAAGCTGATACTGAGTGGAAGAACAACAAGGCTGCCTACGCGAACCGCGAGGACTTCGCTGAAAGGGTCTATTACGCAGCTATCAACGGGGACATTGCTGACGATGGCGATGAGTTCGTAACCCATGCAGCTGAGAGACTGCGCCAAGCTGTCTTTGAGCCCATCCGAAAGTCTCTCGTGGAAGCCGGGTTGCTCACGGATGAAGCCGCAGTCACAGGTGCAAAGTCTTACGTCCCCCGCGTCTATAACCGAACGGCAGTCGCTGCGAAGAAAGAACGCTTCCTTGAACTTGCCGAAGAGTGGGCGTTCTCCCGCATCCAGGTGGCAGTCAAGAATGGTGATGAGGGCGTTCCGGTTGCTGAAGCGGCTCAGCGGAAGGCAGCAGTCGAAGCGGCTCAAGATATCTTCTCAACCATTACGGCTACAAAGCCTCGGGATGTTGACTACGCTCCGACCACTGCGACACGCGGGTTCCTCAAAGGGCGATCGTTTGATGTTCCTGACAAAGTACTGGCTGATGAAGGGTACCTGATCAAGAACGTCTTCGACTTGGCTCAGCGCTATGTTCGAACTGCTGGCACTGACTCGGCCATTGCTCAAGTTTTCAAGAAAGTCGAAGCGGGTGTGGATGATGCTGGCAATGCCGTGGAAGTCATCAAGGGCGATGTGAAGCTTTCGAGTGTCCTGAGCAAAGTCAATGAAGAGTTCGATGGTCTTATCTCGCGTTCGTCCGGCGCAGACTTAGAAAAGCTGAAACTTGACCGCGACCGGATCATCCGTGGGATTGAGAACCTCAGAGATATTGCTCGCGGTACGTTCCTGCCTGAGCACGGTGGTGACATGGCGCGGACTGCCGAACTCGTCTCTATGTTCAACTTCGTTCGCATGTTGGGCGGAACTGTCGCGTCTTCGTTCACTGACCCCATCAACCTTGTGATTGCAAACGGCTTCGGTAGGACGGTCAGCAAGGGCATTGCTCCACTCCTCACCGACTTCCGAGCAGCTATGCGGTCATCGTCAAATGATATGCGTCGTCTGGGTCGTTTAGCTGGCGCTGTCACCGAGTTGGAGTTCAATTCACGTATGGCCCAGTTGGGTGACTTCGACGACCTATATGCCACTGGTGACAAAGCTCTCTCGTTTATGAGGAAGACGGCGAACACGTTCAGCAAGATCTCAGGCATCGCTTATTGGAATACGTTCTGGAAGCAGGTCGCCTACAACGTCACGCAGGCTCGGATCATTGACAACCTCAATCTGGGTTTAGACAAGCTGTCAAAGCCTGAACGCGCTTGGATGGCGTCACTTGGGATCGGTCAAGACGAGGCTGTTGAGATCGCTGAGGCTTACTCGAAACAGGTTGGCAGAAAAGTCGTCGCCGGTATCCCTTATGCGAACCACGAGATCTGGCCTCAAGGCGTGGGAGACAGGTTCCGTTCTGCTCTCGCCAATGAAGCGAACAACGTCATCATCACTCCTCAGCTAGGCGACAGGCCGATCTTTGCATCAACGCCAATTGGTCGCCTGCTGTTTCAGTTTCGTGGCTTCATGCTGGCATCACAGGCGCGCCTCATTGGCCGGAATGCTCAGTTAGCGGTTTTGGATGAGAGCGGTGAGCGGCGTCTAGGTTTTGCCAGCGGACTGTTCGGTCTCGTGTTCGCGTCGGCCATAATCGATGGCGTGAAACGTGCGCTGTCGTCTAACGATGCGGATTTCGACAAGTTCATAACGCGCTGGAAAGAGCAACCTGGCGAGTCTCTGTACAGGTCGATCGATCGTGCCAACATCTTCGGTGTGATCTTTGAAGGCTCTAACATCGTCGGGCGTGCTGGCGGTCCGTCTATCCAGTCAGGACTTGAGTACGCGTTCGGTGATGTCGGTAACAAGTCTTCACGTAGTACTTCGTTGTTGAGTGCGTTAGGCGTTCCGACCATCAACCTCATCGACGACTTGGGCCACTTGGGCTTCTCAGACTTACCAAAGCTCGTGTCTGAAGGTGAGTTGACGAAGGCTGGCTTCCGGCGCGCACGTGGGCTTGTCCCATTCCAGAACGTCCCAGTCGTGCAGCAAACGATCAATGAGTTTCAGCGTGAAGTAGGAACCATCTTCGATTGGCCAGACGGTCAGTGAGGTGGAACATGACAGGAAGGAAATCAAAGCAACTCGGCATTCCGTCATTGGAGTGCTACTGCGGGGATCATGTGTTTGCGTATCCCCACCACGATGCGTTGGAAGAATGGAAGCGTCTTAGCTCAACCACGATACGAGGCATGTTGGTCAAGAAGGGGCTGTTGTCAGAGCATCCACCCCGACCTTTGCCTCATGTCATCCTCGTGTCTCGTGACGATCGTGAAGCCTTTACGTGGAGACGGTGGCGGGTGTTTCCGTCGCCCAGAGGTAAGCTAGCCAAGTTTGAAGTGAAGTCTCGGATCGTCAGCAAGGCTCTTCATCGTATGCTGATGCCTGAAGCCAAAAGGATCAGCTTCGCGAACAATGATGGGTGTGACTGTCGGCGGGAGAATTTGGTGGGTAAGTAGCAGGCTGGCTTGTGTCGACAGACTAAGGCTACTAGGCCTCGCCCGCTCCTTCATCCCATAAGATCGAGGCGTTTGCGAAGCTATATTGATCCCCACTCTTGGATGTGAGGTCGGCTAGAACTATCTTTGAGCATTCTCCCTTTGCATATTCTGCCAGGGCCTCGAAAGCGCTGCGCCGCACGGGCACATTTGCAAGTTTGAGTAGTTGTTTTCCAATCCTGGTGATATGAATGGTGGGAATTCGCAAACTCTCTTTTTGATCCTTAAGGTGAAAAAACATCACTTTGCCGTCAGTCTCGATCATTGCTACCAAGCTTCCATCATTCTGACGGGTACCGTTCAAGGTTCGGGAGATTTGCCCAGGTATGCCTATAACGCCATTCACGACAGCAAGCTCATCGAGCATTAGAAGCTGGCCATAAGAAAGGAACTCGAGAAAGTATTCAGCATTCGGTGAGTCCGCGAATATAAACTCATTCCTAAAGGCGATAGACCCCAATTTTTCGATCAGCTCAGCTTCTTGTCTGGACATTCGCGAAAGGAAATCGAGCGTATGGATACTAAAGGCGTCGTCCTCTTTGGCTTGTCCGGCCAAAATTTTTGCCCATAGTCTTTGCATCTGTTCGTTGCTAACGTCCTGGGCTCTGTTTCTCCATTGAGCGAACCAATCGGAGTCTATTGGTTTCTGGTCGAACTCACTTTCCTCTTGTTCTTGAGCTTCCTCCACTGCCATGACCGCTATTTGATCCAGGTTCATCTGTCTTTCGACTTCGACTATCTGTTGGTACGGCGTTCGCGTGTCTCTCAGTGACTGAAGGTAACTTTCTCGATACTCGCGAATGAGGACGGCTTCTTGATCGGCGGCTGAGGCGGCCTCGATCAGCTTAAAGTCTGACGTTATTTTCAGCTCTCCGGATCGGACCAGTTGCAAGTCTTGTTTCAGCCTTTCTTGGGCTATCTGCGTTATCCTCATGGCGTCGGCTTGGGCTAGCGCTGTCTGCCTAGCCTCCCAACGCATCATCAATGGCCTAAATGTAGTGCCTATGCCGTTGGCCAAGGTCTCAAAAACTTTGATCGCCAGATTTTCGTAAAGCATGAAGTTAACTCTCGATAGCGCGGCACGGCTTTATCAGAGCTTACGGAACCGACATGAGGACGTCACCGGCTAACGGGCAGATAGAGTGTGGACAATACCGTTTGGTTGGCCGATTGCGGTCTTGGAGCAGCCATCGTGAGACGAACTGCCAATTCCTTACGCAGCGCCACTCAATCTTGTCGCGCCTTGCGGAGGCCAGCCAGCTCCGAACGAAGAATTTGCACAAGCTTCTTGAGAGCATGTCCATAGTGGCTAGACGCCTTCTGGCTGGCCTCAGAAAAAGACTCATCCATTCGATTTTTTGGGCGTCTCAGTAGTCGCCAGCCATGCCAGCTTGCGAAACTCTGAGGCATCCTCTGTCTCTAGTCGCGAGGTCGGCAGCGGAAAGTGGGTTGCCAGCAGCAAGGTCGGTTGTTTTCTCGCGTCGTGCAGGATGTACGCGAATGTCAGCTTCTGAAAATGCTCACCATTCCCGCTGATAGTCTCGAAAATTGCACGTTGTCCCTTTTCGCGATTATTCCACTCTAATTCGAGCGGCGCTGTCTGATGCCTCTCGCCCCACCAAAAGTCGCGGTGTCTACCTAACAACTCATGCGTCTTGAAGCCTACCAATTCGCAGTACGCCGGGTTTACTAGGACAAGGGGGTGATTTGATTTGCGAGCATCAGCCAACGTCACAGCAAATCTGCACTCCAACGATCGCCGCTCGACTGAAAACGGGATGGCTGTCATCCGATTAGCTTGCCAGGCGCCAGAGTTTGAGAGGGTTCGACTGCCCGTCCGTCCTTTAGCCGTATGCCTGTCCAATGCCATTCTTTTGTCTGCGGATCTTCTATCAGCTTCGCGCCGAGTTCACTCATCCGATGAATGAGCCAACTAATCATGTCGGGCTGATCGCTCAACTTGATGCGCGCTAGTTCTAAAATTTGATCGCACTCGCGGGATGACGTTTCAAAACGACCAACGTCGACGTGCTTTGCAATGAACGCATCTATCTCGGCGATCATCTCGTCCAAGTCTCTGATTGGCGGCTTCGTCATGAGCTTCAGACTCGACGATTTGCGATGAGATAGGTTGACTGAAAGATCTTGGTGCACAATCGATATCATTACTAGCTTTAACATATGTTCATGTTATGTTCTCTTTTGGAGACACGAAGAGGGCAAGCATGATCACGAGGAAGGGCGAGTTATCGAAGCGCGAGATCGACCAAGGCTGGCCGTATCAAGTGGCTCTAGAAGAGCGCTTCTGCATCGGTGAGAACTACATCAAGCACAGGCTGTTCTGCACTGACTTGAGCTTGTGTAAGCGCGGGCATGCCTTCAATCGCGATGGCCGATACTTCAATGTCTTCTGTTTCGCAGAGCCTGAACACGCTCAGACATTCCATGCACGGTTTGGCGGGGAACTGATGCTGGCTCGTGAGAGACCTAAGTGGCCTGGACGTTAGCGGAGCGCCTATCGAGCATTTTCAACGCCGACTGGTTTTTGATTGCTACGGCGAGCTACGACTTGCGCCGCGCCACGGCATTCAAAAAGAAGCCGATAATAAAGACGCTCAATATGCATTGTGCACTAACCAAACCTCTAGCGAAATCTGTGACGGGAACGATGTCTCCGTATCCTAATGTCGTGCTGGTCACTACGCTGAAGTACATCATTCTCCAAAAGGGGTCCGAGCTTCGAAGGTTGGATAAGCCCAGCTTATATTTTCTCCACTCTTCTACTTTCGTGATAAACGGCTCATTTGACGTTTGCGAGCGCCAATTTTCGAATGCGATTGGGGTTGAGTCCGACGGGCGCTTTGGAGTTTCGGCAGGCAGGCGACGCTTGGTGCCGATGGAAGCCCCACTGACACGGTTCAGAAAGAAAGTGAAAAGTATGCCTGTCTCTGGTTCCGGATTGATAAAGTTGCCCTCTCCATCAACATGCATTGCTGAGAGGTGCACCGGGAAGTAAACTTTTCCCTCGACGAGTTCAGGGCCGCCCGACGAAAAAAACTTCGATTTCCCGGAAGGATGCAGGGTAGCGAGATATCGATCGCTCTCGTTATGAAAATAGAACTCCAGATTGTTTGCGGCCGCGTGTTCGGCGTCAAGGACAGCCATGTGGAAGTGATCGGAATTGGAAGCGTAAATTTGGCCGAACGACACGATATTCATGAAGTATAGAGCGCTTAGTATCAGTGCGGAGTACCTTTGGGAGGCGTGTTTTCCGTATCTGAAGACTGTATTCAATAACGCAGCCAAATGAAAAATTACAGCAGCCACAAGAGATATAGCTTTGTCAAAGAGCTTTCTTCGCATGTCTGACTCCCGAGTGCCTCGATCTTTTACGCTCAGTGTTTCATCTGCGCATGAACTTGTTGTCCGCTTTGATCTGCTCAAAGAGCCGGTGTAAGTGGTCCCAGGTTTCTCGCTCCATTTCTCTGTCAATTTCGTCGCCAGCTAAGGCTTCTGCAGCTGCTAACCCACCGAGTGGCATGCCGATGAGCTCGCTGATTGCTTTGTCCAGGACCTTGGAAATCTCATCCAATTTCGCTAGGGCCTTGCTGGGAATGATCGGGGCTAGTTGTTGGACATGTTGATCCCAATCGCTTCTAGCTTTGACAAAATCCTTCCAACTTTTCCTATGCCAAGTTTGATTGTCGACGGCGATCGCGAGCTTCAGCAAGTCTAGAGTTTCGCTCCGGATGGGCGCCAGTTCTTTCAGCACCTCCCAATGCATCCGTTTTCGAGCGAACAGGATGCTGACCGTCGCACCTACGATGCTTACAAAGGTTGCTGCGATATTGAGATAGGTTTCGAAACTCATCGTTTTCTGTGCCTCGTTTGATGCGCGACCTGATTAGGCGCCTATTAGCATGCAAACCGGGGCTGAGATTTAACGATGTTTTAAAGCGAAGATCGAAGTGTCTGTGGAAGCGGACGACGTCACGATGAGGAGCGCAGAACGGAGAGCTGGTCGGCTGGCATTAGCCGGATCTTTGCCGCTCGTAAAAATCAATAATTTCCAATGGGACGTCGTCTCCGCGATCAATTGCACGTTGGACTGCGAGCCTGTGCGCACTTTGAAGCGCACGGCAGCCACGCCGCGTAAACTGACGTTGAGCTGGGGGGAGTGCGCGATTTGCGCAGCAAAGAAGTATCAGTTCGGGAGAGAGTCCTCGACGTTGGTGATCTTCCCTGATGGCAAGTGCTTCGCCGATGTAGGCGCCGATTGGCTCGGGTTCGTCACCGCCGTTGAACATAAGTATTCCGTCACCTCTGGCAGTTGGAATAAAGCCGTATTCCTCGTGATCGGGTACCTGTTGTTGATCCATTGATGCAAGGTCCAATCCTGAGGCTTCAATCGGTAATATCATCTGTTCGAAGATGTCTCCCGTATCTGGCTGCGCGTCATCCAGCGTGGCGCCAGCCATAAATCCTTCCAGTGTTAGCTGCCAGACTTCCAATGCGTGTCTCCTTTTGGTGCAAGCGCAACTTATTTTATCAAAATTGAAATGCGCGCTGTGCGTCCGGTTGATGATATAGGGTCCCATCTTCGCGTTTGGGGGGTACCCCAGGCCAACACGTTCTGTGTGGAAAACGTTTTTGCCCAATAGAGATCAGTGGCGCGTCTTGCTGCTTTGCTCTTCGAAGTCCCGCAACCATGCCTTCACTTTCGAGGCGTTCCAACCATTGCGTCGTGGAGACAGTCGAGTAGGACGGGGGAAGTAGCCATCCTTGATCAGTCGTTTGATCGTTGAAAGCGACAGTCCTGTTAGTGAGACAACCTCTTTCGACTTCAGCATGCGGTCATCATCAAGCTGGTTTGCATCGGTCAGGTTGGCATCTCTATCGTCACCGTCTTCAACGATCTCGTTTTGACCTTCCGTACCGTCGTCAGGTGGAAGTTCGCCGAACACAACACACCACCGTTCGCACAGTGCAGCGAATTCAAACGATGTGAGCTTCCTGCCATCCGGAGTGCGATGCGTCTCCCACATCTCAACAAGCTGCTCTGGGTTGACGTCAGCGAAGTGCTGTTCAAGTCGCGCTGCACGATCGCTATCAGCTTTAAGCGCTGTCCATTCTGCGGCCTGTACTGCTGCCTTTCGGACCGACATCCATCAAGCTCCATGTCTCATTGTGTTTGAGGTGATGGTGACTGATTTGCTGGCTGCGAACGAGCGCGATTTGGATAGGGTCAACAGCTCGAATATGCCACAGATATACCACAGAGCGGGATTGGCAAGCGCGAGCTAGAAGCTGTCTCTTCTCAAAAGTGCTGATTTTGCTGGAATTTTCATGGTACCGCCTCCGGGGTTCGAACCTGGGACCTCTAGATCCACAATCTAGCGCTCTAACCAACTGAGCTAAGGCGGCATTTTCCTGGATGGCGGCTTAGGCAATGTGCGCGCGGATCCAGACCGGGCAAGAACACGCAAATGGTGCGGTTCGTCAAGGGAAAATAACCCGTTTGCCGTTGTGGGCCAAGCGCCGGAGGGGGCTTGCCGGGGTTGATGCAGTTATTGGCCTGAATTGGTTGGCTTGGCCATCAGCTGCCCGAGCTCTTGGGCCTGGTCGGCGTAGGCTTTCATCTGCTTCTGAGCGTACTTTGTCTGGATCTCGACGTACTCGTTTAGGTCCCGCGCGCGGGCCAGGTCAGAGGCGAAGCGGAACGACTCGTCGATATTTTCCTGCGCGTACTGCATGGCACGGGACTGGATCTGCATAGCGTTGGCCGCAAGCGCGCCTTGCGATCGGGTGACCATGTCTTGTGCTTGGCGCGTCATGTCCATGAACTGGGCGTATGCCGAGCGGGCCTGTTCGACGTTTTGCTCGGCAATATCCCGAACGGCTTCGGGAATCTCAAAGTGCGGGTTGGCGGACATCGGGTTGCTCCTCAACACAGACTGGGCTTGTCTCGATTAGAGACTCGATCCGGGTGAGCCTGCAATCGTAAACGGTGCGTTTTTGACGGATTTTGTGGTCAGCAACTGTTGCGTGCTGATCATTGATGCTTACAAGATGTTGGCATATGTGGCGCTATCGCATTCCGCGAATTACTGAAAACTGGCCTTTCGCTGACGAGAGCTGTTGCAAGGCGGGGACCATGGATGAAGACGGCCGCGAGCCTGGGCCGCGCGAAAGCAATCTCATTGCCCAAATCGCGCATGAGCTGAAGTCTCCACTCGGCGCGATCGTCGCTGCGGCAGAGATGATGGCCGAGCAGCGCCTGGGGCCGATGCAGAACGAGCAGTATCGCGTCTACGCGCAGAACATTGCTTCGAGCGGGCGGCACGCGCTGGAGGTCCTGGCGCGGGCGTTGGAGGATTGGCGCCAGTTGGCGGAGCCGGCGCCTTTATCCTTCGTCGAGCTGGATTTGAATGCGATCGTGGAGCGCACCGTCTCAGCGTTGCAGCCGTTGGCGCGTGAGCGCGGTCAGACCATCGCCGCTTCTTTGGAAGAAGGGCTACCTCATCTGATCGCGGATGCCACCAGCTTGCGGCAGATCTTGATCAACCTGGTGATGAATGGTGTGCGCCACGCCGGCGATGGTGCACGGATATCGGTGGAGACGTCTTCGGTTCTGGATGGTCCGGTCTCGCTCCGGATTTCCGATACCGGGCCTGGGTTGGATCAAGCGCAGATCGCCAAGCTGACTGGTGAAGGTCCCGAACGCCTGGATTCCGCCGTGGCTTTGGAAGGCCTCGGGTTAAAAGGTGGCTTGGGGCTGAAGATCGTGGGGCGGCTGGCTGCGGCAAATGGCGCTTCGATTCAGGCGGACAGCCGGCGCGGTGAGGGAACCCGCATCACAATTGCGTTCGGAAAGGACAAAGTTGTCCCGGTTTGAAGGGTTTGCGATGGCCGTGCCGGCACATTCTTAAACCTTGAGCGGTGAGCTTTAGATTGATTCTAACTTACTGACTTCGTTGACGATCACGAGCACAGCTGCTCTATTGCGCCTGCATTTCCGGATTTTATTCGGCAAGCATTCAATCACACTTGTCTCACCTCGATGCGGGGCCTTGAACCCCGCCATTGGAGTCTCTTCATGGCCATTTCATTCAACTTTGGACGTATCTTGAGCCTCGCGATCGCTTTGACGGGCTTGAGCGCTGCCGCGCCTGTCCAGGCGGCGGACGAAATCAACGTTTACTCCTATCGCGAACCCGGTTTGATCAAACCGCTGGTCGACCGGTTCACAGAAGAGACCGGGATCAAGATCAGTACGACTTACGCCAAGAACGGTTTGATCGAGCGCATGAAGGCTGAGGGTAAGATCAGCCCGGCCGACGTGCTGCTGACCAACGAGTCCGGTCTGCTTTTCAAGGCTGAGGCCGATGGTGTCACTCAGCCCCTCAAGTCGGACGTTTTGGAAAAGGCGATCCCAGCCAGTGTGCGTGACGGCGACGGCAACTGGTTTGGACTGACGCGGCGCGCACGCATCATCTATGCCTCGAATGAGCGCGTGAAGGACAAGACGATCTCCTATGAGGATTTGGCCGATCCAAAGTGGAAGGGCAAAGTTTGCGTCCGTTCAGGCCAGCACACCTACAACATCGCGTTGATCGCTTCGATGATTGCCCATCACGGGGAAGCGAAGGCCGAGGAATGGCTGGCAGGCGTTCGGGATAATCTGGCTCGCAAGCCTGCTGGCGGTGACCGCGACGGGGTTCGCGATATCAAGGCCGGGCTGTGTGATGTCGCGATTGGCAACACGTATTACATGGGTGCGATGCTGAAGAACCCAAAGCAGAAGGAATGGGCTGAAGCCGTGCATATCGTGTTCCCGAACGCTTCGGACCGTGGAACGCACGTGAACATTTCGGGCATGGCACTGGCCGCGCACGCGCCTAACAAGGAAAAGGCTGTCAAGTTTATGGAATGGTTGGCTTCTGCTGAAGCGCAGAAGATCTATGCGGCTGCCAACAGTGAATACCCGGTTGTCGAGGGTGTCGAGACGACGGATTTAATCAATAGCTGGGGCCCGCTGAAGGCCGACCCGATCGCGCTCGAAGATCTGGCAAAACTGCGTACCAAGGCGTCAGAACTGGTCGACAAGGTTCGCTTCGATCAGGGGCCGAGTTCATGATGCGCGCGCAACGATCATCTGTCGAACCTGTAGTTCCGGCGCATCCCGCTTCTTTGCGGGGTGCGCCGGCTTATCAGGCCGAACGGCTTGTCGGTGTTGGGTTCCGGTGCTGGATGACAGGGCTGCACACCGGCGACATCGGATGCTGGCAGACGGCGTTCTCCGAATACTCTGAATGCATGGGCGTTGAGAATGCTAAAGCGCTGGTGCCGGGACTTTCCAATTGGGTGCGTGCTGTCCGCGGATCGGCGCAGCGGCCTATCGAGATCGCCAGCAGCCGCGCGCCGCGTTTTTGCCGCGATGAGTGCTTGGCCATCGCCATGGTTGCTGCTTGTCAGCACAGTGTGTGTCCGGCGCTGAAGGCGTGTGCCTTTGCACTGATTGGTTCAAGTGAGGTGAACCGCGCGCTTGATGCTGCCGAGGAGTTTGCCTGTGGCTTGCGTCAGGCGGATCAAATCCTGTCACCAGGCTCGATCTGCAACGCTGCTGCTTTTATGCCGGAGGATCGTGGCCTGCCAAGCTAAGGCGTAGTGCCGTTTAGCGATTGGTGGGGCCGCGCCATTCATGGCTACAATCGAACCAGATCACAGTGCGCACATGCCTGGCCTTGGGACTTGGGCCTGGATTACGTCGCGATTGCCTGAGCGGCGTGATTGGAGCTGGCTGCTTGTCTGTTGCCTGCTGCTAGCTCTGGTGCTGTTACCGCTGGTGGCTGTGGTTGTTCTTGCGCTCGGCGCGGACAGCAATGTCTGGCCGCACTTGGCTTCCACGGTTTTGCCTTATGCGGCCTTGAACACGCTTGTCGTGGCGGCCGGCACCGCGGCGTTGTGCTTGGTGACTGGCACTTGCGCGGCGTGGCTGGTGACGATGTACCGCTTTCCGTTGCGCTGGCTCGTAGACAAGCTGCTCGTCGTGCCGCTGGCGGTGCCGACTTACATTGTCGCTTACTGCTATGTTGAATTGCTGGATTATGCGGGGCCCGTACAGAGCGGTCTTCGCAGCGCATTCAACTGGACCTCTCCGTCGGACTATTGGTTTCCGGATGTCCGATCGGTGCCAGGGGCGATTTTTATATTTTCCTGCGTTCTCTATCCCTATGTCTATCTGTTCGCGCGGGCGAGTTTTGTTCAGCAATCGGTTTGCGCGCTCGAAGTTGCTCGCACGTTGGGCCGTTCGGCGCTCGGTGCGTTCCGGTCCGTTGCCGTGCCGATGGCGCGCCCGGCCTTGGCGGCGGGTGCCGCTCTCGTTGTGATGGAGACGTTTAACGACTTGGGCGCGGTACAATACCTTGGTGTGCAGACGCTGACCGCCAGCATTTATGCGACGTGGGTTCAGCGATCAAATCTTGGTGGTGCCGCTCAGCTTGCCACTGTGATGATGATGTTCATCTTTGCGCTGCTGCTGATAGAGCGCTGGTTGCGCGGTGGCGGCAAGGTGCATCATACGACGGGCCGCTACCGCGCAATTCCGTTTGAAGAGCTGCGCGGTTTGAAGGGCTATGCTGCCGCCGCCTTTGCGCTGCTGCCGTTCATTGTTGGCTTTTGTATTCCCGCCGGGGTTCTATTTCGGCATTCTTTCGACTACTGGGGTGAGCTCGCTACGGGGGACTTCTTGTCTGCAGCGGGCAACACGTTGCTGCTGGCTTGCATTGCCGCTTTGGTGACCGTGAGTTTGGCTGTGCTGCTCGTTTATGCCAAGCGCGTGGTCGCGAGTGCAATCGGGCCAGTGGCGGTGCGCTTGTCGGGTCTGGGTTACGCCGTGCCGGGAACGGTTCTGGCGATAGGCTTGCTCATCCCGTTGGCGAAGGCTGACAACCTTATAAACGACGCCGCTTTCGGTGTGTTCGGCGTTTCCACGGGGCTAATTTTATCGGGTTCGTTGTTCGCGATTACCCTTGCCTATGTGATCCGGTTCCTAACGGTGGCGCTGGGCAGCGTTGAGGCGGGCCTTGAGCGAATTTCCACGAACCTTGATGCCGTGGCGCGAACGCTTGGCGGTACGGCTTGGTCGACGCTTTGGCGTGTGCATCTTCCTTTGTTGACGCCTGCCGTCGGCGCTGCTGCACTGCTTGTATTCGTGGACACGATTAAGGAACTACCAGCGACCCTCCTGTTGCGCCCGTTGAACGTGGAAACGCTGGCAACGCAGGTTTACAGCCTGGCAGGGCTAGAGCAATTCGAGCGGGCAAGCCCTGGGGCACTGTTGATCGTGGTGGCCGGGTTAGTTCCGTTGTTTCTGCTGCACCGGGCGATTGCCTTGGGGCGGGCCGGAAACGGTCAGCGTTCGTTCGGTCCGAAAGTCATCTGATTGAATAACTAGCGGGATACAACCCAATTTTGCACAGATTGATGCTTGGTACGCAGTCTGATTGGCCTATAGGCAGGTTGCGGCAAAGCTCAAGCTTGGCTATCACTATTGAACTCTCAATGAGAAAGGTCTTGCGCTGTGTACTGTGCGCAAAGTGGTGTGCCAATAACTGGTCACGCGCTCCTGAAAGGCGCGCATTCGCAATCCTCCGGGGTCGAGGGTCAACGTAAAATATGAAGCCCTCCAAGCATAAGCTCATTCGCAGGCTATTTGTGGTGGCTCTGCTGGCTTTCCTCGGCTTGGGCTGGTTCGGCCCGGGTTTCTTCGATCACCATGGGAAACTCGCTAGGCATGTGGGGTATGCTCAGGCCGCGAACCGCCACATCATTCAGATCTCGCGCGACACGATGCTGTTTCACCGGCCGTTGCTGGTTGTGGAGCGCGCCAGTGTCTCGCTGCTGCCGCCGCGTAGTGGCCGGGCTTTGAGTGATCAGGAGATTGCAACGAAGCTGCAAGACGGTACTGCAGATCTCGTGGTGGAGGATGCGAAGATCCTCATTGACGATACCGGGCTGCACCCGGCTCGCTCGGACATGATCCCTGACGCGGTCAAGTCTATCATTCAACCAGTTCGTGATTTGAGTTTCCGGACCATCACCGTGGTCGATGCAAAAGTGACTGGGCGGCCGGCTCTTGCTGGCGGGCCATCTCTGCTTGGCCGTTTGACGTGCGTCGTGACGAAGGAAGACGCAAGCACTTTGCAGATTGAAGGCAAGTTCGAGCGCGAAGGGATTTCTGTTCCGTTCGATTTGAGCCTTGATTTGGCGGCAGCTGACAAGGCTGCGGGCTTGGTGCCGGTGAAGTTTTCGAGCTCGAGTCCGCTGCTGAATCTAAGCTTGGCCGGGAACTACATTCGCGATGACGAACTCCTTTTGGAGGCCAAGCAGTCGTCTGTTTCAATGCCTAGTGCCAAGGATGTGCTGAGCTGGATCGCTGGCCAGCCGGTGCGCGGCAGCGGCATGCAGGAGTTTCAAGCAACTGGCGCCTTGAAGTGGACGGGTTCGTTTATTCACTTCCAAGAATCCGACTTCGTGATCGACGGCAATGAAGCCTCCGGAGGCTTGTCTGTGCGTGTCGATGGTGAACGTCCGATGGTCGACGGCACGCTTGGCTTTGAGAATCTTGAGCTGGCGCCTTACGTCAATACGCAGCGCTCGGCTCTTGAAGGCTTGCGCCGCAATGCATTGGATTGGACGCGCTGGCTTGCAGGCGACAACGTTGGCAATTCTCTTTTGAAATCGGTTGACGCGGATCTGCGGCTTTCAGCGTCGACCGTAACGACGCATGGCGCGCTGCTCGGTGGTGGTGCGGCGAGTATCACGATCAAGGATGGCCGGATGCTGGCCGATCTGGCTGAGATGAAGCTTGACGAGACTACCCAAGGTAATGCGCGGATTGAGGTTGACCTTTCCGGACGCTCCGCGAGCTATGGCGTGCGCGGTGTTATTGATACCACCGATATAGGTAGTCTGACGCGGATCTTCTCTCACCGGCAAATGGTGAGCGGCGCGGGACGGGTGGAGATCAATTTGTCGGCTGTGGGGGCTTCGCAACGTGCCTTCCGCGACTCGCTCGGCGGCACAGTCATGCTTTCGATGCCCGACGGCGGTTCTTTGGCTTTCGATCTCGCTTCGCTCATGTCGGCGGCTTCGAACAAGTCTTCAACGTGGGGTGAAGTTGCCGACGGCACGACACCTGTCGACATGCTTGACGCCACGTTGACAGCCGAGAATGGCGTTTTGACTGCCAAGAGTGTTCAAGCGCAAACTGAAAGCCGGACTCTGCAAGTCGACGGCACGATCGATTTCCCCAACCAAACGGTCGACTTGTCCGTTGCCAGTTCTCCGAAGAAGCCGGTTGTCGACATGGTCACCCGTGAACGCGTGCACATTAGGGGGCCGCTGCTGGCTCCTGTGATCCACTCAGAATTTGCGCGCAAGGCGGAGTTGAAGGTTCAGCCTCAGCAGCAGTAAGCGTTTTCGCTGTGAGCGGCGGCGTCAATTGCCAGCGACATTGTCCTTTGTTTCAGGCGTCGCGGCGAGAACATCGCGGCAATCGTTTGGCAAGTCCTTAAGCATCATGGGCAGCTTGGCCTTGCGCTTCTTTTTCGGTTTCGACGGCTTTGCAATCTTCTTCTTTGGCTTTGGTTTCGGTTTCATCACGTCGAACCAATAGTCCAGCTCGCTTGTGCAGGTATTGCCTTTCGGAGCTGGGGACTGACTGCGGCAGTTGTTTGAGCCGGACGGGCAGCCAATGCGGACGTGGAAATGGTAATGGTGGCCCCAGTAGGGGCGGATCTTGTTTCTCCAGCGCCAATCGTCCTGCGTGCTGGCGTCACAGATCGCTTTCTTGATGGCCGGATGAACCAGCACGCGCTCGACATCATCGTAGGAAGCCATACGCTTGATGATCTTGAAGCGCGAGTCGGTCCAGATGTTGGGATCGACCTTGAGATTGTTCTTCTTGCTCAGCATGGAGATGGCGGAGATGTTCTCGCGCTCCTTGCGTGTGAGGCGCCGGTCGGGCATCGGAGTAAGCCAAATGTCGGCGTCCAGGCCGACCTGGTGACTAGCATGGCCGGAAAGCATCGGACCGCCGCGCGGTTGCGACAGGTCGCCAACGAGGAGGCCCGGCCAGCCGTCTTCATGGACCTCCGACGCGAACCGCTTCAGCAGTTTGACGAGTTTTGGATGAGCCCAATGCCGGTTGCGTGACAAGCGCATGGCTTGCCAGTTGGGGCCGTTGTCGGGCAGCCGCATCGCGCCAGCCAGGCAGCCTTTCGAATACCAGCCGATGGCGCGGGATTTCAGCGGAGCACCAACCTTGGCAGCACCGAAGAGGCGTTTGGCCGCGATGACCTTTGGTTTTTTCTTCGGGTCCGGAAAGCTTTCAGGTTGCGCCGCCGCCAGCGCTTCGGGGCTTTCCGTGTCGTTGGAGGTGGCTGTTTCAGCTTGCGTTTGGGCGGCTGGCCGTTCCGCCGGGACAGGCTTTGGTGCCGTTGCCGCGGCCGATTCGCTGGCAGGTGGCGTGGAGGGCTCGACAGCCGCTGGTGTCCCGGCATTGGCCGCGGCTTCCTTGGCGGCTTCAGCTTGAGCAGCCGCTGCGGCGGCGGCCGCCGCTGCCGCTTGGCCTCTGACCACAGGATCCGCCGTGGCTGGCTCCAGCCAGCCAGAGACGGTCAACACACCGATGAAAACAGCGCCGCTTATAACGCGCATGTCTTGCCTCCCGCTTTGCCCGCATCCTAACCGTTCGCACGGCTAAAATGCGACAATAGCGATGAGGATCGGCAGGCTTTCAACACCTGCGTTACATATTGGCAATGGCTTCGCGCGCGGGCTCGCGGACACCTTTTTCGAGAATGACTTCCTTGTCGTTGGTAGGCTGCCAGTTGAGGTCCTTGGCGGCGGCGCTGGTGTCGAAGTGCGCGTGTTGTTCACGGCACTTCCAATCCTGGAGCGATGGGATGCGCTTACGATCCGGGTGGCGAACGGCCGTTTTTACGGACCATTTGAAAAGATCGCCGAGCAGGCCCTTGATTGGATTAGAGGTGTGCGCGGTAATCTTGGAGCCGATGGCTTGCTCGACTTCGCGCACGTAGTCCCTGGCGCTGAGGCAGGGCGCTGCCGACAGGTTGTACGTTTTTCCTTCGATTTTTGGCGCGTCCAGTGCGGCGACTAGGCCGGATGCCACATCCTCAACCAGCACGAGTGGGAGCAGGTTCTCGCCCTTGCCCCAGTATGAGCAGCGGCCGAGACCGAACCAGTTGGCAACGCCCACGTGGGCCACTGGGCCACCTTTGCCGAGCACGATGGCGGGACGTAGGATCACCACCGGGAAATTCTTCTCACGGTGCATGTCCATGAGTTTTTCTTCAGTGATGGCCTTGCTGTGCGCGTAGTTGTTGCGGCGCTTTATGGCTTTGTCGACGCCGTCACTTTCCTTGATTGCACCGGGCTTTGCCAGATCGAGCGAGTCAATCGTGCCCGTATAGATGAAGCGTTTGATGCCTTGAGCGCGGCACTGTTCCGCGAACGCCAGCGTCGGGTTTGTGTCGGCGTTGATGTAGCCATCCAGGCTGTTTCCGTGCGCAACGGCCAGGTGGTAGACGTATTCGATACCCTTCAGGGCTTTCTCCACCAAGGCGGTGTTGCGGAAATCACCGACGATGATCTCCGTGCTATCGGCGATCTCGACACCCGCGAGTGAAGAGGGGTTGCGCACAAGGAGGCGGATCTTGTGGCCTTTGGCCTGGAGCTGCGCCAACAGCTGTTTGCCGATGAAGCCCGTGGCGCCAACGATTAGGATCGTCGCGTCTAAGGCCGGTTCGCTGACCGTTGCCGGAATCGTGGAGGCGCTTGGTTTCGCGTCGCGGGCTTCAGCAGGCAGCATGCCGATGATGTCTTCCGCGCAATGGGCAATGTCGATGGCATAGCCGATGCTGCATTCAGGGCGCGGGGCGGCGCCGCGCAGTTGCGCGTAGCAGTTCTCGATCGCCATGAACATGCTGGCCTGGTAGGGCGCGCCCAAGGCGTTGGGGTTCATTTTTGAGTAGGCATAGTTGGCGTAAGTGCTGATGGCTTGGCCAAATTGAGCGCGTCCTGCGCGCATGTTGACGTGAAGCCGTTCGACGTCATAGGCGCGGCCGGTTGGTTGATGGCTGTAGTAGACATCGTTTTCGATGTCCGCGCGCGCGACACCGAACATTCCTTCGACCTCGACGTAGTGCTGGTCGTAGCCCTGGTCGGCGGCCATGTCGATTTGAATCCAAGTGTCGCCGGCTTGTGCGGCGATGTTCCAGCGGCGGTAGAAGGTCACGCCGGAGGGCAGCGTTTTCGGCAGCCTGGCAGCGACGCTCACGATCTCAGGTTTTTTGACGATTGACAGCAGTTCGGACAGGGAATGTGAGCCGGACTCAAACATGATGTTTCCGGGCTCGCGCAGCATCCAAAGGTTCCAAGGTCCGGCATTCATCTGGCCGAGCGGGCGCTTCCAGACCACGCGCACGGACTTCAATGGTCCGAGCTCGCCGCTATCGACGGCCGCCTTCAGCTTGTTGAATGGGCGCGAGAAGACGAAATTGTGATTGACCGCAATGTTGCGCTGCTTTTGTGCGGCGAGGGCAGCCAGCTCTTCGGCTTCTTTCGCGGAGGTCGTCGCGGGCTTTTCGATCAAGGCGTGACAGCCGGCTTCCAAGACCATCTTGGTCAGAGCATAGTGACTGTCTGGTTGTGTGAGAACGTGCACCACATCGAGATTGGCTTCGGCCAGCATTTTGGCTGCATCGTCGTAGATGGCGACCGGCTCCTTACCGGCGAGCTTCTTGGCCGCTGAAGTGTTCAAGTCGCAAATGGCTGCCAACTCAACACCGGGCATGCGCTTGATTGCCGACACGTGGTAATCGGAGATGTAACCCGCGCCCAGAATTCCTGCTCTCAGTACTGACTCAGCCATGACTACGCCAATTGATCCTTGCTTGCTGTGATGTGGGTGGAGCCGCCGCTACTTGTATTCGATCAGCCGGTGCTGGCGGTTGAACAGATGATTTTTCCAGTAGTGCAAGACGCCCATAAATTCGGGCACCTTGCTTGTGTAAATTAGAAAGCTGTAGAGCGCGGCGCGTTTTAGCGGATCGCCATTTTGTAGCCGGCGCCAGAATGTGCGCAGTATGAAGAGCGCGTAAACAGCGGCCACGGCCAACGATATGAGCGGTGCGAAGGGTAGAGCCAAGAGGAACACAGCGGGGACGATGCCTCCCCAAAGGATTGTGCTGCGCAGGTGTCTGGTGAAGTGCCGTGACGGTTGTTGGCCGTGAAGATGGTTGATGTTTGCGTAACCGTGTCCGCCGCGTTTGGCCCGGCGATACCACTGCGAAACCTTGGTCAAGTTGGCGTCGTGCAGTGACATGGGTGCGTCTAGGCGGAAGACTTTGTATCCGAGATTAGCGATGCGCAGGCAGAGATCATCATCCTCGGCGGCGATGATGGTTTCATCGAAGCCATTGACACGTTTGAACGCTGAGACCTTGACGCACATGTCGCCCAGAACTGCTGTTGTCTCGCCGACAGCGGTGTTCCATTCGATGTCCATGAGTTCGTTTAGCGGTGTCGCATCAGGGTAGCGCTCTTTGCGGCGGCCGCTGACGATCGCGACATCCTCGTGAGCTTCAAGAAAGGCAACGGCGGTGTCGATCCAACCGGGTTGGATCTCGCAGTCGCCGTCCAGAAATTGGACGAACTTGAGGTCTGGGTTGTTGGCGATCAGGGCGTCGAAACCGGCGTTGCGGGCTCGGGCCGCGGTGAAGGGTATCGACATGTCCAGCTGCACGACCTGGACGCCGATGGATTGGGCGAACTGCACACTGTCGTCGGTCGAGCCGGAGTCGGTGTAGACCAGTGGAGCACTGGGATGCAGGCGTTGGATGGCGTTCAGGGCTCGCTTCAGCCGTTCACCCTCGTTCCGTCCTATCGCGACGAAACCGACATTGCTGGCGTTGCTAGAATCCGAGCTTTCCATGCCGCTGTATCTTCAACTTCAATGGTCTTGCATTAACAGTTGCTGGCGCAAAGGTCCGGTGCCGTACCCACCACGGCGGCTCCTTTGATTGGCCAGCTGGCTAATCCCAAAAAGCACAAAGATATGAAAACTTTGCTGCGTAGCAGTATAACACGTGTCTACGCATCTCCAGGCGCGTGTCGCCGCACAGCCTTAACCACGCCTGTTAGGTGCGCGCCATCGCACAGGGGCCGTTGGATGACGAGCTGAAAAGAGTGTTTATGACAGTCGACGTGCTCACGGTTGGTCCGAAGAATTCGCCTGCGCATCTGGTGTTTAGCCATGGTGCGGGGGCGGGCATGTCTTCGGCATTTCTGGAACGGCTCAGCGGGCTGCTGGCTGATGCCGGCGTGTGTGTGCACCGGTTCGAGTTTGCTTACATGGCGGCACGGCGGCATGGCGGCTCTCGCCGTCCACCGCCGCGCGCTGACAAGTTGATGGGCGAGTATGAGGCCGCCGTTGAGCAAATCGTCAAGGCGGTTCCTAAAAAGAGCCGTCTTTACATCGGTGGCAAGTCTATGGGTGGGCGGGTCGCCAGTATGATCGCTGATAAGCTTTGGAGTAACGGCGCTATCGCCGGGTTGGTCTGTGTCGGTTATCCGTTCCATCCTCCGGGCAAGCCGGAGAAACTACGCACTGATCATCTCAAGCCGATGGTCTGCCCGGCGTTGATCGTGCAAGGCACACGTGATCCATTTGGCGGGATCGATGAAGTGAAGAGTTACGGACTGTCCAAGGCGATCGAGATTGCTTGGATCGAGAACGGCGACCACGACTTCAAAGGAACGGGCCGTGGTGGGATGGATGCGGTGGCGTCCAAGATCATTGATTTTGTTATGCTCAATGGCAGCGCCGCTTAGTGAAACGAAGCATTACGATGGCGCGCTTTGACGGCGCGCACGAGCGCGGCCACGACGAGCGGTTCCAGATTGAACCGCGATGCCAGCATTTCCAGGAAGCGGCCTTCTTCGTTGCGAAACTTCATGTCTGTTTCGACGACTTCGCAGGCTAACACGTACGCGGTCTCTTTTAGCTCGTGGGGTAATGCTTCCGCGATCAGGTCGAGAACGCGTTCGACGCCACCGGGCTTGGCCAAGACTTGCCCGCAAGCTTGCGCTTCTTCCGCGAACCAATCGCCTGCGTATCCCTTAAAAGCGGGAAGCTGGCTAACGATGCTTCCGATGCGTTCCAGCTCTTCCCCGGAAACCTGCCTATCGACTGTCGAGGCCGTAAACATCGCATAGATCAACGCCTCCGGCGCGGACAGACGTTTGCTCATGCCATCCTCTTTCGCTCTTTTGGCGGATCTTTAGCCCGCCATTTTGGATGGCGGGCATATGCCGTGGCGGTGTGGTGAGAACGGGGCGGCCGGCGAAAAGATCAGCAGCAGCGGCTGATCTTTCCAGTACCCACGCCGTAGCGGCTGTTCTGCCGCTCGCGGAAGAATTCGGCGTAGCTCATCACAGGTTCGCCTGGATGGTCTTTGTGCCGGTGCGCCACGTAGTCGTCATAGTCGGGAACGCCGACCATGAGCCGTGCTGTGCGCCGTGCTTTTGCCAACGCGTTGCGCAGCTGTTGGATGATACTACTCTGCGGGCGTTGCATGGCCGACCTCCCGTGCTGTGATTGTTGGCGAGCCGAGTGCCTGCAAGGCTGAACGGATCCCGAACAGCACCATGGATATGACGAGCAGGACGAAGATGCCGGCCATGGTTGCGTTCACGTAGTCGTTGAAGACGATGCGTTGCATGTCTTCGATGGACTTGGCTGGCGCGAGCACGGTGCCGGCGGCCAGGGCTTCGCCATACTTGGATGCATGCGATAGGAAGCCGATGGCTGGGTTCTCGTGGAACACTTTCTGCCAGCCCGCCGTCATGGTGCAGATCAAGAGCCAAATCGCAGGCAGTATCGTGATCCAAGCGTAGCGTTCGCGTTTCATGCGGAAGAGGACGACGGTACACAAGATCAAGGCGATGGCTGCGAGCATCTGGTTGGCGATGCCAAATAGAGGCCACAGCGTGTTGATGCCACCCAACGGATCGACAACGCCTTGGTAGAGGAAGTAGCCCCAGGCGCTGACAGCTAGGAGGGTGGCGGCGATGTTCGGCCCCCAGGCTTGGGTGTCGCGGAAAGCAGGCACGACTTGACCAATGGAGTCCTGGAACATGAAGCGGCAGACGCGCGTGCCGGCATCGATGGTCGTGAGGATGAACAAGGCCTCAAACAGGATGGCGAAGTGATACCAGAAGGCCTTGAAGGCATCGCCTCCGATGACGCGCGAAAGGATTTCGGCCATACCAACAGCGAGTGTTGGCGCGCCGCCTGTACGAGACAAGATCGTATGCTCGCCCACTTGTTCAGCGGTTTGTGTCAGCATCTCTGGCGTGAGTG
>JBGTSB010000045.1:0-13702 GCA_041940525.1 Hyphomicrobium sp.
CTGGATCTGCACGCTGGCCAGATCCAGGGCTTCTTCGACATTCCAACTGACAATTTGTTCGCTGCGCCGATCATCGCGCGCGACATTCTCGAGACCTATAAAGACAACAACTTGATGGTTGTTTCGCCAGATGTCGGTGGTGTCGTGCGCGCTCGGGCTCTTGCCAAACGGATCGAAGCGCCAATTGCCATCTGCGATAAGCGCCGCGAACGTCCGGGTGAAAGTGAAGTGATGAACGTGATCGGCGACGTGTCCGGCAAGCGTTGCATCCTCATCGACGACATTATCGATTCCGGTGGCACGCTGGTGAACGCTGCCGAGGCTCTATTGAACAATGGCGCGATCGAAGTGATGGCCTATATCACGCATGGCGTGTTGTCGGGTGGTGCTGTCAGCCGGATTCAGAACTCGCGTTTGAAGTCTCTGGTAATCACGGACTCAATCCTGCCGACCGAGGCTGTAAAGGCTGCGCGTAACATTCGCGTCCTGTCCATCGGCGCGCTTATCGGCGAGGCGATCGTGCGTACATCGCGCGAAGAAAGCGTCTCAAGCCTCTTCTACTAAGTTTCCGTTTCACGCATTTTCCAACTTAACGTTCATTTGCGCCGCGCGCCGGATTGTAGTGCTGGGCGTGGCGTAAGAGCAGGTTGTATGGCTGCTGATGTAAAATCCGTGACGGGCTTCGAGCGGCCGGGAAGGATGCCACCGTTCGCGGAGTTCGTGGCAATGGTTGCGGTGATGATGACGCTTACGGCGTTGTCAATCGACATCATGTTGCCGGTGTTGCCCGCGATCGGCGAGGTGATGGGCGTCGAGGCCGACAACGACCGGCAGCTGGTTGTGATCATCTATGTGCTGGCGTTTGCGATTGGTCAGATCGTTTACGGGCCGCTGTCGGACAAGCTTGGCCGCAAACCTGTTCTTCTGGCTGGTTTTGCCATCTATCTGGCGGCTTCGGTTGCGGCGACTGTTGCACAGTCGTTTGACTTCCTGCTGATCGCGCGTGCGCTGCAAGGTGTAGGCGCGGCTTCTCCGCGCGTGCTTGCGATGGCTGTAGTCCGCGACGTTTACTCGGGCCGCACAATGGCGCGGGTGATGTCTCTGGCGCTTTCGCTATTTGTTTTGATCCCGATTTTTGCGCCGGTTATTGGGCAGGCTTTGGCTGAGCTTGGGGGATGGCGCGTGCCGTTTCAGTTCTTGTTCGTGTTTGGAGGAGCGGCGACCGTTTGGTTTGCCCTGCGGCTGCCAGAGACGCGGCCTGCCACGCGCGATGTTAGCGACGTCACGCTGCTTCAGTCAGCGGCGCTGGTTTTGAAGAGCCGCCAGACCGTGGCCTATGCGGTGGCGAGCGGGTTTATGTTTGGGTCGCTGTTGGGCTACGTCGCCAGCAGTCAGCAGATCTTTGCCGACGTGTATGGTCTTGAGGATGAGTTTCCGTTGATCTTTGGAGGCATTGCTTCGGTTATGGCGCTTTCGTTCTTTGTCAACGCGCGCATTGTTGAGCGGTTGGGGATGCGCTTTGTGTCTCACTGCGCTCTGGCGTTATTCATTGTTCTCGCCGCGCTGGCGGTTGGTATGGCGAGTATCGGCGCGTTGTCCGCTGTCGCGTTTAGCTTGGCAGTTGCGGCCTGCTTCTTTTTGTTTGGCTTGATCGCGCCGAACTTCAACGCACTGGCGATGGAGCCGCAGGGTGAGCGCGCAGGTATGGCTTCGTCGCTGATCGGATTTTGTTCGACAGGAGGAGGCGCGGTTATCGCCGGGCTAATTGGCCATTATTTCGATGGCACAGTTATGCCCTTGCTTGTCGGCTATGTCCTGACAGGTTTGTGCGCTGGGTTTGCGGTGTTGGCGAGTGAGGGCTTGGCCGGTCTGTTCGGGCGGGGGCGGCCCGGCAGCCCGATATAGACTGCCAGGCCATCGGGATTGTCGTCAGTTCAATTTGATGGTGCCGAACAGTCTCACGTTGGCGCCGGGTTGAAGGACCTCGTCTTTCGTGAAGGACGTGTGGTTGCGCACTTCGTCGTTTGCGAGATTTTCGCCCTTTAGGCCGATCGTGAGTTCCGGCGCACCGAAAGTGTTCGGTGACAGTTTGGTCGTGTAGCTCACCTCCGCAGATACGAGCGTGTAAGAGCCTGTCTCGGTCTCATTGACGCCGATGTCGTCTTGGTCAAATGCGTGTAGAACGCCCGCGCGAGCGGCCCAATTTGCATCACGGTAGAAAAGACCGCCGCCAAGACGATGCGGAGGTATGCGCGGAACGTTTTCGCCGTTCGTGAACTTAGCGCGCACGAAGTCGTACTGACCGTGGATACCCCAGATGCCGCGGCCGATCTGTCCGACGTCGAGCTCGCCAGCTAGCTCCAGGCCATAGAAGCGAGCATCACGCTGGGAAAAGAGAACTTGCTCCAGTTCGTCTTCCATTCCGCAGCTGGCTAGCGTCTCTCCGCATTCCACGCCAGTGAGCTGCTTGAAGATGAAGCCATCGTACCAGGTGTGATAAACGGAGGTGTCGAAGCGGAACTTGCCAGTGTTGCGCTTTAGCCCGAATTCGACCGTGCTGGCAGCTTCGATGTCCAGGTTCGGATCGCCGATTTCGAACGTTCCGGTTGCCTCATGGACGCCCTTAGAGAAGAGTTCGACGGCGTCAGGTGCGCGCTCGACATACTGACCGTTTAGGCGGGCGACGATGCCAGCCGGTAGGGTATAGAGGCCGCCGAGGCTGCCGCTGAACGCATTGAAGGTGCTCTCTTGGGACGTGACAACGGGGTTCGCCAAATCCGGAATGCCGGCGCCGTCAACCCGCGTGTGTTCCAAACGCGCTGCTGCCTGCAGGCGCAGGACTGGGTTCACTTGCAGCTCTTCGAAGATGAAGCCTGCAATCGTGTCTGTCTCCGCCGGAGCAAGCAGCCCGTCACCTTCGAAGCTATCGGCACGCAGGTTGCGGTGGCCCCACTGGGCGCCCACTGCGCCGGAGAGTTCGCCTGCTGATAGGGAGAACGTGCGGTGCTGAACTTCTACGCGGGCTTCCTGTTCCTTGTTCGTGTAGCGCGATCCAATGTGGGTTTCGCCATCTTCGTTCGCCAACTCTACGTGTTCGTAGTCGGAGGCACCGAACCAGAAGCGCACGGCTTCGATGGTCGAGGAGCGTACGTTCCACTCGCCTTTGGCCTGGAAGCGGTCTTGCACCATATCGATGCGGGGTGCTTCTTCGGCTGCTTCTTCTCCGGGAATGCCGTACAGCGTTTCGAACCGCGAGAATGAAACGCCAAAGTATCCGGCCGTGCCAATGAGCGATGCACCAAGTGCGCCGCCTTCGCTTTCAACGAAAGTGTTGAACTGATGACCGTCGGGCGTGTCATAGTCTTCGGAGCGGCGCTTAAAACCATCGGCGTGGAAGGCGAAGCCGTTGGCACCGGCGGTGGCCTTGAAGGCACCGTCGCGGCCTTCGTCGACCGAGCTTATGCCGCCGGAGAGCGCTCCGGAGAACCCGCCAGGCGGAATGACAGTGGGTATCCTGCCGTTTTCGACCGCGACAACGCCGCCGATGGCCTGCGAGCCGTAGCGCAGTGTTGCCGGGCCACGGATCACTTCAACGCGATCGGCCGCATATGGGTCAATTGTAAAGGCATGGTCTTCGGACAACGCGGACGCGTCGTGCGTACCTATGCCGTTTTCCTGGATGCGGACGCGATAGGTGTCGAGGCCGCGAATGACTGGGCGGTTCGCGCCGGCGGCGAAGGCCGAGCCCGCTATGCCCGGCTTGTTTTGCAGCGTGTCGGTGATCGTTGGGCCAGGCTGTGCGAGGAGTTCACCCTCCGGCACGACGGTGACCGGGAAAAAGGACTCATCCACCGTAGTTTCGACTGGCGCAGTAACCGGTTCGGGTTCGCTGAATGAGGATTGGCTGGCTGGCGCTGGTTGCGGCCGCGATTTTTTAGGCTTTTTCACCGGGCTAGCGCTGGTAATGACCTCGACTTCCGGAAGTTCAGTTGCCTCTTGTGCTGTCGCCAGGGTTGGAGCGGCCATCGTAAGGGCGAGGGCGGAAATTGCCGCGATGGGCGATTGTGCGATCACTAGAGAACGGTTCATAGCACAGCCTTTCTTAGCCACTGTTCTGGAACAAGAAAGTTCTCAGTTACTGCCCGTGGCCTGCGTTTGAGATAATGTGTTATAATATCCAAATATCAGGTAAACGGATCGCGGAGCAAGTGGGCGATGGCGGATTATGGGAAGCGCAGTGCGCGTTGTGGGGTGCGTGTGCCCGAATCAACACAGGGGGGGGTGATGGCCGCCGTTGAGTTGAGTGCGGGCCGAGGGCGAGTGCTCAACGTGTTTCGTCTTCGGCGCGATTGTAGACGTCGTCAGAGCGAATGATGTCGTCCTCGCCGAGGTAGGTGCCGAGCTGGACTTCGATCAACTCGAGCGGAACCTTGCCGGGATTTTCCAGGCGGTGCCAATGGGTGGCGGTGATGTAGACGCTTTCGTTTTCGCGCACGAGGCGTTCTTCGCCGTCGATGGTGACGCGGGCGGTACCTTGGACCACGACCCAATGTTCTGAACGGTGGTGGTGCATTTGCATGGATAGCACGCCGCCTGGCTTGACGTGCAGCAGCTTGACCTGGAAACGCGGGCCTTGGTTCAGCGTTTCGAAAAAGCCCCAGGGCCTCGCATTGCGCAAGTGTTGTTCGTATTGCCGCCGGCCGCTGTTCTTTAATTCAGAGACAACGGCAGAGACCTCTTGCGCGCGCGATTTGTCGGCGACGAGCAGGGCGTCGGGCGTGTCGACAATGACGAGGTCTTTGACGCCGATCGTAGAGACGAGACTGCCGGTGGAGTGGATATAGCAGTCTTGGCTATCATGCAGGATGACGTCGCCATTGGCGGCGTTGCCGTTTGCGTCTTGGGTGGCGGTTTCCCATAGTGATGACCATGATCCCAGATCGCTCCAGCCAGTGTTGTCGAGAGGTAGCATGACCGCAGACTTCGTGCGTTCCATGACGGCGTAGTCGATCGAAATCGACGGTGCCTGACTGAAGGTGGCCTTGTCGAGACGCAAGAAGCCGAGGTCTTCAGCGGCGTGTTCAAGGGCTTTTTCGGCGGCGCTCAAGACCTTTGGCTCTAGGCGGCCTAGTTCGGAGAGGAAAGTGGCTGCATGGAGAACGAAGATGCCACTGTTCCAGTAGTAGCCGCCGGCCTGAAGGTATTGCTTGGCCGTCTCCATGTCTGGTTTCTCGACGAACTTGTCGACCTCGTAAACGTCACTGTCCTCCCGCTTGTCCCCACGCTTGATGTAGCCATATCCCGTGTGCGCTTTTGCAGGTGTAATGCCCAGCAAGACGAGTTCTTCAGATGCGGCGACGTTGGCGGCGGCTTTGACGCCGTCTACGAACGCACCTTGGTTGGGCACGACATGGTCAGATGGCATGACGACGATGACGGCGCCCGGGTCTTGCTTTGCGGCCATGAGGGCGGCGACAGCGATGGCGGGAGCGGTATTGCGCGCGACAGGTTCCAGCACGACCGCATTGGGTTTGATGTCTGCGTTCTCACACTCTTCCCGCACTAGGAAGCGGTGGTCGTTGTTGCACAAGATGATAGGGTTGGCGATGTCTCCGCCAGGCGGCAGGCGCCGTATCGTGGCTCCGAACAACGAAAGTGGTTGATCCTGCACGAGCCGGATGAACTGCTTGGGTTGCATTGAGCGCGACAGCGGCCAGAGCCGCGTGCCTGAACCACCTGACAAAATTACGGGGAAAATCGCAGCCATCGAGAACTCGTAGAAATCGTCTTTAGGCGGCTGTACCAAGTCTATCCAGCCGTGGCAAATGACTTTGCCCGGTTTTGGTTCTGATGCCGATGGTCTTGCGTGCTATTTGGCTGTGAATGCGCCTGAACGCGTCAAGCGTTCTCGCAGGCTCGCGTGGGTGAGTGAGGCCGCGCGCGCGGGCGACACGGCACGGTTCGCGGATGGCGTGACCATTGAGGCTTGCTGGGCGCCTGCGCCTGCTGTTTCTAACTGGCCGGCCCATTGTGGTTCTGCGGGTGCTGGTTCCGGCACGGCGGCAGGCTGTTCGGCCTCTGGCGGCAGCGCGTCGCCGTCTTGTTCATCCGCGCCTTCGTTGGGCGACGTTGAGCGCCGCCAGCGTTCCACGACACTGTTGAGGAACGTTTCATCTAGGTCGGGGTTTTGCCAGCGTTCGGTGAACTTGGCTGTTGAGGACTTCGGCATGGCCTCGGGCGGCAGTTCGTCAAAAAGAATTCGGACAGGCAGCGGAATGCCTTCGCCGAACGACAACGCTTCGCGTTGGCCGAGGGCTGGTAGGAATTCCAGTAAACCGAGGCTTGTGTCACTGATCGCGGAGGACACGATATCCTGGTCACGATCATTGGATAGGCGGAGAGCGAAGACGGTGTTGCATTGAGACAGGATCGTCGGGTCGATTTCGGCGGGGCGCTGGCTGATGATGCACAACGATGCGCCGTACTTGCGTCCTTCTTTAGCGATCTTGGCAATGGCGCGCTTGCAAGGCGCAAAGCCGAGCTCGCCGTTTGCCGGAACGTAGCGATGCGCTTCTTCGCAAACCAGCGTGATGGGGACTTCCCCGTCGCTCCATTGCACGAATTCGAACGTCAAGCGGCAAAGCACTGCAACGACGACGTTGACCACTTCGCTCGGTATGCCGGAGAGTTCCAGGATTGTGAGAGGCTTGCCACGCAGGGGCACACGGAACAGGCGCCCCAACACTTGCGCCATGTCATCGGAGACCGTCAGCGAGTTGAAGAGGAACTTGTAGCGGCTGTCGAGCGAGATCGTTTCGATACGCTGGCGAAGCAGGCGATACGGGGTCAACTCACGCTTGTTTTCAAGTCGGCCCATCCGCTCGTCGATCAACGCGAGAAGGTCGGAGATGCGGTAGGGGATAGGTGAGTCCACCACCCAGCTGCGGTTGGAATCGTTGTTCGTGCGCCGGATGCGGGCGTCACTGCTACGTCCCTGCGCGAAGCGCGCTTTGGCGAGCGGGATCAGATCGCCGAGGATTTCTATTTCTGCTTTGCGCGATTGATCTGGAACGAAGATCTCAATCGTCTCTTCGAAGTTCATGAGCCACAAAGGCAGCTGAAGCGTTTTGGGCGAGATCACTTCCGCAAGGCCTTTGAAAGCCGTTTGGTACTCGTTATGCGGGTCGATAAGCAACATGTGCGCTGCTTTGTTGCGCTCCAAAATGGCGCGCAGAATAAGGGCCGTGGTACAGGACTTGCCGGTGCCAGTGGAGCCGACGACCGCGAAGTGTTTGCCTAAGAGTTCATCTACGCTCAGGTGTACCGCGATGCTTTCATCCTGACGCAGCGTGCCGACACGGACACCGCTTTCCTCGCGTGCGCTGAAGGCGGCTTTGAGTTCCGCCTTCGAAACGGGGCGAACGCGATCTCCCAGGGCGGGGTAGCAGCTGGCGCCGCGCGAGAAACACAGACGCGTCGTGCCGGCAGGCACACTGAGTTCTCCGACAAGACCGAGTTCGGCGACCCAGAACTCGGTTTCAGTATCGCGTTGTGCAGGGACTGGGATGGACAGGGCTGAAACAATAGCCAGCGTGATCGAGCGGGACGTTTCTATGGCGAGAAGTGTTCCCATTTCCGGCCGGTCGTTGGAGAGGCCTGGACCGGATGGCTGATCAAGCATGACGATGGCTTTGGAGCCGGCGACGGAGACGATGCGGCCAATAGAGTGATCAGTCTGCGGTTCTTGGCTCATCATACCTGGTTGCTCGTGCATGGAAGACTCCGGGCCGAATTTTTAAGTGACTTGTTGGAGAGCCGCGTCGCGCGCTTCCGCAATCGATCGGGCTGAAGAGGAAGGAAGAATAACAGTGACCGTCGTGCCCTTGTTGGGCTCGCTCACGATGGTTAGTTTTCCTTCGTGCATTTGCGTTAGGCCGTTTGCCATAGGTAGGCCCAAGCCTGCGCCTTCCCGCCAGCGCGTGTGACTGCCGTCGACCTGACCGAAGGGAGTTAGGGCAATGGCGATGTCATCTTCGCTCATGCCGATGCCCGTGTCGGCAATGGCAACGGTAATGCTGTCCGGTGTGTCGTTGAACGCGCGCAAGGTGATGGTGCCGTTTTTTGGCGTGAACTTGATCGCGTTGGACAGGACGTTAGTAAAGATCTGCTGGAGCTTGTTTGGGTCGCCGCGCACTGAGGCGAGATTCTCGGCGATGCTGTCGTTGATCGTCACTCCGGCTTCCTTGGCCGATGCGCGAATACCGAACAGGCAGGTGCGGAGAACCTCATCAACCTCGATGTCCTGCTGGTCAAGGATGAAGCGGCCAGACTGCAGCTTGCTGATATCAAGGATATCGTTGATGACGGCGAGCAGGTGGGAGGCCGCATCGTGGATGATGCCGGCGTATTCGACGATTTCCTGATCTTTCAGCGGCCGGCTGTCATGGCTGGCCAACATCTTGGAGAAACCCATCACGGTGTTGAGGGGGGTTCGCAACTCGTGGCTCATGTTGGCCATGAACTCAGAGCGGATCTTGTTGACGATTTCCGTCTGGATCCGGGCTTCCTGTTCTGCCGTCTGGGCGCGTTGACGCAGGACGGCATCACCGACCAATGCCGAGTAGTCACTCAGCAGGGTGTGGACAGAATCCTTTTTTTGCCAACGCGGTAGCATGCGCCCATTATTCCCGTCGAAACGTAACGGAAACATAAGTTTTATTCCTCAACGGGCCGTTAAGCAGACTTTCCGCCCGGTTGCGGCTCTTTGCCAACCTGTCTTGGCTTGTCACAGAGCGCTGCATGCGGCATGGATCTGACAATATTAGACAAAAGTTGAAGACCAGGGAGATAGTCCGTCATGAAGAAGCGCTTGCTTATTACCCGGCGACTGCCGGAGGCCGTCGAAGCGCGGGCCAACGCTGACTACGAAGTTCTGCAAGCCGCCGACGATCATCAGATGACGACGGACGAAATTGTTGAGCAATCTAAAGACGTTGACGCTGTCCTGATCACCATCACGGACAAGATGCGCAAGGAAGTCATTGAGGCGCTTCCGGAGAATGTAAAAGCGCTATCAACCTTCTCGATCGGGTTTGACCATATCGACCTGGAGGCCTGTAAGGCTCGCGGTTTGCCGGTTGGCAATGCACCGCACGGCGTCACAGTGGCCACGGCGGAAATCGGTATGTTGCTTCTTTTGGGCTCTGCGCGCCGCGCATCTGAAGGCGAACGCATGATCCGTGCGCGGGCTTGGCCGGGCTGGGCGCCGCTACAACTTGTTGGCCGCCGCCTCGATGGCAAGAAGCTGGGTATCTATGGGTTCGGCAAGATCGGCCAGGCGCTGGCTCAGCGCGCGCGCGGGTTCGACATGGAAATCCACTACCATGACATCGTCCGCCAGCCGCCTGAGAAGGAGAAGGGCGCGATCTTCCACGAAACACTCGACAGCTTGCTGGCCGTTTCGGAGTTCTTCTCGATCAACGCGCCGTCGACACCGGAGACGCGCTACTTCTTCAACTCCGACACGATTTCCAAGCTGCCGCAGGGCGCCATCGTCGTGAACACGGCGCGCGGCGACCTCGTGAAGGACGAGGACCTAATCGCGGCGCTGAAGTCTGGCCGCCTGGCGTACGCTGGCCTGGACGTGTTCGCCGGTGAGCCGAAGATCAACGAAGGGTACTACGATCTGCCGAACACGTTCCTGTTCCCGCATTTGGGTTCAGCGGCAATCGAAGCGCGCAACCAGATGGGCTTCGAAGCGCTGGACAACGTCGATGCCGTGTTTGCCGGCAAGGACATGCCCTTCAAGTTGACTTAAAGCTTTTGGGACCCGCGCGCCTCTGGTAGCGCGGGTCTTTCTACCCGTTGTCCATAGTCGCGCCATGGGGCCGTGGCAGCTGTACCGTTTCGAACGGCCGGCGGAGGGTCAGTCGCGATGTCCAGCGGCGATCAGGCACCTAATTTGCCCGCGAAACTTCCCAGCGTTGCCTTGGCGCTTGGAGGCGGTGGTGCTCGCGGCCTCGCTCATATCCTTATGCTTGAGGTTTTCGATGAGCTGGGCATTCGCCCGAAGCTCATTGCTGGAACGTCGATCGGGGCCATGTTCGGCGCTGCTTATGCGTCGGGATATCGGGCTGCTGATATTCGCGGAATTACGAAAGACGCTCTGCGCCAGCGGTTTGATCTGTTGCGACAGCTGTTCATGGCTCGCAGCGATCCAGTGCAGAAAATTCTTGGTTTGGGCTTGCGGCGCTCGGCCCTGCTGAAGCCGGAAGTCCTGCTAGACCTGATCATTCCGCCTGGTGTTGCCAAGACGTTTGATGGGCTTGAGATACCGTTACGCGTCGTTGCCTCAGACTTCTTTGCCCAAGAGCAAGTGGTGATCGACGACGGCGATTTGCTGCCAGCCGTGGCAGCAAGCATCGCTTTGCCTGTGCTGTTCACGCCAGTTCCGGCGGCCGACCGCTTGTTGATGGATGGTGGTCTCGTCAATCCGCTGCCGTTTGACCTGATCATGGGAGAAGCTGACATTACCGTTGCAATTGATGTGTCTGGCGCAAAGCGCATGCCGGACGACAAGGCCACGCCGGGGGCGATGGAGGCGATTGTGGCCGCGTCACAGATCCTTCAGCACTCGATCGTGCGCGAGAAGCTCAAGTGGCTGCAGCCCGATATTTACATCAACGTAGCGGTCGACGCGTTCCACGTGCTCGACTTCGGCAAGCTGGACCGCATTCTGGAAGCTGCTGAACCTGCCAAGGAGGAGCTGCACCAGCGTCTCCGCCGCGTGCTGACGGCTGAAACTTTACCCGTTGTGGCTGATCACCGTTAGGCTAGTCCCGCCGGTCAGCGAAGAAGGTGCGGAGGAGTTCAGCGGCTTCGGCTTCATTGATGCCGTCATAGCAGTCTGGGGCGTGGTGGCAGGTCCGGTGGGCGAAGATGCGGGCGCCATGCAGCACGCCGCCGCTCTTGGGGTCTGAGGCGGCCCAGTACAGCCGGCGTATGCGGGCGAATGATATTGCCGCCGCGCACATCGGGCAGGGCTCTAGGGTGACGTAGAGATCGTGGTCGGGCAGGCGGTCGGAGCCAGTGGCCCGGCAGGCCTGGCGGATGGCCAGGATCTCAGCGTGCGCGGTGGGATCGGATAGCTCGCGCGTGCGATTGCCTGCCTTGGCGGCCACGGTTCCATCGGGAGCGACAAGGACGGCGCCAACCGGGACTTCGCCGCGGGCTGCGGCATCCCGTGCCTCGGCCAAGGCGAGGTCCATGTGGCCCATTTTGTCAGGTGCTGTCATAAAGCGTCCGTTGAAGCTGAAATTGGATTTTGCCTTGAAACCAGGGAAACTAGAAAAAAAATCTGCGTCGGCTAAGCGCGCTACACGGAAAGGTAAGGCCGCCACCACGAAGCCGCGTGGGCGGTTTAGTGGGGCTGACAAGCGAGTGCCAGACCGCACCGCGCTGCCAGAGCGGGATGACGGGCCGATGCGCATTGCCAAGGCGATGGCCCGGGCCGGCTTGTGTTCGCGCCGCGATGCGGAGCGTTGGATCGCAGATGGGCGGGTGAGCGTCAATGGCAAGGTGCTTGCCACCCCAGCCGTTGTTGTTGGTCCAAAGGATAAGATTGTCGTCGATGGGCAAGCGATGGGGCGTCCGGAGCCTGCTCAGCTCTGGCGCTACTACAAGCCGAAAGGTTTGGTGACGACGAACAAGGACCCGCAAGGGCGGCCGACTGTTTTCGACAATCTGCCCGAAGGTTTGCCGCGGGTGATCTCCGTGGGGCGCTTGGACTTCAACACCGAAGGTCTTCTGTTGTTGACGAACGATGGCGCGCTGGCGCGCTATCTTGAGATGCCGTCAACGGGGTGGTTGCGGCGGTATCGCGTGCGGGGCCGTGGCCGGGTAAGCCAGGCGGATCTCGATAACCTGAAAGATGGCGTTGAGGTCGAGGGCATCCGGTATGGACCTGTGGAAGCGACGCTCGACCAGGTTTCTGGTGCCAATGCCTGGCTGACGGTCGGTATCCGGGAAGGCAAGAACCGTGAGGTGCGCAAGCTGATGAGCCATCTCGGTCTGGAGGTGAACCGGCTGATCCGCGTTTCTTTCGGACCCTTTCAGTTGCTGGATTTGAAACCGGGCGCCGCCGAGCTCATTCGCCGCAAGGTTCTAGCTGATCAGCTTGGCCGGCAGGCGGCTGACGTGTTCGGTCTCACAGAGTTGATGGAAGAAGAGCGGGCGGAGCGCAAAGAACGGACTCGCAAGCCACGGCGTGATGCCGGTGGAGAGCGCTGATGCGCATTGTTGGCGGACGCTTTCGTGGCAAGGGCATAGCCGCGCCATCACACGGCGGATTGCGGCCGACGGCCGACCGGGTGCGAGAATCCGTCTTCAATATTCTACAGCACGGGCTTGGTGGTTTCGCGCTTGATGGTGTTCGCGTGATTGATCTGTTTGCCGGTACGGGGGCGCTTGGCTTGGAAGCGTTGTCTCGCGGGGCGGCGTATTGCTTGTTTGTTGAAGAAGCGCCGACGGCGCGCGCGCTTATTCGTTCCAATGTCGAGGCGATGGGATTGATGGGTGAGACCAAGATCTACCGACGAGATGCTACGACGCTCGGCCCCGCCGGCACGCACCGTCCGTTTGATTTGGCATTTCTTGATCCGCCGTATGGTCATGGGCTTGCCGAACCTGCGTTAGCGCAATTGCGTGATGGTGGCTGGCTTGCGTCAAGTGCCGTTGCAGTTGTTGAAGAACGTGATGGCGTTGATGTTTCAATTCCGCATGGATTTGAGCAGGTGGATCAGCGCGTCTATGGCGATACGCAGGTCATCTTTTTGCAGATGCAGTGACGCGTTCTAGCGCCGGCCGAACAGTTTTTCTATGTCGGATAATTTTAGCTCAACGTACGTTGGCCGGCCGTGATTGCACTGGCCTGAGTAGGGTGTCTGTTCCATTTCGCGCAGCAGTGCGTTCATCTCAGCGGGCGAAAGGCGCCTGCCGGAGCGGACCGAGCCGTGACAGGCCATGCGCGAGCAAACGGCTTCCAGGCGGTCCTTCAAAGCGAAGCTTTGGCCTTGCTCCAGGATTTCCGCGGCAAGGTCCTTGATTAGGCCTTCAACGTTTGTGTTGCCCAGTAGTGCTGGCGTTTCGCGCACGGCGATCGAGCCGGTGCCGAAAGCTTCCACGACGAGGCCAAGTTCTTCCAGTTCCGCTGCCTTGCCGCAGAGCGCGGCGGCTTCGTCTTCGCTGACGTCGACGATCGCGGGAATGAGCAGTCCTTGCCGCGCCACGCCTCCGTTGGCGAGCATCTTTTTCATTCGCTGGTAGACAAGGCGCTCATGGGCCGCGTGCTGGTCGACGATGATGACGGACTGGTGCGTTTGCGCGACGATATAGTTCTCGTGCAGCTGAGCCCTGGCCGCACCGAGCGGGTGAGCTTGCAGGTCCGGTGCGGGCTCGTCGCTGTTTGCTGACGCGTTTGCGGATGGTTCGGCGAACGCATCAAACGGAGCTTGCATGGCCTCGGAAAAGCCGCCGGGCAGGTGTGATGCCGGTGTATGCGCCGGGCGTTGACCAGAGCCGTAGCCTCCCGCCGTCTGCAAGTCTGGATAAGACGTCAGTGTTTCGACTGCCAATGTCCCGCCCCGCGCGCTGGCCCGATGGCCAGCCTCCTCTAGAGCATGTCGTAAAGCGCCGATCATGAGGG
>JBGTSB010000045.1:13712-27811 GCA_041940525.1 Hyphomicrobium sp.
CGGCATCGCGAAAACGGACTTCTGCTTTTGCCGGGTGAACGTTCACGTCGACGTCTTGCGGTGACAGGTCGACGAATAGCGCGAGCAGGGGATAGCGGCCCTTTGGGATCAAGTCGCCGTATGCCGCACGCACTGCACCGATCAGGAGCTTGTCTTTGACGGGGCGCGTGTTGACGAACAGATACTGTTGCGTCGCATCCGGCCGGTGAAGTGTTGGCAATCCCGCGAAGCCGGAGACGCGGATGCCGTCGCGTTCGGCTGAGATGGCAAGGGCGTCTGCCATGAAGTCTTTGCCCATGATGCGGCCCAAACGCTGCAAAAGACCTTCGGGCGACCGGTCCATGCGGGGCAGGCGCAGACTTGTGCGTTCGCCCATGGTGAGGGCGAAGCCGACTTCGGGGTGTGCCATGGCGAGGCGTTTGATGACATCAGACACAGCCATGTTTTCCGCGCGCTCTGACTTCAAGAATTTCAGCCGGGCGGGGGTTGCCGAGAACAGGTCGCGCACTTCGACGCGTGTTCCAGGATTGAGGGCAGCGGGTTTTAGCGCTGCCTTGGTGCCACGATCAACGCTGACTTCCAGCGGATCTCGGCCGGCGCCTGGGCAAGACGTGATGGACAAGTGCGCGACCGAGCCGATGGACGGCAATGCCTCGCCACGAAAGCCGAGGCTGCGGATGTCCATAAGATCGTCGGCCGGCAGCTTGGACGTCGCGTGCCGTTCTACGCACAGCGCGAGATTAGCGCGGTCCATGCCGGAGCCATTGTCGGTAACGCGAATGAGCGACAAGCCGCCCGTTGCGGTGACGACGTCGATCTCCCTCGCGCCTGCGTCGATAGCATTTTCGACGAGCTCTTTGACGACGCTTGCGGGACGTTCGATCACTTCGCCAGCGGCGATGCGGTTCACGGTTCCCGCCGGCAACTGGCGGATGTTGGCTGCCATGGTGGTGTTTGGCCCTCCGTTGCGGTTGGAGTAGCCCGATTCGCGGTTCTAGCGCGTGCGGCAGGGAGGATTGTCCGCACAATTGCGGCAATCGCGCGAAAGCACAGCCCTGAAAGGCCGGATTTGCGAGGAATAGGGCCTAGTTGACCGTGTCCTTGACCGGCTCGCGGCCGTCAATGGCAACGCGGCTGGTCGTTTCATTCGGGGCACCGAAGTGCTCGAAATAGCGCGGGTCGATTTTTTCGACCGGCAGGACGACAAGGACGTCGGTCGTGTTGAATTGGTGATCAATGACCGCGCCGTCGCCCACCATGGCGCCGAGGCGGAGGTAGCCCTTGATCAGCGGCGGCAGCGCCTTAAGAGCGGCCTTCGTGTCCACTTCGTTCTTGGCGATGAGGTTCATGGGCACGTGGAGATGGGGATGCGCGCGGCAGCGCCACTCAGGCGTCGCCAGAGCGTGGTGATAGAGGAAGCTCAAGGCCATGGCGTGCTGTTCGGGATCCGTGCCTTCGAAGCTGGCGCAGCCGATCATCACATCAACTTTGTGTTCGCGGATGTAGGTCCAAAGGCCATGCCACAGCAGTTCGACGGAGCGCTTGGTCCGGTAAGGCTTGAGGACACACGAACGGCCGAGTTCCATGAAGCGATAGCGCGGAGACTTCTCCGCGATCAGGGGAGCGATATTGTATTCGCTCTGCGTGTAGAAGCCGTGGCGGCGCTGGGCCATCTCCTGGCGGAGTACGCGGTAGGTGCCAACCACCTTGGGGCGGCGGCGGTTCGTCCAGCCTTCGGCGGCAGCAGGTTCCTGGGCTGTGTCCACGACAAGAAGGTGGTCGCAGATCGCGTCGTACGGATCTTGGTCGAGGCGACGCATGCCAGCGATCATGCTCGGGACCGCTTTACGTTCCTCGTAGAAAACTTCGTAGCGCAAGCGCTGGGCCTGGAGGATGTCGGCGCGGGTCTTTGCGAGCTGGACCTGAAGATTGCCGATAGCGCCGTAAACTTTTGGGAGCATACGGCGGCGAAATGGTTTGCCCGCAGTGTGCGAAAACTTCGAGTTCAGGGCCGCCAGTGCCATCAGCCCGCGTTCGGATTTGCGCGAGCCTTGGCGTTTAAACCGTCCGACAATTCGACGCGCCGCGACCTTCATAGTTCCTCCACGCGCAGGCTGTTCTCTGAGATAGCGGCGCACGCAATGACTTCCTTCTGGGGTAGTTGCAGCGCGCCTTGCCAGACAATTTTTGTGTCTGTTTCCGGCAGTATGCCATTAGCAGAAATAATCACGATTCCGAGACAAATTTACGACGGCGCATTGTCTTCAAGACGCAGGATAAATAGCCTTAACGCGACCTAAGCCGCTGGCGCCGGTTCGCTTTCGGGCCGGTGGACACCGCCGGTCCAGCGTTCCAGCACGGACTGGAGAGCGGCAATTTCGAAAGGCTTGGCCAAGTAATCGTCCATTCCCGCCGCGAGGTAGCGTTCGCGATCTTCCGAAAACGCATTGGCTGTCAGCGCGACAATTGGGGGATGCGGCGTGCTGGTGTTGGCCGCGTAAAGGCTTCTGATTTCGCTCGCGGCGTCCAGACCGTCGAGCTCTGGCATGAAGATGTCCATGAAGATGATGTCGTAGCGTTTGGCATCGCTGATGACAGCGCGGGCGGCTTTTTCGACTGCTTCGCGGCCGTTGCGTACGCGGGTGACCTTGCAGCCGCTTTTCTCAAGGATCCGGGTCGCTAGCAGGGCATTGATGTCGTTGTCTTCCGCGACCAGGACATTGGCTTTTTTGCGCGGCCCGGCGTTTGGCTTGATGACATCGCCATAGGTTGATGGGGCCGGCGTTCTGGCATGGTCGATTTTCGCGACTTGCTGGGGCGCGATGGCGCCAATGTGCTGGAGCAGTGCGCCTGGCCGGACGGGGCGGACCAGATACGCATCGAAACCGACATTACGGAAGGAATCGAGGTTTCGCCGCGTTAGGACGCTGACCAGGACAAGGCCACGGACGCTTTCGGGCGTGCGGTCTGTACCCTTTGTGGCGAGCCGTGCCTTATCTAATAATTGCCCTGCTTTCTCGCAGTCGGAGTCGAGTTCCACGATGACGCGGTCAAATGGTTTGCCGGCTTCGGCTGCCTTTTCGATTTGCTTGGCGGCGGCTTTGAAGGATGTCTCTTGCGCTGTGATGCCACGCGCTTGAAGCAGTTTGAGCATGGCAAAGCGTTCGACCGTTCGATCCATGGCCAGGAGCACGCGCAAGGAGGTGTCCATCTCTGGCTTAGCCGCCACTTCCGGCACGATTGGGAGGTCAAGGTCGACTGTGAAATTAGACCCCTGGCCGGGGGTCGAGCTGATTGTGATGTCACCGCCCATGGCGCGGGCCAGCTTTTTGGAGATTGCCAAGCCAAGGCCCGTGCCGCCGCGCTGGCGCTTTACGGCCGCGTCGGCTTGTTCGAATTCCACGAACAGGTTCTTTGCTTCGGCCTTTGAAAGCCCGATGCCGGTGTCCTCCACGGCGATGCGCGTGACGTTGCCGGTCTTGGAGGCTTTGACGATGATCCCGCCTTCGTCGGTGAATTTCACCGCATTGGAGACGAGATTGAGAATGATTTGGCGCACGCGTGCCGGATCGCCCAGCAAGGTGTTGTCCGCGTCTTCGCTAATGTGCCAGGCAATTTGCAGCCCCTTTTGCTGCGCGCTGGCGGCAAAGAGCTCCACGACGCTCTGAATGGTGCCCGATATCGAGAATGGTTCCGGCTTCAACGAGAGTTTACCGGCCTCGATCTTGGAGAAGTCCAGAATTTCGTCGATCAGAGTGACCAGGTTGCGCGCGGACTGGTCGATTGCATTCGTATACGTGCGCTGCTCGGAGCTCTGCTCGGTTTCGATCAATAGGCTAGCCATGCCGAGGATGCCGTTCATCGGCGTGCGGATTTCGTGGCTCATCGCTGCGAGGAAGCGGGATTTTGCCCGATTGGCAGATTCGGCCTGATCGCGCGCTTCGCTCAAATCCTTTGCGGCTTGGCGTTCTTCCGTGACGTCACGGCCCATGGCTTGGATTTCTGCGACGTCGCCTCCGGCCTTGGGAATGGCGTGTTCTTCCCACTCGATCCAGCGGGTACCGGTCTTGGTCACAACCAGTTCGGTCGAGCGCCGGCGATGCAAATCTCCGGTCAGCTCAATGCTTGCTTTGCCTTCAGTGGCGATGACGGTCGGTTGATACTTGGTTCCAATCGCTGCATTCGGGTCGAGATCGAACGTCTCGGCGAACGCGCGATTGACGAATGTGAGGTGTCCTTCCAAATCACGGCGCAGGATCATGTCCGGCTGTTCGTCGAGAAGGTTCAGATAGCGTGCTTCGTTATCGCTGATGCGCCACTCAAGATCTTGTAGCTGTTCCAGCCGGCGGTCGAGTTTGCGCCGGGCAGGATTGACCGGTGACATGGCCAGTGCGATTGCGAGAACGATGCTTGCGTTGATGACGACGGCTATACGTGTGACGACGTCGCTGCCGCTGAAAGCGACCAGGAGCAATCCCGCCAGGACCGTTGCGCTGGTGATGACATGCCAGTGTTGGACGACAATCCGCCTGAGCACGGAGCTGCGAGGAAGGCGCTCGGGCTCATCGCCGGCGGTATCACCACGATGTCCGCTACCGGGCTGGTTGCCCTGGTCGATATGCTGATTAACGCTCACAAACTGCCGCCCACTAGAGTTGCGGCTATGATTTCAGCATGACGCCATCTATGAACCGTGAAGAGGAGTGGTTAAAAATTTCCTGACGCGGGAGCTAAAGCTTCCGTGTGCACCATGTTTTGTCGGCGCCAAAGTTCCGTAAAGCTGAATGCGTTAAAGGCTGAAGATTCAATCCTTTAGGGCGCGTGCGGCTTCCCGTGTGAGTATGGGTACGCCGTTGCGGATTGGGAAGGCCACGTGCGCTTTTGTGCTGATTAATTCTTGCTTTTCCGCATCGTATTTGAGCGCTGTCTTAGTCAGTGGACAGATGAGCAGCTCCAGTAACTTGCGGTCAGTTTCGCTGCCTGGGGCTGTCTCGTGCGGTGAAGTCTCGTCTTGCCCTGTCATTGCAGGGTGCTCCCGGGACCACCAGTCGAGGCCAATTCCATCTCGGCCAGCGCTACCAGAACGTTTGCGCGCTCCTTCAGGTCTTGTGCCTCAAGCAGAGCCTGCTTTTCTTCCGGGCCATAGGGGCTGAGGACGCACAAGGCGTTGATGAGGTGCTCGCTAGAGGCCCGTTCGATCGCTTCCCAATCGGCGCTTAAGCTTTTTTGCTCCAACCAGGCCTTCAGCACTCGGGTGAGTTTCTCGCGGTCGACCTGTTCCTCGCCGGCGCCTTCTTCCATGTCGGTTGTGAAGCGGTCATAGCTGACCGTGGCTACCCGGTAGGGTTCCCGGGTCTGGGTTTCGCGAACGATCGAGAAGCGCGCGATGCCTGTCAGTGTGATGAGCAGCCGTCCATCGTCGAGCTCTTGATAGGCCGTCACACGCCCGGCGCAGCCGATGTTGCGAATTTTCGATTCTTTGCCTTGCGGACTCTCGCCGCTGCCTTCGGCAGGCTGAACGATACCAATGATCCTGCTGCCGGAGAGCACATCATCCAGCATCGCTAGATAGCGCGGCTCGAAGACATTTAAGGGCAATGTCGCGCGCGGTAAAAGAATTGCACCGCGCAAGGGGAAGAGCGGGATTTGTTGCGGCAAATCGCCGGGGCGCCTGTAGTGGTCGGTGCGGGCCACGCGGAACCACCTTTCTTGGCCTGGGCAAAGCGGTTTCGCGCTCTGCTCTGATCTTACGAAAACAGCAACGATGATAGCTTACGGCGCCCTTCCAAAGTCAACGGATCTTTCGGGCCCCAGGCATCAAACAGCTGAACGAGCTGTTTGCGTGCCGCATCATCGTTCCAATCACGCTTACGCTTTACGATATCTAGCAGATGTTCAAGTGCCTCGGCTTTCTTGCCGCGCGCCGCCAGGCCCACAGCGAGGTCGAAGCGCGCTTGATGATCGTCCGGATTTGTTTGAAGGGTTTGAAGAAGTGTTGGGCTGTTGTCATCGCCGCCTGCGTGCTTGGCCAGGTCCAGCGCGGCCTTCACGCTTTGCACAGCGGCTAAGTTTTGTTGATCGGGTGGAACGAGCGCGATCATTTGTTCAGCGCGCGCGTTATCTCCGCTGGCGAGGTAACAGTGTGCCAAACCTGCCAGCGCTGACGCGTTCTGCTGATCTTCTTGCAGAATGGCAGCATAAGTTTCGGCGGCTGTCTGCAGGTCTCCGGCCTGGCGCGCTTCCTCCGCCGCTGCGAGTACGGCAGCTAAATCAACCTGGGCATCTTCACCCAACGAGCGGTCGATCATCTGCTTGATGGCGCTCTCGGGCTGCGCGCCCATGAAGCCGTCGAGCGGGCGTCCGTCTCGGAACAGGAAAACAGTTGGCAGGGACTGAATGCGCAGCTGCCCGGTTAGCGCGGAGTTTTCATCGGCGTTGATCTTAACGAGACGGACTTTCCCGCCATAGCTGTTGACGACCTTCTCCAGAATTGGCGTCAGCTGCTTGCATGGGCCGCACCACGGCGCCCAAAAGTCCACGAGCACGAGTGCGCTTTGTGAGGCTTCGAGCACATCCTGGGCAAAGGTGGCCGTTGAGCCGTCCTTGATGATGCCAGTGCCCCCGCCCGCTTGTCCGCCGGTAACTCCTGCTAGTCCGCTATCCATTCCGTGTCTCCTGCGCACGCGTGGTTCAAGCGTGGCTTAATGTTCGATGCTGTCCAAATTGAGTGCGGCGATGCGCGGCTCATGGCCAGCTGCGCGAATGAAGCGTAAAAGATCATCACGCGCAATGTTTGTCGTCGCCGTGTTTTCCAGTGGATGGCAATTGATGGTTTCTTCATCCATCAGGGCCTTGTCTATGATGACGGTGACACGCTTGTCGTGATCATTCATGACGGCGAATGCGCATACTGAGCCCGGCTTCACGCCTAAAACTTCCATGAGAAGCTCGGGTTTGCCAAAGCTCAATCTGTGTGAGTTGATGGTCTTGGGAAGGCTTTTCAAGTCAACGTTTGTCGTGGTCTTGGCGATAACGAGATAGAGGTTGGCCTTCGCATCCTTCAAAAACAGGTTTTTGGTGTGGCCGCCTGGCAGGTCTTTTTCAACAGCTGCGCTCTCGGACACAGTGAACAGAGGCGGATGTTCGACGGTCCGCGTCTCAATCCGCAGCGTTTTCAGCCGCTCGAACAGTTGATCGCGTGTCGCGGGCAGGTTTGATTGCTCAGCGCCGCTCACCGTCATGCGTCGCCTTTTCGGGTTGCTAGCACCTTGTCGATGCGTCGAGCGTCTAAGTCCATCACTTCGAATTCCCAGCCGTCGGCGTGGCATTTTTCTCCGATGCGCGGCAAGCGTTCCATGACCGACAAGATAAAGCCGGCGACCGTTTGGTAGTCGCGTTGATCTGGAAGTTTGATCTTGAGCAAGTCCGCCATTTCGTCAGCGGGCATCCATCCCGACAGGATGTGCGAGCCATCATCGCGGGCAACGGCTTTCGGATCCATGTTTTCCACGTCGGTCGCCATGCCGGTCAACGTTTCGAGAATGTCAGCTGGGGTGACGAGGCCTTCGAAGTGCCCGTACTCGTCGTGGACGAGCGCCATCTTCACTTCCGAGTCACGTACGCTGTTCATAGCGTCGAGTGCATCCATCGTTTCAGGAATGATCAGCGCCGGCTTGATATGCGCCTTCACGTCCAGCTCTTCGCCCTGAAGTAATGATGCGAGCAACGCGCGGGCCTGCACGATGCCTATCATTTTGTCGACGTTGCCTTCCGCGACAGGCATGAGCGAATGCGGTGTTTCCTTTAGAACGGTGCGGATTTCTTCTTCACTGGCTTCGATGTCGAGCCACGCGACTTCCGTGCGGGGAGTCATGACGCCGCGCACCGGCCGGTCCGCCAGCCGCATGACGCCGACGAGCATGCGCTGTTCGTCTTTTTCCAAAACGCCGGCTGTCTCTGCTTCCGCGATCAGAGTCTTGATTTCTTCTTCCGTGACGATCTGGCCGGACTCCATCGGCATGCGCAACAGGCGGAAGATAATCTTGGTCGAGGCATCCAGTACGGTCACGAATGGGCTCGTCACCTTGGAGATAATGGTCATCGCGGGGGCAACCGTGCAGGCCACGGCTTCAGCGTTGCGCAGAGCCAGGTGCTTCGGCACGAGTTCGCCGATAACGAGCGACAAGTAGGTGATGACGGCGATGACCAAGCCGTAGCCAACGGGCTGGGCGACATTAGCGGGCAGGCCAGCGTCGGCGAGCTGTTGAGAGAGCGTGTCGCCGAAGACGGAACCAGAGTAGGCGCCCGCCACGATGCCGATAAGCGTGATGCCGATTTGTACGGTTGAGAGGAAGCGGCCTGGGTCGTCGGCCAAGGCCAATGCACTGGCCGCGCCGCGGCGGCCGCTCTCGGCGAACATCTTGAGCCGGGACTTGCGTGAGGAAACGACCGCCAGCTCGGACATGGCGAACACGCCATTGAGGGCGATGAGGGTCAGGATGACTATGAAATCAAACACGGAAATGCGATCCGGGGGCGCCGCGCGGGCTATCGAGCTGGGAACCATGTTGCAAAGGGGGCTCAGCCGTCAAGTCTCCAGCTGGTGTGCGGGCTCCCGCCCATGGTTGATAGGCGCGAGGGGGACGAGAAATCAAAGCGTTAGCGCATCTCATCTTGGCACTTGCATTCGGGCAAACCTTGGGTCATAAGACGGGTCCTTACGGGCTTCTGGCCCGTGAATGACCCTAATTTTTCCCATGGATGCGGGCGTAGCTCAGGGGTAGAGCATCACGTTGCCAACGTGAGGGTCGTGAGTTCGAATCTCATCGCCCGCTCCAAATTTTCTTCGACATATTCGTGACTTGCCGGGAACAGCGCCGTTTAGGCGGCGCTGGTGGTGGTTCCGGTGGCCTCAGGAGCTGCCTGGTGGCTGGCCGGTTCGGCGTCGCTGTCTTCGCGCGATTGCGATGGCGCTGGCGAAGAGACCGGCTCAGAAGCGGCGCGATCTAGAAATTCCTTGGTCAGAGCGCGCATGGCTTCGCCGATCCGGCCAGGATACTTAGCCAGATAGCTGCGCTTGTCGGGTTGGAAGCGGGCCGCGTCCTGTAGGGCGTGAATGCGCGGGATGGCTTGTTCAAAGCAGCGGTTCTCCGGCGTGTCGCGCAGCCATGCGTGATATTCCTCCTCGGCCGGGGAGGCCATATCCTTCATGTTGACGATGACACCGAGATTGGTAGCAAAGCCCATTTCAGGGTTCAGCAGCTTGAAGCGCCGGAAGACTTCCAGGCCGCAGACGGACACATAGTCCGCCTTGGTTGGCGCTACGTGGAAATCGGCTTCGCGCAGCCAGCTTTCGGTCAAGACGGACAGCCCGGGCGGGCAGTCGATCAGGATGATGTCGAAGACGTCGCGGACTTCGTCCAGCAACTCGCGGATGACGATGCGCAGGCGGCCGTGGCGGCTTTCGCGTGAGACTTCTCGCTCAAACAGGGTGAGCTGCATATCGGATGGAATCAGGAAGACTGAGTTGACGTCATCGACGTCGGACACGTCGCGCACGACAAAGCGGCGCAGATCGGATGTTGTGTTTTGCAAGACCTTGGCGACGAGGAAGTCCACCAGCGTCAGGCCATCGTTTTGCAGCTGGAAGAGGTTGGAGACCGTCATTAGCATGCTGGAGACGCTGGATTGGGCGTCGCTGTCGATGACGAGAACATTTTTTCCATGATGGGTCGCCAGCGTTTCCGCCAGGGCTAGGACGAGCGTCGATTTGCCCACGCCTCCCTTGGTGTTCATGACGGCGAAGGTGTTCTTGATTGACATCGGCTAATCCTGAGGGCGGCCAGTGGATTTGTCCGCTGAAATTGCATTCGAAAGTGCCGGCGGGTCGGCGATTGCGGCAACCTGACGAATTGGTGTGGCAATCGCGGGGCGAAAACAGCACTTGCGTGCGTTATTGCCGCCGTACCCGGACCGGCAGGATCAATGCCATGCCGACTAGCAAGAATATGGTGATGGCCGCAATACCGAGGCGTTGGTTGCCGGTCAATTGGGTCACCAGCGCGATCAGCAAAGGTGCGAGGAATGCCGTGGCTTTACCGGAGAAAGCGAACAATCCGAAGAACTGCGTCACTTTATCTGCCGGGGCCAGCCGGGCGACGAGCGTTCGGCTAGCAGCCTGGATCGGCGCAGCCACCAGCCCCACCAGAGCGGCGAATGCCATGTAAATTCGCTCTCCGGTGGAGGAAAACAGGCCTTCACCGGGGACTTTAGGGTCAACCTCTAGGACGAAGAGTACGTGCGAGCGGTCAACCGACAAAATCCCAGCAAGAGCGATAATGAGGATGGTCAGCCCGCCAATGATCACAGTCTTTGAACCCAGTTTGTCGTCTAGCACGCCGCCGATTAGCGCACCGAAGACGCCGATGGTCACGAGGCCAATGCCGAAGATGCCAAGTTCCACCTGGCTCCAGTTGTAAAGGGCGGTGCCGTAGATGCCGCCAAAGGTGAAGATCGCGGACAACCCATCGGCATACATCATGCGTGAGATGAGATAGAGCAGCATGTCGCGGTGGCTGGGCAGCGACTTGATCGTTTCCCAAAGTTCCGCCAGAGCGGCGTGGTGCCCGCCTGATGGCTGTGCGAGCTTGCGGTCGGGCACGAACAAGAAGAACGGAATGATAAAGACAGCGAACCATATGGCGACGAAAGCGCCGATGAGGCGTTCGCCTTCGCGTGCAGCGCTATCCAGCGGGATGAGCGGGGTGAGCCCGGCGATCGTTTTTCCGGTTTCGGGTACGGGGATCAAGAAGCCTGCCGCGAGCGCAAGGCTGACAAGGCCGCCGGCATAGCCGAAGGCGTATCCGTTGCCCGATAGGCGGCCCAGCTCTTCGGCCGGCACGAGGCCTGGCATGATGGCGTTTGTGAATACGGTTGCGTATTCGATTGCAACCATTGCCGCAACGAAGGCGGCCAGGACGAGCAATATGGTGGTCATGGAAGCTTGCGGAACCGCGAGCCAAAGGGCGACCAAGCCTATGAGGAAAATTACCGAGAACAGCGCGATCCAGGGTTTACGCCGGCTACCGCTGTCGGCCATGGCACCCAATAATGGCGAACCGATCGCGATGAGCACGCCGGCGACGGCGGCGGCGTATCCCCAGTAGCTTTGGCCTTGTTCAGAACTGGGGGCGACAACGTTGGCGAAGTACGGTGCGAACAGGAACGTAAGAACGAGTGTGTAAAATGGCTGCGCCGACCAATCGAACATGATCCAAGACAAGCGGGCCCGAAGTGGCGCGCGTGGCACCGGGACGTCTGCGGCGGACATGCTAGTGCCGGGCGGGGGGGCGATTGTCTGGTCAGTCACGATGGCTCATCCTGGTCGAACTCAAGCTTGACGCAGCGTCCTAGCACAAAAGCCGGTGGCGCGGAGGTATTCAGGCCAGATTTGTATCGGATCAGTGTTTGTCGCGAGAAACACTTGAAATTTCGGCGTTCTCCTGGATGGTGTTGGCTCACACTAGCGGCGGAAACGGGTCCATGGCGAAAGCGGTGAAAGCGAAGGCGAAAAGCGGGAAGGCTCCAGCAAAGGCGAAAGCCAAAGCTGCAAAGCCTGGTGGAACTCCGCCGTCTGGTTATTGGCTTTTTAAGTCGGAGCCGGATGTCTTCTCCTACGAGATGCTGGTTGCCAAAGGGAAAAAGGGTGAGCCTTGGGACGGTGTGCGCAACTACCAGGCGCGCAACAACATGCTGGCCATGAAGGTTGGCGATCTGGGCTTTTTCTATCATTCGAACGAAGGGCGCGAAATTGTTGGCGTTGTCGAGGTGATCGCGCTGGCTCACCAAGATCCGAAGGATGACACTGGCAAATGGAAGTGTGTTGATGTTCGGGCCGTGCGCGCGGCGCCGAAGCCCTACTCGTTGGATGACGCCAAAGCGAACGAGAAGTTGGCCAAGATGGTGCTCGTGAACAACTCGCGCTTGTCGGTGCAGCCGGTGGCAGCCAACGAATGGACGGAGATCTGCAAGCGCTGCGGGCTTGATCCAAAGACCTTGAAATCATGACGGCCGCGATCCTGCGGGGAGTAGGTCTGTGAGCCTGGATACACCTGAGGCGATCGCGGCCTTTATCCGGGCGAATACGAAAGTCTTGCCGCCGCCGCTCGTGCCTGAGATTTCCTTGCATTTGGCAGAGGAAAGTTTGCCAATCTGGCAGAAGACGGAAGAAGAGCTCGGCGAGATGAATGTTCCGCCGCCGTTTTGGGCGTTTGCTTGGGCGGGCGGGCAGGCCTTAGCGCGTTACCTTCTAGACAACCGTGAACTGGTGGCAGGTAAGCGCATTTGGGACGTCGGGTCGGGCTCGGGACTATCGGCCATCGCGGCCGGGCTTGCTGGGGGCGCCGAAGTTGCTGCTTTCGATATCGACCGTTTGTCGCTTGTGGCGATGGCGCTGAACGCTGAGCTCAATGGGGTTAGCGTACGGGCCTCCAGTGATGATGTTCTAGACCGGACTGATGTTGATGTGGACGTCTTGTTGGTTGGCGACCTGTTTTACGAGCGCTCGGTTGCCGAACGCATTCTTGGTCTTGTTGATCGGACGGCCCGGTCTGGCGCTCTGGTGCTGATCGGTGATCCGCAGCGCGGGTATTTTCCGAAGGGCCGTTTTGAGTGCGTTGCTGAGTATCAGGTTCCAGTTACTCGGGAATTGGAGGACGCGGAAATCAAGCGCTCCTCGGTCTGGCGCGTAAGGCGGTAGCGGCGTTAAGCTGATGTTGCCGGCCCAATTTGGCGGGCCGTGTGCTGCATTTTGAGGATCGGTGTCATGGCATTTGCTGGAATGAATTATCTCGCGATCGGGCTGGCGGCGATTGCCGGGTATGTGTTCGGGGCAGTCTATTACATGGCGCTTTCGAAACCCTGGCTCGCTGCGTCTGAAAAGACCGAGGCGGACATCAAGAATGGCTCCGGCGTTCTTCCTTTCGTACTGGCGTTTGTGGCGGCGATTGTCATGGCGCACATGCTTGCTGGGATCTTGGGCCATTTGGGGCCCGGGCAGGTGACCCTGAGGAACGGGCTGATTTCGGCTGCGTTCATTTGGGTGGGCTTCGTGGCAACGACCACGACAGTAAATTACGCGTTCCAGGGCCGGAAAGCCGCGCTGACGCTGATCGATAGCGTCCATTGGCTGGGTGTCTTGCTGATCCAAGGGGCTGTGATCGGCGCCTTGGGCTGAAGTCTGCGGCTTTAGGGATTCGACGAACGGCGGAGTTGCTCACTGTCCGTCGCCACCTCATAATAGTGGCCAATAATTCGAGAATAATTTCGGGAGGATTACTGTCATGTCTGACAAGACGTATGCAGTGACTACAGATTGGGCAAAAAAGGCCTGGCTCGATAATGAAGGTTATCTTGCCCAATATAAGCGCTCGGTTGAGGACCCTGAAGGTTTCTGGGGTGAGATGGGTAAGCGGCTGGATTGGATGCAGCCCTACTCCAAGGTGAAGAACACAAATTTCAGCGCGCCGGATGTTTCCATCAAATGGTTTGAAGATGGCAAGCTGAATGTCAGCGCCAACTGCATTGACCGTCATCTGGCGACGCGCGGCGACCAAGTTGCGATCATCTGGGAAGGCGACAACCCGAAAGAAGACGAGCAGATCACATACAAGCAGCTTCACGAGCGCGTGTGTAAGCTGGCTAATGTGATGAAGGCGCACGGCGTCAAGAAAGGCGACCGGGTTACGATCTATCTGCCGATGATCCCCGAAGCGGCCTACGCGATGCTGGCGTGCACGCGCATTGGTGCGATCCACTCAATCGTGTTCGGTGGTTTCTCGCCGGACAGCTTGGCAAGCCGCATTGAAGACGCCGAGAGCAAGTTCATTATTACGGCGAACGAAAGCCTGCGCGGCGGCAAAGCGGTTCCGCTGAAGAAGAACTGCGACGAAGCACTAAAAAAGATCGCCAAGGGTGGTGAGAAGGTCCTTGTTGTGCGCCGGACGCAGAACGACGTTGCCATGGAAGATGGTCGTGACCTCTGGTATGACGACGAAACAGCCAAGGTGTCCGCCGACTGCGCGCCAGAGGAGATGGGCGCG
>JBGTSB010000046.1:0-27754 GCA_041940525.1 Hyphomicrobium sp.
GGATTGTCGAGATGCGCCACGCAGGCTTCGATGACTTCACCGAGGTTGTGCGGCGGCACGTTCGTCGCCATGCCGACAGCGATGCCGCCGGCGCCGTTGACGAGCAAATTGGGAAACTTCGCCGGCAACACCGACGGTTCTTCAAGACGGTCATCGTAGTTTGCTTTGAAGTCGACCGTGTCCTTGTCGAGATCATCGAGCAAGAACTGGGCGATCTTGGAGAGGCGCGCCTCCGTGTAACGTTCGGCTGCCGGCGGGTCGCCATCAATCGAGCCGAAATTGCCCTGCCCGTCGATCAGTGGCACGCGCATGGAGAAATCTTGCGCAAGGCGCACAAGTGCGTCGTAGATCGCCAGGTTACCGTGCGGGTGGAAGTCGCCCATCGTGTCGCCCACAACCTTGGACGACTTCATGTGCTTCTTGTTCCAATCCAGGCCGAGACGCTGCATCGCATAAAGGATGCGACGGTGTACCGGCTTCAATCCGTCCCGCACATCCGGCAGCGCACGCGAGACGATCACGCTCATCGCATACTCGAGGTATGAGCGCTTCATCTCATCGGTGATTAGAACCGGCCGGACATCCCCTGGTTCTTCGCCAGAGGGTTGATCTTCGTTGTTGTTATCGGTCAAATCCTAGACATCCAAAAAAGCGGCCTATGCTGGCAATGCACGACCGCTGAACCATGTCTTAAATCAGTATCACATTAGCCCACTCTGACGGACGAAAGCAACGTTTGAGCTGTGGATTTTGCCTATTCTGGAGGCAATGGCCGGTGGCGCACAATTGATGTCGTGATCACGCAGGCAATTATGGCATTCTTGACTTGAAGGTGTCGCTAAGTCTCCTTAGCTTCCCCCGCGGCCCGGCAAAGGAATGTCCTTTGCCGCAGGCCATTGATAAGGGGATTGAGGTCATGAAAAGCAAAATGCTTCTCGCCGCCGTGGCGGCCGTATTCGTCGCGCTGCCCGCCGCCGCTCAGGATACGTCTGTCTACATGAATACGCAGGGTACCGACCAGCACCTGGCTAAGGACACGCTTATCGGCGCGAGCATCTACGGCAAGGACGGCAAGATCATCGGCGATATCGAAGACCTGATCTTGACGGACGGTAACACGGTTATCGGCGTCATCATCGGCACCGGTGGTTTTCTTGGCCTGGCTGAAAAGCGTGTCGGCATCAATCTGACGGCGTTGACGTCGGAAGAGAAGGATGGCGCAACCATCATTACGCTGCCGCTAAGCCATGAAGATCTGGTCAAGGCAGAGCCCTACAAGCGCGCCCTGCCGAAAAAGTCTTTGCTGGAACGCGCCAAGGAAAAGGCGAAGGAGCTCGCCGACAAGACGAGCGAAACCACCAAGGACGCTTACGAAGACGCCAAGCCGAAGATCGAAGAGGCAAAGGAAAAGGCTAAGGAAGCCTACGAAGACGCCAAGAAGGCTGTGACGGGCGAGTCCGAGCCGGCCGCGACTGAAACGCCGGACGACAGCGCGGCATCCACCGAGACGCCGGAAGCGGCAACGGAAACGCCTGCGCCTGCCGAGCCGGAAACACCGGCTGCGAGCGAGCCTGAAACACCAGCTGCAACGGAGACTGCGCCGTCAACCGAGACACCAGCTGAGACGGAAACGCCGGCCACACCATAAGCCGCCGTATCTGCACGCACTCAGTGAAGGCCCTGCTGGCGCGACCCAGCGGGGCCTTTTGTTATGGGCCTGGCTCTGCTAGCAGAAAAGACTGGCTTTTCTTGAGGGGATTCGCCTGATGATACCTGGGACCACACGCGGCATCGTGGTCACGGCCCTCGGCATCAACCTGATCGTCGTGAGCGGCAAGATCGCGGCCTATGCAGGGAGTGGATCGGCGGCGCTGTTGTCCGAGGCCGTGCATTCGTTATCCGCCATCGCACATCAAGGTCTGTTGCTGTTCGGGCTGGCTCATGCACAACGTCCAGCAGACTCGCGCCATCCGCTCGGCTACCGCCGGGAGATCTACTTCTGGGCCTACGCGGGAGCTGTTCTGCTCTACGCGCACGGCGCAGGCGTAGCGATTTTTGAAGGTGTTCAGAAGCTGAAGGCTGATCCCTTCCTGACAATTTCTTTGACAACTTACACGTTGCCTATCCTTGGGCTGGTGTTGCTTGTGGCTTTCGCGCTGCTTATGCGGCCGCCTCAACGCGAGCAGGACATCAGCGCAAGCGATCCGGTGCGCACCGTTCTTACGGTAGAGACGGCAGCTGGGATTTGCGGGCTGCTCGTCGCACTGACCGGCTTATTTGCCAAGGATCAGCTTGGCATGCGCAGCGCGGATGCTCAGGCCGCCTTGGCGTCCGGCTTTGTGATGGCCGCGACAGCGGTGTTCTTGAGTCTACAAATCAAGGGCGTGTTGACTGGCCGTGCGGCGGACGCTGACCTACGGACCCGGCTGCGTGAAATCGTCGATGCGGAAACCGGGAGCGGTAAAGCGATAACGGATGTTTCCGACATTCAAACCATGCAGCAGGGGCCGGACGATATCGACGTGATCCTGACGGCGAACGTTTCGGCTGCGCACAATGCGCGTCAGATTGAAGAGGCTTTCACGAGGCTGGAGCAGGCTCTTCAGGACGAATGCGATGGCCCGTGCCAGGTCATGTTCAAGATCGCCGGGGTCGACGGCAACGAAGGGCACACCTCAGCGCCTGCGCCGGTCCAGACTGATACCGCCTCCGCGGCGTCATCGCAGGCTAGGCCGGCGGCCGGTCCGGCCTCCGCACCTAGCAGACGTCCGGCGGTCCGGCGCAATCGCAACAAAGGAAAAAGCCAGCCCTGAATGACAGGACTGGCTTTTCGCAACACTTCACCCAGATAGGGCGGCACTTCGCTAGAACGGGATTTCGTCGTCCAGCTGCTTGTCGAAGGGCTTCGAACCGCCGTTGCTGCCGCCGCTAGAGCGGCGCGGCTCGCTGTAGCCGCCGGAGGATCCGCCGCCAAAATCGTCCGCTCCATAGCCGGACTGGCTGCCTTCAGACATACCGCCGCTCGCGTTGCGGCCATCAAGCATGGTCAGCGTGCCGTTAAATCCCTGCAACACGACTTCCGTTGTGTAGCGGTCCTGGCCCTGCTGGTCCTGCCACTTGCGCGTCTGTAGAGCGCCTTCGACGTAAACTTTCGAGCCTTTACGCAGATACTGCTCGACCACGCGGCAGAGGTTCTCGTTGAAGATCGCCACCGAGTGCCACTCGGTTTTCTCGCGGCGCTCGCCCGAGTTCTTGTCGCGCCAGGTGTCGCTCGTTGCGATGCGCAGGTTTGCGATCGGGCGCCCGTCCTGGGTTCTGCGGATTTCCGGGTCGCGGCCCAAGTTGCCGATGAGAATGACTTTGTTGACGGAACCGGCCATCTAACACTCCTGGTGTGTTGCTATGCGTTGCGCGCTTCGCAACGACTCAAGTGACAAAGCCTAACCACGCATCCGCCGCAGTTCTGCCCAGCCACTACGGTTGTCCACGCATATTTTGTATATGCTGCCAAACAACTTTGTTCTATTTATGTTCTCATTGGCCCGACGTCAACGCCGGGTGCCCATTCGGCCGGTAGGACTACTTCGGGCGGGCCAGTTCGGCGGCGATGGAGAAGTCGCGGTAGACGGCCGGGTCCATGCGCTTTTTGGACTCACAGTCCCTGCCACGCAAACGGTCATAGAGCTGCACCATGTTGCCGCGGAAACCGGTTGTCTTGGCGCGCCGGGCGATGCCGGTGGCGATGGCGCCGTTGGCAAGGCCCTCCTTGCACATGGATTTCGACAAGTGTTCGGTCAGCCGGTCGGCATAATCAAAGCCGGCTGAAGCTGACTGGTTCATCACATACTGCCATTGCTGATGCGGTGGCGACTGGTTCCAGCGGCGGACTTCGCTGGGTTCCATCAGCGGCTTCATGGATGCGAGTACCGTATTGCGCAAATTGCCTGGCCGGATCTGGGTGAGGTCGGTCTTGACGGCATCGGCATCGGACTCGCTCAGCGGGTTTAAGACGAGGCCGGTGAAGTCGGCCAGCCCGGTCGTATCGGTTCGGGGCATGCTGGTCTGCCAGATTCCAGCACCACGGAAGTCAGCAGCGCGCACAACGGCATCGTCTAGCTTGGCGCCTTGAAGCATTGCGAGCTCCAGTGTCGCCGTCTCAAGATCGGCACCGGACAGGTCGGCTGCTCGCAAATCGGCGCGGCGCAGGTAGGCGCCTTGCAAACGCGAGCTTGCCAGGTTCGCGCCTTGCAGACGCGCGCCGTTCAAGTTGGCACCCTGCATGCGCGCGAATAGCAATTGCGCGCCTTGAAGCTCGGCGGCTTCCAACTGCGCGTTTTCCAGATGGGCGGAGCTTAGATCGGCTCCAGTGAGCAGACCGTTCGAGACGATGGCGCCGGCCAAATTCGCTTCAGACAAGTTGGCCCCGCGCAAATCGATGCCTAGCAGGTTTGCGTTTTCGAGTTTTGCCTTGGTGAAGTCGGCCCGCCCTGCCTTGGAACAGCCCGCGCCCTTGCGGTCCGTTGTCAGGTAGAAGGTTTCCGGGTCTGCGCAGGACAGCCACGCGCCGCTCAAGTCTGTTCCAGCCAAACTGGCGCGGCGCAAATCGGCCCCGGTCAAATCCGCCTGATGCAGGTCGGAGCGGTCAAGCTTGGCAAAGCGCAGGTCGCGTCCACGCAACGACAGCGATGGTTCGCCAGGCGCCTGGTCTCGATCGACGACCAAGTCCGCGTCTTGGACGCTGAGATTGCGTTCGAACATGCCGAACAGCTTGCCGTCTTCGCTAGCTGCGAAGAAAGGCGTGACAAAACCGGAGACGTATTGTGCCCGCGCTTCGCCCTCGGCTTTCTTGCCGAAGATTGTCTGAACGAAGCGGTCGAGCGGCTCGCCTGGGACAGTGGCGACGAACAAAGAGAAGAATGCGACCACGCCAAGCACGACAGCGGTCAACATGCAGCCGAATGGGTTGTCCCGCGTCGTTCTCCAGGCTGCCTGGAAAAAGGATGTTTCGGTGCGCAGCATGAAGACACCGATCAGGATGAGCGCCGCCAGATCGACCAGCAAGGCAATCCTCTGCGTCCAGGTGATGGTCACGCTGTGGTAGGGCAGGAAGACAACCTGGATGTAAAGAATGAGAACGACGGGCAGCGTGACGAGCGTCAGCCAGGACATTCCGTGAAGGAACGTGCTCAACACGCGCGAGCGGTGCGGGCCGGCGATCGCTTGAACGAAGAAGAAGTTCGTCAGCTCAAGGCGCAGCGGGTGGGAACGCTTATCTGTCGTCTCCATCAGGCGGATGGCCTGATCGAATTCCATGGTTTCGCGGGCCAGCAGTACCAGCTGCGAAATCAAACCCAGATGCAACAGGACGAGGATGATGGGGGCGAATTGGAAGAACTGCGTGAGCTGGATATTGACCTGCAGGATTGGCAGGGCGACCGGCGTTTCCAGCAGCAGGTCACGATGCGTTACGCCAGCGACGGCGATCACGAAATAGGCCATGATGGCTAAGAAGATCAGCCAAGCGGCGTGTGCGGCATCGCTCGACCGGTTGACGGCCTCCAAAAGGCTATATGGATTGACCGGAGTTTCTTCCGGGCCAATGCCTGCCGTGTCCGCCATGATAACTCCCCCAAACGCGTGACATAGTTGAGCGGGAAAACTGCGACGACCATAGCGGAGAAAGTGAGGCACGCAACAATCGTGCGACCAGTCCGACACGCGCGGTTAACGGTGTATACGATCAATTTTCGAGACATCAGGACCCGAGCGCCGCTTTAAACGCCCCGCGATAGGAACGGATAAGTGACACCATGATTACGTTGTATGGTTCCGGCCGGAATTTCGGACTGCCCGACGCCAGTCCATTCGTGACGAAGGCTGAGATTCTTCTCAAGATGTCGGGCGCGCCTTACCGCCTGGGTAAGATGTCCTTCTCAAAGGCTCCGAAAGGCAAGATTCCGTACATCGAGGATGACGGGATTGTCCTGGGAGACAGCACACTGATCCGTTTCCATCTGGAAGAAAAGTACGGCGTGATGTTCGACGAGGGTTTGAGCGAGAGCGACAAAGCCGTGTCGTGGGCGTTTGAGAAGATGGTCGAAGAGCACCTCTATTTTGCGATCGTGCATGCCCGTTGGATTGATGATGCCGAGTTCGACAAGGGGCCGCGCCGCTTCTTCGATGCGGTGCCAGCTGTGGCCAGACCGGTAGCGGTGTCCATGGTGCGGCGGATGGTACGCCGTCAGCTGCACGGGCATGGCATGGGACGACATTCGCGTGGGGAGATCGCCCGACTTGCAATCCGCGATCTTGATGCCATCGCCGCCTTTTTGGACGGCAAGTCTTGGCTGATGGGCGAGCAGCCCTGCGCGGCGGATGCCTCTGTTTGGGCCATGGTGGCGGGTGCGCTGACGGCACACTTCGACAACCCGATGCGGCGTCACGGCGAGGCACTGCCGGCACTGGTCGCCTACCGCGATCGCGGCATGGCACTTTGGTTTCCCAACTTGGCCGGCACGTCTGGTTGAGGCCTTGGCGCTACGCGATAACCCAAAGACAAGAAACACCTATTGACCTTAGTGCCGTATGCGTTATCCCGAGATAGCGCTTCTGCTGATCGACTATTGAGGGAGCCTGGAGATTGTACTCCTGCAAAAACTGCCCCGGCTACTGCTGCTCTTATCCGCTCATCGCACTTGACCGCCGCGACGTTGAACGTCTGGCCAAGCATTTCAATCTTTCCTATGAAGTCGCCGAGAAGCGGTTCACCCGGCCGGCTTGGGGTCGCAAGTGGGCGATGCGCCGGAAGAAGGATAAGTACTACGGCCGCATCTGTCGCTTCTTCGATACCGAAAAGCGGCAATGCACGGTCTACAAGGCCCGCCCATCGGTTTGCCGCTCGTTTCCTGGCGGCGGTCGCTGCGGTTACTACGACTTCCTGATGTTTGAGCGCCGCGCGCAGGACGATCCGGAATTCGTGGCGTTGACCGACAACACCTAACGATCCAGCGAAAACAGAAAAGCCGGGCTCGCTAGCCCGGCTCTAAATGATTGGGTGGTGCTCACGATGGATCGCCTTACTCGGCGGAGACCCCTGCCATGGCACCAGGCAGAATTTCGTCGGACGGATCAAGGCCGACCCAAACGCGCGGATTGACGTAGGACTGGCGCATCACGAATTGATAGCCAGACTGATACCAGACGCGGACCTCGTTGCTCTTGTTGTCCAGGATGAAGTCACCCTTGGACGTGCGCGCAGTCAGGACGGCGTGGCCCTCCCCTTTATCGTCCCGTACTACAGTGAGGAGTACCGAACTCGGCGGCCAGCCGCGCTCGATCAAGATCTTTTGCTTCAAAAGCGCATAGTCTTCGCAATCGCCACGGACATCCGGCATCGTCCAATATTCACTGACGCCGTAGATCTCCATGTCGGTCGCGGGCGCCACTGCCCGATTGACAGAGCGATTGACTTCATCGAGTTCGCTGAACCGCTCGACCGTTGGTTCGAAGCGGATTTCCGCGAGCCGGTCTGGCCGGCTGCAGCGCTCAGGATTGGACTCACAAAACCGGACAAAACCATAGGGTGGCTGGGTTTCGCCGAACACCCTCATAAAGGGTGAAGCCCGAACGGTGATGTGTTCGAACTGTGCAGGCCCGGCGACTACTCCACCAGTGCCCGACACGAACGCGAACAACGCAACAAATAAGATGCATATACGCTTCATACGCGACCCCGCACATGTTCCTTTAACTATACTCCAAAATCGGGCGGTGTCTGGCCGCACGGCAGAATCAGTTTCAAATTTTCGCTTCGCCGCGCCTTCCACCAGATTTTCCCTCTTCCCGATTGCTCCTCTCGTGCCGTGATAAATCGTTGTGTCTTAACCGAAATCCCTGATGAGGGATTCCCGTTCCAGAGTTTCCAAGAATTGGACACCTATGCCATCGGGGTGGTAGCGCATCACCTTCGCGCGCTGGTTGCCCAAGGTCACAATGTGGCCAATAGGAGGCCGTGCTTTGGTGCCGACTGAGGCGCCCGAAAGGGACACATCCAGCACCTTGCATTCGATGACGATGCCGTCGTCCAACTTCAGCGTGGATATGCGCTGCCGGACGGCAAAGCGTTCGTGACGCCGTTCAAGGGCCGTGCCAGCCAGCTCTTGCCGGTTCGCCAAGAATGTAATCTGTGCAGCGAGCTTTTCGCGCTTGTGCGGCGACGAGGAAATAGCGATGGCGAACCCGTTCGGCAGGATCCGCGCGACGTTTCCGACGATGCCGCCGAGGTGCTCGAACTGGCAGACGATGCGCTCGCCGACTTTGACGGGCTTATCGAACTCAATCGCCATTCCGCCCGGCGACACGTCTATGACCTCGCAGTCGTGTTCGGTGCGGTCTGCGCGCATGAAACGGCCTGACAGGTCGACGGGAAAGCGCTGATGGCGGCGGCGATCGGGCTTGATCCGATCCGCACTGAGAGGCCGTCTTGGGCTGGCTTGAAGTTGCATAGACATGAACTTCCAACTGCGCTCTGAACTAAAATCCAGGAAACAGTATGCCTAGGCCCCCGTTAAAGAAGGGCTAACCAGCTAAGCCAGAATGGAACAGGTTTACCGTGACTGCCTATTCGCGGGCTCCAGCAAGGCCACCATCGTAAACGCGGAAGAAACGATGCTTGGCGCGCACCATGCGAGCGGTACGGATATGGGGCTCCATGACAGGCGGGTCTTGAATTTGGACTTCCGCAGGCGGTGTGCCATGCGGGACCAGGGTTTCCATGGCGACAAGCGCCTGCTCGGGTAGAGGCTCTTCACCCAGCCATTCAGGGGTTTCCAGTGCGGTCATGCTGCCAACGAACCGGTCTATCCGGTCATGAATGTGGTACAGGGGGAGCAATAAGACCTCATGGATAACCTGGCGTCCGCGAGCCGTAATTGACTGAAACTCCAACAGGGCCGGAGTTCCGGCACTTACGATGTCTCGGAACTGGCGTTCCAGCACTTGGCGGTCAGTGTTGGTGAAGCCATCGAAGAAGCTCAGCCCGCGAAAATCGCGGCCGAACTGCTCAGCAATACGCGTTCCAGCAAGGCGGTAGCGGATATCCATATCGCCGTTGCGTTCCAAAATGAACGTATCGGGAAGGATCGGTGCGATGCGAGCCGGTTCGATCTCGAAGCGCCTCGGCGCCTTGCGGTCACCGCGGACTTCGTTCCAGTACGTATAAAGTGTCAGGCTTGGTCGTGTCTTCATCTCGCTCGGTGCCTCACCAGCCGATCCCCGGCTGTCTGAATTCGGGACATTTCGGAATTCATTTTCCGAAACTAACCGGTGAGGAGCATCTTCCGTGCCAGTCGCATATTAACCGGAATTCACAGCTGTTAAGGTTGTCAGGCGGCCCGCCAGGCTCTACGTGCAGTCGGATAAATAGGAGTACACCATGGCGATCGGCCTGCCTGACGAGCCGCAAGGCAAAGAACCCATCTTCAACGTTCCGGCCGGGATCATCGCCTTGCTTGGCTTACTCATCGCCATGCACTTCGGGCGCAGCTTCCTCACTCCCGAAACCGACAATTGGTTCGTCGGGCTGATGGCGTTCATTCCCGTGCGCTACTCGGATCCGGCAGCTCTTGAATTGCCTGGCGGCGCAACTGCCCTTTACACGTCCTGGATCACGCACATGCTGATGCACGCCAGTGTGCTGCATCTGGCGTTCAATTCTGTTTGGCTGTTGGCCTTCGGGGGTGCTGTTGGCAAACGGGCTGGCTCGCTGCGCTGTATTGTGTTTGCAGCCGTCTGCGGCATCGCGGGCGCGCTCGTATTTCTCTGGGTCAACTGGGGTGAATTCGCACCGATGGTAGGCGCTTCTGGCGCGGTTATGGGTTTGATGGGCGCGGCGATGCGGTTTCTTTACCCCGCGCTCAATGATGCTGGAGGTTCGTTGCGCGATCTGCATGCCAGCCTGCGAGCGGTTCCGCTGATGACTTTCGGAGAAGCGATCACCGATAAGCGGGTGCTCATGACGGCGGCGATGCTGATAATAATCAACATGACAGCGGTCGCTGGATTGGGGCCCGGTGCCTCTGACGGGGCCATTGCTTGGGAAGCCCACGCGGGAGGTTTTCTGGCGGGATTTTTACTTTACGGTCTGTTTGATCCCGCACCGCACAACGATGTCCGGCCAACAGAACCCAGCGAAAGCGTTGAAGTCGATAACGAAAACAGCAATTGAGAGTTGCTTCGCCGTCCGTTTTATCCCACCATAATCGAACAAGTTCCGGCCGGGCCGGTATTCTGTTGGTGCGGCTTGGTTTTCCTTCAGCTCCACGTTTACCGTCCTTCGGTTTTTCGGCGAAAGGAAGCTGTTCGATGAATGTTGCTGCGATTTTGAAATTGAAGGGTAATGACGTCACGACCGCGAAGTCGTCGGCCACGCTGTTGGATATTTCGCAAAAGCTCGGCCAGCAAAAGATTGGTGCCATCGTCATTCTTGATGAGCAGCATAAGATTTGTGGAATTATTTCAGAGCGTGACGTGATCCGGGCAATCAGCGAGCACGGCGTTGAAGCGCTGAAGATGCCGGTCAACATGGTGATGACCAAGAATGTCGAGACGTGCACGGAGATGAGCGTGTTGGACGAGCTGATGGAGCAGATGACGAAAGGCCGCTTCCGTCACGTTCCTGTCGTCGCGGACGAAAAGCTTGTCGGCATTATTTCGATCGGTGACGTGGTGAAGAACCACATCGCGGAAGTCGAGATGGAAGTGACCGCGATGCGCGGATATCTGGCCACCGGCTGATTGAGACTGATCTTCCGAGAAAAGCAAAAGGCCGGGCAATCGCCTGGCCTTTTCTGTCTTTGAGCCTCAGCTCCAGGGGGCGGGACTTGCCGGCGGGAGTGTTTGCACGGCCCGCCGGGCATCAATCTCGCGATTGAGATCATCGATCTCACGCTGGGCTGCTTCAGAGCCGCGCAGGACCAGTTCCTCGGCGCGATGGAAATCAAACAATCCAATACCGTGCAGCTTCGGAGAGACCATTGCGTCGGGTGGATCTCCAGCGAGACGCGAGCGGGCAATGCGGTCTTGAACGATATTGAGCGCATCGACCAGCACAGTCGTGATGCCGGGGGCGCCATCACCTTGGCCGAAGACCTGCCGCTGCAACAGCCTGCGCATCGCGATGCCATTTGAGCCTTTGACAGGTTCAGGCTCAACGACGTCCTGTGCAGCAGCACCGAGAGCGGTTTCGATGTGCGAGACAGCGGAGCGGCTGGAAATATCGTAGTTCAAGTTGACCGCGATGACGTAGCGCGCGCCGAGAGCACGGCACACCGATACGGGTATGGGATTGACCAGGGCTCCGTCGAACAGCCAACGATCGTCGATCTTGACTGGCTTGAAAATGCCGGGCAGCGCGTATGATGCGCGCACCGCATCGACGAGACGCCCGCGCGAGAGCCATACTTCGTGGCCTGTCCCGATCTCGGTCGCGACAGCGGTGAATTGCGTTTCGAGCTCTTCGACTTGGCTATCGCCGAAGTGACGGTCCAGCATCTCAACGAGCCGCTGACCGTTAATGAGCCCCGTCCCTTTGAAGTTGAAATCGAGGTAGCCGAAGATCCGGCGTTTGGTGAGGCCGCGGGCGAACTCTTCCAGTTCGTCGAGGTGGCCAGCGCAGTAACATCCCCCGACAACGGCCCCGATGGATGTCCCAGCGATGATATCTGGTTTAATTCCCGCCTTTTCGAGGGCTCGAATGACACCGATATGAGCCCAACCTCGAGCGGCGCCGCCACCTAAAGCCAACCCAATCTTGCCTGTCGGCATTGTCCCGTCTCCGCTTCAGTTGCGGCCCGCAAGCTGCGAGTTCAACGGACAGACTACCTTTCCAGTTCCGCTTGTCCCGCAGCGGGGAGCTCTATGGTTGACATGGAGCGTAGCGAACTAAAATTAAAGTGTTCCTACCACGGCGGACTGGTGCGGAGCTGGTTCTGCGTTGCGGCACAAGTTATTCATTGCTCTGTGTTTTCTGTTGCGGCGCAACGAATGTCATTGGGCCACCTCCAGATGGTCCGATTGGCACCGTGCGATAGAAGCAACTGCGCGCTCCGGTGTGGCAAGCTACGCCCTGACCCGCCACGCGGACCTTCAGCCACAGAACGTCTTGATCGCAGTCCACGCGCAGCTCCTCGACTGAGAGCGTATTGCCGCTCTCCTCGCCCTTCCGCCACAGCTTTTTGCGCGACCGGCTCCAGAAGTGGGCGATGCGCGTGTCGATCGTTGCGGCCAATGCGTCGGCGTTCATGTAGGCGAACATCAGCACTTCTCCCGACTTTGCATCAGTGACGATCGCGCCGATCAGGCCGTCATCATCGAACCGTGGCGCAAATCGGTCACCGCGTTCAATCTCTTCGGGTGACCCCGGTCGCGTAAAACGGGGTTCGGTCGCGGACGTCATGTGAGGGCCTCGTTGCGTTCGCCAAGGTGGGATAGTAGGTCTCCCCAACTACCGTTTCCCGCTTATATATAGTTAGGCGGTTGGGCGGCCAAGACGGTGGCTGAACTGACCGCATCTGATGTTTGGGACCACGAATGGCCGATTTAGACGATGTCTATAATATGAAGATCTTGGAGCTGGCCTCCGACATCCCGCATAGCGAGCGATTGTCACAGCCAGAAGCGACAGCGTCCGCGCGCTCCAAGCTTTGTGGTTCGGCCATAACCGTTGACGTTTCGGCGGATGATGGGCGCATCACGAAATTTGGGCAAGATGTTAAGGCGTGCCTGCTTGGGCAAGCTGCGGCGGCGATTGTCGGGCGCGAGATTATCGGCACGCCATTCGATGAATTCCGCGATGTTGGCGCCGTGATGCGGCGCATGCTCAAAGACGGCGGTGATCCGCCTAGCGGACGGTGGGCCGACCTTGGTTTGCTACAGCCGGTGAAGGACTATCCGCACAGGCAAGCGTCAGCGCTTTTGGTTTTTGATGCCGTTGAGGATGCGATCGCTCAGTTGGATGCGCAGCAGGCGAGCGCGTCATGAACGTTGCCGCGTTCATCTTGAAGGTGCCAATTCACATCTATCGCTGGACATTGAAACCGTTGATCGGCATGGAGTGCCGGCATCTGCCAACGTGCTCGGAATACGCCTTGGAGTCGATCGACAAGAACGGAGCATGGCGCGGATTTTGGCTGACCGTCTCGCGCATCCTGCGCTGCCATCCGTGGGGGTCCTCCGGCTATGATCCCGCGCCGGATATCCGACGCGAAGTCCATCCCTTCGCGCCGTGGCGCTACGGCCGCTGGACTGGCCGTCACATCCGCGAATAGTTCACGAGCAATTATGGACGTGGTGCGTGGCGTAGCACCACTTGCGTGGCTGCGAAGCTTGGGCTGTCGCCAGGTACGCGCATCTTCTCCGGAATATTAGCCAGTGCATCCAACTGTGCCTGTCGCTCTGGCGTATCGTGGAGCAGCGCTGCGAGTGCGGTTGCCAGCTTGTCCGGCGTGCAGTCTTCCTGAAGATACTCGGGGTAGATGTTGTGCCCGGCAACCAAGTTTGTCAGCACCACCGAAGGCACCTTGAGCAGAAATCGCAGGCGCGCAGCTACGGCGTCCACGCGATAGGCCACGACAGCGGGCACGCCAGCGAGACCCAGCTCCAGCGTTACAGTGCCCGACGCGGCCAAGGCGGCGCGAGCCAGGCGGAACGCGGCCAGCTTGTCGGCCTCACCGTGCACAATGTGCGGCACCATCGGCCAGGCGCGCGCCTTTTCCTCGATCAAGGCTCGTACCGAGCTGACAGCGGGAACCACGACCTCGAACGCGTTACCGCGAAGGCTTAGGCGATCCAGCGCCGCTCCGAACGGCTCCATCAGTCGTTCGACTTCAGATCGACGGCTTCCTGGCAGAACCAAGAGGACCGGCTTGTCGCTCAGCCCTAAGCGATGTTTCAGTTCTTCGGCATCGGCCGCTTTGAAGTCGTTAAGGCGTTCAATCAACGGATGGCCGACATACGTGCAAGGCGGTCCGCCCAGCCGGCCATGCGCTTCGGGCTCGAACGGTAGCAGCGCCATCACGTGATCGACGTAAGGGCGCATTTTGCGCGCGCGCCAAGGCCGCCAAGCCCAGACGCTTGGGCTCACGTAATTGATGATCGGCAACTGTGGCGCGCGTTTTCTCACACGTTTTGCAATCGCGTGCGTGAACTCCGGGCTGTCGATGATCACCATGACATCGGGGTTTGCTTCCACGGTCGCGTCTACTGCTTCGTGCACGCGCCGGATGATGACGGGCAAGCGGCGCAAAATTGCCAGCGGCCCCATGACGGCGACCTCTTCGAGTGGAAACAGCGACTGGAAGCCTTCTTGCGCCATTTCCTCGCCGCCGACGCCGGAGAGCACGATGTTGCCTTGCGTTGCATCCTTAAGGCTGCGGATCAGCTTAGCGCCGAGTGCATCGCCCGAGTGTTCGCCAGCAATCAACACGACACGCAATGGACGCGAGGCATCTTTCCAACTCATGCCAGCTGCTCCTCGTTGGTGCGTACGTGCAGTTTATTTTGTCTTGCAAGAGCTGCGGCATCCGGTGCGATCTGGACACAGGCAGGGACAACCAGCCCCTCCAATCCCGCGCCGGTTGCCAGCCGGACGTGGTCTGCGGAGATGAGATTATCATCGGGCGCCAGCGCGGCGATGCCGAGACGCTTTTTGATACGTTGGCTGCCCCATTGGCGCAGGCCCGACACGCGCTGCAACACTGCCTCCATGCCTTCTCCAGACTCGATCGCCAGCACATACTTATGAGCTACGACAACCGCACGACAGGCGAGGTGCGGGCTGAGCGCTGCGATAATCTGAAGCGCACGCGCCTCGTCTTCCTCGCGCCGGCTTGTTTTTTGGCCGGCCGCCAGCCGAGGAGCAAAGCCCGATGACGATACGGCTGTCACAAACAGGCCGGACTTGTTGGCGCTAGCCAAAAGCTCGTCTCGACTGGTGAGCAAGACGTTGCCCGCGCCAATCGCGATACCAGCCAGGCCGGATCGGGCTGCGTTCGTCACCGTGTCCGGTCCGATCACTGGCATATCAACGCGCAGATCCTGATTTGGTTTAGGGAGCTTGACCAGGACGCCGCCTTGCGCATTGTCCACGCGCGTCAGCATTCGGTCCGTTCCTTCCGCGCCTTCAATCGCCAAGACTGTGCCCTCACGCACGGCGACGCTTTGTCCGACGTCGAAGGGGCCAAGAACGCGCAAGACGGTCATGCCGAGAGCGATGCTGGCTTCGTCGGCTGGATTGGGCGCGGCGGTGCTCAGCAAACCTTCAGCCGCGGTGAGATGACCTGCGATATCGGCCGGGCCGATTACCGTGAAGCCGTGCCCTTCAAAGAAGCGCACAACCTTGCGCAACACGCCGTCGTCTCCGCCCGAGGCGACAATACGGGCAATGTGAAAGATGGCTTTGACGAGACCGAAGTCCGGCTTCAAGCGCGTTAGGTCAGGGCGCGTCACACGGCCAACGATGGCCAGGTGCGTGACACCGTTTTCCTTGAAGGCCCGGATCATCCGGCCGATTTGCCCCCAGTTCACCTGCGTAAGGGGGACACCGGCAAACTCCGCGTCCGCCTCACCATCGATGGCAACGACGTGAACCGGCCAGCCTCGGGCAATCGCAGCCGCCGCCAATTCTTCGGGTACGCGTCCGCCGCCGGCGAGAATACCGAGTTTCTTGAGCCCGTCGGTGTTGCTCATTGAATGACAACCTTCACGTCGTGGTGCTCAATGTGGTTCGCTGGGCCTGAAGTTTAGGTTTGCTGGACTGAGGCAGGCGTACACAACGAGCGCTTGCCACCTTCGCGAATAAACTCCACGATTTCCACGACGATTGGATGGCCGGAGAACTCTTCCGAAACGTCGCTGACGCGCTCGGCCATCGTGCCTTCGGCCGCGAACATCAAGCGATAGGCCCGCCGCAAATCGTGAATGTCAGCGCGCGAAAAGCCGCGCCGTTGCAAGCCCACGATATTCAAACCTGACAGGTACGCGCGATTGCCGAGTGCCATTCCGTACGGAATCAAGTCGTGCTCGAGACCGGACATTCCACCAAGGAAAGCATGGTTGCCGACGCGCGCGAACTGGATCACAGCCGCGCCACCACCGACGATGACATAGTCACCGACCGTGACATGTCCCGCCAGCATGACATTGTTCGACAGGATAACATTGTCACCGACCTGACAGTCATGTCCCACGTGGGAGTTCGCCAGGAAGGCACAGCGGTTGCCGACAACCGTGGTCATGCCGCCACCTTCAGTGCCGGGGTTCATCGTCACGCCTTCGCGGATGATGCACTCCTCACCAACTTGAAGGGTGGAGGCTTCACCATGGAACTTCAGATCCTGCGGCTGATGTCCGATCGATGCGAACGGAAAGATGCGTGTGCGCGCGCCGATACGCGTGCGCCCAGCAACAACGGCATGAGAGATGAGTTCGACCTCATCGCCAAGCTCAGCCTCGCGCCCGACAATCGAATAGGGGCCGATTTTGACCCCGCTGCCGATCTTGGCGCCGTCTTCGACAATGGCCGTTGGATGGATTTGGCTATCAGCCATTCTTGTTTGTCGCGAACGCGCGCGCTTCTCTGGAGTCCGCCAGCATGGCGCTGATTTCTGCTTCGGCAACGACGCTGCCGTTCACTTTCGCCTCGCCGGCAAAGCGCCAGACGCGCCCGCGGGAGCGCAGCTTGCGGATATGGAAGTGGAGCTGATCGCCAGGCAGGACGGGCTTGCGGAACTTGGCCTTGTCGATGCCCATGAAGTAGACGAGATCCGCCCGATAGTTTTCGCCTAAGTTACTGACGCAGAGCGCGCCTGCGGTTTGAGCGATGCCTTCGATAATCATAACGCCAGGCATCACGGGGAATGCAGGAAAGTGCCCTTGGAAAAACGGCTCGTTGATCGTCACGTTTTTTACGCCAACGCAGCTTTCATCACCGTCCATGTCGTACATGCGATCGAGCATCAAGAACGGATAGCGATGCGGCAGCAGTTGCATCACGCGGGCGATGTCGGCTGTGCCGAGTTCTGTCTTTGTCGTTGTCATTTCATTCATCACTCTACCTCACCGCCAGCCTGACACCGTTCTTGCAATCGCCGGCGTTGCGTGCGGAACAACCTTCAAAAATTTAATCCTTCGGTCCGTCTGCTTGATCGTTGCGGGACGACAGCCTGGTCAGGGTCGCAATCTCACGAGCCCACTGTTTAAGCGGGCGCGCGGGCGTGCCACCGACCCTAGCACCCGGCGGCACATCGTCTTTGGGATGCGAGCCGCCCGCGATTTGCGCGCCTGTTCCAACTTTGATGTGACCGACACACCCGGACTGTCCGCCCATCACCACGAAGTCACCAAGCTCCGTCGAGCCTGAGATGCCGACTTGTGCAACGATCACGCAATGGCGTCCAATGACTACGTTGTGCCCGATCTGTACCAAATTATCAATTTTGGTGCCCTCACCGATGATCGTATCCTTAAGGGCGCCGCGGTCGATGGTGGAATTTGCACCGATTTCAACGTCATCTTGTATGATCACACGACCGATTTGCGGTACTTTTAAATGGCCTTCACGACCCATGGCGAAGCCAAACCCGTCTTGCCCGATACGGACACCGGAGTGGATGGTTACCCGGTCACCCACGAGGGCATGGGTCACGCAGGCGCAGGGGCCGACATAGCTGTTACGGCCGATGGCAACGCGATAGCCAACCACGGCCCCAGCAGCGATCCGTGCGCCACGCCCAATCTGGGCTTCTGGGCCGATTATCGCCCCGACCTCTACTTCAGCGCCATCTTCCATGACAGCTGACGGATCGATCATGGCGGCCCCAGGCATGGCCGCCTTCACCCGCATGGCCTCCGGATAGAACAAGGCCAGCGCCTTGGCGAAGCCGTGATATGGCGCCTTGGTTTTGAGAAGCAGCGTTTTGGCTGGCGCTCGGTCCGCCAAGGCCGGCGAGATTAAACACGCACCTGCCTGGCTCTCCTCGAGTGCTGGGATATAGCGCCGATTGTCGAGAAACGACACGTCGTCCGCCGTTGCATCGGCGAGTGTGGTGACGCTCTTGAACTGGCGCGCCGGATCGGCACCTTCCGGCATTTCCGCGCCGGTAGCCTTGGCGATATCGGCCAACGTGAACGGGCCAGCATTGGCGAAGAACCCCGGATGTTCCATCGCTATATTGACTTCCTATGTCTTTTAAGGGCTGGGGCGGCACATGAAAACGCCGCGCCGGATGCGCCGACTGGCGGGCTCCTAGCACGGCGTTCCGTTTCAGGCAAACGAAGGCGGCAACCGCTGCGCGACCGCCATTCGAGCCGACGATTAGAACTTCGAGGACGCGCCGAAGCGGAACATCTGCTCGTCGTCGTAATCTTCCTTAGACAGGGCCTTCGCGAAGTCCATGCGCAACGGACCGACTGGCGAGTTCCACAAGATCGAGGCACCGACCGAAGAACGGATCGACGCGTCGTCCCTGAGGCTGAAGCCTGAGCCTGGCGTGTTGTTAAGTTCCTCGGCCAGATCGTTAGCGCCGAACAAGGAGCCCGCATCCGCGAAGACTGCGCCACCCAATCCCAGCTCGTCTGGAACGAATGGGAATGGGAAGCGGACTTCCGCCGTAGTAGCCCAGTAGGTCTGCCCGCCGACAGAGTCGCCGGTAACCGCGTCACGCGGACCGAAGCCTGCCCGGTCGAAGCCGCGGATGGTCTCACCGCCACGGAAGTACAAATCGCTCAGTCGGATGTCCTCACCGCCCCAGGACTCGATGTGCCCTGCAATGGCACGGCCAACGAACGTGATTTTTTCGGTGATCGGGTAGTAACCGCGCGCTTCTGCGGACACACGCCCGTACTGCACGTCGCCGCCCAGACCAGCAAACTCGCCGCCAACTTGCAGGTAATAACCGCTGGTCGGGTTCTTGGGATGATTCCGCTTGTCGTAGGTCAAAGCGACTGTTGCCGCTGATGTGATCGTTTGGTCGTCGTAGCGTTCAATCTCGGTTCTAACGAGCTCATTGACCTGAGCGCTGCCGTGCGCGTCCAACTCAAGCGTGCTTACGTCCAAGCCGTAGCCGGTCTGCATCCACAAGTTCTCGGACAGCGGGAAGCCTAGGCGAACACCGCCACCCGTCCGCTTGCTGGTGAAGCCCGATTCACGCGACTGGTCGACTTCCTTGTGGAACAGGTCGAAGCCTGCTGACAGGTTGTAGTCTAGGAACCGCGGCTCGGTGAAGCTCAAGTCAACCTGCAGTCGCTCGAGGGAGCCAGACAGCTTCAAGCGAAGGAACTGACCGTTACCGAACAGGTTGCGCTCGGTTAGCGACACGTCGCCGATCACACCTTCCGACGTCGAGTAGCCCGCACCGAACGAAAGTTCACCCGTCGACTGCTCTGTCAGCTCAACATCGAGAATGACACGGTCTTCAGCGGAACCTGGGCGGCGCTTGACTTCGACGGCCTTAAAGAAGCCGAGACCCTGCAACCGCTTCTTGGCGCGGTCCACCAGCATCGGGTTAAAGGCATCGCCTTCCGCCAAACGGAACTCGCGGCGAATGACGTGGTCTTTGGTGCGCGTATTCCCAGAAACGTTAATGCGCTCGATGTAGATCCGTGGGCCTTCGTCGATGGCGTACGTCACGGAAATGGTGCGCGAGACAGGATCAGGATTAGCGCGCGGGCGCACGCGGGCAAAGGCGAAGCCTTGCTCAGCGGCAGCCAGAGTAAGTTTCTCAACCGTCTTGTCGACGTCGGCGGCGTTATAGATGTCGCCTTGGTCGGTGAGGATTTCAGCGTTGAGCGGCTGGCCCTGCAAGCCCTGCAAGGAATTCTCGACTGCGATGGCACCGAAGTTGTAGCGCTGACCTTCCTCAATCGCGAAGTTGATGAAGAAGCCCGAACCATCCGCGTCCAACTCTGCGTTGGCGGCAACGACACTGACATCAGCGTAGCCGTTCTTCAGGTAGTACTGACGCAGCAGCGCGCGGTCGAGCGACATGCGATCTGGATCGTAGATCGCGGTGCCCTTGAGGAAGTCGAACCAGCCCGACTGCGTAGTCGAGATGATGTCGCGCAACTGGCTATCAGTGAATGCGTAGTTGCCGGTGAAGGTGATGCCCTTCACCTTGGTCGCGCCACCCTCAATGACCTCGAACACGAGGTTCACCCGGTTCTGTTCCATCTCGATGATTTTCGGCTCGACGCTGGCGGCGAAGCGGCCCTGGCGGCGGTAAACGTCCAAAATGCGCTGCACGTCGGCCTGGACCCGGGCGCGGGTAAAGACGGAGCGCGGACGTGTTTTGACTTCCTTGCGGAGCGTTTCGTTGTCGACCTCGTAGTTTCCTTCGAAGGCGACACGGTTCACGATGGGGTTTTCCACAACGTAGACCGTCACGACGCTGCCGCTCCGGTCGATGCTGACGTCAGCAAACAGGCCGGTGCCGTAGAGCGCTTTCAGCGACTGGTCGACGAGATAGCCGTCGTACGTGTCACCGACGTTGAATTTGAGATAGGAGCGAACCGTCTCCGGCTCGACCCTGCGGTTGCCCTGAACATCAATTGAACCGACGACCCCCTGCGCCATTGCAGCGCTCGGTTGGATCACGGTTTCTGTGATTATGGCCGCGGGAGCAAGAAAGGCTAGCAGCGCAAGCGCGCGGCAGACCCCCAACGACATGATCCGAAATTGCACCATTCGCGGATCTGTCCTCATTTTTTGGCCGATCCCCCCGTAAGCCGCTCAAACCGTCGGCATGAGTCTGAGCGTGTACTACAGTCCGAAGCCTACCGCGCTGCGGATGTGGACACCGCAAGCTCCCCCGGCAAACTTCTTCACCTTGATGGTTTTAACGATTCAGGAGCAGTCCTGGAAGTGGCAAGAATACCCCACTGACCACCTTTTTTTAGCCAGCCGAGAACCATCCACGGATTACCGCTAAATCGTTGAAAGTAGCGAAAATCATCAACATGATGACCACAGCGAAGCCGATGCGGAATCCCATCTCCTGGGCACCCTCGCTGAGCGGCTCGCGGCGGACTGCCTCAATTGCGTAAAAAAGCAAATGACCACCGTCCAGCAGCGGGATGGGAAACAGATTGATGAGCCCGACGCTGACCGAGATGAAGGCGATAAGATAAACCAGGTTTATCAGAGACTTATCTGCGACCTTGGCCGCAAGGTCCCCGATGCGGACAGGACCACCAAGCTGATCGGCCTTCTGGCGGCCTCCGATCACGTCGGCCAAATAGCCCAAAGTGCTGGTGATGATGAACTTTGTTTGATCGGTACCCAGCGCCACTGCTTCGATCGGGTTGGGATAGCGGGTTTGCACCTTAGCCTCGGCTGAACGGCGGATACCAATCACGACGGTTGATATGGTCTGTGAGCCGACTTTTTGATCCCGCAGTGCCGGCGTGGCCTTCAACTCGACCGCCTGGCCATCGCGATCAACGGTGAAAGCGAGCTCGCTGCCCACGTTCGTCGATACGATTTTTTGCACGTCTTCAAAGGATTCAACCTGGCGATCATCAATAGCCGTGATCAAATCGCCCGGCTGGAAGCCCGCTTCAGCCGCCGGGGTATCCTTGACCACCTCGGCGATACGCGCCTCCGTGGAGTGGATGCCAAACAGACCAAACCAGAGGGCAAAAATGAAAATTGCCAAAATGAAATTGGCGATGGGGCCAGCCGCCACGACGGCCGCTCGCTTCCACACGGGCTTGGCGTGGAACGAGATCGCGCGCTGTTCCGGCGTCATGGATTTGATCGCTTCGCGCGTCGGCACGCTGGCTGCGTTATCATCATCCATGAACTTGACGTAGCCGCCGAGCGGTATCCAAGCGAGCCGCCAGCGGGTGCCATGTTTGTCGTTAAAGCCCCAGATTTCCTTGCCGAAACCAATCGAAAAGGTGCGAACACCAACGCCGCACCAGCGTGCGACGAGGAAATGGCCCAGCTCGTGAACGAACACAACGACCGTCAAAACAACCAAGAACGGCAGGATCTTGGTGAAAGGCAGGAGCAGGAACTGCAGCACGTCGTTGGCCATTTAAGCGGGTTTCCTTCGAGTTGCCTGAATGCGCTACCCGGGGATAGCAGCCGTGTAGATGGGGTTAAAGCAGCGATTGCGCCAGTTTGCGCGATTCTCGGTCCGTGGCCAGAACGTCATCGAGCGACCGCAACGGCCCGGCGAGGCCATTCTTGCTGGCGGCCTCGAGAGTTGCTGCTACCTTCGTGGCGATATCGAGGAAGCCGATCTGCCTGTTGAGAAACGCCTCGACCGCGATTTCATTGGCAGCATTCAGGATGCACGGGGCCGGCCCGCCCTGGACCATGGCGTCGCGCGCGACGCGCAGGGCTGGGAAACGCTTTTCGTCCGGAGCTTCGAAGGTCAACGACTGGACTTTCACGAGGTCCAATCGTTCAACCGGCGTTGGCATCCGCGACGGCCAGGCCAGTGCGCAAGCGATGGGCGCGCGCATGTCGGGTGGGGCCATCTGCGCCAGCACCGAGCCATCGGCGAACTCAACCAGGCAATGCACAACGGATTGCGGATGGACCACGACGTCGAGTTGGTCTGGTCTGACCGAAAACAGGTGCAATGCTTCGATGAGCTCCAAACCTTTGTTCATCATGGTGGCGCTATCGATCGTAATCTTGCGTCCCATGCTCCAATTGGGATGACGCAATGCTTGCTCGGGCGTCGCGGCCGCCAAGCGGCTTGCGTCCCAGGTGCGGAAAGGACCGCCCGACGCGGTCAACACGATCCGTTCCAAACCACCCTTGTCCGACCCCGCCATGGCCTGGAAGGCGGCCGAATGCTCGCTATCAACCGGAAGCAAATCGGCGCCGGATGTTTTCAAAGCTGACAAGAAGACGTCTCCGGCCGAGACGAGGCATTCCTTGTTGGCCAAGGCGATCCGCCTGCCTTGGCGGGCGGCGGCGAATGTCGGAGCAAGGCCGGCGGCGCCGACGATTGCCGCCATGGTGCAATCCGCTGGCTCTTCGGCTGCCTCGCATAGAGCCTGATCACCGGCGGTGGCGCGCGTTTGAGTGCCCGCCAGCTTTTCGCGCAGTTCCGGCAGCAAGCGTTCGTCGCCAATGACAGCGATCTCGGCCTGGTGACGGATCGCCAGTTCAGCAAGCCGGTCCACGTTGCGGCAGGCGGACAAGGCAACGATTTCGAAGCGCTCGGGATTGCGGTGCGCTAAGTCCAGCGTGCTTTCGCCAATGGAGCCGGTGGCGCCGAGCACTGTCAGTCTCATCGGACGCGCTTCGCTGCTTTGCGCGCCAAACAGTTGTGTTGGATGGACGTTTGCGGTCACCCGCTCACCCTCGCGATTAGTGCCAGAGGCGCAGGAACTGGGCCGGCGCCGACGGGCTGAGGAATGCCGCCAACAAACCGGCAACGGCGGCGGCGGCGACTATACCGTCCATGCGGTCCATGAAGCCACCGTGGCCCGGGATCAAGTTGCTAGCATCTTTGACGCCAAAATGGCGCTTCAACGCGGACTCGGCCAGATCACCAGCTTGCGAGATTAGTCCCAGCAGGACTGCGCCGATGGCCAGCGGCAGGGCTGGCAGATCAACGGCCGAGCCGAAGGCGGCCGAGACCAGGGCTGCGCCGATCAGACCACCAGCAAGGCCGGACCAGGTTTTCTTTGGTGACAACGCCGGCATGAGCTTTGGGCCCCCCAACGCTCGACCGGTGAAGAACGCAAACGTGTCCGTCGCGATGACGACAATCATCAAAAAGAGGATGGCGTTTAGACCCATCGGGGCGTCTTGCCGAATCCAAATCATCGCGACCGCAGGCAAGCCGGTATACAGCACGCCGGCCGCAGAGGTTATGGACCGGCCTCCAAACGTCACCGCGAACACCAAGATCGTGCCCGCGACGATCGCCGCAAGGCCTAACGCCGCGGCGTGGAACATCGCCAAGACGCAGGCTATGCCCGCGACGGCAACGTGCACGATCATCGCAACATCAATTTCCTTGGAGCGGACGATGCCCGACCACTCCCAGCTCATGATCATGGCGACTGCGGTTACGAAGACACCGAACGGCACTGGTCCGGCGAAAAGCGCCAAAATGGCGACGGCGCCGAGAGCGGCGGCAGACAGGATTCTGGTTTTGAGGTCGGCAAACTTGCCCGTGTCCGAAGCTGGTTCAGGGGCGTCATCTGGCGTCCCAGGCCCACCACCGGTTTGATCCCCAGTCATGCGCTTGACCGTTTCGACAGGCCGCCAAACCGGCGTGAGCGCTGACGATAAGTTGCGATCGCCTCTTCGAGAAGCTCGCGGCCAAAGTCTGGCCAGTAGGCGTCCATGAAGATGAGTTCCGCGTAGGCCGACTGCCAGAGCAGAAAGTTTGACAGGCGCATTTCACCGCTTGTGCGGATCAGTAGATCCGGATCGGGAATGCCATTGGTGTCGAGCGCGGCGCCAAGGCGTTCCGGCGTAATGTCGGCGGGTGACAAGGCGCCGGTGGCAACGTCTTCCGCCAAGGTACGGGCTGCTTTCGCCAACTCGTTGCGGGCTCCGTAGTTGAACGCGATGATCAGCGTCAGCGCAGTGTTGTTCTGCGTCAGTTCCACTGCCTCGTCGATCATATCCATCATCTTTGGATCAACGCGGTGGCGCTCGCCGATCACGCGGATGCGGACGTTGCTGTGATGAAGCTCAGCGAGGTCGCGGCGAATGAAGCGGCGCATGAGGCCCATCAAGTCATCAATCTCTTGAGACGGACGCGACCAGTTCTCAGACGAGAAGCTGTAGATGGTGAGGTAGGGCACGCCGAGATCTATCGCCGCGCGAACCGTGCGCCTGACCGCTTCGACGCCCGAACGATGGCCGGCGGAGCGGGGTAAGCCGCGCTCAGCTGCCCAGCGGCCGTTGCCATCCATGATGATGGCGACGTGGGTTGGGCTGTGCGCCGCGCTCTCGTCTTCGGGTGTGGCCTGGGAAGTTTCGAGCAATGGTCCGGCTTTCGCTTGGAATTTCGAGGCGCTAGAGGAAACCATCCGGCACTTACGTTCAAGGGGTTTACACTAAACCTTTTGAATTTCGACTTCCTTGGCCGCCAGGGTCTCGTCGATCTCTTTGATCATTTTGTCAGTGAGTTCCTGGACTTTTTCCGCGTTCTTGTGGTGTTCGTCCTGGCTCATATTGCCGTCTTTTTCCATTTTCTTCAGTGCGTCCATGCCCTCACGGCGGACATTTCGGACAGCCACGCGGCTCTGTTCGGCGTACTTGTGCGCAAGCTTAACGAATTCTTGACGGCGTTCGGACGTCAGAGCGGGGATCGGGAGGCGGATCAAGGTGCCATCGATAACTGGGTTGATGCCTAGGTTGGCTTCGCGGATGGCCTTCTCCACCGGCTGGACGTTGCTTTTGTCCCAGACCTGGACGGATATGGTCCGTGGCTCGGGCGTGGAGATCGTCGCCACCTGGTTTAACGGCATCTTCGATCCGTAGACCGTCACCTGAATGGGGTCGAGCAAGTGCGTGGACGCGCGGCCAGTGCGCAAGCCGGAGAACTCGCGCTTCAGGGCATCAAACGATGCGCGCATCCGGCTTTCCAATGCCTTTTCGTCGAATGTGTCAGCCGCCATTGTTTCCTCCCGCCATTGGGTTTGTTGATGAGCCGCTTTCTGCCGCGGCTATACCTGTGGGTGCGTAGCGCTTATTTACGCCGCTCTTCGATCACTGTCGAACGGGCCTGCCCACGCAACACCTTGAGGAGATTGCCTTCCTCTTTGATGGAAAAGACAATTACCGGAAGGCGGTTGTCGCGGGCAAGGGCGATCGCCGCCCCGTCCATGACCTTCAAATCACGTGCCAGCACCTCAGAATAGGTCAACCGGTCGTAGCGCTCGGCCGATGGGTCTTTCTGAGGGTCGGCGGAATAGATGCCATCGACCTGCGTCGCCTTGGCGACGGCATCGCAGTTCATCTCGATGGCCCGCAAGGTTGCCGCCGTGTCAGTGGTGAAGAATGGATTGCCCGTGCCGGCGGCGAAGATGACGACGCGGTCTTGTTCAAGATGGTGCAACGCCTTCGGGCGGACGTAGGACTCGCAGACTGTCGGCATCGGAATGGCCGATAAGACTCGCGCCGCGCAACCGATTTGCGATAGCGCATTCTGGAATGCCAGCGCGTTCATCACGGTGGCCAGCATGCCCATGTAGTCTCCGGTCGCCCGCTCCATGCCTTTCGCGGCACCCGCGAGGCCGCGGAAGATGTTGCCGCCGCCGACCACCACGCAGATCTTGCAACCCGCCCTGGCCGCTTCGGCGACGTCGCGCGCCAAGCGGTCGACCACCCTCATGTCTATTCCGAACTCGCCCGAGCCCATCAGGGCCTCACCCGAGAGCTTCACGAGCAATCGGTTGTACTTAAGACTGTCGCTCATTGCCGCCTCCGGTTCACCGCGCATGGCTCTTACACGGGTTGGGCGCTGGATTAAACCTCTCTTCCGGCCGGTTCGGCTGTCAGACATAGAAAAAAGGCGATGCAGGCTGGCTGCATCGCCTTTTGAACTTAACCGGCAGTCCGGCTTAGGCGCCGCTTGCCGCGGCAGCCGTGCGGGCAACTTCGGCCGCGAAGTCTTCTTCTTTCTTCTCGATGCCTTCGCCCAGCGCATAGCGCACGATGGCCGCGATCTTGATGGCCGAGCCGGCGACCTTCTCGGCCTCTTTGAGGGCCTGCGCCACCGTCTTGCTGGAGTCGTGGATGTAGGCCTGCTCAAGCAGCGTATGCTCCTTGGCGTAGCTCTTCATGCCGCTGGCGATGATCTTTTCCATGACGTGGTCAGGCTTGCCCGCGTTCTTGTCGCGCAGGATGGCCTTTTCACGCTCAAGCGTCTCTTCCGGAACGCCATCCAGATCAATCGCGATCGGCGCCGTGGCGGCGACGTGCATGGCGATTTGGCGACCGATCTCGAACAGGGCCGGTTCATCGCCCGCGCTTTCCAAAGCGACGAGCGTGGCGATCTTGCCCAGATTGTCAGCGACCTTGCCGTGGACGTAGTCGGCTACGACGCCTTCCTTGACAGAGACATAGGCCGTGCGGCGCACGGTCATGTTTTCGCCGATGGTGGCAACGGCTTCCTTGACGTGCTCTTCAACGGTTTCCTTGCCGCTGTCGAATGGCAGAGCAAGCAGCTTGGAAACGTCACCTTCGGCTTTTGGCGCCAAGGCTGCAATCGTGGCGACCATTTCCTGGAACGTCGCGTTGCGTGCAACGAAGTCCGTTTCGGAGTTCACTTCGACGACGGCGCCATGGCGGCCTGCCGCGGTCAGGCCGACGAGGCCCTGTGCGGCAACGCGATCCGCCTTGCCAGCGGCCTTGGAGAGGCCCTTCTTGCGCAGCCAGTCAACAGCAGCTTCGACATCGCCGCCGCTTTCCTTCAACGCGTTCTTACAGTCCATCATGCCTGCGCCGGTCTTATCGCGCAGCTCTTTGACCATCGATGCAGTGATTTCTGCCACGGGTTCGCCCCTTGGTTTGGCCGGCGCCCCGGTGGACGCCAGCGTTGATACGTGATTGCGATCGTTCGTTAAGCAGCCGATGCCGCAACGAGCTTCTTGGCTTGGCCGACCCAATCAGACTGCGTTATCAGCCCGCCAAGTTTCAGTTTTCTGTCAAGCGCGGAAATTGCGTCCGCGTCGAAGTCAGCAACCTGCCAGTAGTGGTAGACGCCAGAGTCGT
>JBGTSB010000047.1:0-25927 GCA_041940525.1 Hyphomicrobium sp.
TGTCGTTCTGCTTGTCATTCCCTTCGTGAAGTTTTGGTACGAAGCGTTCCTGCACCAGGGCATCATGGGCAACTTCGCCATGCGTTCGCGCTGGATGATGCACCGCTATGTGTTGCGCCAGTCCATGGAGTTTTTCAATGATGACTTCGCCGGGCGCGTTTCCACGAAGGTGATGCAGACGTCGCTGTCGGTCCGCGAAACGGTCATCAAGATGGCCGAGGTTCTTGTTTACGTCGGTGTTTACTTCACTGGCGCGGTTGTCATGTTCGCGGCCAGCGACTTGCGATTGACCGCGCCGATGCTGCTGTGGCTTGCGGCGTACTCCGGTGCGCTGTGGTACTTCATTCCACGTCTCGGCAAGATCTCGACGCGCCAGTCTGATGCCCGTTCCATTATGACCGGGCGCATCGTCGACACCTATACGAACATCGCGACGGTCAAGATGTTCGCCCACGCCGACCGGGAAGACGTTTATGCGAAAGGCGGCATGAAGCCGTTTCTCGATACGGTTCACGAGCAGATGCGGCTTGTGACGCTGCTGACGTTGGTGCTGAACACCCTGAACTGCATGCTTGTCTTTTCGATCACGGCGATGTCGGTTTGGCTCTGGTCGCTGGGTGCTGTCACTACTGGCGCGATCGCGTTTGCGATTGGCCTGGTGCTGCGCATGCAAGGCATGGCGCACTGGATCATGTGGGAAGTTGCTGGTCTGTTTGAGCATATTGGCATCATTCACGATGGCCTAGCGACGATTGCCAAGGACCGCAAAGTCGTGGATGTGCCGTCGGCCCAGCCATTGCGGGTGACAAGCGGCGAGATCCGCTACGATAACATTTCGTTCAACTATGGGCGCGACGAACGCTCAGGCCGCGGCAGTGTGATTGGCGGTCTGTCACTGACCATCGCTCCAGGCGAGAAGGTCGGTTTGGTCGGGCGTTCGGGCGCTGGCAAGTCAACGCTGGTGAACTTGCTTATGCGGTTTTGGGACTTGGATGGCGGCCGCATTCTCATCGACGGACAGGATATTTCGCAGGTCAAGCAAGACAGTCTGCGTGCATCGATTGGAATGGTGACGCAAGACACGTCTTTGCTGCATCGGTCGGTCCTGGACAATATTCTCTATGGCCGCCCGGATGCTGGTGAAGAGGCGGCGGTGGCGGCCGCGAAGAAGGCTCAGGCGGATATGTTCATTGCCGGTCTGCAGGATTTGCGCGGGCGGTCCGGTTATCACGCGCACGTGGGCGAACGCGGGGTAAAGCTTTCCGGCGGGCAGCGCCAGCGTGTGGCGATTGCGCGTGTGCTGCTGAAGGACGCGCCCATCTTGATCTTGGACGAGGCGACGAGCGCGCTTGACTCAGAGGTGGAGCAGGCGATCCAGGAGCAGCTTTACAATTTAATGGAAGGCAAAACGGTGATTGCGATTGCTCACCGGCTGTCGACCATTGCCGCGATGGACCGGCTGGTCATCATGGATGACGGCGTGATCATCGAGCAAGGCACGCACAATGAGCTGCTAAAACAGGATGGGCTCTATTCGGAGCTGTGGAACCGACAATCCGGCGGGTTCTTGGCTCGCGAGGCTGCCGAGTAGTCCGTTTTGCTGCAGGTGCGTACGCCTAGGTTTCGGCAGAGCACTTATGCCAAATTGCTGTTAAGTGTCATGTGCACGCCGCAAAGACGGCATAACGGACTAGAAGTGCTCAATGTCAATTGGCAGCGCTGTTGGAAGTTGCTTTTCGGAACTCGTGGAGGAAATTATGTCAGTGAAGTCTGTTTTCAGCGCCCTTCTGGCGGCGTTGATGACTCTGACGATGGTTGCGGACAACGCTTCCGCTCAGCGTCGCGACCGGGACCGTGGTGATGGCGATTGGGAATTACTTGGATCGCAGACCGCGGATTTCCGCCGGGACCGGGACGTTATTGAAGTTGGCCGCCGGGAAGGCCGGTTCGAAGCACTTCGTATTGGTGTCGAACGGGGTGACGTTCGCATCCGTGAGATGACCGTCGTTTTTGGCAATGGCGACAAGCAGCGCTTTGAGGTCGACGGTACCATTCGCGATGGCCAGCGCAGCCGCCCAATCGACCTGAAGGGCGACGAGCGTTTCATTCGGCAGATCGAACTGCGATATCGTTCGGTTGGGCGTCCAAGCCGGGGTGATGAGCCCGCCAAAGTTTCTATTTACGGCAAGGAAGCCCGGCGGGGACGTGATGATTGGGAATTACTTGGGGCGGAGAAAGTGGACTTCCGGCGTGATCGCGATGTGATCCGCGTCGGGCGGAAGGAAGGCAGCTTCGAGGCCCTTCGTCTTGAGGTAAAAGACGGGGATGTCCGCGTTCGCGAAATGACGGTGGTTTACGGAAACGGCGACAAGCAGCGTTTCGAGATAGACGGCATTATCCGGGATGGTCAACGGACTAGGCCAATTGATTTGAAGGGTAACACGCGCATCATCCGGGAAATCGAATTCCGTTACCGTTCTGTTGGGCGCCCGAGAAACGGTGATGAGCGCGCGACCGTGTTGGTCTACGGCAAGGGAGCCGATCGCCGGGGTGCGCGCCGGGGCGACGATCGCCGTCGTGGTGATGGCCGCCGCCGTGGGTTTGGCGGAAGGCCGGAATGGGTAGAGCTCGGCTGCCGGACGGTGGCTCTGTTTGGTGCCGATCGTGACACGATCAGTGTCGGCCGCCGGGATGGACGCTTCAAGGCCATCAAGTTCAGCGCCGAGGGCCAAAAGATTTACTTGATCAACGCCAAGGTTGTTTACTCCAACGGGCAACCCGACACCTTGGAAGTGGCCAAGACCATTCCGAAGAATGGTGAGACAGAAGCGATCTCCGTACGTGGCCGCACGCGATCGATCGATCGGATCGAAATCGTGTCCGCCAAGCGGCCAAGCCTGAAGCGTGTCAAGATTTGCGCGCATGGGCTGCAATAGGCCCTACGGTACATGATTGACCGTTTTCGTTGGGTGAAGCCGGCAGCCGGCTTCACCCAAACTCATTTAAAGGCTGGGAACAGTTTCGTTTGGCGCAGGGCTTCACCCAGTACCATCGCGGCGGCCACGGCGATGTTCAGCGACCGGCGGTCAGGGTGCATGGGTATAAGGAGCCTGGCATCGGATGCATCGTGAACGGATTGCGGTGCGCCTGCGGACTCCCGGCCGAGCACGATGATGTCTGCGCTTGAGAACTTGAACCCGGTGTAAGATTTGCTGCCATGCGCCGTTAGCAGCACGAGGCGTTGCTCGCCCTTTGTGGATAGAAAGGCGTCCCAATCCAAATGCCGGGTGATCTGGACGTGCTGCAGATAGTCCATGCCGGAGCGGCGCAAGGCCTTGTCACTCATATCGAATCCGGTGGGGCCGATGATGTCGACTGGTGTGTCGAGGCAGGCAGCGGTGCGCAGGATCGTGCCAGTGTTTTGTGGAATATCAGGTTGATATAGCGCTAGTCGCATCGAATCGCGTTTATCTCCCGTGCCTAGACATGCGCCAAATTGCCCATATGCGTATAGCCCTCGCAGGCTTGAGTACATTTGTGAACAGTGCCAAGAGTAGCGCAAAGTTGTTGGCGCCTATGCGGGAATGCGTCCACTTGTCTGATTTTTGTGTGCTCTTCGGGACGGGGCCGCTTCAAACAATCCGCTAGGCGCCGCAGGTTGGTTCCGGATAGGAGCTGGCCGGAAATGAATTGGCATGGCGCACGCGACATGCCTTCGCAGGCCACGGGGGTGGCCGAAGACTGATTGCCTATTCTGGAGGCTGATGTGGCATCTCACCCGGAAGACGAGCCAACCCGACGCGACTTTCTCATTATTGCAGGCAATGCCTTTGCCGCGGTCGGCGCGGCGGCAACGTTGTGGCCATTCGTGGCGCAAATGAACCCGGACGCCAGTGCGCAGGCATTGGCATCGACCGAGATTGATCTTTCGCCTATCAAGCCCGGCCAGGCCATCACTGCGATGTGGCGCGGAAAGCCAATTTTTATCCGCAACCGGACTGAGCAGGAAATCGAAGAGGCGCGCACCGTTGAGTTGTCGGCTCTGCCAGACGAATCCGCTCGTAATGACCTTTTGCCGGAGGCGACGCCTGCCGAAGATGCCAATCGCGTCAAGGAAGGCAAGGACAACTGGCTGGTGCTGATCGGTATCTGCACGCATTTGGGCTGCATTCCGAAAGGCCAGTCCATGGGCGACGAGAAGGGCGAGTATGACGGTTGGTTCTGTCCGTGCCACGGCTCGCACTACGATACGTCGGGCCGCATCCGCAAAGGTCCGGCGCCCCGCAACTTGGAAGTGCCGCCTTATACCTTCGTTTCCGACACAAAAATCAAAATCGGCTGAGGACCACGCTCAGAATGGCTCACGAGTCCCAATACACCCCGACAAGCGGTTTCGGTAAATGGATGGACGAGCGGCTGCCGGTCGCGCGCCTGATGTACGACAGCTTCGTCGTATTCCCGACGCCGAGGAACCTGAATTATCTTTGGACTTTCGGCGGCATCCTAACGTTCTGCTTGTTCGCCCAGATCCTCACCGGGCTGGTGCTGGCGATGCACTATCAGCCAAGCGCTGACGATGCGTTCAATTCGGTCGAGCATATCCGCCGCAACGTGAACTACGGATACATGATCCGGAACTTCCACGCGGTCGGCGCGTCGATGTTCTTTATCGCGGTTTACATTCACATTTTCCGTGGCCTCTATTACGGCTCTTACAAAGCGCCGCGCGAAGTCCTCTGGATCTTGGGCGTTCTCATCTTCCTGGTGATGATGGCGACTGCGTTTATGGGGTATGCCCTGCCGTGGGGCCAAATGAGCTTCTGGGGCGTAACCGTTATCACCAATTTGTTCTCGTCTTTGAACGAGATTATTCCGGGCTTGGGAACGGCGATTGTTGAATGGTTGTGGGGCGGCTACTCGGTGACGGGGACGACGCTGAACCGTTTCTTCTCGCTGCACTACCTTCTGCCGTTCGTGATCGCGGGCCTGGTCATGCTGCATATCTGGGCATTGCACGTGACCGGCCAGAACAACCCAACGGGTCTTGAGATCAAGACGCCAGCCGACTCCGTGCCGATGTTCCCGCATGCGGTTGCCAAGGACGCGGTTGGTTTGTTCGCCTTCCTGCTGTTGTTCGCCTGGTTTGCCTTCATTATGCCGGACTACCTGGGCCATTCAGACAACTACATCGAAGCTGACCCGCTGGTGACGCCGCCGCACATCGTGCCGGAGTGGTACTTCCTGCCGTTCTACGCGATCTTGCGCGCAATCCCATCGAAGCTTGGCGGTGTGATTGCCATGTTCTCGGCGATCGCGATCCTGGTATTTGTGCCGTGGCTTGATACGAGCCGCGTGCGTTCGGCGAAGTACCGGCCAATCTACAAGTGGTTTTTCTGGCTGTTCCTGTTCAGCGCCTTGGCGCTGGGCTATCTGGGCGCCATGCCGGCCGAAGGTGTCTACGTCTTCTGGGCTCGAGTATTCACCTTCTACTATTTCGCGCACTTCCTCTTGGTGATGCCAATCGTCGGCTTGATGGAAACGCCCAAACGGCTGCCGCGATCGATCTCGGAAAGTGTGCTGGGATCCGGTGGCGGAGGGGGCACGCCAAGTACGGCGGCGTCCGCGCCAGAAACACGCTAACCGGGGAGAAGAGCAATGAAAAAGACCTCGAATGGCGTGCTCGCAAGCCTTGTGTTTGCTGGATTGACTGCTCTGGCCCCACAGGCCATGGCGGCTGGCGATGCGATCCACATTGAACGGCATGAATGGCCGTTCGCCGGGTTGACCGGGCAGTTTGACAAAGCCCAGTTGCAGCGCGGGTTTCAGATCTACAAGGACGTCTGCTCGGCCTGTCACGGTTTGAAGCGGGTTTACTTCCGCAACCTCGCGGAGGAAGGCGGGCCGGAGTTTCCGGAAGAAGCCGTCAAAGCGCTGGCGGCGGAATGGCCAAACCAGATCACCGATGGTCCCAACGACGATGGTGAGATGTTTGAGCGCCCTGCCAAGCTTTCCGACCCGATCCTCGGACCGTACAAGAATGACAAGGCTGCTCGTGCCGCTCAGGGTGGTGCCTTGCCGCCGGACCTGTCCAACATCGTGAAGGCTCGCAACACGCACAACAGCGCGTTCTGGCCCACGCACATTGCTTTGATGGCGAAGGATATCGTCACTGGGTATCAGGAAGGCGGTTCTGACTACCTTTACGCGCTGTTGACCGGATACAAAGAAGCGCCCGAAGGCATGAGCATGGCTGACGGGATGAGCTACAACGCGGCATTCCCGGGCCATCAGATCGCGATGGCGGCACCTCTTTCGAAGGACGGGTATCAGACTTACGCCGACGGTTCCGGCTCATTGGAGAAGAACGCGGCCGACGTAACGGCATTCTTGACCTGGGCGTCCGACCCATCGTTGAACGCGCGCAAGAGCACCGGTTGGATCGTTTTGATCTATTTGCTGATCACCACTGTCTTATTGTGGATCGGCAAGAAGCGCATCTGGGCGTCCGCCCACTAGGCGGTCTTTACATTCCATGATGGCAGAGGGCCGGATCACCTGATCCGGCCCTTTTTGTTTGCGCAAAGCGTCGCACATTTCTCTTTCTACGGATGTTGGCATCCTGCTTGCTGTTGTTGTCATGGATACTTTGAGAGACTTTCGTTTCGCGAAGTATTTCTCATGTATAGTTTGAGTAATGGAGAATAGTAAGGTTAAATGTTTGCTAATTTACTCTTCAATTGATGCAACCTCAAGTAACATCAAGTACATATAAGGGCAACACGGATCATCTCTTCAGTGATTGATGGTTGTGTGACGCGGCCGGGACGCTCCCTTCGCGTCTTGTCTTGCCCTAACGACTTGGTGATTTGCATGCTTGAACAGAACACAGCCCTTGAGGGGGAACTCAAACGAACGTCCGCTCAATCAAAATTGGAAGCTTTGAAGGAGCTGCTGGCGGAATCTGAAATTCGCTTTGACCAAAACCCGGATATCGAAGCCGTCGATGATCTCGCCGCCGGTCTGGCCGATCTTCACGATCAAGCGGTCGCCGATGGCGATCTCGACGTCTTGAAAGAGGCCGTTGAGGCCCATCCGATCCATAAAGTGATCATGAGCGATCCCTACAGCCGCCGGGCTTTTGACAAGCCGCGCGGTTATGCCGGCGATGCGGTGATGCTCGACTTCATCTATCGCCCGCACGAAGCCGATGTCGACGAAGCCGGAAAGGCCGTCCACAAGGGCACAACGCAGCTGCCAACCGCTCAGAGCGTTTTGTGGCGCCGGGAATACCTCGCGAATTTGATCCTTTCGACCATGCAGGATCGCGATGACATGAGCATGCTATCGGTTGCTAGCGGCCATATGCGCGAGCTTGATATCGTTGGCGACAAGACGGTGCGCCGCGACCTCAACATCACCGCGCTTGATCAAGACGAGAACTCACTTGCGGAATGTCTGTCGTCCTATCCTGACTTCAAGATCTCGACGGTTGCGAAGTCTCTGACGCACATCGTCAAGGGTGGCCTCAAGGGGCAATCGTTCGACCTGATCTATTCCGCCGGCTTGTTTGACTACCTGTCCGACCGCGTAGGCATCGCGCTCATCCGCGCGCTCTATCCGCTTTTGAAGCCGGGTGCGGTTCTTTCCGTCGGCAATTTTGTTCCCGACAATCATGGCCGTGGCTTCATGGAGCTTTTGATGGACTGGACGCTGGTGAAGCGTTCGGAGGCCGACATGCGCAGCCTCGCTGAACGGGCCGTACCGGGGTGTGAGGTTCGCACGTTCATGGATGCGCCTTGTAACGTGGCCTATTTCGAGATCACCAAAACCTAGACTGCGTCGTAGGGGCGTAAAGGCTTGCGCAGCTCTTACCGGCATGTCTTGTTGGCGGGAGCTGCGTTAGCATTTCTTCAGGGGGCGATATGACACGGGCTGTTCTCGGCATCATTGGCGGAAGCGGATTTTACAATTTGCCGGAGCTGGAAAATCAGCGCTGGGAACGCGTGATGACGCCTTGGGGTGCGCCATCGGATGACGTTTTGTTCGCTGAGGTTGATGGACTACCTATCCGCTTCCTTCCAAGGCATGGGCGTGGGCATCCGGTGCCGCCGTCGGCCATCAACTATCGGGCCAATATCGACGCGCTGAAGCGGTCCGGCGTGACGGATCTTGTGTCGATTTCGGCATGCGGGTCGCTGAAGGAAGAGTACGCGCCGGGGCACTTCGTGATCGTGGATCAGTTCATTGACCGGACGTTTGCGCGTGAGAAAAGTTTCTTTGGCCCGGGTTTGGTTGCCCATGTCTCGGTGGCTGATCCGGTCAGTCCTCTTCTGGCCGATGCGATAGAAGCGGCAGCCGTCAAGGAAGACGTCTCTTTCACGCGGGGTGGGACGTATCTGGTGATGGAGGGCCCGCAGTTTTCCACGCGTGCCGAGAGCAATCTCTACCGCAGCTGGGATTGCGATGTGATCGGCATGACAAACATGCCGGAGGCCAAGCTCGCGCGGGAAGCGGAGATTTGTTACGCCACGGTGGCGATGGTTACAGACTATGACTGCTGGCACGAGGAACACGAGCACGTGGACGTGGCAGCCGTCGTCAAGGTGATGAAAGAGAACACGCAGAAGGCGCAACAGCTCGTTTTGCGTCTGGCGAAGGACTTTCCCAAAGAGCATCCGGCTTGTCCGATCGGCTCGGACAAGGCTCTTGAGGTCGCGATCATCACCCAGCCGGAGGCGCGCGATGCATCGCTTGTTAAAAAGCTCGATGCGATCGCTGGCCGAGTGCTCGGATCGGGAAGCTAGGTCCTCTAATTCGGGAAGTGGATCAGGATTTGTGCCTGAATGAGCCAGGGGAAGAAGAACTTGATGCCTTGGCCGATACCCCAGCAGATCGCCGTCAATAGGATGAGTGCAGGGACCGCTGCGACGACTGCCTTCAGGTAGAAGCGCATCATGTGCGTGAATGGCACGTCGAAGCGCTTGACGATAGCCGGCGTCAAGCGCGTTTCAGCGTCGGAGTAGTTCGCCGCGTAGTCCATGCCGTCAGCCGGAACGTGGAGAGACGGCGAGGGCGCTGCCGCTGCTGTTTTGCGATTGGTTGTCTGGCTGTCGGACTTGAGCTGGCCAGCGGTTTTGGCTTCGCGCTTTTCCCGCTCTCTCAATTCGCGCTCGCGGCGCAGGGCCCGTGGTAAATCATCAAATTCAGCCATGTCGGCTGTTGCTGCAAAATCTGTGTTCGACATCCGCTTCACTCCTCGGGGTCACGCTGCGGCTGCAACCTTCGGCCCGGCCCCGCACACCGCATTTTGACAAATGCGGCGAGGTTGACACATTCCGACCCTTCCCCGGCCACAACGCCTACCCTGGTTGTGCTCATACTGCTACTTTGCGCCACCAGTTGGGCGAGGAGGCAATTTTGACGGACCTGAAGTCACTTATTCGAACCATCCCTGATTATCCCAAGCCGGGGATCATGTTCCGCGACGTCACGACACTTCTCGGTGACGCGGCAGGCTTCAAGTCTGCGATTGTCGAGTTGGCTCGTCCATTCGAGGATGCGAACGTGAAGGCCGTGGCCGGTATTGAGGCCCGTGGTTTCATCATCGGTGGTGCGGTTGCGGATCGGTTGAACTGCGGGTTCATTCCCATCCGGAAGAAGGGCAAGCTGCCCTGGAAAACGATCGGGCAGGAGTACACGCTGGAGTACGGCGTGGATGTAATTGAGATTCACGAGGATGCCATAGCCAAGGGCGAACGCATTTTAATTGTCGATGATCTGATCGCGACGGGCGGAACGGCCGAAGCGGCGGTGAAGTTGATCACGCAATCGGGCGGAGTGATCGTTGGTGCGTCATTCATCATCGATTTGCCAGAGCTCGGAGGCATGCAGGTGTTGGAGCGCCACAACGTTAAGAGCCACGCTCTGGTGGCATTCGACGGGCATTAGCAGCGAGGCAGCATGGACAAGGCGTCAGGACAGCCGCCGTTGAGCGCCGAAGAGCAATCCGCCCTTTGGCAGCAGATTTGCGCCTGGCGTGTTGACCGCTCTAAGGCCGTTTCGTGTCCTCGTTGTCATACTGACCGCGTATCCGTCGAAGACCGGTCGGCGAGGCCCTACACGGAATGGTATGCCGTGCAGTGTCCGCAGTGTGGGCTGGAGCACAATATAAACATTGCGCTGGGCGCATCGCCGCCGGGTGGATACGGCTGATAGGGGAATTGTCATGAAGATCGATGGGCGCGCTTACCGGACGATTTGGACCGGCGATGACGGCTGGCGCGTGCACATTATCGATCAGACGCGTTTGCCTCACGCTTTCGAGACTTTGACGCTGACGAGTTGTGAAGAGGCCGCACATGCGATTTTGACCATGCAGGTGCGCGGCGCGCCACTGATTGGCGCGACGGCGGCCTACGGTGTGGCTCTTGCCATGCGCAAGGACGCTTCGGATGCGGCCCTGGAGGAGGCGGTGGCTTTTCTTGCCAAGCAGCGCCCGACGGCTGTGAACTTAAGGTGGGCGCTGGACCGCATGCGTGAGACCCTGATTGGCTTGCCCGAGGCAAAGCGGGTTGATGCGGCGTATGCGCGTGCAGCTGCTATCTGTGATGAGGATGTGGAATCGTGCCGCATGATCGGCGTCAACGGTTTGCCGATCATTGAAGAGATCGCGAAGCGTAAGAACGGCAAGCCCGTTCAGGTTCTGACGCACTGCAATGCCGGTTGGCTGGCTTGCGTTGACTGGGGTACGGCGACGTCGCCGATCTATCACGCGCATGACAAAGGCATCGCGCTGCATGTCTGGGTTGACGAGACGCGGCCGCGTAACCAGGGCGCGGCCCTGACGGCGTATGAGCTGGGGCGTCATGGCGTGCCGCACACGATTGTTGCTGACAATGCTGGTGGACATTTGATGCAGCATGGTCAGGTCGATCTCGTGATCACAGGGACTGACCGCGTTACGGCCAACGGCGATGTCGTGAACAAGATCGGCACGTATTTAAAGGCGCTGGCGGCGCACGATAACGGCGTTCCGTTTTATGTCGCGTTGCCATTTTCGACGATTGATTGGTCGGTTGCGACAGGCCGCGAGGTTCCGATCGAAGAACGATCGGCGGATGAAGTTTTGAAGATGACGGGCCGGCTTGTGGATGGAGACGTTGCGGAGGTCGAGATCGCGGCGCCTGGATCGCCCGCCGCGAACCCTGCGTTCGATTTGACACCGGCCAGGCTGGTAACGGGCCTTATCACTGAGCGCGGTTTGACTACGGCCAGCCGTGATGGGCTGCTTGACCTCTATCCGGAACGGCAATTGCCGGCTGCGTAATCAGCCAGAATGCGCTGAAACTAAGGCAAACTTTTTCATCGCTTGCCATAGTTAGGCTACGGATAATGTATATTCTTCTAAATCGTTCCACGGTGATTGGGGGGTCACTACCTTTTGGTTTGGGCGGAAGTCTGGCCGTAATTGGCTGTGACGTTTGCCACGCAGGACACCGTGTCAGAATGTATTTTGATAAATCCGAGCGCTTGGCGGTTTTTATCGATGGGCCCGAATTGCGTGGTGCAATGGGCGCGCTCGGTGTCGATGTAGACTTCAAGAAAATCTACCACCTGTTTGAGCGTGCGGGCCATTTGCTCCGCGTTACCTTCTATCATATTGAGCGCGAAGACGACGAACAGCACTCAATGCGACCGTTGATAGACTGGCTAGAGTACAATGGTTTTTCGACCGTCGCTTGCCAGGGCCGAGAAGGAGACTCGCCGGCGCGCCGCGGCAACAAAAACTTCCTCAACGTTCGTCTCGCGGTTGATGCCTTAGTGATGGCCGAGCAAGTTGATCACATCGTAATCTTTTCGGGCGATGCGGTGCTGGGCCCGCTTATCGATGCGCTGAAGTGGCGGGGGTGCCGGGTTTCGATCTTCTCCACTCTAAGGGCACGTCCACCGATGATCGCTGATGATTTGAGGCGGAAGGCTGACCAGCTCGTCGATTTGGCGGATATTTTGGACGAGATAACCAAAGACCGCGCCTACGATCCGCCGCGGGGCAAGCGTTCATCCGCGAAATCTGTTCGGAGCAAAGATAGCGCGATGGAACAGTAGCTTCCGTATTCGCCTTTCTCAGCGCATGGGAAGGCTAAGCCGTGCTTATCCAAATGCTTACAGAGCGAAATGTGTTTTATTAATTATCCATAGATATGTCTCTGCTACCCAATCCTTTTGGCTAGCGAGCTTGAAATGCACGTCGTCGTCGTTGACCCCAGCAGCATTGTTCATCGTGTGATCACGTCGGTTTTGGCTCCGCGGGGCTACCAGCTGACGGCATTCAGCGATTCCGAAGAGGCGTTGCGCTTCGTCGAAGATGACCAGAGCGTCGATGTTGTACTCACGAGCCTTGAGATGACGCCGATGCCCGGTTTGGAATTGTGCTGGCACATTCGCAACCTTGGTCGGTCAATCTATTCCATAGCCATGTCTAGCCAGGCGAGCTCGAAGTCGCTGGCAGAAGCCTTGGATTCCGGCGCCGACGACTTCGTAGAGAAGCCGCCAAAGCCGGAAGCGTTGCTGGCGCGCTTGCGTGCCGCCGGCCGCTTGCTTGATGCCCATCGGAAATTGACAGTTTTGGCTGAACGCGATCCGTTGACCGGGCTGTACAATCGGCGTGCGTTCTTTGCCCGCGGCACCGAGTACCTCAAGCGAGCGGGCTGCAAGACGCCTGGCTCGGTTGTGATGTTCGATATCGATCACTTTAAGAACGTCAATGACACGTTTGGGCACAGCGTCGGCGACAAGGTCATCAAAAGTGTTTCAGCTGCTGCCGCCGAAGCTTTCGAACTTGCTGGCCGTTTAGGCGGCGAAGAATTTGCGGCTCTGATGCCTGTCACCAGCGATAAGATGGTCGCTGCCGCAGAGCGCTTGCGCGAGAGGATCGATGATACGGTCTTTCAGTGGGATGGTGGAAATTTCTCCATCACCTGCAGCTTTGGCGTAACGCAGCAGTTCCCTGGGGAGTCCTTGGAAGATGTGTTGAAGCGAGCCGACAAGGCGCTCTACACGGCTAAGGACTCCGGTCGCAACAGGGTCGAACTAGCTAAGCTGAAGGATGATAGCGTGGCCGTGCGGCGGGACCGTCAGCGGGCTCGCATGGTAACGCTCGCCTGACGACTAGTTGGCGAAACGGAAGTGCATGACGTCGCCATCCTTGACGACGTACTCCTTGCCTTCCAGGCGCATCTTGCCAGCATCTTTGGCACCGTTTTCGCCACCGAGTGAGACGTAGTCTTCATAGGTGATGGTTTCGGCGCGGATGAAGCCCTTTTCGAAATCTGTGTGAATAACGCCTGCGGCCTGAGGCGCCTTGGTGCCCTGGGTGATGGTCCAAGCGCGTGCTTCTTTCGGGCCGACCGTGAAGTAGGTCAGGAGTTCGAGCAGGTCATAACCGGCGCGGATAAGGCGGTTTAGTCCCGGTTCACTCAGGCCCATCGCTTCCAGAAACTCAGCACGTTCTTCGTCTGGCAGGGCTGCAAACTCGGATTCAATCTTAGCCGAAATCACAACACAGGCGGCATTCTCGGCGTTGGCTTTTTCGGCCACGCGTTTGGAGAACGCGTTGCCTTCCGCCGCGGAGTCTTCATCCACGTTGCAGACGTAGACCACAGGCTTTGAGGTGAGCAATTGAAGCGCGCGGAATGCCGGCATTTCCTCAGGTGTTATGTCGGCCGCGCGGGCTGGCTTTCCGTCGCGCAATGGTGCCAGGGCTTTTTCCATTACGGCCAATTGTGCCTTGGCTTCTTTGTCACCGGACTTAGCCTTCTTCTCAATCGGTACGATACGCTTTTCCAGGCTTTCCATGTCGGCGAGCATGAGTTCGGTTTCGACCACGTCAGCGTCGGCGGTTGGGTCGATGCGGTTTTCGACGTGCGTGATGTCGCCGTCTTCGAAACAGCGCAAGACGTAGGCCACGGCATCGACTTCGCGGATGTGCGCCAAAAACTTGTTGCCAAGCCCTTCGCCGCGTGATGCGCCGCGCACGAGGCCCGCGATGTCGACGAACGTTAGCCGAGTGGGGATGATCTCCGCGGACTTCGCGATGGCCGCCAGTTTGTCCAAGCGTGGGTCCGGCACACCCACTTCTCCAACGTTCGGTTCAATCGTACAGAACGGATAGTTTGCAGCTTCCGCCGCCGCCGTTTGCGTGAGCGCGTTGAAGAGCGTGGACTTGCCTACATTTGGCAATCCGACGATGCCGCATTTGAAACCCATTTAGTTTCCGTTCTCCGGTTCTTGGCCAGCCCGTCCGGCCAACCACTTTTTCAGGTTCTCAGCCAGGGCCGACTTTTGTTTCGCGGCACGCTCTCCGGCTGGGTGGCGGCCGGATGACTTCTTGGCTGTTGGTGACTTTGCTGGCTTCGCTGAGGTGCCTGCACTCGGCTTTTTAGTGTCAGCCTTGCCTTTCTCCATCGTGCCAAGTTCCTTGGCGACGTCGGTGAGGAAGCGGGCGCTATCGCCTTGGGCCAAGCGGCCTGCTGACTTGGCCACGGCATCCAGAATTTCGTCGAGCCATGGCCGTTCAGCTTTTGCAAAGTCGCCCAGCACGTAGTGTACAACGGCATCCTTCGATCCGGGGTGCCCGATTCCGAGGCGAACGCGATGGTAGTCGTTGCCAAGGTGAGCGGTGATTGAGCGAAGGCCGTTATGGCCGGCATTGCCGCCGCCGGTTTTTATTTTGATTTTGCCGGGCGCGAGATCGAGTTCGTCGTGAAAGACGTAGATGTCCGTCAGCGGGACTTTCAAAAAGCGCGCGGCTTCGCCAACCGAGCGGCCGCTTTCATTCATATAGGTGTCGGGCTTCAACAGCAGCACGCGCTCGCCGTTGATTTCGCAGTCCGCGGCAAGGCCTTGGAATTTTTTCTTCCAGCCATGCAGGCCTTGTGAGCTGGCAATCCGGTCGAGCGCCAAAAAGCCGATGTTGTGGCGGTTCTGTTCGTATTTCGCACCGGGATTTCCCAGGCCAACGAAGAGTTTCATGTCGCCAGTCCGGTCGTCTGTTTAAACGGATCGAGGGGCGAATGGCCCCTCGATCGTGCTTCATGCAAGGTTTGTGATGCGCGTGTCTGCGCTTCAGAGCCCGCCCTACTTCTTCTTTTCTTCGGCAGCGGGTTCTTTTTTGTCGGCGGCAGGCTTCTTGTCGCCTGCAGCTTCCGTCTCGGCGGCGGCTGTTGCCGTGGTGTCTTCTTCCTGCTTCACGCGGCCGGCGATGGTGGCCACGGTGAAGTCGCGGTTCTGAATAACCGGGCTGACACCTTCCGGCATGATGATGCTGGAGACGTGGATCGACTTGCCGATCTGCAAACCTTCAAGGCTGATCTCGAAGGCATCGGGGATCTTGTCGTACGGCGCAAAAACTTCGATGTCGTGGCGCACGATGTTGAGAACACCACCGCGCTTCAGACCAGGCGAAGATGCTTCATTGGTGAAGCGGACCGGAACGGCGACGCGGATGATGCCGTCTTTACCGATGCGCAAGAAGTCGACGTGCAGCGGTTCATCCTTGACCGGGTCGACCTGGAGGTCGCGCGGAATGACGCGGTGCATCTGTCCGTCAAGGTTCAGCTCGATCACCGTGGAGGTGAAGTGGCCCTTGAGGAACTGCTTCCACAGCTCATTGTAGTTGAGCGCGATCGTGATGGGGTCTTGGTTATCGCCGTAGATAACGGCGGGTACTTTTCCTTCGCGGCGGACTTGACGTGCGGCCCCCTTGCCGGCACGTGGTCGCGCCGTGGCTTCGAGCGTAACGGCTTCGGCCATGGCTTTCTCCAATAAAAATTGGCCGCTCACGGCCTCCAAGGGTGCCGGGCGGCGTCTCACGCATTGGCTTGAGATGGCGGGCTTATACCGGGTCATTAGGGGGCTTGGCAACAGTCGGATGTGCTTGGGGCCAGTTTCCCGATGCGGCAAAGGGGTTGCGGTTTCATAGACTTAGCGGACGGCTCCAGGTGGTGGAGCCTGGCTCGTAGTGGTGCATTTCGGCTATCTCGCTGAAAAATGGGCGGATTGCCTTGAGGAAGGGCCTGAATTCGGGCGATTTGCGGAAGCCTTCCGTGTGGGTCTCGAGCGATGCCCAAACGATACGGACAACGACTTGGGTTGGCTCCTCAACACAAATGCTCAGCTCGTATCCGTGGCAACCGTCAAACCCGCGCAAAAATTCTGACCCCGCCTCCCACGCGGCTGTCAATTCCGCGGTCGTGTGTTCACTCAACTGGTAGCGGATGTATTCAACGATCATTAATCTGCCCTATAACTTCAGAAAGAGTCGCTCAGCATGAGGCTGCGCTTGCATCCCGTGTTCGTGCTAGACTTAGCACAGTGCCGCGAAAGGACTTGAATTTGCGAAAGGCGAGGCAACGAACGCCGGCTCCGGAACAGGATCGCTTGATCGTGGAAGCTCTGCGCTCGGCGGGCCGGCCGGTTGGCGCCTATGAGCTGATTGACCATTTGCGCGACAAGGCCGTTCTGGCGCCTCAAACCGTCTACCGCTCATTAGACCGATTGATCGCAATGGGTGCCGCCCACCGGCTCGAATCAGTCAATGCATTCGTGGCCTGTACGCATACGCGTCACGAGGGCCGTGCCGTGTTTGCGATCTGTGAAACTTGTGGCGTTGTCAATGAATTCGACGAGCCGAAGGCGGTGTCCGCTTTGTCGGCGTGGGCCAAAAAGGCCGAGTTCACCGTGCGCGAGATGACGCTTGAACTGCGTGGGCGCTGCCAGGAGTGCGTGAGTCGCGATCAGGCCTGATAGGCCGCGACTCAGTGGCGGTCTATTCGCTGCGCATTGGCCCTGTGGAGAGTGCGATCTCCGGTATCGATTTTTTCTGATTTCACTTACCATTGATTAACGACTGACTGATTCGTCTAGAGGGTGAGACTTATGAAATCGGTGCTCGAGCAAATCGAGGAAATGCGGACGCGGCTGACGCAGACGAACACCAACGAGCGCGCGCTGGTTCGATCATTGGGGGAAGCCTTGAATCGCATAGACGATGAGCTTCTACACGAAGTCCGGATGGTTACGGCGCAGTACAACGCGCGCCGTAGCGCCATAATGGAAGAGCTTCAGACGTTGGCGGCGACGATCGGGACCTTGCCCAACTATTCGCATCATCCAATGGCTGCATTGGAAGATGAAGAGAGCGGAAGCCTCCCTCAGGAAGAGACTGAGCCGGGCGAACTTCCGCATTACGAGCCGCCTGCGGTGGATCATCAACCACGTGTTCTTGGCCGCGGCGACTGGCGCCAAGCAACAACGAATATCCAGGATGAACTGGATTTCCACTTGAACGGCGGGCCTGCCCGCCACTGACCGGTTGGTCTAGGTAAGACAACGACAAAAAGGGGCTGCGATGTTTCAACATCGCGGCCCCTTGTTTCTTGGTAGCCTGTTATTTGGGCCGGTCGCTTTTGTCGTGGAGGCCGATCACGCGGCCCGTCATGCCTGGATGCTTGTTAGCCTGTGGCGTAGCAGCGGGCTCGGGCGTCGTTGCCGATGATGAGGTGCTGGTTCCATCTGCGTTTCTGTCCAGATCGTCGTCCTCATCTTCGCTGGCTTCGGCCGATAGACTGAGGGCTTGCTTGCGCTGGAAGGCGCGGTAGGTCAGCGGGATGGACGCGAGGTAGATCACCGTCACTGCCGACAGGGTCGCGTAAGGGTATGTGAGCAGAAACGCGACGAGAGCGACAGCGGCGACGAAAATCGGCATTACGAGTTCGCGGCTGATCCGTTCGTGCAAGAGTTTTCCGGAATAGGTCGGCACGGACGAGACCATCAAAATCGATATCAACAAGGTGTAGCCAAGAACGACCTGGAGCAGCACCGGGTTGGTGCGAAGCTCCGTGAAGCCAAGATTGTCGAGGTAGGTTGGTAGCAGCACGGCGATCGCCGCCGCAGGGGTCGGCATGCCCGAGAAGTAGTTCGATTGCCAGCGCGGCTTGTCCTCGTCGACGGCAACGTTGAAGCGGGCCAGGCGCAGCGCTGACGCGAGTGCAAACAGCATGACGCAAATCCAGCCCAAGCTCTTCAAATCGCCTAAGCCCCAGGTGAACACCATGATGGCGGGCGCGACCCCGAAGTTCACAAAGTCCGCGAGGCTGTCCAGCTCGGCACCGAACCGCGAGGAGGCTTTCAGCAGGCGTGCGACGCGGCCGTCTATGCCGTCGAGCAGGGCTGCGACGACGATCGCTGCCAGCGCCAATTCCCAACGGCCCTCAATCGACATGCGAATGGATGTGAGCCCGGCGCAGAGGCCTAACAGCGTCACGAAGCTCGGCACCATCATGCGGACCGGGATCATGCGGTGGCGGAAGATCAACTTGCGCCGGCGGCGGCGCGTTTCTCTTTCAAGCTGCGGGACGACTGGATCCATCAATTTGCCTATTGGGCTGAACGTTCAGCGCGGCACTGGCCGCTTATCTCTTGAGCTTATAACGCAAATGGGCGCGACTTAGCATGGCACCTTCATGAGATGAGCATGCAAGTCTGCTTTAGTCTAAACGTGGACCGACGGGGGCTCGGGCGCTTGCGGCTGATTGTCTTCAGGTTTCTTGGCTGTTTTTGACGGACGGAAGATCTTGGCGATGCGGCAGGCGAATGCCTGGGCGTCGTTTACGGATTGCAAAACACCTTCACCACGCTTCAAGCTTCGATCGAGGGCGGCCATGGTGCGCGGGTAGGCTTGATCATCCTCGTCCAGCCAGGCCTTCAGCAAGTTGGCGTAGATCGAGACCAGGCCGGCGACGCGAGCCCGGCCGAGAGGACCGTCGGTGCTGATGCCGGCGGCGTGTAGCATCCAGGCTTGAGAGGCCATGGCGCGCGGGGCCAACGACAGCTGCGTGCCAGGTGCCTTGGCGATTGAGCGGATTGCAGCCTTGTACGGTTCCAAGACTTCCAGGCGCGTCATGAGCACATCGAACAAGCGGTCCCTGGCTGATTGACCGTCATCGCGCGCGGGCCTGCGCGCCAAGACGGTGTCGTCAACCAGGCGCATGAACTTGGCCAGGATGGCTGGCTTTCCAGAAAAGTCGTTGCGCAGCTCTGCTAGGGGAATTTCCGCCCGGTCAGCGATATCGCGAAGGGCAACATCCTGCCAGGGATGCTCGGCGGCCAATTCCAGCGCTGCTTTCACGATCCGGCCGCTGGCGTGGGTCTCGTTAATCATCGCAAGTCCTCCAGACACTCTTTGACTTTAACGTAAGAGCTGTTGGAGGCCGATGAAAGGCGGGGGCGCAGAGATTACTTCGAAAGTTCTTGGCTGCGCTTTGCTGCCGCTGCGATTGCTTTGTCCATCAGTTCGGCAAGACCGTTCTCTGCCATAAGCACGCTAAGGGCTGCGGCGGTTGTCCCGCCGGGGGAGGTCACATTCGTTCTCAGCTGTGCTGGTTTGTCTTGTGATTGCGCCATGAGCGCGGCTGATCCCGTGACGGTTTTGCGAGCCAGATGTTCGGCCAGCTCCTGAGGAAGCCCCGCCTTTTGACCCGCTTCGGCCAAATATTGCGTGAGCAAGAACACGTAGGCCGGCCCGGAGCCGGATACCGCCGTGACGGGATCCAACATGGCCTCATCGTTGACCCAGGCGACGTCTCCGGCGGCCGTGAGCAGATCCGTCGCGAGGCTGCGCTGGGCGGTTGTGACGGCCTCGTTGGCTGCGCAGACGGTCATGCCGTGGCCAATGGCGGCTGGCGTGTTCGGCATGGCGCGGACGATCGCGGACGAGGGCGGCAAGTGTTCGGCAAAGCTTGCAATGGTCTTGCCGGCCGCGATCGACAGCGTGAGCGTATCAGGGCCAGCAAGCCTGGCGAGCTCTGGAAACACCTCATCCATCACTTGTGGCTTCACTGCCGCCAGCAGCACTGCCGGGGGCGACGGCAGTTGTTCGATATTGGCTGAAAAGGTGACGCCTTGGCTAAGCCAGCGCTCTTTGTCGTCTGCGTTGACGATCGGGTCTTGCACGAGGACCTGTGTGCCGGGTAGCCCTTTGGAAAGCATGCCTGTCAGCAAGGCGCCGCCCATCTTCCCGGCGCCCGCAAGAACCAGCAGGCCGTTTAACGCGATACTCATTTTCGTTTCCAAACCGTTTCGGGTTTACTTAACCCGTTAGGCTTGGCCTTCCGTTTGGAACATGGCGGAGACAAGCGCCTCCCGGCTTTCCTTACCTGCCCATACGACAAACTGGAAGGCTTGGTAATAGCGCTCGCACGCTTCCAGCGCGGCTTTCAGGACGGCATCGCATTGCTGCGGGGTCGCGACCGAGCCGTTCAGCAACAAGGCGTAGCGGTACATGATCAGACCTTCCTGGGTCCAAAGATCAAAATGCCCGAGCCAGAGTTGTTCGTTGATCTGGGAGATCAAACGGTACATTTCATTGAGCCGTGTGTCGGGCACGCGGAAGTCAAAGGCGCAGGCGATGTGCAGCGCTTCGAGGTCGTCGCGCCAATTGAGCGAGATGTGATAGTCGGTCCAGCTGCCCGCGACGATCAATGTCAGTTCGTCGTCGGTCGAACGGTCGGTTGCCCAGTCGTGATCGACGGCCATCTGTTCAATGAGATCGATCGGATTGGCGACGCGCGTGTAGCCGGCTTCTGCAGTGGCCATTATTTCCCTCAGTCTTTGGCTGGCTAACACCGCCAGCACGTATTGTGATCGGAACATGACGCGCTGCGGGGTGGGGCCAGTGCCGGCGCAATGTTCCATGCAATTGATGGAAGCGCTGAAGGTCTAGCCGAAGCAGCAATTGAACTGGTGCGACGAAAACAGAGCGCGGCACGAGTCGCAAGCCGGGGGTGCCCTTGTCCACGGGCAATGTCACCAAGTGGTTGGTGTTGGCGGGCAAATCGCCGCCTGATGTTGAAAAACACTGGATGTTAGCGAGGCGTCACATTTGCGCACTCGCCATCGCCGGGAATTCCATGCAGTGCGCTTGGCGAATCTCAAACAACCGGCGGGTTTCCGGCAGCCATCCGCTGTTCGAGGGCCGCGATGCGGGCTTCCAGCCGCTCATTTTCTTCTCGCGCCTTCTGGGCCATGGCCTTCACAGCCTCGAATTCTTCACGTTGGACTACGTCCAAATCTTTCAAAATGCGCTCAGCCTGCGCTTTGATCACGCTATCGACTTCCCGCTTCACCCCATCGGCCGCGCCAGCCGCGTCCGTCATCATGCGGGCCAGGTCGTCGAAAAAGCGGTTTGACGTCTGTGTCATGTTCAATCCCTATTGGTTTCAGGGAGTATGGGGGTAGGGGGCGGCCTGTTCAAGCGAGGCTTGGTTCGTTGACACGGGAGCGCTGGTGGTCGAAACACCGCCCCAAACGAGCCGTCCGAACGAGGCGCTGGGGGGATTATGACTGTTCTGGCTATTCCGTTTCCGCAATTTGATCCCGTGGCGATCTCGCTAGGGCCGCTGTTCGGCTTTGGGCCCATTGACGTCAAATGGTATGGGCTGGCCTACGTTGCTGGCCTGGTTCTCGGCTGGTTTTACATTCGTCAGCTCGTGAAGACCGGATCTCTTTGGCGGAATAACGAGCCACCGTTTCCCGTCGCGAAGGTAGACGACCTGCTGCTCTATATGACGGCGGGCGTTATTCTTGGCGGGCGGTTGGGTTACATTTTGCTTTATCAACCCGGAACCTACCTGGCCAATCCGATCGAGATCCTCATGATCAACAAGGGCGGTATGGCTTTCCATGGCGCGCTTGTCGGGACGATTCTGGCGATCTGGGTCTTTTCGCGCCAGCACAAGGTTTCGGTTTTAAGCACAGGTGACTTGTGCGCGGCCGCAGTCCCGATCGGACTGTTCTTTGGCCGTATTGCCAACTTCATCAACGGAGAGCTGTTCGGGCGTCAGAGCGATGTGCCGTGGGCGATGGTGTTTCCGCATGCGGCGCTCTACCACCCGGCTGTCGAGCCAACAACGCGGCACCCTAGCCAGCTTTACGAGGCAGCTCTTGAGGGACTGCTCTTGTTTTTGGTGCTGCGGTTCCTCACGCATCATCGCGATGCATTGAAGGAGCCGGGCGTCGTCGCGGGGGTTTTCTTGGCGGGCTATGGTGTGGCGCGTATTATTGGCGAGTTTTTCCGCGAGCCACATGCTGTGCATCTCATGAACATCGGACCGTTCACTGCTGGCCAAGTTTACTGCGTGCCCATGATCCTTGCTGGTGCCTATCTGCTTTATCGCGCGCGCCGCCATGCAGCGGCATGAGCGGTGAGCAGTCAGACACTCCGCTGGCTAGGCTGCTGAAGGGCGAGATCCGCCAGCATGGGCCCATTTCTGTGTCGCGCTACATGCAGGCGTGTCTCACTCACGAAGAGTTTGGCTACTACCGTTCCAAGCAGGCGATCGGCAGCGCAGGTGATTTCATAACGGCGCCGGAGATTTCGCAGATCTTTGGCGAGTTGATCGGCCTTTGGTGTGCCGCCGTTTGGCAGCAGCTGGGGCAGCCTGCGCGCGTTCATCTGGTCGAGTTGGGTCCCGGCCGTGGGACCCTGATGGCGGATGCGTTGCGCAGCTCGGGCATTCTGCCTGCGTTTGTCTTGGCGCGCCGTGTGCATTTGGTCGAAGTCAACGGCACGCTTCGCGACATGCAGAAAGAGAAACTAGCCAGTTGGGCGAGCGACTTGACCTGGCACGAGGCTTGGCCAGAAGATTCGGTGTTCGGCGACGATCCGGTCATCGTCATTGGTAATGAGTTTTTGGATGCCTTGCCGGCGGATCAGGCCGTGTTCCAGTCTGGCCGATGGAAAAGCCGGATGGTTGGGCTTGATGGCGAGGGCGCGTTTCAGTTCACCGCTGGTGGCGCCGCGAATGGTGATTGGGGTTCTGACGGTATTGAAGGTGAGGTGCGGTTACGCTCGCCGGCTCAGGATGCGCTGATCGGTAAGTTGGCGCATGCCGCAGGGCAGCGGCCTTTGGTGGCGCTCTTCATAGACTATGGCGCGGACCGTGCTGGGACCGGCGACTTGTTGCAGGCCGTTCGTGCGCACAAATACGTGCCAGTGTTTGAGGCGCCGGGAGACTGTGACCTTACGGTTCCGGTGGATTTCTCGGCTGTCGGGCAGTCCGCACGAACGCATGGGCTGTCGGTTGATGGGCCGGTGCCTCAAGCGGAGTTTCTTGGCCGGCTTGGCGCGGTTGAGCGGGCCTCGCGCCTGATGTCGTTCAATCCCGGCAAGGCTGGCACGATCGATAGCGGGTTGGCCCGGCTGCTGGCACCCGGCGGCATGGGTTCCCATTTCAAGGTGATAGGCCTGCGCAGTTCGCATGTGCCGGTTTTGCCGGGATTGGAAGAAGCGCAACCATAACGTCAAAGGATCGGGATGACCGACAGTCAACTCAAGCCAGTCGAGGCTAGTAATCTGAAGGGCCTGGCAGGTATTCGGCATGGTTTTTTTACCCGCGAGGGCGGTGCTTCAACCGGCATTTATGCCGGGCTCAATTGTGGGATCGGATCTAACGACGATACCGCGACCGTTCTAGAGAACAGGGCGGCGGTCGCTGCGCATCTGAACGCGGCTTGGCCTCAAATTGTGACGCTTTATCAGATCCATTCCGCCGAGGCGCGCGTGGTGGAGGAGCCGATAGCGCGTGAGGCACTGCCTAAGGCCGATGCGGTCGTGACACGGACGAAGGGATTGGCGGTCGGTGTTTTGACGGCTGATTGCACCCCTGTGTTGTTTGCCGAGCCCGAGGCTGGGGTGGTTGCGGCGGCCCATGCAGGGTGGCGCGGCGCCGTTGGCGGGATTCTCGAGGCTGCAATCGGAGCCATGGAGGATTTGGGTGCCTCGCGTGCACGGATCGTGGCCGCCGTGGGGCCGACCATCAATCCGGCGGCCTATGAGGTTGGCGAGGACTTCGTGGCATCTGTGACGCAAGCGGATGAATCTACTTCTAGTTTTATTTATCAACCTAGGGAAATCGGCAGCAAACCGCATTTCGACCTACCGGGTTATGTCGCGGCCCGGTTGTCGAGGGCTGGGCTATCGAATATCGAGCGGCAGACGTTGTGCACTTATGAAGGTGAGTCGCGCTTTTACAGTTTTCGCAGGACGACGCATCGAAAAGAGCCGGATTACGGACGCCAAATCTCTGCCATTGTTGTGACTTAACTACCTAATCCACAGAATTCCATGCGGTAGGCGGTGCCAAAATTAGGTCTGTCATCAGTTTTGTTCCGATTCCGTCTGGACGCTCCCTGGCCTAATGGGTACAGGATTCCTATTGGGTACCGGTTCTCAAGTGGAGTATTATTAGGCCGCAATGTAGGTACGCCGGCCGCCGGAATATCAGCGGGTCATTTAAGGGGGGCGTCACAGTGACGACCATCGATACTGCTGCGGTGCGGGGCGTTTGGACTAAGGCGCTTCTCGCGGCACTCATAGCAGGAATTGGGCTAGCTCTCGGGGGCTGCGAGACGGGCGCGTCCCTTTTTAGTTCCTCTTCTTCAGATAATTCTTCAATTGCAGCTTCGACGCCTGCTCCAGCAGAGACTGCGCAGATTGCGGTTGCTCCTGTGTTCGGTCCGTCTGAAGGTGTCGCGAAGACTTTGCATACGCAAATGGTTTCGGCCATTGAGGCGAAGAACATTGTCGTCGCGAAGACCGCGACGCAGAAGGCGCCATACACGCTGCGCGGCTATTTCCTTTCTTCCAAGAAAGGTAGCAAGACGAGCATCTCCTATGTTTGGGATGTTACCGACCCCACGGGCAAGCGCTTGAACCGGATCGCTGGCGAGGAGCTGGTTCCGCAGGCGAGCGGCCGTGATCCCTGGGGTGCTGTCACGCCGCAAATTGCTCAGCAGATTTCAAGTAAGACAGCTGCAAATCTCAGCGCTTGGCTGCCAAAGGTTGCTCCGGCGTCACCGCCGCCGGCGTCCACGGGAACCTCTCCGCAGTTCGGCCCGGGTTCGCCGAACAATGGCAACATTCCAATGGCGTCGCGCTCGCCGTCTGCCGGCACAATTCCGGCTACGCCAACGGCAACCGGTAGTATTGGCCGGGCTGGTGCAGTTACGGCCATGGTGCCAGCTGTTTCGGGTGCGCCGGGAGGTGGTAGCGTCGAACTGACGAACGCCATTCAGCGACAGCTGAAGCAGAAGGGTGTGACGCTGGGTGCGTCTAATCAGGCCTACCGCGTCGAGGGCCGGGTGACGGTTGGCGCGGTGTCTAACGGCAAGCAGCCTATCGAGATCGAGTGGCTGGTAAAGGACCCGACGGGCAAGAAGCTTGGTACTGTTTCGCAGCGAAACAACATTGCCGCAGGTTCCTTGGACGGCCCGTGGGGCAAAGTCGCCGACATGGTCGCCGAAGCTGCGGTGAAGCGCATCGTCGAGTTGCTGCCCAGTCAGGTCAGCAGCGCGGGCTAGCTCGTGAAGGCACAAATCATTTCGAAGGGGCCGGGCTTTTTGCCTGGCCCTTTTTCGTTTCGGGAGAACCTGCGCGATTCCGTCTCAGGAAAAATGCTGTGTTTTGAGGCCGCAGTCGTGGAACTGTTAACTGCGTGGTCCAGCTTGCCAGTTTACACATTTATGACGGCTTGCTATGAGCGCCTCGTATGTTGGCCCGGCCGGGAGCCTATGAATGTCTTATGATGCTCGTGACAATAGTGGGCGTGCTAGTCCGCGGTTGAAAGTCGTCGCTGGCAACTCCAACAGGCCGCTGGCGGAAGCGATTTGCAATCACCTCAAAGTTCCTCTCGCGAAGAGCCAGGTTAAGCGCTTCGCGGACATGGAAATTTTCGTCGAGATTCAGGAAAACGTGCGCGGGCAGGATCTGTTCGTGGTGCAGTCGACATCGTTCCAGCGGTAACCCGAGCTCGGGTTGGCGACCACGCACGTGAGCGCCGGGCTGACGGGGTACGTGTCGGCCCAGAAGTCC
>JBGTSB010000048.1:0-25381 GCA_041940525.1 Hyphomicrobium sp.
CGGCGGAGGAGTCGACAAAGCGCGTGGTGCCGGTGCCGGCGGCTTCCTCGCCGAGCACATGCCAGGGTTCGAGCGCATGGCGCAATTCGAGCGACACGCCGCCATGCTCGACAACGCCGTAACGCGGGAAGCGGAATTGCCGTTGCGCGTCGAACCAGACCGGATCGAATAGATAACCGGCGCGCTTCAGATCGTCGAGCACGTCGAGGAAGTCGGTCCAGACGAAATGCTCGAGCATGAACTGGTCGTGCAGCGCGCTGCCCCAGCGCGCCAGTCTACCGTCCTGCGGCTCGCGCCAGAACCAGGCGACAAGCGCACGCAGTAGCAACTGCTGCGCCAGCGACATGCGGTGATCGGGCGGCATCTCGAAGGAGCGGAACTCGACGAGGCCGAGCCGCCCGGTCGGCCCGTCCGGCGAGAACAGCTTGTCGATACAGATTTCCGAGCGGTGCGTATTGCCGGTGACGTCAATCAGCAAGTTGCGGAACAGGCGGTCGACAAGCCAAGGCGCGACCGTGCCGTTCTCGGGATTGGGAACTTGCGCCAACGCGATTTCAAGTTCGTAGATCGACTCAAATCGGGCCTCGTCGCAACGCGGCGCCTGACTTGTCGGCCCGACGAATAGCCCAGCGAACATGTAAGACAGTGACGGATGGTTCTGCCAGTAGGAGATGACAGACGCGAGCAGGTCCGGTCTGCGCAGGAATGGACTGTCTTGCGGAGACATGCCGCCCAGCACGATGTGGTTGCCACCGCCGGTGCCGGTATGCTTGCCGTCAAGCATGAACTTTTCCGCGCTCAGGCCAGTAGCGTAAGCGTCATCGTAAAGCGCGATGGTGTTGTCCGCGATCTCGTCCCAGCTCTGTGCCGGCTGCACGTTGATTTCGATCACGCCCGGGTCGGGCGTCACCTTCAACACTTGCAGGCGCGGGTCGAATGGCGGTGCGTAGCCTTCCAGATGCACGGGCAACGACATGTTGGCGGCTGTGTCTTCAATCGCGCCGATCAAAGCGGCGTACGTTTCCGCATCGGAGACCGGCGGCAGGAAGATACACAACACGCCGTCGCGCGCTTCCGCCACGAGAGCGGTCCGCACAGCTTCGACCGTGCGTTGAACCGACGATTGCCGCTGCCGCTGGGCCAGCGCCACACCGCCTCGCCCTTTGAGGCTGTCGCGCTTGGAAAGCGGATCGAGCGGCTGGACGTGCGGATACTCTTCGGGCGCTACCGTCGGCAAGGATTGCAGCGGCAGACGGAAACCAGCCGGACTGTCACCTGGGATGAGCACTAACTTGCCTCGGCGCAGCATCCAGCGTTCGGTCAGCCAGGCATCGCCACGCTCAGAGGCTTTCAACGGCAGCACGGTTGCAACGGGCTCGTTCAAGCCTCTGTCGAGGGCGCGGGCCAGGCGGGCGCGTTCGGCCGCGGTTTCCGGATCTGTGTCTTCGTCTATGACGGCGTCTTCGCCCTCAGGCTGCTTTTGCTCAGTGAGCATGAGCAGTGAAGCGTCTTCATAGGCAGGCAAGCCCGAATCTTCCGGCAAGCCAAGTCTCGTGCTGAGCTTGGAGACGAACTCCGCCGAATGAGACGCCTCGGCTTTACTCTTCGATGGCCCGTGCGCAATGAGCGAGGGATCACGCCAGAGCGGCTGTCCATCGGTGCGCCAGTAGATCGAAAACGCCCACCGGGGCAGGGGCTCGCCGGGATACCATTTGCCCTGGCCGTAGTGCAGAAGGCCTTGCGGAGCGACACGCTCGTGCAAGCGCCGTGTCAGGTCTTCCGCGTAGCGCCGCTTGGTCGGACCCATCGCGGCAATATTCCATTCCGCGGCGTCCATGTCGTCTGCTGCAATGAACGTCGGCTCACCGCCCATGCTCAAGCGTACGTCGCCAGCATTCAACTTCTCATCAACAAAACGGCCGGCCGCATCAATCGCCTGCCAAGTCTGGTCGGTGTAGGGCTTCGTTACGCGCGGCGTTTCAAGAATGCGCGACACGTTCATGTCGAAATTGAAGCTCACATCGGCGGCGCCATGCGATCCTGTGATCGGCGCGGCGCTTAGCGGGTTCGGTGTGGCAGCCAGCGGAATGTGACCTTCACCCGTCAGCAGGCCGGACGTTGCGTCCAGGCCGATCCAGCCGGCGCCGGGCACGTAGACCTCAGCCCAAGCGTGCAAGTCGGTAAAGTCTTGCGAGGCACCGGCAGCTCCTTCGCGCGGCTTCATGTCGGGCTTCAGCTGAATGAGATAGCCGGAGACGAAGCGCGCAGCCAAACCGAGATTGCGCAAGATCTGAACCAGCAGCCACGCGCTGTCGCGGCACGAACCGGAGCGGTTCTTTAATGTCAGTTCCGGCGTTTGCACGCCCGCTTCCATGCGGATGAGATACTGAATGTCGTTCTGCAGCTTCAGGTTCAGCGAGCACAGAAAATCAACCGTCGTTCGCCCTTCCGCGCGGTTGATCGTCTCCATATATTTCGCCAGCAGTGGCCCCGGCGTTTCGACTTTGAGGTAAGGGCTCAGCTCCTCTGCCGTCAGTGCATCGTATTTGAACGGAAAATGCTCCGCGCTGGCTTCCACGAAGAAATCGAACGGGTTGATCACAGCCATGTCCGCCACCAAGTCGACGGTGACCGAGAACTTGCTGGTCGTCTCTGGAATTACGACGCGCGCCAGGTAGTTACCGAACGGATCCTGCTGCCAGTTGATGAAGTGAACCTTGGGATCAATCGTCAGCGAGTAGCTTAAAATGGGGGTCCGGCAGTGTGGCGCCGGACGAAGCCGGATAACCTGGGGTCCCATGCCGATTGGGCGATCATATTGGTAAGTAGTGGCGTGTGTGAGGGCTACGTGTAGCGCCATGGAACTGGACGACCTTTCCTCCGTTGGCTAATCAACGGGAATGGAATTCAAACTTCTCTTCCTTATGCGTAGTCGAGCATCGGCCTCAGTGACAAGAACAAGCTCACTGATTTGGCCTAATTAATACTCGTCTAGCCTAAGCGGTGGTCACTATGGTCAATTTGCGGCATCTGCATGCCTGCTTATCAGGCACAGGTTGCAACGTCTGAAAACTGCCTCAGGAGACGGGCTCAACGTACCGGCTGACCTGATAAGAAGCGTGGAATACAAAGGTTGGTGAATGAAGAACTTCTCTTGTTCAGTGTGCGGCAGCACTGTCTACTTTGAGAACATATTTTGCCTGTCGTGCGGCCACGCTCTGGGCTTTGACGCGACAAGCTGCAAAGTCATTTCCCTCAAGCAGAATTCGGCCGACCTGTCACTCTATCACCGCGCCGCCGACGCGAAAGAAAAGTACCGCTACTGCGCCAACAGTGCGCACGGCGTCTGCAACTGGCTGACGCCCGCCGGCGGCGACGCTCTCTGCCGGGCCTGCAACCTAAACCGCACGATCCCAAACCTGTCGGAAGAGGGCAGCCTTGAGGCCTGGCGCGATCTGGAGCGCGCCAAGAAGCGCCTTGTCTATTCGCTGCTCCGCTTCGGCCTGCCGTTCGATGATCTCGACGACGCTTTCGGCAACCTCAGCTTCGATTTTCTGCGCTCCACGACGACTGGGCATCTCGACGGCCTCATCACCATCGACATCATGGAGGCAGACGCGGTCGAGCGGGAACGCCAGCGCCAGCAATTCGGTGAGCCGTATCGCTCGTTGCTTGGCCATCTGCGTCACGAGAGTGGCCACTACTATTGGAACATTCTCATCCAGTCCTCGCCAAAGATGCTGAAACAGTTCCGCGAGCTGTTCGGCGATGAGCAGCAGGACTATGCGACAGCGCTGGCTCAACACCACGACAACGGCCCGCCGCCTGACTGGTCGTCCAAGCACGTTACGGCATACGCGAGTTCGCATCCGTGGGAAGACTGGGCTGAAAGCTGGGCCCATTATCTGCACATGGTCGACGCCCTCGATACAGCCGAGGCGACAGGCATGGAGCCGCGCACGGCCGGCATTTCATTCGGCGCTGTATGGCCGTTCAAGCGCTATGATCTCTACCGCCAGGAAACGTTCGACGCGTTAATGGAGCGCTGGGTCCCGCTCACCCTCGCCATGAACCGGCTCAGCCGCAGCATGGGCCACGACGACTTCTATCCCTTTGTCTTCCCGGCGCCGGCCGTTGAGAAGCTGGCCTTCATCCATCAGGCCATCCGCACCCATAAAAAGGCGTAATCGACTCAGCCCGGCACGGCGCTTAACCGGGCATTCACCAGTTTCGTTCACCTTCACGCCCTGGGGTTTGGGCGTGACGTTGAGTGGGGTTGGTATGCATTTGTTTGTGTTGGTGGTGCTGTGCGCGTGCGTGTTTTATCCGGTCGCTGCCCGCCCCGCGTTACGCGCCGGAGTTTTCTGCGCGATGATCGTGCTTTATGCGGGCGCCGCCGCAGCCTGGTGGAACGGCCACGAGTGTCATTTCAACGAGCAGCCTAAGTCAGGTTGGATCTTGAGCCGCCACTCTCAATCACAACCACAGATCTCCTGCAAAGGCGTGCAAGCGATGCCCGACATGCCGGCCTCGCTGATCACCGCCGCCTTGCGCTGACGCTTGCCGCCAACCGCCGGCCGGGCTAAGAATCCGCTCCCTCAGCGCGGGCGTAGTTCAATGGTAGAACGGCAGCTTCCCAAGCTGCATACGAGGGTTCGATTCCCTTCGCCCGCTCCAGCACTCCCGTTCCCTCATCCATCCTGGCTTTGACCTAGCTCAATGTGATTGGGCCGCCTGGCGATAGGCTGTTGCTATGCCAGGAGGTCATTGCATGAATCGGTCCATAGCCGCGCGCGTGTTCCGCGCAAGTGTTGCCATCGCGTGCTTGGTTGCCGTCCTGCAGCCCGCGGCACAGGCGGAGGATGCAGACGTCACGAAGGGCCGCAAGCTGGCGGCGACGTACTGCGCGAAGTGCCACAACATTCACAAAATCGGCAAAAGCCCGCTGGCGATTGCGCCGCCGTTCCGCACGCTTCACGAGCGCTACCCGGTGGAAACGCTGGCCGAGGCGCTGGCGGAAGGCATCATGACCGGCCACCCGACGATGCCGCAGTTCACCTTCGAACCAGACCAGATCGGCGCTTTGATCGCCTTCCTGCAATCGTTGGAGGAGGAGCCCTAGAGCAGCTAGCTGCGTGAGCACACCGAACTTGAAACAACCATTGGCTTGGAGCCGTCCAAATGCGGAAAATCGCCACGATGTGTTTGATGGGCGTTATCGCCAGCGGTGTCGCCGGTCCTAGCGCCGCCGTCGCCGAACAGGCTGACATGGCCGCGGCCGCGAAGGACTTTGACCGGCACTGCGCCGTCTGTCACGGCGTCGAAGGTATGGGCGACGGTCCAATGGCGGAAGAGCTCGTCACCTCCCCGGCCGACCTCACCGGGATCGCGAAACGCAACGGCGGCACCTTTCCGCAAGAGCGCGTCAAACAGATTATCGAATACGGCGGCGCCATCACCAGCCACGGTCCGTCCGACATGTTGGCCTGGGGTGCGTTCTTCATGATCTACAAGAGTGGAGACGAGGCAGCGGAAAAGATCAAAAGCCTCACGGAGTATGTTAAGTCTCTGCAAAAGTGACCGTGACCTGCATCGAACGTGAAAGGCCCGCACGAGATGACTCCGCGCCTATGGTTGCCAGTCCTGGTTGTCTTGGCCGCGGCGCCGCGCATGGCCACCGCTCAAGACTGTAATCCCGCCGGAGAAACGCAACCGGAGATGAATGCCTGCGCGCATCAGGATTATGAAAAGGCCGACAAGGCCTTGAACGAGGCTTATGCGGCCGTAGTCGCGATCCACAAGAACGATAACGAGGCTATCGGCTTGCTAAAATCGGCGCAGCGTTCTTGGATCAAGTTCCGCGACGCGGAGTGCGAATTCGAGACGATAGACAGCAAGGGCGGTTCAATCCGGCCGCTGCTGCGCAGCCAGTGTCTGACCGGGCTCACCGAAGCGCGAACCAGGCAACTCCGCAAAATCGTGGAGTAAATCGGCCGGTATCGCGGCCAAAAGGGCGTCCATGCGTTTGCCGAAAACCCGTTCAGGCAAGGTCTTTCTCGCCATCGCGTCCGCCGCCTTGATCACGCTAGCGATGGGCGTGGCTGTACACCTGCTCTATCCAAGCGACTGGCGTGCTGTCGAGGCGACGGTGCAGCGGGCTTACATCAAGAGCACACGCCCAGGCACGCCGCAGTGGTCTTTATTCGTGGACGCCCGCTATGATGTTGCCGGCGAAAGCCACGTGACGGCGAAGGACATTTTTCGCAACCCCAGCCGGGATGTGACCGCGGCTGAGCAAGCGAACTGGCCGCCCGGCAGCAAACTGACGATCTATTACAATGCCGGCGACCCAGCCAGCACGTCCCTCGTGCCGGACGGTGGCCGCCAAGCCCTTGTCGCCACGACAGTCATCCTGACACCTCTGGCCTTGAGCATTCTGTTTTTTATCGCCGCGATCATCGCCGGTGTACGCGCGAACAAGCGGCGCTAGTCCCCCACCATCGCCCATACCGCTCAGCGGGAAGACCATTGATGCGCTGCCGCGACGAATTAGATTGTGAACAATTGAATTGAGTGCTACCGAATGTCGCGCGTCTTCGGCGGTGTCACCAGTCTCGAACGCGCCTGCCGAAGAACGCCAATTTTGAAAAAATCACTCTTGGAGGAATTTCGGCATGTCAGCGTTATTTAAGTCCGCCATTTTCGCACTCATCGTCAGTCTCGCAGCTCTCACCCCGGCTTCGGCCGAGGAACCCAGCCTGTATGATCGCATCGGCGGCTACAAAGGCGTGGCTGCAGCCGTGGATCACTTGGTCGACAAGATCTACGTCAACAAAACGCTCAATGAGAATCCGGCGCTCAAGGCCGTCCATGATCTCGACGAGCGCGCCGCGTTCAAACTCATTCTCGCAACCTGGGTGATCGAGAACACCGGCGGACCAAAGGTTTACATCGGCCGCCCAATGGATCAGGCGCACGGGCACCTCGGAATTTCCAACCGTGAGTTCGACATCATCCTGAACGAGTGCCGGCACACGTTCTATTCGGTTGGCGTGGGCCAGAAGGAAATCGATGAGCTGATGGCCGGTCTCGAAGCGCAACGCGAAAAGGTCGTCACGGCCGAAGCACCGAGCGCCTCCGCTGAATAGCGCATGGTCTCCGCACAAGAGCCGGCGCCCGCACCGGCTCTTTGCCGTGGCGCCCGCCTGCTGCCCTCAAACACCACAGGCGGGCGTCACTCACACTCTAAAGCTTCACAATCGACCCCACACCTCTTGACCCCGTGCGCTGAACGGGCCAATCCGGCACGTTCGTGAAAGGGGTTCGAGCACCATGGCCAGCATATCCGAGAGCGAAACCGCGGCGGCGGAACAGCCGTCCACCCGGCGCATCTTGTTCGCGTCTCTGGTCGGCACGTCCGTCGAGTTCTACGACTTCTACATTTACGCGACGGCCGCCTCGCTCGTGTTCGGCCCGCTCTTCTTCCCGGCCTCTTCGCCGTCGGCGCAGCTGCTCTCGGCCTACGCGAGCTTCGGTCTGGCGTTCCTGGCGCGCCCCTTCGGCGCTTGGATGTTCGGCCATTTCGGCGATCGCATCGGCCGCAAGTCCACCCTTGTCGCGTCGCTTCTGCTCATGGGCGTGTCGACGACGCTGATCGCGTTCCTGCCGACGTATCACGACATCGGCTGGGTTGCGCCGCTGTTGCTGTGCATCTTGCGCCTTGGCCAAGGCATTGGCTTGGGCGGCGAATGGGGCGGCGCGGCCCTGCTCGCGGTCGAGAACGCGCCACCGCATATGCGCGCTCGTTTCGGCATGTTCCCGCAGCTCGGCGCGCCGGTCGGCTTTATCGCGGCGAACGGCTTGTTCCTCATCCTCGGTCTGACGTTGACGGCCGAGCAGTTCATGGCCTGGGGTTGGCGCCTGCCGTTCCTCGGTTCCGCGGTACTCGTGGTGATCGGCTTGTGGGTCCGCTTGAAACTCACCGAAACACCGCAGTTCAAAGCAGCCTTGCAGGAGGCCGAGCCGCCGAAGGTGCCGATCTTCGAACTGCTGCGCGATCACTTGCCAGCTACGATCGCGGGTATGTTCGCGGCCATCGCCTGCTTCGCGACCTACTATCTTTCGACAGCGTTCGCGCTCGGCTATGGCACCAAGACGCTGGGCTTTCCCAAAGAGACGTTCTTGACGCTCCAGCTCGGCGCAATCCTGTTCATGGCGCTCGGTATCGCGTTGGCCGGTTGGTGGGCGGACGTGAAAACGCCGCGCTACGTTTTAATCGCGGGCTGCGTCGGCACGGTCGTCACCGGTCTGTTGCTCGGGCCGATGCTCTCGAGCGCCGCCGGACTGACGATCTTCCTCTGGCTCTCACTCTCGCTGTTTATGATGGGCTTTGTTTATGGTCCGCTCGGCGCGTTCTTGCCATCGCTGTTCCCGCCGCGCGTGCGCTATACCGGCTCGTCGATGACCTTCCACGTTGCTGGCATCTTGGGTGCCGCCCCGGTGCCGCTCGTCGCGCAATACTTGGCCGAACGCGGCGGCATCAATTTCGTCGGCTATTATCTGTGTGTGGCGGCACTCGTCAGTTTGATCGCGCTCAGCCTAAGCCGGGCACGCGCCACGCACACGGCGTAACCACTCTGACGGCAATTGAAGATTGAGGGTGGCACGGACCACTCAACGCCAGAGAAGCAAGATGGCCACTGTCGCGTCAAGAACAGTCATCAATCCCCAATTAAGGTAAATCTTCGGCTTGCGATTCCGCACGTGCGGGGCGCAATCTTTGCGTATACGACAACGATTGATCTTCGAAATTATTGGTGGCCCAGCTACCCGTTTCTCGTTTCAAAAATCAGAGGTGTGAGCATGCCGCACTCTAATCCCATTCTTGATGCGACCAAGTATGCCGGCGCCTGGTTCGAGCACGGCCATCCGTTCAATGATGCCGCCTACTCGCTCGTTGAAGACGCGCCATTAATGGCTGCGCAGATCACCCGCTATGAGGAAGTGTTGCAAGACATGGAAGCGGCATTGAACCAAACGCGCGCGCATTTGCTCAAGCTGGTCCAAGCCAATGAGATTGCGCCCGTGCAGCTCAGCCACGTCGAAGCGGCGCTCGAACGGCTGCGCCAAACCAGGCGTGAGCTTGAAGCGGCGCGGATGAAAGAAGCCGAATCCGAAGCTGACAACGAAAACGCGGCTTAAGATTATTACCTCGGCCGCGCTTCGCGATTTAGAACATCGCAGCGTGCACTTTGTCGGGCGGCGCGTGTCCATCAAGATACGTCTTGATGTTGATAATCACCTTCTCACCCATGTCGATGCGGCCTTCCAACGTCGCCGATCCCATGTGCGGTAAGGCCACCACGCGGTCTGATGCCAGAAGCTTTGGGTTGATTGCGGGTTCATGTTCGAACACGTCGAGCCCCGCGCGGGCGATCGAGCCTGCGGCGATCATTCGCGCCAGTTCGTTCTCGTCGATCACCTCACCGCGCGCGGTGTTGACGATGTAGGCTTCCGGCTTCAGCAGCTTGAGACGGCGGGCCGACAACAAGTGGTACGTGGCCGGCGTGTGCGGGCAGTTCACCGACACGATGTCCATGCGGGCAAGCATCTGGTCCAGACTATCCCAGTGCGTTGCGCCCAGCTCTTCTTCCATCGCTTTCGGAAGCCGCTTGCGGTTGTGATAGTGGATCTGCAGGCCGAACGCCTTGGCGCGGTGTGCAACAGCCTGGCCGATTCGGCCCATGCCGATGATGCCAAGACGCTTTCCGTAAATTCGATGGCCGAGCATCCACGTCGGCGCCCAACCGGCCCACTCATGTTTGGCGTCTTTCAGGTAGGCGGTGCCTTCCGCCAATCGCCGGGGCACAGCCAGAATCAACGCCATGGTCATGTCGGCGGTGTCTTCGGTCAGAACGCCCGGCGTGTTTGTCACGGTGATCGCCCGGTTGCGCGCGGTGTCTAGATCGACGTTGTCGACGCCCGTACCGAAGTTGGCGATGAGCCGCAGCTGCGGGCCGGCTTGCGAAAGAACACCCCGGTCGATCCGGTCCGTCACGGTTGGAACCAGGACGTCCGCCTCCTTGGCGGCGGCGACCAGCTGCGCATGCGTCATCGGCGTATCGTCCGAATTAAACCGCGCGTCGAAAAGTTCGCTCATCCTCTCTTCCACGACGTCGGGAAGCTTGCGGGTGACGATGACGATGGGCTTTTTGGAACTGGCAGACATGTGGGATCCGTAAATAAACCTTTATCTAACCGCCACGTCTTAGCTTAATGGCTTGAACTGGCAACGCTTCATTTTTGGCGGCGCTGGCAAGCAGCTGCGGGCGAGTCGTGGGAGACTGCTTACCAGATGCCATCTAGATGACAAAGTACTGGCCACGTTTAGTTAAAAGAAGGTGCCAGCCCAAGGGCGCCGAAGGCAACGGTTTGGAGAGTGTGGAGAGCTTCATGACGGGCAAAATGGCCCGCTTGATTGCGGTGGGGGGATTGCTGGCCACACTCTGGAGCATGGCCGGCGCCGTGTCGCCAGCGCATGCCCAGTCCCGGCCGGCCGCGGTTGCTGGCAGCGGCCTGCCGCTGCCGCGTTTCGTCAGCTTAAAGTCCGATCGGGTCAACCTGCGCACGGGGCCCGGAACCGACTATCCGACCGCCTGGGTCTACCGGCGGGCAGGCCTGCCTGTCGAGGTGATCAAGGAGTTCGAGTCTTGGCGAAAGGTGCGCGATGCGGAAGGCGCCACCGGCTGGATCTTAAACTCCTTGCTCTCCGGGCGTCGGACGGCGCTCGTTTTGCCCTGGGAAGTCAAGGACGGAAAGCCCCGCCCTGCTGTCGCGGTCCGGATTAGCGACAGCGACCGCTCGCGCCCCGTGGCGAAGGTCGAAGCCGGCGTGATCGCAAACATTCACGCCTGCGATGGAAGCTGGTGTCAGGTGACGATCGACAAATACCGGGGGTACCTCCAGCAGAGCAAGCTCTGGGGCATCTATCAGAACGAGACGTTGGAATAGCTGGGCGCTGCCAGCCTTAGACTTTCACCAGCCGCACCACGACATCGATATGACTGATGCGCGTGCCTTCCGGTGGCTGTGGAAGCCCATCCACGCGAATAGCGCTGCCGGGAATATCGATCAGCTCGCCATCTTGCTCGTGGAAAAAGTGATTGTGGTTTGAGGTGTTAGTGTCGAAGTACGTCTTCGCGCCATCAATCGCTAGTTCACGCAACAGCCCTGCTTGAGTGAACTGGTGCAGCGTATTGTAGACAGTCGCCAGAGATACGTGTTCGCCCGAGTCCAAAGCCTCGGCATGCAAATGCTCGGCGGATACGTGACGATCGCCAGCTGCGAACAGCAATGTGGCAAGCGCCAGCCGTTGCCGCGTGGGCCGCAAGCCCGCGTCGCGCAGCCGGTCAGATAGAGCTGCTTCGGTTTCGCTGGTAGCTTCGTGCTTGTCCGTCATGGACATGATAACCCGGTTCTCCTGAGACCCTTGGCGGGCCGCTGACCAGCCACACCAAAAAGATCCGTTCGCGTCGCGAACGAAAATCAATTATTTCCAATATACGGATGGTGCCAACCCCCTGCAACACGTTAAGTGGCCCTAATCACGGCCTTGACCTGCCGGACGTTTACCTTTTGAACGTCTACCTACTGTGTTAGGAAGCTGCGTCTTGGAGCGAATCCAGGGCCGCCAAACGATGTTGAACTGATAAGCGGGGGACAGACAACCCATGGCCGAACGCCGTTCGAGCTACGACTACAACGATCTTTTGTCTTGCGCGCGCGGCGAATTATTTGGTCCGGGCAATGCCCAGCTACCAGCACCGCCTATGTTGATGTTCGATCGCATCACGAGTGTGACAGAAGGCGGCGGAGCAAACGACAAAGGCCAGATCGTTGCCGAACTCGATGTTGCCGGCAATTCGCGATTGGACTGGTTCTTTGACTGTCACTTCATTGGAGATCCGGTCATGCCCGGCTGCTTGGGCTTGGACGCTCTATGGCAGCTTACCGGTTTCTATCTCGGCTGGCTTGGCGCACCCGGTAAAGGCCGGGCGCTGGGTGTCGGTGAAGTGAAATTCACGGGAATGGTGCTGAAAACAACCAAGAAGATAGAATACGTCGTCGATTTTAAACGCGTGATTCTCCGCCGGTTAAAGTTGGGCATAGCCGACGGAGTCATGAAAGCGGATGGCGAAGTCATCTATACAGCGCAAGACATGCGTGTCGGACTGTTCGAGGCTGGTGACACGGCCGGCGCGGGCGCCGCTTGACAGGCACCGGATGCAAAGTCCGTAGTGCAAGCGCCCCGGCACGGATTATTTATGAAAGGAATTAGCTGATGAGACGGGTCGTCGTCACCGGCATGGGCATTGTTTCCTCCATCGGAAACAATACCCAAGAGGTGCTCGCCTCATTGCGCGAAGGCAAGTCGGGCATCGTCAAAGCCGACAAGTACAAGGAACTCGGTTTCCGTTGTCACGTGCATGGGGAACCACAAATCGACTGGCAGGCGCAGGTTCCGCGCAAACCAAAGCGGTTCATGGAAGCCGGTGTCGGCTGGAACTGGATCGCCATGGATCAGGCCATTCGCGATGCGGGATTGGAGGAAGACCAAGTCTCCAACGAACGCACCGGTATTATCGTCGGCGCTGGCGGTCCATCCACAAAGGCCATTGTCGGGGCCGCGGACACAACGCGCGAAAGAGACCCGCGCAAAGTCGGTCCATTCGAAGTGCCCAAGGCGATGTGCTCCGGTCCGTCCGCCGTGCTCGCCACTGGCTTCCAAATCAAGGGCGTTAACTATTCGATTTCGTCCGCCTGCTCCACGTCAGCGCACTGCATCGGCAATGCCGCCGAACTCATTCAGTGGGGCAAACAGGACGTCATCTTCGCCGGTGGTTGCGAGGAATTGGACTGGGCGCTGTCAGTTTTGTTCGACAGCATGGGCGCCATGTCGTCGCACTTCAACGATACGCCGGAAAAAGCGAGCCGTGCTTACGACAAAGATCGCGACGGTTTCGTGATCGCTGGTGGTGCCGGAATGCTCGTTTTGGAAGAGCTGGAACACGCCAAGGCCCGAGGCGCCCGAATTTACGGCGAGGTCGCCGGCTACGGCGCGACGTCGGATGGCTTTGATATGGTTGCACCTTCTGGCGAAGGCGCCGTCCGCTGCATGCGCAACGCGATGGCCGGGCTGGACGGAAACGGCATCGGCGGCAAGATCGACTATATTAACCCACATGCGACCGCGACCCCGATTGGCGACCTACGCGAGGTTGAAGCGCTCCGCGAAGTCTTCGGTAAGGACATTCCGCACATAAGTGCGACAAAGTCACTAACGGGACACTCTCTTGGTGCAACAGGTGTACAAGAAGCCATCTATTCATTGCTGATGATGAACAACGGCTTTGTATGCGGAAGTGCCAATATTGAAGAATTAGACCCGGCGTTTGAGGACATTCCAATTGCCCGGGAACGGCTCGACAATGTGGAGCTTAACTGTGTGATGTCGAACAGCTTCGGCTTTGGCGGAACGAATGCCACTCTGGTTTTCCGCCGGCATCACAGCTAGAACGGCTCGCATCAACGCATCTCATGCCGCGGTTCACGAGATAGTCACGCGTTTCTCTTGGACGGCACATCATGAGACTTTATAAGAACGGCAACGGCTGGTTTGACGTCTATTCGCCTGCTCTGCGTACTCAAAAGAGGCAAGATATGACCCAGATTGATATTGCGAACCCCGGTCCATTAATGGCCGGTAAGCGCGGTTTGGTCATGGGTGTGGCCAACGAACGCTCGATTGCCTGGGGCATCGCCCGGGTCCTAGCCGGTCAAGGCGCGAAGTTGGCCTTCACCTACCAAGGAGATTCCTTCGGCCGCCGGGCTGTGCCACTGGCCGAGTCAGTCGGCGCCGAGATCATTCACAGCTGTGACGTCAGCGATCTTTCGACGGTCGATTCAGCCTTCGCCGAGATCAAAGAAAAGTGGGGCGAACTCGACTTCGTCGTTCACGCCCTGGCCTTCTCCGACCGCCGCGAATTGGCTGGCCGCTATGCCGACACCACGCGCGACAACTTCACCAACACGATGATCATCTCGTGCTTCTCGTTCACCGAGGTGGCAAAGCGCGCCGCAGCCTTGATGCCGAATGGCGGCTCCATGCTGACACTCACATACGGCGGCGCAACGCGCTGGGTACCGTCCTACAATGTCATGGGCGTCGCCAAGGCAGCACTCGAAGCGTCCGTCCGCTATCTCGCCGCAGACTTCGGCCCACAGGGCATCCGCGTTAACGCACTGTCCGCCGGGGTCATGCGCACGCTGGCCGGTGCCGGCGTCTCCGACGCTCGCGTCATCTTCAACTATCAGCGCGATCACTCGCCTCTGCGCCGCACGCCGACGCTGGATGAAGTAGGCGGCTCCGCGCTCTATCTGCTGTCGCCACTGTCCGGCGCTGTTACGGGCGAAGTTCACTTCGTCGACTGCGGCTACGGATCGGTCGCCATGCCGAGCCTGGACGCCCTGAAGGAACTCGACGCGGACGCATCCGCTGCCGGCCGTTCCTCCCCGTCGTCGACGCAGGCCGCAGAGTGAAAACAAAAAATGGCGTGTAACCTGACGGTTGCGCCATTTTGCTGTCCGCCTTAAATGCTCCCAACTTCACCGGCACTCAGCCGGACGGTTACTTGGTGCCAAGGCAGACAATTCCGCATGATCGGACTATTCGATTCAGGAGTGGGCGGTCTCACCGTCCTTCGAGCGCTGCTCGAGCGCTTTCCGCAGCAATCATTCATATACCTTGGTGATCACGCGCACGTACCGTATGGCGACCGGCCGTCCGAGCACGTTGTCGAGCTGACGCGGGCCTGTTCGGAACATCTGTTTGAGCGCGGCTGCAAGCTGGTCCTGCTGGGCTGCAACACCGCCACGGCAGTCGCCGCGCGCACGCTTCAACGCAATTGGCTGCCGAACACGCCCTGGCGCGCGCAAGGCCACAACCTGCTTGGCATTGTCGCACCAACAGTTGAAGCGGCCACGCAAACACCGTGGGCGGTGACCACTCCAAAATATCCGCAGTCTTACATGTCGGATCGCATCGCCATCTTCGGCACGACGCGCACCATCGCCTCTAACGTCTATTCCGACGAAATCCGAAAACGCTGCCCAAGGGTCCGGGTCTACCAGCAAGCCTGCCCCGGCTTGGCCGGCGCCATCGAGCGGCAGGCTCCGCGCGAAGAGCTGGAAGCTATGGTCAAGGAGGGCATCGCTGGCGTGCTACAACAAACGGACGGTGTCGCGCCTCACCGCGCGATTCTAGGCTGCACGCACTTTCCACTCGTGGAAGACATCTTTCGCACGCACCTGCCACCATCCACCGTGATGCTCTCCCAGCCGCAAGTCGTGGCCGACAGCCTGGACTACTACCTTGATCGCCGTCCGCGCTTCCGCTCGCCACCAGGCGATCTGTCCGTGCAGCTTCTCACCACCGGCGATCCGGAACAGATCAACCCCATCGCCAAAGTCTTCTGGCCCGAGTGCCCCGACTTTCAGCGCGCCTAGATTGGCAAGTCAAAGTATTGATCTAGATCGTCCAGCGCTGGACGGTGATGCCGTCGGCCTTTTGCTTCATAGCCTTGTTTAGCGCATCAAGAGCCAAAAGGCCTGACTGCGTGTCGACGTAGCCGAGCACGGATGCGGCGTTGAGCGTGGCGGCTGCGAGCGCAGTTTGCACGTCTTTGCCCTGCGCCACGAAGGTGGAAAACGTCGACGTAAAGGAGTCACCCGCACCGGCTGTTCCAGCAACGGGTGCCTCAATGGTTGGGCAGAAGAACAACTCGCCCTTCCGCGCGACGTAAGCGCCATCGCGTCCATCGGTGAGCAAGATGCACTTGGCGCCTGACTCCATGAGCGCTGCCAAGAAGCCGCGCAGTGTCATGTGGAACCCGCCGCCTTCCAGGCCACGGGCGGCAAGCTTCGGCAAGGCCTGGCCGCGTTTGGCCTTTAGAGCTGCGCCACCCTCTCCATGCTTGGCAACGAGTGATGTCAACAACACCTCTGCTTCGCTGCGGTTGATGGCGAGCAGGTCAATCGATCCCAGCGTCTTGTGAAACGGCCCGCCCCGCGCCGACAGTTGCCGTACGCCAGGGTTGGCGACCACCATCGCACCTTTGGACTTGGCCTTCTCAATGATGAGCGGATAGCAATCAGCGGATTGGTTGCTGAGGCTGGTGATGTAAACCGTGTCGACCTCGAACGCGTCGTCGCGCAAATCCTTGGGTTGAAGCAAGGCGTTCGCGCCGCGAAACGTAAAGATCGCCGCGTTCCGGTCATGGGACGAAACAAGCACGCTGGCGCCCGTCGGCGCCCGGTCATCACGCAGGGCAAACCGCGTCGAAACGCCTTCCTGCATCAGGCGCGACAAGACGGTTTCTGCGCGATCGTCCTTGCCAAGCTTAACCAGCGTGGAAACGTCAACGCCGAGCCGGGCCATGGCAACGGCGGCATTCACGGCACCACCACCACAGTGGGTGGATATCTCGGTTGCCTCTGTCTTGCGGCCTTCTTCCATCAGCAGAAACGACGCGTCGGCGTTGAGCATGCTCATCCGCTCGATACGGTCGCTTTCGATGATCGCGATCGTGTCGACCATCGCGCCGCCGACAGTAAGTGCCTTCATGAACCTGCCCCTTCCACCATCTCAATTCGGTGTTGCCATGTCCGGCCACGAATTGAAACCTCTGCAGTCAAGGAAAGGCCCAGCAAGGCGCGAATAATTCAGGCAAATCTCGCGATTTCGTCAAACGCCGGGCGCGGTGCCCGCGGGCGAAGCGCGCTCGCGTCGCCATAACCGAGATTGCAGAGGAAATTCGATTTCAGCGCCGTGCCAGCAAAGAAGGCTTCGTCCACTCCCGCCTTGTCGAAACCAGACATCGGCCCACAATCAAGGCCCAAGGCGCGCGCCGCCATGATCAGATACGCGCCCTGCAGCGTGCTGTTGCGAAACGCAGTCTCTTCGATTTTGTCAGGCTTGCCGGTAAACCAGCTGCGCGCGTCGGTGTGTGGAAACAGCTGCGGCAGACGTTCGTAAAATTCCATGTCCTGCGCGATGATCACGCAAACCGGCGCAGCCATTGTTTTCTCTTCGTTTCCTGCCGACAGATGCGGCTTCAACTTGGACTTGCCTTCGTCGGAGGAAACGAACACGTAGCGGCCGGGCTGACAGTTGGCGCTCGTTGGCCCCATCTTCAGCGCTTCGACCAAATCCTTCAGCAGCTCCGCCGGGATGGGCCTGCCATCGAATTTCGAATGCGTCCGCGCGTCAAAGAAAAGCTGATCAAACACGGCTTTGTCTAAACGTTCGCTCATCGCAACCTCTCAAAAAAGAAAACCCCGCTCACGCGGGGTTAATGTTCAAAACCACCGATTGGTTCATTAGGCGGCTTCCACGCTCTCCACTTCAGGGCAGAAATGCTTCAGCAGGTTTTCAATGCCATGCTGGAGTGTCGCCGTGGAGCTGGGGCAGCCCGCGCAGGCGCCGCGCATATGCAGGTAGACCACACCATCACGGAATCCGGAGAAGGTAATGTCGCCGCCATCCTGCGCCACTGCTGGGCGCACGCGCGTTTCGATCAGTTCCTTGATCGTGGCAACCACTTCCTCGTCCTTGGGATCGTAGTTCTCGGGCTCCTCTTCGGCATCGGCTTGGCCGCCCACGGCATCGCCAGACATGTAGTGCTCCATGATCGCACCAAGCACCATCGGTGTGAGATGCTGCCATTCGCCGTCGCCCTTGGTCACGGAAATGAAATCCGATCCGAGGAACACACCTTTGACGCCATCAATCTCGAACAGGCGCGTGGCGAGGGGCGAATCTTTCGAAGCCTCGACGTCACGAAAATCGGCCGTTCCTTCCGGCAGAACGGGGCGGCCGGGCAGGAACTTCAGCGTCGCGGGATTTGGCGTGGCTTCCGTTTGAATGAACATTCTCGTCTCCATTAGGCAGACCGCAAATCATATTGCCAGACCTGCTCTTAGAACTGTTCTAGAAATAGGAGGTCTGACCCGAAAAGTCGAGCCCTGGAGTAAGGGTTCAAGCCAGAGTTTTTATGACGTCCAAAGCCAGATTGCCCGGCACGATCGTCACGGGAATCGGGAAATTGCCGGCCAGTTTGCCCGCTGCCAGCGTTGAAACCAGCGGCCCCGGCCCTTTCGCGTCAGGCGATGCACCGAGCACGAGAATGGCCACGTCTTCGTCCTCCGCGATCAACTTGACGATCTCGTCGGACTTGTCGCCCTCACGGACGACCTCTTCCACCGTGATGTCTTCAAAGCCAGCCTGAGTGAGCTTTCTGCGGAACAACCGGAACAGCGCTTTGGCCTTGGTTGTCTCTTCTTCCAACTGAAGCTGACGCACGCCAACCCAATGCTGGAACTGCTGCGGCTCGACGATGTAGAGCATCAGAATAGAGCCGGAGGAATGCTTGATGCGGCTCGCCGCGTAATAGAGCGCGCTATCCACCTCCTGGCTATCGTCAACCACGAGCAGAAACTTGCGCCTATGACCGGCTTCAAAACTGCGTCTGACTTTCATGGGCGGCATGCTGCCACGCGCGCGCCCGCCCCGCAATCGCCATGGTGCGTAAGCGAAAGCTCCGGGCAAGGTTGACGCATGTCATGAAGAACGCACAAAGCCCACGATGTCCTTAACTTTATCCATAACGGGCTTGGCAATCGCGTGCGCTCGCTGTGAACCGTCAGCCAAGATGGCGTCGATCTCGTCCGGCGAAGAGGTCAATCGTTTGATCTCGTCGCCAAGCGGCTTCAGCCGGTCAACGGCAAGTTCACCCAGTGACGTCTTGAAGGTTGAGAACTGAGACCCGCCAAACTCAGAAAGGATATCCGCCCGAGAGCGTCCGGCCAGCGCCGCATAGATGCCGACGAGGTTTTCAGCCTCCGGCCGGCCCGACAAACCAGCTTCTTCGGATGGAATGCCTTCCGGATCCGTCTTAGCCTTCTTGATCTTGCGCGCGATCGTATCCGCGTCATCGGTCAAGTTGATGCGCGAAAGATCCGATGGATCGGACTTCGACATCTTCTTCGTGCCATCGCGCAGGCTCATCACGCGCGTCGCTGGACCGGTAATGACCGGATCGGGCTGCGGGAAGAAAATGCCATCGTCAAACCCGGCCGCCTCGATTTGCGGCCTGAAGTCGTTGTTGAACTTCTGTGCGATGTCTCGCGCCAGCTCAAGGTGCTGCTTCTGATCTTCTCCCACCGGCACGTGCGTGGCGCGATAAGCGAGAATATCGGCGGCCATGAGGTTGGGATACGCGTACAGGCCGACTGATGCTGCCTCGCGATCCTTCCCGGCCTTATCCTTGAACTGCGTCATGCGGTTCAGCCATCCAAGGCGCGCCACGCAATTGAATACCCACGCGAGCTCCGCGTGCTCTTGCACCTGGCTCTGGTTGAACAGAATGCTCTTCTTCGGGTCGAGCCCAGCAGCAATGTAAGCGGCCGTAACTTGACGAGTTGCCGACGCCAGCTCAGCCGGCTCCTGCCACAACGTGATGGCATGCAAATCAACCACGCAGTAGATGCACTCGTGTGTTTGCTGCATCTCAATCCACTGCAACATCGCACCCAGGTAGTTGCCAAGATGCAGGCTGCCAGTCGGCTGCATGCCTGAAAAGACGCGCGGCGTAAGCTTCATAAGTCAAGTTCCTTAGCGTTCGGTCGGGCCGGGTTATCGCGTGCGTGCGCGTCCTGCGCAAGGGGCAGTTAGGCTTGAGTAGCACTTCCCCCAATGGCGGCCTTCAGATCACTGAGGCGGAAGGCACCTGTCAGGTGGGCCATCGCAAAATAGGTCACCATACCGGCGCCTATCAACGCGGCCAGCGCTGCTGCCCTAATTCCGATATGCTGTCCAGTGTCGAGCCACGGGGCCGAAGCCTGGGCGCCAAAATACAGCACCACGCCCATGATGGCGCTAGAGAGAACGATCAACGGCAACGACCGCAGCAGACGGGCGTCCGAAGAGAAATGGCCACGCCGCAAAAGGGCGGTCCACAACAATCCGGCATTCATCCAGCCGCCGACCGCAGTCGCAACGGCGATGCCCAGATGAGGCATGACGCCAAGATGGCGGAACCAGAAAAACAGCGCAATCGATCCAGCCGTGTTCGCGAGCAGACTGACCACAGCGATCTGCATCGGCGTGCGCGTGTCCTCGCGGGCAAAGAAGGCCGGCGAAAACACTTTGATCAAAACAAACGCCGGAAGACCCAATGCGAAGATGGCCAAAGCATTGGCTGTCGACGGCGTATCAGCTGCCGTAAACGCGCCGCGCTCATACAGAACCGAAACGATGGCGTTCGGGATAACAGCCAACGCCACGGCCGCCGGTACCGTCAGAAGCATCGCGAACTCTAATGAGCGGTTCTGACTGCGTTTGACGGCATCGAAATTTCCAGCCCGCAAACTGCGAGACATCTCAGGAAGAAGCACAACGCCAATAGCGATCCCGACAATGGCCAAAGGCAGTTCATAAATGCGATCTGCGTAATACAGATGAGAGACGGCACCGTCCTGCAAGGAAGCGATAATCGTGCCGACAACAATGTTCAGCTGCGTGACGCCACCCGCGATGATGCCCGGAATGCCGAGCATCACCAGCCGCTTCATGTTTCCGTTCCAGCTCGGCCGCCGCAGCGTCAGCCGAAAGCCGATCCGCCGAATGCCCCAAACGAGCAATGCCAGCTGCAGCAGGCCCGCAACAAAAACGCCCCACGCCATGATCACGCCGGCCATCGGCTCGTTCCGGTAGCCCAGTGCGATCGTTAGAAGCATGGCTGATGCCAAGACAATATTGAGGACGATGGAAACTGCGGAGCTTTCCGCGAACTTTCCAAATGAATTGAGCACGCCCGAAAGCAGAGCGACGAGCGACATACATAAGAGATACGGGAAGGTAATCCGCGTCAGAAGCACCGCCAGATCATACTTCTCCGGAGTGTCGGCAAAGCCCGGCGCGAGAACATGCATCAGCCACGGCATTGCGATCATGCAAGCCGCCGACAACAGCACGATCACGAACGTCAGTCCCGCCATCGCCTGCTCGGCGAACGCGCGGGCTGCGTCCCGCCCCTCACCCTCCAGCTTGCCTGCGAACAATGGGACGAAGGCAGAGTTGAACGCACCTTCGCCGAACAGGCGCCGGAAAAGATTGGGAAAGCGGAAGGCGACGAAAAACGCATCCGCTACGAGGCCCGTACCGAGAACGGCCGCGGCGAGAATATCGCGCAAGAAGCCCAGAACCCGGCTAACCATGGTGAGGCCACCCACGGTGGCGAACGACTTGTAAAGTTTCATGCCATCCGAGTACTCGACGCCACTGGAGCAAGCAAGCTGCCAGAAGCCACACGACCTGGGCGATCTTTCGGCGGCCCAAGAAAAAGGGCGGGGTTTCCCCCGCCCTTAGGCCGAACAAGCAGGTGGCCGAATTATTAAGCGCCGTCAGGGATCTTGATCGCAGTGACTTCCATCGTGCAGCGGAACCGCTCACTGATATTGTATGCCACGGGCCCGAAGCCGTGCTGAGCGAGCAGCTTATAGAGCCGGTCGCGGGTGAAGTGGTGGTAGATCTCCATGTCAGCCCAGAACGGATTGTTCTTCTGCTTGTCCATGGCTTCCCACACACTCGTGGCCATGTTCGGCAGCACCAGGTGGAAAATGCCCTTAGGCTTGATGACGCGTGCGGCATGCTCAACCGCCGAGCCCGGGAATGGGACGTGCTGCAGCACATTGATCATGCTTATGACGTCAAACTGCACAGCGGGATTGAACTGCTCAAGGCACAGCTCGTAAGCTTCGATGCCGAATTCCTTCATCGCTTCGACGTTGTCACCACGAATGTCGAGGCCGACAGTGCCGTATCCGAATTCCTGGGCAGCAAGAAGTACGGATCCATCGCCAAAGCCAACGTCGAGCCAGTTCCCTGCAGGCACAAAACGGCCCACTTGGTTCACGATCGCCGCCGCATTGAGCCGCTGACGCTCGATATCGTAGCCTGCGAGTTCTTTGGGAGGCGTACGCGGGTAAATGACGCTGTAGGCCTCGGCGTCAAAGAAGCCGTCTGCGTGAACGTGATTGCAGCTCTTGCACATCCGCCAATTGATCATGTCAGGCAGCTGCGGCTTGTAGAGCGTGTGGCGAGAACAATCGGCCCGCCCCATCGGCATGACATCGTCGCTGTAGCAGAGCGGGCAAATATCGAACTTGACGCGCTCGTGCTTGGGCGCTTGTTCGGCGTCCGCGACTTCGGCAATTTTCGCTTTTTCCAGCAGCGCTGCTGACATGGCATTCTCCTGTGAGGTCGTGAATTGGGCATCAGGATGGATGGAGTCGTCTAACGCGCGGACTGTAATTCCCTCAGGCTCCCGGCCATCATTATAGATCGCCGCCATTCCCAAATAGGCCTTCTCAAGATTTCTGGTGTAGCTCAAGGTATCGAAGAGAGGTGACGAGGTGCAGTTCTTCGCCCTCTCACGAAGCTCTTCTAGAGCCGCGGGATCACGCGCCAGGGCGAGCGCCTTGGCTTCGTACTCTTCCAAACTATTGGTAACAAGCTCGGGTAGCCCAGCGGCGGTTAAGATGCTGCCGGCAACACGGGAAGAAAATGTTTCGCCTGCGCAGGTCAGCAAAGGCAGGCCAGCCCACATGGCTTCGCTCGCTGTTGTGTGTGCCGTACAAGGAAAGGAATCAAGAAACAGGTCGGCAAGCTTCATGCGTGCGATGTGTTGGGGTAGCGCTTGACGCTCTGCGAAGACCAACCGGTCCGCGTCAACGCCGCACGCCCGCGCTTCCCGGCGCAGGTTCTCCATCACGGTTCGCGATCCCGTGAAAATCCAAAAGACCGATTCAGGAACCTGTTGTAGTAAGCGCATCCAGACTTGGAAGACTTCACGGGTCAGCTTATTGATGTTGTTAAAGCTGCAAAAAACAAAAGCGTTGCGCGGCAGCCCATAGTCTTCACGGCGGGTCAATCGCGGGTCCAATGGCCGCTTGCGGTCGTTCGGCTGATAGCAGTCGGGCAGCTGGACAATTCGTTCAGAATAGAACTCCTGACTATCCATCGGCGTCAAAAATTCATCACCAATAATATAGTCCACGCAGTCGAGGCCAAGTGTGCCGGGATATCCGAGATAGTTCACCTGAATTGGAGCCGGGCGATAGGTAAGGATCGTGGTGCGCGAGCCCTGGGTATAGCCTTTGAGGTCAACGAGAATGTCTATTTCGTCTTCCTCAATAAGCTTCGCGGCCTCAGCGTCCGACATGTCGCGGATGTACCGGAACTTGTGAAACGAGCGCTTCAAGCGGTTTCGGAAGACGCTCTCGTCATCCAAAGTATAGCAGTAGGCAACAATCTCGAACTGGTCACGATCATGACGTTCGATCAGTTCTGCGATCAGCGATGCGGTCGCGTGCTGTCGGTAGTCATTGGACAGGTATCCGATACGTAGTTTGCGATTGAGCTTCTCTCTCGGGTGCTTGGTCCTGATGCCATCTTTTGTGCGGCGCGCCTGCACAAGGAAGGCTTTCTGCGAGATCTTGGCGCACATAAGCTGGTTGGCAGCTGAGCCTGCCGGGTTGGGCATCGAGATAAGCTGGAACGGTCCTGAGAAATTGCCATGCTCCTTCATCATCTCGACGACTTCAGATTGAAGTTCGAGCAGGCCATCCCATTCACAAAGCATCTGCTTCGCCTGACACAAATCGAGTTTTGCTACGTGCAGATTGGGGTCAAGCTCTAACGCCTTCTCGAGCTTAGAGACGGCCTCTTCGTTTCGCCCGGCACGCATCAATGTTGCGCCTAGCGCGGCAAAGGCATGAGCGTTTTCTGGGTCGAGTTCGCAATACCGTTCAGCAGCGGGGACTGCCTTTGAATAGTCCTGCCTAGCGTCGTAGGCATAACCTAGGATTCGATGCTTATCTGGGTCGTCGTCATCAAAATGGTCGCCTTTGGTCAGCAGCTCGATAACTTCAGCCCATTGCCCATTGCGCAGCATCAACTCTGGCAGAGCTGCACCACCGCACGCAGCGACGAGTGAAGGATTAATAGCGTAGGAGCTTTTAAGAAGTTGGAGCGCTTCGGCAACATCCGAATCCGTACGCTCCTCCCATTTCATCAGCGCCGTGCCCAACGCGACCAGCCCTGTCGCTTGTTTCGGGTCCATGTCGACCGCTCGCCGGGCCGGCTCAATAGCCGCTGCTGCATCTCCGAGGTGACGCAGGGCAAAGCTGAGGTTCGTCAGCGCTTGATAATTGTTGGGATTTTTGGCAAGCGCGCGTTCGCTAATCTGCTTGCACTCTTCGTATTTCTCCAGCTCAAGCTTAGCAGCTGCGAGGTTGGCGAGAATCCCCGGCTCTTCCGGCTCTTGCTCGACAGCCTTTTCCAGAAACTCCTCGGCCTCATCCAGCATCTTGTGGTTCAGAGCGATGAGCCCCAACCCCATCAGACAGCCCGCATGATCAGGCATCACGGCGAGGGCGCGAAGATAATGAGCTTTGGCGCTTTCCAGATCGCCGAGTTCGTGGTGTCGGTACGCTAGGACGTAGTTCTGATCAGCTTGCATCATCGGCGTGTCTGCCCCCTGCCGGGCGACTGCCGCGGCCGCGCGCCGTTGCTTCCGGTTCATTCGCATGCTCCCCGCAAATATGGCGGATATTCGCGGACGAGCCGTGCGTGAGCCTTACGATTTGCCCTCTAGCTTGCTGATAGAACTTTTTCCAAGCGCTCCGTGATCGTTTCCTGGCGCGCTTCGCTCTCGATCAATACCTCGACAGCCCGTTCTACCGCGGCGATGAGTCCACCGGCGATCCGCCGGGCGGGGACGACGGCACGGTGCAGCCGTGATGCGCCAGCTTGCCCTCGATCTGGCTCATCGCCCGGCGCTGGGGCGCGACAGCTTTCTCGTCGCCCCGGCCAACAGTGTCGCCGTCGAATGGATCGACCGCTGGCCGGACTGGCCGGGTCGCGGCCTCGTTCTCCATGGCCCGGCCGGCGCCGGAAAAAGCCACCTCGCCAGCGTGTTCCGCGAGCGCAGCGGCGCCCGCGACGTGGCGCCGGCGGATCTCGTCGCCGGCGAGCCGCCCGAGCTCCTGGGCGCGTCGACCGCCTGCGTGATCGACGATCTCGATGCCGGGACGCTGGCCGGCGCGGATGTGGCTCGGGGCCTGTTCCACCTCTTCAACATGCTGGCCGAGCGCCAGGGCCATTTGCTGCTGGTCGGCCGGCAGCCGCCGGCGCGTTGGGAGATCGCTCTGGCCGATCTTCGCTCTCGCCTGGTCGCGCTGCCGGTGGCGGCCCTCGGTCCGC
>JBGTSB010000049.1:0-321 GCA_041940525.1 Hyphomicrobium sp.
GTTGCCACTTTCGCGGCCAGTTCAGTGAGTTGTTGTTCCATTTTTGACCCATCTCCAATGGATGAACGAACCTGCAGCGAAAAGCCAAACCATGTCCGGTGAGGCTCCCCCTCCCCAAAAACTTCTTCTTAGGAAACCTTTTTTCCTATTGAAGTGGGCGGACAGCGGTATGTCAATTGGAATCTGCGCAGATATTGGACAGAGCGAACTGGCTGCACAAACTTTCAGCTGAATGACTTGCAATCGATCGTCTCGAACAAACTCAGCTTCAGTCTGGCCTGCGGATTTTCGCGCTTCAATTGTGAGCAGCAAGACGCATAA
>JBGTSB010000049.1:331-24770 GCA_041940525.1 Hyphomicrobium sp.
ACCGAAGGATACGATGCTGCCGAGTTTAAACACGGCCCAAACACGATCCTGGGGAAAAATACCATCTACTCCCTGCAGGATCTGGAGCATCTTCACACGCATCTGCTCGATGCCTTGCGGTCCGAGAGTCTTTTGCAGCGCCGCGCCGTAGGCCGGAATGGCACACCAATTCTCGACGGTGTCGTCTTCGATTTCGACGTGATATTGCATCGACCAAGCATGGTTACCGATGCGCATGGCTTGCACCGGGCAGTGGGGTGACGACGCCAGTACGACGGCATCTTCCGGCGGCTGAGCCACTTCAACAGAATGCCACTGCAAACATTTCTGACGGCGCGGTAGGCCGTCAAACACCGGATCTGCGGCACCACAATCGGTTAGTTCAACATCGAGAATGCCGATTTCAGGATGCCGCGCCGGGCCGCACGTTCCTCCGAGAGCATCGGCGAGTAATTGGTGGCCTAGACAAAAACCAAGGAAGGGTTTGCCAGTCTCTCGCACCCAGGAACGGATCGCTTTTTTCTCGGCAATCAGCCACGGGTTTTCGACGACATCCCACACGTCCATCGGCCCGCCCATGACCCAGAGCATGTCATAGCCGTCGAAGCTGGGGATGGGCTCGCCTTCATCAAGCTCAACCGCATCCCACGCAACGCCATCCTGCGCGAGGTACTTGCGCAAGCTACCCGGATGCTCGCAATCGGCATGCTGGAAAACCAACAGACGCACAACATTCCCCTTATGGCTGCTTGCAGCGCCTCGCCTAGCGCTTATCAAATGCGATTGGCTGATTGATCGGACCCGTATTGCCGCTGTCGGGCAAGAACGTCGTAAGGCCGTCTGCTCTAATATTGGTGATCCGAGCCGGCAGAATTCTTAAGGCCACAGCCATGTCCGACCGGGCTATGGCGTGACCGAGGCAGTGATGGATTCCACCGCCAAATCCAAAGTGGCGCTTACGCGGCACGGTAATGTCAAACCCGGGCTCAAAAACTTTCGGGTCCGTGCCGGAAGACTCACTGAGGAGATGAAGCGTCGTACCGCGTTTGATCTCAAGGCCGTTGTACTCAAAGTCCACGACCACTTCACGCGTCACCCACGTGATGGTCGGACGCACCCGAAGCACCTCTTCCACCGCTCGTGTTGCGAGCTCCGGATCTGCCGCCAGAAGTTCCCACTGGTCCGTATGTTCGAGAAACAGCTCCATGCTGAGGCCGATCTGATTTCGCGTGGTGTCGATGCCGGCAAAGACAAGCATCACGATCATGTCGCTTAGTTCTTGGTCCGACAGGCGGTCGTTGTCCTCGCTGGCTGCAACGAGCGCCGACATAAAATCGTCACCGGGAAAACTACGGCGTTTGTTGACCAGCGCGGCCGCGTAGTCGAACATCGCCTTTGTCGCCTCTTCAATGGCTGCTTCATGCTTTTTGAAGGAAACGCCAAGAGCCAGACCCATCGTCGCCGAAAGTTCGAGGACGTGCCCAGACTCCTCCTTCGGTATTCCGAGGATATGACAGAGAATTCGAGCCGCATACGGGTTCGCGAATTCCTCCATGAAATCGCACTTCCCGTTGTCGATGAATTCGGCGACCAATTCAGTCGCGATGGCTTCGAAATCGTCCAACATGCTATGCACGATGCGCGGTGCGAACGCCGGATTCACGAGCTTGCGCAAGCGTGCGTGATCGGCCCCTTCCTTCACGAGGATGGTGCGCCCCCACCAGTCAGCAAACAGGCCCTCAACTTTGTTGTGAGCCGGCCACGCGTGACTGCCCTGGCGCAGCTTCTCGTGAAGCAATAGCGCTTTGACATGCTCGTGCCTCAGCACAGCAAGGCCATAAGGCGTGGCGGAATACCAGCTTTTATCCCGCGCATCTTTGACCGGTTTTGATCGTATGGAGAACGAAGGATCGGCGAGATTTATGAAAGGCGCATCTTGGACCATGACAGTTTGACTCATGTCGCTTCCGGAAACTTGCTCGCGTTACGGTAGACAGTCGAGGTACGTCTGAACGTCAAAGTCAGAAACGGTATGGTTGAACCGTTCCCACTCGTCTGTCTTGTATTCGTGGTAGAGGCGATACATTTCTCCAGGCATGGCCGACTTGATCACTTCGTCCTTCGACAACGCCTCGAGCGCCGCACCGAGTGTCATTGGCAGTTTCTTCACAACCTTGCCGGCTTCCATCGCGGCATAGATGTTGCGCTCTTCCGGCGGGTTCGGTTCCAGGCCGCGTTTGATGCCGTCATCGGCCGCCTTAATGATGCCCGCAGCCATCAGGTAGGGGTTCACCATGCTGTCGACGGCGCGGTACTCGAAGCGACCCGGCGCGGAAATTCTTAGCCCTGTCGTCCGGTTCTGAAATCCCCAGTCAGCGAACACAGGGGCCCAAAAACCGGTGTCCCAAAGCCTGCGATACGAGTTGACCGTAGAACAGCCAATCGCCGTCAGCGCGTAGAGGTGTTCGACGATACCTGCGATGACGCGCTTACCGACCAGGCCTGGCATTTGTAGGTCTGCGCCATCTGGCAAGAAGGTGTTTTCGCCACCGTCGGCATACTCGAACACTTGCGGCATAGCCGACACGGTGTTTTGGCCAAGCTTTTTGCGAGTGATTTCGCCGCCTTTCCAGAAACTGATGTTGTGATGGCAGCCCGACGCCGAAACGTTCATGAAAGGCTTCGACATGAAGCACGCAATGAGATTGTGCTCGCGTGCAACCTGCGCACAAATCTGCCGGTACGTAGTCAAGCGGTCAGCAGTGCGCAAAGGGTCGTCAAATGTGAAATTCAGTTCAAGCTGGCCAGGCGCGTCTTCGTGGTCACCCTGGATCATGTCCAGGCCCATCGCACGCGCATATTCAATCACGCGCATGTAGACAGGACGCAGACTCTCGAACTGATCGATGTGATAGCAGTAGGGCTTGGAAAATCCACCTGCCGGCTTTCCGTCTTCGTCGCGCTTGAGCCACATCATTTCCGGCTCAACACCCTCACGCAGGTGAAGCCCGTTATGATCGGCTTTGAACTGGTCATGGATGCGGCGCAAATTGCCACGGCAATCAGATGTCAAAAAAGCGCCTGGATCCTGCCGTTCTTCGCGGTTCCTGAAAAGCGTACAGAAAACGCGCGCAACACGCTTGTCCCACGGTAATTGGCAAAACGTTTCAGGCTCGGGGATGCCGACGAGCTCTGCCGCCTCCGGACCGTACCCCATATACTGGCCATGTCGATTGAGGAACAGGTTCACCGTAGCGCCGTAGACGAGCTGAAAGCCCTTCTTCGCAACGCTCTCCCAGTGATCGGCAGGAATACCCTTGCCGCAGATGCGACCTGTGACCGACACGAACTGCAAATAGAGATACTCAATGCCGAGTTCGTCGATAAGCTTTCTCACCTCAGCAACTTGTTCGGCACGGCCAGGTGCGTCGACGAATGCTTCAATATCAGTCATCACAAAGTCTCCAGATAGCGGGCTCGCTCGAATGCAGAAACGTGGGCATGGAAGGCGGCGGCTTCGGCCTTGCACCAGGCCGCGTAATGATCGACGAAGGCTTTGCCGAACAATTCAGGTGCAAAGATCGAGCGCGCGAAACGCCGCGCCGCTTCCTCTAGTGAAGTCGGCAGCTGTTGTTCGGCATCAACCACTTCGAGGCGTCCGTTTCCAACAACAGGCGGACCAGGATCGGCTTTCGTTTCGACACCCCACAAACCGGCCGCCAAAATCATTGCGGCGACAACGTGCGGATTGACGTCCGCACCGGGCAACCGAAACTCAAAACGCGTATCTTCTGGCGAATGCGTAACCACGCGCACGCCGCAAGAGTAATTCCCAATGCCCCAATTCGGAGCGCGCGGTGCCCAGTTCCCGGGACGCAGCCGGCGATACGAATTAACGGATGGCGCAAACATCGCCATCAATTCCGGAATGAGTTTGAGAATGCCACCGAGGAAGTTGCGCCCCGTCGCACTCAGCCGGTGGGCGTCACTTTCATCGAAAAATGCCGGCTGACCAGATGAGGAGGAGAGAGAAATTGAGATATGTCCGCCGAGCCCTGGATAACTCTCATCGAGCTGCGCCATGAAACTCGCAGTCAGGCCAGAGCGACGGGCCAATGCCTTTGTGAACGTCTTGAACAATGACGCGCTATCGGAGGCTTTGACAATCGTCTCGTGCGCCAAGCAGTATTCAACGCAGCCGGGCCCAAGTTCCATGCAATGATGATCAATGGGGATGCCGGCATTGGCCAAGTTCTGGTGAACGTCTGCGAGGAAAGGAGCATCAGCGGCCGGCGCAACGCCAGACCAGCAACGATTGTGCGGCAGAGCAGGCACAAGGCTGGACCACTCCCCTAAGCGAAGGGAATCACCGTCTTCGTTTAAGAAGATCGTCTCAAACTCAAATCCAGCGTGCGCCGTGAAACCGAGCTGCTGCGCCTTGGACGCAACCCGTTGCAGGGTGGCACGCGGGGAGATCGCAGCGCTCGGGCCGGCATAGTCAGCTACAGCCAACGCACTCGATGGTTCGAAAGGATAAGGCCGCAAGCTTTCGCTATCGATCTCGACGGCCTCATCGACAAATCCTTTCTCGGCAAAGCAGCTCTCATCGAACGTCCAGAACGGCAAGGCGTCGATGAAGCGCCAACCTTGAGTAACAGCTCTATCGTAGCCAGCCTTTGAAAGCCGCTTCTCACGGAACGCACCCGTGAAGTCAAAAATACCAACATGAACGTAGTCAGTGGCTTCACTCACTCCGCTCACCATCGTCAATCGTCCCTATCAGAAATCAAAAATTGCCTAGCCCATCCATCCCAAACACTTTTGCTATAGTCAAGTAAATTTCATATCAGGAAACTTTGTGCGCCGCTTAAAGTCCCCCGCGGACCCAAATAGCAGCTGCCAATTCCGGCTTCGGCGGCCCGCGAACAATGCGGCTTTCAGCACCGCCGCCACGATAGCGACACCGCGCGTGGCAACGTTGAGAATGATCGGATCTGTGTTCCGAGGCGTTCAAGCTGGCGCCTTTCGCTAAGTGCTCAGCGAAAGTTGGGCGGCGTGCACTTTGCTCAATTGCGCGCCGGTGGGCGGTTAGCAGCTAAGCAGAATGGCCTGAGCACACGGCGTGTAGACTGGAGCAGTCCCCTTATATCAATGCATTAGCGAAGTGGCACGCTCCTTGCCAGATCAGTATTACGAATTTGACAGTTCGTAATACTCATCTCGTGGGTCACAAGGAGATTGTCCATGACATGCAAAGCTCGCCTGAGTGTGGTGCTCGGGCTCGCCGTTTCGTTCGTGCTAGCGCTGGCCGGCGGCGTCTCCGCCGCGCCCCTCAAAATTGGCTACAGCGACTGGCCCGGCTGGGTCGCTTGGCAAGTTGCAATCGAGAAAGGCTGGCTGAAGGAAGAAGGTGTGGAAGTCGAATTCGAGTGGTTCGACTACGTCGCCTCGATGGACGCCTTCAGCGCCGGAAAAATCGATGCCGTAACCGCCACCAACGGTGACACGCTCGTCATGGGCGCGACCGGCGGCAAAGGTGTGATGATCCTCATCACGGACTACTCCAATGGCAATGACATGATTGTCGCCAAGCCCGGGTTCGAGACGCTCAAAGACCTGAAGGGCAAGAAGATCGGAGTTGAAATTGGCTTCGTCGTGCATTTGCTTTTGCTCAACGGCTTAGAAAAAGCGGGTTTGACCGAAGCCGACGTTAAACTCGTCAACACCAAGACCAACGAAACGCCGCAGGTTCTCTCGTCCGGCGATGTCGATGCCATCGGAGCCTGGCAGCCAAACTCTGGCATGGCGATGAAGACCGTACCTGGCGCCAAACCGGTCTACACCTCGGCCGACCAGCCTGGGCTGATCTATGACGCCTTGACGGTAAGCCCCGCCAGCCTGGCGGAACGGCGCGATGACTGGCTCAAGGTCGTCAAGGTTTGGGATAAGGTCGTCAGCTATATCAACGATCCCAAGACCCAAGACGATGCCGTCAAGATCATGTCGGGTCGCGTCGGCGTAACACCGGAAGAGTACAAACCGCTGCTCGGCGGCACCAAGTTGCTCAGCCTGACCGAGGCCAAGAAAATCATGGCTAAGGCTGACGGCTTCGGCTCGCTCTATGGATCGTCCAAGATCGCCGACGACTTCAACGTGAAGTACGAGGTCTACAAAGAAGCACAGGACATCGACTCCTACATCGATCCGTCTCTGACAAACGAAGCCGCTCCCGAGTAAACGGGCGGGCTATCGCGAGCGCTGCTGGAGACGCCTCAATGCGACGCGGAAAGATGTTAATGGTGCGGGCTCCACTGTCCCCCACGAGAAGCATGGTGTTTGCCATCCTCTCGTTTGCCCTGCCTATAGGGTTGTGGAGTGCTGTGAGCTACGTGCCCTGGATCTGGCATCCGATGGTGAAAGTGTCGGACCCTGGCAGCGTCACCTACCTCCAGCCCGGCATGCGCGTGCCGCGCGAAACGTTCGCGAGAGAAGTCACCAAGGCCAACGAAAGCGGGGCGGCGGCACCTGAAGGCCGCCCCGCCAACCCAATTTACCTGCCAGCGCCACACGAGGTGCTGGCGGCATTGTATACATCTTTCACGGCCGAACCTCAGACGCGCGACGGCAAGTGGCTGCACGAAAGCCTTTGGCACAGCGTGCAAATCATATTCTGGGGCTTTCTCATCTCCTCGATTATTGGCGTGCCGCTCGGCATTCTGTGCGGGGCATACTCAGGCGTTTCTCGACTGACGGAGCCCTTTATCGAATTCTTCCGCTACTTGCCGGCTCCCGCCTTCGGCGCACTCGCGGTCGCCATTCTCGGAATTTACGACGGACCGAAGATCGCCATCATCGTCATAGGAACGCTCTTCCAGCAAATACTTGTGATCGCGAACACCACGCGCACCCTGCAGTATCCGCTCGTCGAAGCAGCCATGACACTTGGCACCAAACGACGGCAAATGCTTTCTCGCGTCGTCATACCGGCGGTGTTGCCGGCGATTTATCGCGACCAGCGCATACTACTTGGTTGGGCTTGGACCTACCTGATCGTCGCCGAACTTATTGGCACGTCGTCCGGCATCACGTGGTTCATCACCCAGCAAGCGCGCTACCGCCACTTCGACAACGTATACGCCGCCATCATCATCATCGGCGTGCTCGGCCTGGCGACGGACTTATTGTTGGCCTGGCTTGGCAGGCGCATGTTTACCTGGGATCAAACGGGGCAATCGAGGTAGCAATGGACAAGCCACAACAGGCCCTCAGCTATCTCGACCAGTCGCAAGCTGTGCGCGAGCGCTTCGATCGTCTCAAGGCACGCGATGTTATCCTGGACGTGCAAAACCTCACAAAGGTCTTCGAAAGCCGGGGCAAGGAAACTGTTGCGCTGCGCGACGTGAGTTTCTCAACGCACCGGCGCGAGTTCGTCTGCGTCATCGGCCCATCCGGCTGTGGCAAGTCTACGCTCATCCGAATCCTGGCGGGCCTGGAAGAACAAACCTCCGGCAAAGTTCTGCTTGATGGAAAGCCCGTGACAGGACCGGGCCGCGACCGCGGCATGGTTTTCCAAACCTACACGCTATTCCCGTGGCTAACGGTCAAGAAAAACGTGATGTTCGGCCTGGAAGTCAATGGCCTGGGCAAATCAGAGGCCGACGTTCAAGCACGCCAATGGCTCGACCTCGTCGGACTTTCGAAGTTCGCCGACAGCTATCCGCACCAGCTCTCCGGTGGCATGAAACAACGCGTTGCCATCGTGCGCGCGCTCGCAAACCAACCCCGCATACTGTTGATGGACGAGCCGTTCGGCGCACTCGACGCTCAGACGCGCGCGCGTATGCAAGCCCATCTGCTGGAAATCTGGCGCAAGATCGACATCACCATCGTCTTCATAACCCACGACTTGGACGAGGCAATCTTCCTTGCCGATCGCATCTTGGCGCTAAAGCCACATCCTGGCGAATTACTCGAGCTAATCGAAGTCCCCGTACCGCGTCCCCGGCCTGACAACGTCACCAATACCGAAGAATTTCTAGCGACACGCCGCCGCCTGGAAGAGCTTATTCATGAGAAGGACGAAGCGGACCATCTGCCTGGCGACGATGATCCCGAAGCTTTCGCCGCGCTTCCGCGCCTTACCGACGTAACTGATAGCGTGGAGTGAAGCGTCGCGATGTGGTCCGAACTGACATGGCCGGAATTCCAAGAGCAGCTGGCGAACGCCCGCCAGTCTGCCATCTTGCCGGTCGGTGCCACCGAACAGCACGGCCCGCACCTCGGCACCGGGATGGACTGGGTGTTGGCCGATAAACTATGCGCGGCTGTTTCTAAGCGGACAAACGTGCCCATGCTACCCGTCCTCCCATATGGCTGCTCGATCGGACACAGCCGCCGCTGGCCTGGCACGATCGCACTGCAACCGGCTACACTGATCCAAGTCGTTAAAGAAATCGGTGATTGGGCTCACCATAGCGGTGTCCGGCGCCTTTTCATGATCAACACACACGTCACAAACGCCGCGCCGTTGAGATGCGCGCTTGAACTCCTGCGTGCCGAACATGATGACCTGATGGTTTGCGTGCTCAATTCCGCCACCATTAGTGAACGTGTGCGCAACGCGCACTTCGCAGACGCTGAAGACTGGCATGCCAACGCCGCTGAAACGGCCCTGATGATGGCAATCGCGCCAGAGCTTGTTCGCGAGAGAATGATCGCCGGTGCCGATGACCAGGACCGAACAGAAGGACGCATTTTCTCACACCCGGTCAACCGCACCAGCTTGAATGGCGTAACGGGATCGCCCAGCCAGGCTAGTCTGGCGCTGGGCCAGGAACTCTTCTCGTGGATGGTCGACGACCTCAGTTCACTGGTCGAAAGCGGCAAGGATGAAGAGCCGCCACTCGCCCAGTCTTACTTCGACACCGCTTCAACCGGACACCAACGGAGGCAGAAATAGCGCCCATGAGTTCGAATGATGACGTCAAGCTTGTTCAAGAGCGGCTTAAGGAGCAGGGCATCAAGTATTGCATCGGCGCGTACGTGGATATCCACGGTGTGCCGAAAGGCAAGGTTGTTCCCATCGACCACTTGGCACACATGGCCGAGGGCTCGGAACGCTACACCGGCTACGCGCTCGACGGACTGGGGCAAGCCCCCCATGACGAAGAGATCACCTCGGTCCCCGATCTCAATCACATCATCCAGCTCCCGTGGGAGCCGGCCGTCGCCTGGATGCCCGCCGACAACGCGTTTCAAGGTGAACCGTACGCCTTCAATACGCGCGTCGCATTGAAGAAGCAGCTGGCAGCTGCCGCCGAGCTGGGGCTGGGCTTCAACCTCGGTGTTGAGTGCGAGATCTTTCTGCTTAAGAAGAACGACGACGGTTCGCTGTCCGTCCCTAACCCCGACGACAAGCTCATCAAGCCCTGTTACGACCTTGCCAGCTTCCTCGACAACTACACCTGGCTGGACCAGATGGCGGCCGCGATCAACGGTCTCGGCTGGGATCTCTATTCATTCGACCATGAAGACGCCAACGGCCAGTACGAGTTCGATTTCGCCTATTCGGACGCGCTCACGACGTGTGATCGCGTGACGTTCTTCCGCTTCATGGCCAAACATTATGCTAAGCAGCAGGGGCTGATTGCGACCATGATGCCCAAGCCGTTCGCCAATCGAACTGGCAATGGCGCGCATTTCAACATGTCCCTTTCCGAACTGGCCACCGGAAAGAACGCCTTCGCCCGCGATCCCAAAGATGATCCGCGCGGCCTTGGCCTCACAGAAACCGGCTATCATTTTGTCGGAGGGATTTTGAAACATGGCCGTGCGCTGTGCGCTGCCTTCGCCCCTACGGTCAATAGCTATAAGCGCCTCGTGCGCCAGGGTGACATGGCAACGTTCTCGTGGGCGCCTGTATTCAATTCCTACGGTTCGAACAACCGCACCAATTCTGTCCGCGTTCCGTCAGGCGGCGGCCGGTGTGAATCGCGAAATGCGGATGGGTCGGTCAATCCCTACCTGGCTGCAACGCTCGCGCTCGCCGCGGGATTGGACGGGGTGCGAAACAAGATCGATCCCGGCGATCCCAACGAAGGCAATCTCTACGATATATCCGAGCAAGAACGCTTGGCACGCGGCATCGAATTCTTGCCGCAGACGCTTCAGGAGGCGGTGCAAGCCTTCGCCAGCGATCCGTTTATCGAAGAAACTCTCGGCAAAGAATTGCGCGATGAGTTCATCCTCTACAAGAGCAACGAGTGGGAAGCCTATCACCTCTCGATCAGCCCTTGGGAAATCGAACGCTACTCGCATCTCTTCTAAGGCAGAACGAACCAGCTATGACCGAAACCGTCTCATCCGACTCCAAGCTTGTCAGCCGCATCAGCATTTCCTTGCCCGAAAAGCTGGTGACCGAGCTGGACTCGATGGTGGAAGAGCGCGGGTTCAACAGCCGGTCTCAAGCCATCGCAGACATGCTTCACAAATCGCTGATCGAGCACCGCCGCGAATATGGAAACGACGTCATGGCGGGCACGATTACGCTCTTCTACAAGAACGCGGTGCCGGGCGTGCAGAATAAACTGGCTGATTTGCAAGCCCTACACATCGACGAAGTGATTAGTTCTTTGCACGTTCACCTAGCCAACAACCAAACCATGGAAGTTATCCTGGTCCAGGGGCCAGCTCTTAAGCTTCAAGAAATCGCGGACAACATGATCACCTGTCGCGGCGTCATCTCAGGCTCGATGCAGCTAATCGCAGCCCTCATTCCTCAAGTGCATCCCTTGCCCGCATCACCATCCGCAAAGAAATAGACGCGACAACCGCAGGCCGCGCCAAGAAAAGTGGAACAATAAAAATGAGCGAACCGATCTACAAAGACACATTGCCTGGTGGCAAACACTGGTCGCTTCTCATGCGCCGGGGCACGACGCTGACACTGGAAGACGTCGAAGGCGGCGCCAATGTCGGCATGTTGTTCTATAATCCCGCCAACCCGCTGGAGCGCTACAACGCGCCCGATACGCTGAAAGGCCAACATACGTTCAAACTCACAAAAGGCCACTGTCTCTACTCCGACATGGGCCGCATCTTCTGCTCGATTGTTGACGATACCCACGGATGGCACGAAACAGTCTGCGGTTGCTCCACAAAAGCGCACGTCGCAAAAAGGTGGGGTGGCATCAATTACCAGGCCGCCCGTAACGATTGGCAGCAAAACGGTCATGACAGCCTACTCGTCGAGGCAGAAAAGTACGGGCTAGGCCGGCGCGACCTCGCTGCAAACGTCAATTGGTTCAGCAAAGTCACGGTCGAGGACGATGGCAAGATCGTCTTCGATCCCACAGCCGCCCAACCGGGCGCGAGGGTCGTCTTGCGGTTCGAGATGGATACGCTGGTGTTGCTTCACACCTGCCCGCATCCACTCAACCCAGCTGAGGAGTACCCGCGCAAACCTGTCACGTACGAGATTGCCAAAGCCGCGCCCGTAACCGCGGATGACCTTTGCCTCAACTCGGCGCCAGAGAACGGCCGCGGCTTTGAGAACACCCGGCTGTTCCACGCCGGTTGTTGTTCGTGAGGGGAGACGCAGCAATGCTCCAGGAAAGCAACCTTAAACCCGAAGATGCCGGCTATCGCTACACGATCCCGGCGGGCGACTACTTCCTCCACACCGTCAAGGCTGGACAAACCATTCGGCTGGTCGACACCGAAGGAAATCAGGCCGCCGACACCTTGTTCTTCAACGCCGACGCCCCGCACGAGCGCTACTCCGCGATCGACACCATCCGCGAACAAGGCAACGTCTACATCAGCACCGGCACGACGATCCTTTCCGATCTCTGCCGGCCGATGCTGAAAGTTACGGCGGACACTGTCGGAAAACACGACACCTTGGGCGGTGCCTGCGCCACAGAAAGCAACACCGTGCGCTATGCGCTGGAAAAGAAAACGATGCACGCCTGCCGGGACTCATACCTGCTGGCGCTTGCCGAGCATGAAGAGCTCGGTCTCGGCAAAAGGGACATAGCGCACAACATCAATTTCTTCATGAACGTGCCGATTACACCCGAAGGCGGGCTCACATTCGAAGATGGTGTCTCCGGCCCCGGAAAGTATGTCGAGATGCAAGCCCTGCTAAACGTCATCATCTTGATCTCCAACTGCCCTCAGCTGAACAACCCGTGTAACGACTACAACCCGACTCCAATCGAGGTTCTGATCTGGGACAAGGCGGACTGACCGGCATGTTCTCCAAGGTCTTAATCGCCAACCGCGGCGCTATCGCAACCAGAATCATACGCACGCTCGACCGGATGGGCGTCGCCAGCGTCGCCGTCTATTCCGAAGCTGACCGCCACGCGGCTCATGTGGCAGCTGCCAGCGAAGCCGTGGCCATCGGCCCACCCCCCGCCGCACAAAGCTATCTGAACGTGGATGCCATTTTGGCTGCCGCGCGTGAAACCGGAGCGCAAGCCGTGCACCCTGGATACGGCTTTCTCTCCGAGAATCCCGATTTCGCTGAAGCCTGCGAAGCGCAGGGCATCCGCTTTATCGGGCCAAAGCCCGAACACATGCGGGCATTCGGCCTTAAGCACCAGGCGCGTGATCTGGCACGCGCAGCCGGCGTGCCGCTGGCGCCCGGATCCGGCCTTCTGGCCAGTTTGGACGATGCACGAGAGCAAGCGGGGCGGATCGGCTACCCGGTCATGCTGAAAAGCACGGCGGGAGGGGGCGGCATCGGCTTGCAACTTGTCTCGACCGAAGGGGAGCTGTCAGCAGCTTTCGAACGCGTCGAGCGCTTGGCTCGCAACAACTTCAAGGATGGCGGTGTCTTCCTAGAAAAGTTCGTGGCACGCGGCCGGCATATCGAAGTCCAAATCTTCGGTGATGGCAGCGGCAATGTTCTGGCGCTGGGCGAGCGCGATTGCTCGGCACAACGCAGGAACCAAAAAGTCATAGAAGAAACGCCGGCGCCCGGCCTATCTGACCAAGCGCGCCACAAGCTTTGGGATACCGCCGTCCGCCTCGGGCAATCCGTTTCCTACGACAGCGCCGGCACGGTTGAGTTTCTGTACGACAGCGACACCGGGGAGTTTTACTTCCTTGAAGTCAATACCCGCCTGCAAGTCGAACACGGCGTCACCGAAGAAGTGTTGGGTGTAGACCTCGTCGAGTGGATGATCCGCCAGGCCGCCGGCGAACTGACGCTGCCGCCACAATCGGACATCAAACCGAAAGGCGCATCCATCCAGGTCCGCCTTTACGCGGAAGACCCTGGCAAGGATTTCCAGCCGAGCTCTGGCCTGCTGACGAATGTGAGCTGGCCGAAAAAAGCGCGCATCGAAACATGGATCGCAAGCGGTACGGAGGTGACGCCGTTTTACGACCCCATGCTGGCCAAGATTATCTGCACCGGCGAGACGCGTCCGGATGTGCTGGAAAAACTGCGCGAAGCGCTTGCTGGAACAGAAATCGGCGGCATTGAAACAAATCTGGCATACTTGCGCGCGCTCGCTGCATCCGAAGTACTCGCGCGCGGAGAGATGCTAACGCGCACTTTAGCGGACTTCGACTATCAGCCCGAGACCATTGACGTCGTCACTCCAGGCACCCAAACCACCGTGCAAGATTGGCCAGGGCGCGTGGGTTATTGGAACGTCGGTGTGCCACCCTCCGGTCCGATGGACAATTTGTCGTTCCGGCTAGCCAATCGCATTGTCGGCAACGATCCCGGCGCCCCCGGCCTGGAAATCACACTGTCGGGCCCCGTTCTGAAATTCAATGTTGATGCCCTCATTTGCATTACGGGCGCCCAAGCCCCCGTAAGAATTGGCGCGCGGGAAATTGCCTGCTACGAAGCCGTTACAATCCAAGCGGGGGAGACGCTATTCTTCGGAACCGTCAACGCGGCCGGTGCCCGAATGTACTTAGCTATCCGCGGCGGACTTGCGGTTCCGTCCTACCTCGGCAGCGCTGCGACCTTCACTCTCGGCCGGTTCGGCGGACACGGCGGACGAGCGCTGCTCGCCGGTGATGTCTTGCACATCGGCGATCCGGATCTGGCGCCATCACCGCCCACGAGCACGCCATTACCGGAAGCGCTGATGCCTGGCATTTCCGGCGATTGGGAGATTGGCGTTCTCGACGGCCCGCACGGCGCTCCGGATTTTTTCACAGGCAAGGACATCGAAACATTTTTCGAAACGGCGTGGGAAGTCCACTACAATTCCAACCGCACGGGCGTCCGTTTGATCGGCCCCAAACCTGAATGGGCTCGCGAGGATGGCGGTGAAGCAGGCCTGCACCCGTCTAACATACACGACAACGCTTACGCCATCGGAGCCGTTGATTTCACAGGCGACATGCCGGTTATTCTCGGTCCCGACGGACCGTCGCTTGGTGGATTTGTTTGTCCCGTCACCATAGCCTCGGCGGAGCTTTGGAAGATGGGCCAGCTGCGGGCTGGCGACAAAGTCCGGTTCAAGCATCTTACCCCGTCTGATGCTCAGCTGCGCGAACAGCGGCAGCTGATCGAAATCCAAACGCTCACTCCGGTGTCGGCACTCGCTGCTCCTGACCCAGCCACGCTTGGCGGTGCCAGCTGCATCGTCGGCGATCGGGCAGCCGAAGGAACTCGGCCGCGAGTCGTCTATCGGCGGGCCGGCGACAAATATTTGCTGATCGAATACGGGCCCATTGCACTCGACCTCGAACTGCGTTTCCGAGTGCATGTCTTGATGACGGCGTTGGAAAATCGCAATCTTGAAGGCATTCTTGATCTGACGCCCGGCATCCGCTCTCTGCAGGTGCATTACGCAAGTCTAACGCTGCCGTTGGGCGAGCTTCTCGATGAACTTCATCGCATCGAAGATAGCATGGGCGATCTCGATGGCATTGAAGTCCCATCGCGCATCGTGCGCATGCCGCTGTCATGGGATGACGCCGCCACACAGTTGGCGATCGACAAATACATCCAATCCGTCAGGGCAGACGCACCATGGTGCCCGTCCAACATCGAGTTCATCCGCCGCATCAACGGGCTGGACAGCATTGAAGACGTCAAGAAAACGGTCACGGACGCTAGCTATCTGGTGCTTGGACTTGGTGATGTCTATCTCGGCGCACCTGTCGCGACGCCGGTTGACCCGCGCCACCGTCTTGTCACGACCAAGTACAACCCCGCCCGCACCTGGACGCCGGAGAACGCTGTCGGCATCGGCGGCGCATATCTCTGCGTCTACGGCATGGAAGGCCCAGGCGGCTACCAGTTTGTCGGCTGCACATGCCAAGTATGGAACACATATCGCAACACCAGAGAGTTCGTGCCAGGCAGCCCATGGCTGCTCCGTTTCTTTGACCAGATCCGCTTTCACCTCGTTACGGCCGAAGAACTCCTGACCTTCCGCGAGGACTTTCTTGATGGCACCGCCTCGCTTGACATCACGCCCACAACCTTCAGCTTGAAAGACTACCGCGCCTTCCTATCAACGAACGCCAGCGGTATCGCGGACTTCAAAGCGCGCCAGCAGGAAGCCTTCGAGGCAGAACGCGCACGCTGGCAAGCCAGCGACCAATCCGGAGAAACGGCCGAACCAGAGCCCGCTCCCGAAAGCGATGGAGACAGCTTGCCGGAAGGAATGCTTGCCATCCAAAGCCCAGTTCCCGGCAGCGTATGGAAGCTGCCAGTCGAGCCGGGAGCCCGCGTCAAGGCTGGCGACGTGCTCGTTATTGTCGAGTCGATGAAGATGGAATTGGCCGTCACCGCTCCACAGGACGGCATTTTGAACGAGATCCGATGTGCGGAAGGCCGGCCCGTGGCGCTCGGACAAACGCTCGTTGTCCTGGAAGACAACCAACCCGAGGAACAAGCGCCGTGAGCCTGACGCTAGACATCCCTTCTCTCAAAGCCGCTTACGCCAACGGGACCCACACTCCGGACAGCGTCATAGCGGACGTGTTTCAGCGGATACGAGCCCAAGGCGAGCGCCCCGTTTGGATCACCCTGGTGGACGAAGGTGCCGCTCGCGAACGGGCGCTTAAGGCGCCGCGTGGTCCGCTCTTCGGGATTCCCTTCGCGGTCAAAGACAACATCGACGTCGCCGGCTTGCCGACGACCTGCGCCTGTCCAGCCTTCGCCTACACGCCGCAGCGTTCGGCGGCAGTCGTCGAACGTTTGGAAGAGGCCGGCGCCACTGTGATCGGAAAAACAAACATGGACCAGTTCGCCACTGGCCTAGTCGGAACGCGCTCACCCTATGGCATTCCCTCAAGTGTCTTCAGCAAGGAGCACATCTCCGGCGGCTCGAGTTCAGGCTCGGCCGTGGCTGTCGCGTCGGGGCTCGTCTCCTTCGCGCTCGGAACCGACACCGCCGGTTCCGGCCGCGTACCCGCTGGTTTCAACAACATCGTTGGCCTGAAACCAACCAAAGGTCTGATCAGCACGCGCGGCGTCGTGCCGGCGTGCCAAACGCAAGATGTCGTCTCGATCTTTGCAGGAACTGTTGGAGACGCACACGATGTGCTCACCATCGCCTCTGCTTTTGACGCTGAAGATCCTTACGCGCGCCCGGCGCCCAATTCATTAGCTCCGCACGCTTTCCCGGCTCAGTTTCGCTTCGGCGTGCCAGCGAGCGGGCTAAACTTTTTTGGCGATAGCGCGGCTCAAGCGCTCTTCGAAGAGGCGGCCAAACGCTTGACAGCAATAGGCGGCACACGCGTCGACATAAACTTCACCCCGTATCAAGAAGCCGCGCGCCTGCTTTACGAAGGCCCATGGGTCGCCGAGCGCCTCGCCGCCGTCCAAGCGTTCGCCCGCGACAAGGCCAGCGAAATGGATGACACCGTGCGTGCCATCATATGCGGCGCGGATAAATTGGATGCGGTTTCAGCATTCCAGGCATTCTACCGCCTCGCCGCCCTTACGAGAGCAGCCGAGAATGAATGGAGCAAGATGGACGTGATGCTGCTGCCCACCACAGGCACGGCCTACCGCATTGATCAGGTTCTCGCCGACCCGATTCAATTGAACTCAAACCTCGGGCTCACCACCAACTTCGTCAATCTTATGGATCTCTCGGCGCTCGCCGTGCCTGCTGGCTTTCGCGACGACGGCTTGCCCTTCGGCGTGACGCTGATTGCGCGCGCCTTTGAAGACGGCAAGCTGGCAGCAGCCGGAGATGCCCTTCACCGCACACTACTGGATGCCACCATCGGTGCCACAAAAGCGCCTTTGCCGGAATCGAACCGTGTCGAGCCGGTCCCGGCGGCCGGCATGTATCAGCTTGCTGTCGTCGGCGCGCACCTCACCGGCCAGCCGCTCAACACCCAATTGACCGAACGCAAGGCACGCCTGATCAAAACGACGTGCACCGGCCCCGGCTACAGCCTTTACGCTTTGCCGAATACGACGCCAGCCAAACCCGGCCTCGTCTACGACGGCCTAGGCGCCGGCGGTATCGAACTGGAAATCTGGGAGGTGGACGCCGCGGGCTTTGGATCTTTCGTTGGCCTCATCCCGCCGCCACTCGGCATCGGCACCATCACGCTGGTTGATGGAAGCTCCGTTAAAGGTTTCATCTGCGAAGCCCACGCCCTCAACGGCGCCGAAGACATCACAGCTACCGGCGGCTGGCGCAACTGGCTCGCCACCAAAGCTGGCTAGTGTCTGAGCACACGCACAACGCTTGGTTTGAGGTCTGTCATGCTGTGGCCCGAAAGCCAATTGGCGCGCCCGAAAGGATTCGAACCTCTGACCCCCAGATTCGTAGTCAGAAAAACAGGGATTGTTACGGGTCCCGCAACGGAACCCACTTTTGCCATTTTATTCCATTATTATATATAGTTACTAGCACATGATAGCGCATGTGTTCACATCCAAGCACATACGATCCTGCTTCCCATTTGACCTTCAGATCCCATGGCTAATCCTCCGACTCTGACCGACGTGTTACTTCGCAAGATAAGGCCGCCTGCGCAGGGCCGCGTTGAGCATTACGACGATTGTCAGTAAGGAGAATTGAGCCTACTGCCAGCCTGGGAAAGCGCACCAAGACCTAGGAACGGGAAGTTAAAAGAATCATAGCAAATGATGCGTACAATGCATTGCATCAATGCAACGATTGGCTATTAAGTAATGAGCTGGGATGCATTTCTGAAATGGTACTTAAGGATTTTTGTTATTACGGCATTTGCGGCCGCCCTGCTGCTGCGTTTCCCGGGCGGAATATTTTTGGGCCTGATTCTTCTGTACTTTCCTGTATATGTCCTCTTTTTTACGCCAACGTTTTTCGTGTATCTGGTGGCGATCGGTCCCGGTGTTTTGATTTATGACCGGACTAGAAATGTTTACCTGGCTTGGCTGATCGGCGCCATTAGTGTTGCAGCTGTATCGTATGGCCTGCCAAAGTATGGCCGCTCCTCATTCGATAACGTGGCCAGGTCGTATCAGCGCGATAGTACGGGTGTTTTGCCTAGCAAGATAGGAGCGGACATTGTCGTACAGGACGCTAGGTGGCAGCGTACCTATACGGACTGCACCAAGCTTTGTCAGGAACTATTGCGTCTAAGCCCAATCAAATCGGTCTACATAAGCAGCCGTCAAGCCACCCAAGTTCATCGTTTGAAAGATCCAAACTGCTCCCTAACTGAGCAGACCCCCTCGGGTTTAACGCTTGGTCATCCGGTCCGTCGTTGTTTCGCATCTGAGACAGCTAGCCTCCCAAGAATCGCTGATATGACGATTAAGCTGCTCCATCTGGATAAAAATGAGTTTGACCTTACTCCGAACTGGCCGGCTCAGATGACTAGAGCCGTGCAGGTTAGTTTCGAGTTCGGCACCGGACAAGCTTTTAAACGAACTTATATTGAGGGTTTGGTCCCGAGCAGTCCGTATTGGGTTACTCTCGCGTTTTCACATGGAGTTCCTAAAAAGTGGCATCCTGCTGGCCAGAAAACAATGAGTTGGGAAGAGCAGGTGGTGCGGGATGTTCGCAATTCAATTGAAGATATGAGCAAGCATTGATGCCAGCGGTTGGCGGCACTGCGGCTAACCCTGCCGCACCCGGTAGAAGATGTCCTTTCACGGGAGCTAGGAAGCAGGGACAGTCAAAATCCCGGCGATTCTGACTGATCTTCGGCCATCTCCTCACATCCGTAGATGTTCGCAAGGGTATCGCAACGGGTAAGCAGCAATCTCACGAGCTTCTCCAATGCGTCCGTCGATGAACCTTCGCATTTGCACTCATCATACAGGTTTCGTGCGTGATCCGGCAGTGTCGCAAGTAGGTCGCGAACATGGACGAGCGCACGGTCCGGATCGTATTTGGCTTTGCGTGCTTCGGCTTCCCAATGGCGTGGCATGATTTGATCGAAGCGATATTTGCCATCGACCGACATAGCGAGTTTATCTTGTTTGCGGTTGGTCGAGTAGGGCAGCCAGCTGGCAATATCGTATAGAGGAGCGAGTCGAAACCGCCCGCCTGCCGCCAAAAGCAAACCATAGTTCTTGCCGTGGGCGTCCGACCCTCCGATGACGAAATTGTAAGCGCAAGCGCGCATAAAGCGATCACGGTCGTCTGCCGGACGGCTTGAGCCCGATAGCAAATCAAGAATGTCTTTCATTCCCGGCCCGCCATCGCGTTGATATTTGTTGCGGGGATCAACTTTGAGCGCTTGGCAGCAATCTTCCTGATGCACGCGATGCACAGTGCCGCCAGACCGATCGATTGGCAGAATTTTCTTTCCGGCGATGCGCCTGCGATCATATCGCTCGATCACCACCACGGTGATTTCACCAAACTGCTCCGTCCAGCATTTTGGTGCAGGCAGACCCAATCGTGGCGCGAGACGCACGCAGAACATTTCGTTTTCAATTTGTCCGGCCAGGCCTGGGATCGGCGGCTTTAAAATATGTGTCGTCGGCGTGCGACCGCGCGGCTCGTACCATTTGCCACTTACCAGATAGAGCGCCTTTTTCCGTTGCGCGCCAGCCAGGCTGAATTGGCCACCATCGTCGGTAAATTGTGTAGCACCGGGATGGCGAAGCAGCTCGTCGAACTTCGCTGCTAGAGCTTGACGCGAAAGATATGAGATGCCTTCGCGCTTCTTGAGCTCATCTATGCGATCTGGCGGCACCATCTGAACCGCGCCTTGCAGGTCTTCGCCGATATGGCTGAGAAGGGCGAAAGGGTTGCGGGGACTAACGCCGAATTGTCGTCCCCACTGATTGAGCGTGTCATCGTTATCGGGTAGCAGGCCCCAGAGATAGGGCGCAACGCTCTTGTCATCGTGGCTGGATGCGGTGAGCGGCATCGAGAGTGATAACGGTATTGCGTTTAGAGCCTTGCGGTAGTCGTTGTCATAGTCAAAGCGGAACCTGCCGGTCCGGAGCTGCCGGACTTCGCCGATCGGAGTATAATCGATGAGGACTGTCAGGATCTTGTCCGGCATCACGGCCTCTTGGGGCGTGGCTTGGCAGTTTTTTTGGCGGCGGCGGGGGCGAGACCGGTATCGGCAATCGCATCAATGTCAATTAGATCGGCTAGCGTTGCCTGTAGCTGCGGTCTGGCCTCCGAATCATCTCCGTCCATTGTCGCGGCAATGGCAATCTCAAGCTCGTTGAGCGCGCGCAGGACGAGATCCAGCCGCGACGTGGCCTTGCCGCCTTCGAGTTCGTTGACCCACCATCTGGACACGCCGAGGCGGTCAGCCAGCTGTTGCTGGTTGAGTCCTTTGGCGCCTCTGCCTGATTTAACGAGAGCGCCGATATCTTGTGGCCGTCTGATAAGCATATGTTCGTTCGTGCTAGCGATACCCTACTTTCAATCAATGTAAGCTATCGCCTACAAACAGTCAATGTAAGCTTTCGCCTACATTGCGGGAATGCGGGCGATCGCCTACATCGCTCAGATATGAACTACATCTCTCGGCCAAAATCCCGGCCTTTATTCTTCTTGCGCCAGGCTTCCATCTCTCGTCTCAGTTCTTCTGAGCGGCATCCTCAAATGCTTGTCGCGCTCCAGCCGCAGGGCGAGCTGCTTCTTGCGCAAATGCAACACTGACATTGGACTTTTGCGGTTCTGGTACTGTTGCTCGCCGAAGCGGCCTGGATGGAGGCTGTCGCATCTGATGCTCCGCAATCAACTCCTGCTTGGCGAGCGTAAGGAAATTGAGATTTCTTTAATTTCACGCTGCGTGGCCCATTGAGCCTCGCGCTCACTAGCCTGCTGGGCGCTTGGGCGATCCGCCTTGATGCGGTGTTGGGCCATGATGATATCGGTATGTTTGAGAACCTCAGCGCTTTGAGCGCGTGCCAGCCCGCGCCGCTCGCGCTCATGCATTTCCTCAACATGTGCAATGAGCTTTCCAGGCTTCAGGATCAGCCCCGCCATTTGCTTCATGGTGAGCGGCTTGCCGCCGCCGAGCCGGTCCCGATTCAAAAACACATAGACGGCGCGCTCAAACGGGTGATTACGCCGCGTATCGATCTGGCGAAACTCTTGCCGCTGCGCACGACAGATTTCACGCCAGTCTGTCTTGTAGCGTACCTTGATGTGTGCGCGGGCGTTGTCCGTTGCCGCTCTAGTGTTCTGCCAAAGCGCCTGACGGTCTTCGCGGTGCTTGGCCGCCAGTATCCCTCGCTCCAGCATATGTGGTTGCTCGTAACGAGCCCGCATCTCTTTCATGCGAGCGACAACCTCCTGCTTTTCAAACCAGGTCTTGCGGTCCGGTGATTGGTCTTTGACCAGCACGAAGGGTACGCGCTCCATCCGCTGACCGTGCCCCTGTGCCAGTAAGATGGCTTGTGCTTCAGCCGTGCGGGCTTCCGTGATCGCATCACGCATACGGTTATTGGCAATGCGTTGATGGCAGAAGATGCCGTGTTCATGTTCGTAAGCCTGGGCCCAACGCGATAGCCGCTTCCATGAATGCCCGAGATCAGCCGTTTTGCCGGTTTCGGGATGAATCACGTTGGCAACGATGTGAACATGCGGGTGGCGGGTGTCGTTATGGCAAACGATCAACGCCTGATGCTCGTCAAGCCCTAAGAGTTTCAGGGAAGCGAGGGTCCCATGAGAGGGAGTAGTGAAGAACCGGCTTGCGTACGTCGCCGCCGGTCTAGGTGCGCTAGAAGCCCTCAAGACAAGTGGGCTGAGTCTCGCAGATGCCGAAAATAGGCTGATGCAGATTGTTTTAAAATATCGAATGTCGGAAGAAATAACGGACCAAGCGCAGAGCTGAAGCCGATTTGGCTTTAGCCCAAAGCTTCCAGCCGCTGCTGAAGCGCTTGAGCGAGAACGGCTCTTCCCTCGCCGTTGTTGAGATACGCAACATACCGCAGATGCCTCAGCTCAAACGGTACGTCGGCTTCGATCTGCGTTATCAGGATAACTTCTCGTCCCAGTGTGTGTGCGATCCCAATCTCATAAGACACATTTGGATTCCGGCCGGTGCAGTCGGCAATCACGACGTGGGAGCGGTCAATCAGATTGACGACATCCTGCATAACCGCAGGTTCCTCCCAGATGTCGTCGGCCCGACGGCATCGCAAGCCAGCTGCTGCAGCTGTTTGTTGAAGCGTTTCGTAGACCGCGTCGAACTGATCGGCGAATGGCATCATTGCCGAGACCAGAACGGGTTCAATGTTTTCGTGTTCAGTTAGATTAAATACGCGCGGTCGCCGGCGGCGGGGTTGCGCCCTCCGCAGTAGCACTTTGAATAAATCGACATCTTTGACGGCCCAGTGTGTTCGATAGAACTCAAAGTCATTGATGTCCAAATCGGCTGCAATTTCGATAAGGAAGCTGTTTTGGAGTGGGGGTATTTCGGGATCGTAGGTGTATTCGAGGGCCAGATTTCGAGCTGCATTGGGCTGCTCAGTGGGGGCTGGTCAGAAACCTACGAGATTCTCGTCCGATCAATGGTGTGTAGACGCCGACAAAGCGGTCCTCAAGTTTTCCGGGCACATCCTCTATTTTAGAAAATCGTAATTCGTGAAATCTGCTTGAAAGCAAATCTCTTGTTATCGCTACACCGCCGACTTGGCATTCAAAATCAGCGCTGTGGAATTCAATGACGAGCCACCCGGCCGGCCTAACAAGGGACACGCATTTTTCAAAGTACAGCGCGGGATTGCTGAATGGAATGCCGTCGGCGCAGGCGTGGACAGAGAATGACAATACGACATCGAACTCGCCGAACCCTTGCGGAACCTCTTCGATTCGCATGCAAACTGTCCGCTGCGTTTTTCTCGGATGAGAGCCCCATTGGCTAGCGAATGCGGCTGTAGCAGCATGTGGCTCAATCCCCGTATAGCTCGAGCTGCACGTTGATAGCGCGCATGGTTGGTACGCGACGTATGGCGCGGAGTGGCGTTTAATCATTATGGGTCAGTAAGACTGCCATTTATTGGATTGCCTATTCGAAGATTGATGCGCGGTAAGCTCTTTATGCATTATTTTGCACCTACCAAAAGGTCGCGCCAAATTGTAGGTAACGCTGGTCTTGGTATAAAATTTGTAAGAGTTGAACTGCCCGTTGGACAGGAAGTGTGCTTTGATGTGTCACGCCTCATTTGCGTAGAGCGGACGGTCAAGCTGGGCGTCAAGTTATCAATTTCACTTGCTGCTTTTCTGAGGACCCAGCTGCTGTATACAGTTGCTAGTGGTCCGGGAGCAATTATCTTCAAAGTTCCCGACGGTAGCTTGAAGATCATGCCGCCGGATGCGCCAGAGGGTGCCCATCCGCAAAATATTAAAACGTTCGATTTTAATGGCCCCTTTTTTATTAGGGGAGGCCACGATCTGCTCAACTTGATGTGGATCCAGCACAATATCGTACCCTCAAAAAATACTTTAGCAGTTCGCGAGGCACCAAAAGAAAGAACATTCCTGGCAGGGACCGCGCTCAGGAGAATTTTGTTCTTTGTTCTTCCTGTGTTTTGACGATTGCTAGCCGTCGCGGCTTAGTTAGGCGTAAAAGCAGGACGAGCCACGACCAATGGGAAGACAAATGTCTCTGCTACTCCAAGCAAAGTGTATGCGTTGTGTGCATCGCTTACTGGAGAGCAAACTGAGAATTTTTCTAGCAAACCTTTTGAGCTTGATTGGCGCGTGCATGATCTGAGAAGAACGGCAGCGTCGGGGATGGCTGAGATTGGTTTCCAGCCTCATATCATCGAGAGAGTACCTTAATCGGTGTTCGATAAAAGCTCGAATGTTCGACTTTGAAGCCCAATACCCGCCCCAAGGGTATCTACTCGAGGAAAGGGCAGAGACCAACCATCCAAGAGCTTACCATTCAGAGACTTTCGTGGAGTGCATCAAATCTAAGCTCTGAATTTCAACCCAACCAGATAATAGGCTGGTCAAAACAACGGCTAGCCGCTTTTTTAGCTGCGCTTCGGCCTTAAAGGTCAAGAAGAACCCGATCA
>JBGTSB010000050.1:0-22539 GCA_041940525.1 Hyphomicrobium sp.
ATAAACCCTTGAATCGGGCCGGGTTTGCGGGGCGCGGAATATAGGCAGCGCCAAGTGGCGCGGCAATATCGGTTCGATGACGCTGGGATGACGGCCGGGCGCCGGGAACCAGCCTTGGGCTAAGGTCAGAGCCCGAGCTTGGCAAGCTCCACCTCCGCGCGGAGTTCGATCTCCGCCAGCACCTCGGCCAGTCTCGGGTCGTTAATGGCCGGACGTCCTTCGCGCGCCAGCCGGGCGAGTTGCTGCAGGCGGTCGCGCGAGATTTGTCCGGTCAGCAGGCCAATTCGAATTTCCTCAAGCCGATCAAGAAGATCGTTGCCAAGATTCCGGTCAAACGCCAGAGCTTGTTTTTCTCAGCCACGATGCCGAAAGAAATCGGCGCATTGGCCAACGAGATGCTGCGCGACCCGCTGAAGGTCTCAGTGACGCCTGTCGCCAAGACCGCTGACCGGGTGAAGCAGAGCGTCATCTATGTGGAGCGCCAGCGCAAACAGTCGGTCCTGGTTGACCTGTTTGCCGACCCTGAAATGCGGCGCACGGTTGTGTTCACGCGCACCAAGCGCGGCGCTGACCGGGTGGCCCGCAATCTTGAGGCTGCTGGCATTCGCGTCGCGGCCATTCACGGCAACAAGAGCCAGGGCCAGCGCGAAGCAGCGCTGCACAACTTCCGCAAGGGCCGAATTCGCGGGCTCATTGCCACGGACATTGCAGCACGCGGCATCGATATCGACGACGTCACGCACGTTGTGAACTACGAGCTTCCTGAAGTGCCCGAAAGCTACGTCCATCGGATCGGCCGAACGGCGCGCGCAGGCGCCGAAGGCATTGCGATTTCTCTGTGCGGTGGCGATGAGCGTCCGCTCTTGCGCGGCATCGAGCGTCTCACGCGCCAGCAGATTCCTGCGGAAGACCGGCGCATCGATATCGCACTCGACGAAAGCGCGCCGCCGAAGAAGGCCGGCGACCGGCGTCCACCACGCAAGAAGTCCTTTGGGCCTCCGCGCGGCAAGCGCAACGGAAGCGGCAACGGCCGGCCGGCGAAGCCCCATCGTGGACAGCGCCCGCCCAAACGCGGCAAAGGAAACGGAGCGGCTAGGCAGGCGGCGCCTGCGAGCTAGAGACTTCAGCGGCGGCAGCCGCCGCCGCTGCAGCTGCCACGGGAAGATCAAATTCCAGGTGCCAGCGCAGGCCGTCGCGGTGATAGTCAATGTTGGCTTTGCCTGAAACGGTCGAGGCCGCCATGGTCTCGATTACCCGGCTTCCAAAGCCCGTCTGCTCGGGCGGCTTTTCAATCTTCGGGCCGCCCTCTTCTATCCAGTCGATCGACAGACGATCGTCCTTGACGGACCAGTGCAGCTTGATGCGCCCCTGCGGCTCAGATAGCGCGCCGTACTTGACCGCATTCGTCGCCAGCTCGTGCAGAGCCAAGCCGATCGCTTGCGCCGCAGTCGCTGAGACGATCACGTGCGGCCCGGATACATCAATCCGGTCTTTCGCATGGTCATCGACAAAGGCCGACAGCTGCAGCTTCACCAGTTCCCGAAGTGGTCCATCCAGCCAATCGCGGCTGACAAGCAGTTCGTGGGAGACAGCCAGGGACTTCAACCGGCTGGTAAAGGTTGCGACAAACTCCGGCACGGATTTCGCGTTACGGCCGGTCTGATTGGCGATCGACTGGACAATGGCAAGCTGGTTCTTCGAACGGTGCGCCAGCTCGCGTGTCAAGAATTGGCGGTGGCTCTCATCTTCCTTGCGGCTGGTGATGTCGTGAATGATCGAAGAGATGGCGATGATTTTGCCGTCTGCCTTGTAGACGGGGGCGGCGTTCAGGCGAACATGGACGCGCGTGCCGTCCTTCTTCTTGCGCACGGTCTCGGCGTGAATGATTTCGCCCGCGACGATGCGCGTGCGCTGCTCGTAGTATTCATCAATGTGATCAGGCGGAACGATCAGCGTCTTCGGCTTGCCGACGATCTCTTCGGCTGAGTAGCCGAACAGCTCTTCAGCGGCGCTGTTCCAGGTACGCACCGTACCGTCGAGATCAATGCTCATGATCGCATCACCGGACGAAGCCACGATCGCCGCGAGCCGCGAATTCTTGGCCATCGCTGCATCCAGTGCCGCGCCCACCTCTTCCAATTCCGAGATGCCGTAGGTGACGTCGTGGTAATGCTGCCCTCCGGCCAGCGCGCTGGCGTAGCGGCTCAGCCCTCGCACCGGTTCCGATATTTGCTTCGCCACGAACATCGCGAGCAGCAGCGTCAATCCCAGCACGGAAGCCGCGCCAAGCACGATCAACAGGATCGCGTTGCGGATCGGCGCATTCATCTTCTGCTCTGGCACCGCGACAACGGCGGTCCATCCGGTCAAGTTTGAGCGTTGAAACGCGTTGAGAGACTGCACGCCTTCCCAGGTCACGTTCTCAAAAAAGCCCGTTGCGTCATATCCGACGGCGACAGCGGCCAGCTCCGGCCGCGCCTTCTGCCCGATGCGCTGGCTCGCGTTGATGCTACGCGCAACGTATCGTCCCTCCTTATCGACGACGGCGGCGGGCCACTCAGGATCAAGTCCGACCTCGGCGAAGACGGAGTTGAGATAGCTGACGTGAATCTCAGCGGCCAGCCCATAACGGGTTTTCTTGTTTTTCCTAACTGGAACCGCGATGACAACGGTCGCGTCCGTCAGACCTTCGCCCTTGATGCCAGAGACGGCGTTGGCGCCAGAGAAGGTTCTTTCGATGAAAGCCTCCTCCAAGATGTCGCCATGCGACGAGCGCCGGTCTGCCGAGCGCGCGCCTGCAACAAACTTACCATCCTCGTCGAAGGCCCAGATCCGCACCACGTGCGGATGCAGCATCAGCGCTTCCGCCTGCCGCCGGAATGTTCTGAACGCCGATCCCAAGTCGTCGGAGACCGACAGCCCGCTCAGCATGCCAAACTGTGTCGCAATATCCAGATCGACCGCAGACGAGAGGCGGTGTGTTGCATCGAGCCGCTGCTGTTCGATCAGCTCACGCTTGGATGTGGCAAAGTTCACAGCGATCCATGTGAACAGCGCGAGCAGCGGTATCACCACGATGCCGACCAGAACGACAACGCGGGATCGGATGCTTCTCGGGCGATTGAATGCTGTCCGCAGGTGACCAGGGTGTTCGGCGGTCGCGGCCATGCGCGTTTTGCTCTCAATAATTTTCATTCGCATAGTAGCGGATTTCCATTGCGCGCAATAGAGTATTCGCTTTCGCGGCTTATGCGCGCAACGGGCTGAACTAATTCGATAAAATGTGGCGCATTAGCGGTCGAAATCTGCTGAAAATGCACCGCCCGCGGACGTTTGGGGTCGCGGCCAGCCCATCTCTCCCCAGCACGGTCTGCAACGCGGAGCTGGAGCCGCCAGCTCCGGAAATTGGGCCATCAGGCAGGGTTGGCGGGGCTAAGAAATGAAGGCTCAGCCGGCAGAAGTAAGCGGCCGCGCCCTAGCAGATAGGACGCTTGCAGGCGGCAGGCGGCGCGGTTATAAAGCGCCCTCGCTTGCGATCGGGCCAATAGACTCGTGCGAGCGCATCCCACAATCCTCGGGATAACGGTCGGGCGGAGCGTAGCGCAGCCTGGTAGCGCACTTGCTTCGGGAGCAAGGGGTCGGGAGTTCGAATCTCCCCGCTCCGACCAGTCACCATACAGTCTTCAATCCAGCGCAGGCCGGGCCTGGCATTGCCGAAACCCGGCCGTCTGGTGTCAGTCATCGGCGCGCTCGCGGAGGCTCGAGATCATCCGGCTGCGGGGGAGGGCGCCGAGTTCGGCCCAGATCGCCTCTTCCAAAGAACCGGTCTCGATCTCGCCGATGTCATCCAGTTCGCACAACAGCTCTGAGGCTGGTGAGGCTGGCAGGATGGACGTGTTCGCTAAGCTGAATTTGAAGTCGATCATATCGTTTCTCCTTGTTTGAAACCGAAAAGGGTGGCTCACGCCTTTGTCACGATGACTTCGGCGTAGGTGGCCGGTACGCGCATCGAGCCGTCGGTGGCCGTGTTGCGCTCTGCGATGAGGTCGGCGATGGCGCTTTCCAGGTCTGCTTGCCGCGCAGGCTCGAGTGCCAAGAACGCCTTGTGCACCGGGCCATAAAACTCGCGGAATACATCGATGAAGTGCTGCGGCGAGCAGTAGCGGAAGACGAACGATTTCTCGGTCACCTCAATGGCGCGCGCTTTGCCGCCGAACGTCGTCTCGATCCAATCGCGCGTCCCCCATAGAGCAGGCGAGGCAACGCCGGCTGGCGGTGGCACGTGCGCGCCAAGAACCTTGAAAAGCGAACCGATGAAGCCAGACGGTGTCCAGTTGGCGAGACCGATTTTGCCGCCAGACCGGCAGACACGCACGAGTTCGCCAGCTGCTTGCGCTTGGTTCGGCGTGAACATCACACCAAACGTTGAGGCGACGGCATCGAAATGGTTGTCTTCAAACGGTAGATCCTCGGCGTCAGCGATCTGATAGTGAACGGGGAGATTTTCCGCGAACGCCCGCGCTTCACTGCGCGCCAGCAGCGTGTCGACATAGTCCGTCGAGGTGACGTCACACCAGCGGCGTGCAAAGGCAAGCGTGGCGTTGCCGTTTCCGGCGGCCACATCCAGAACGCTTGAGCCGGACCGCAGGTCCATGGTCTCGGCCAGCGTTTCTCCGACAATCTGCAGCGTGGTGCCAATCTTGGCATAGTCGCCAGATTGCCAGGCGGCGTTCTGCTTCACCTTGATTGCGCGATAGTCTGGCGAAACCGTTGCGAGAGTGGTCATGATAGTATTCCTTGTTCTGTAGGGCTGTCCGATCCGGTGCGGCCGTTGATTTCGTTGGTGTTACGGCCAGGCACGCCAGTGTTTGTACGCCTGCTGGAATTCGGCGCTTGAGCTGTGCATGGGGTTTTCTGGGGGAGTTCTGGGGGAACGTTGGTAAGGCCCGAATAGCCGTGCCGCCGCTGGCACTGCCGGCCGATAAGCCAAGCGTTCGAGGACCGTGGCGCTATGATTTTTCGCTTTGGAGACTTCGAGCTCGACGACGGCACTTACGAATTGCGCAAGAACGGCCGTCCCTGTCACACCGAGCCGCTGATCTTTGACCTGATTGCTTACCTCTTGCGGACGAACGGCCGCGTCGTCAGCCGCGATGATATCGTGGAGCATGTTTGGGACGGTCGCTTTGTCTCCGATGCGACCATCTCGGGCGGGATCAAGTCGGCCCGCCAGGCCCTCGGCGATAGCGGAGTGCAACAGCGCTACATTCGCACGATACGCGGACGCGGCTTCCAGTTCGTCGCCGGCGTCGAAGCGGAAGAACAGGTGCCGCCTGCCGGTGCATCCAACATTCAAGTCAAATTCGCGACAGAGCCAGCCAAGCCTCTCTCCGCAGAGTCCAGCGAAGCGACATCGGCCGCGCCATCAATTGCGGTTCTTCCGATCCGCCTGGTAACGCCGAGCGAGCCCTACGGCGCTCTGGGCGATGCGCTCTCTCATGATGTGATTTTCGAACTGGCCCGCCTCCATTGGCTGCACGTGATCAATCGCGGGTCGACCTTCGCGTTCCGTGACGAGGAGACCGAGTTGAGCCAGGTCGCCCAGGTTCTCGGTGCGCGCTACGTATTGTCGGGAACGATGACACTGCACGGCGAGACCAGCGTGGTGACGGTGGAGATGTCCGAAACCAGCGGGATGCGCATTGTCTGGGCCGACCGGTTCGAACAGCCAGTCAACGAACTCTTGCAACTCAAGGGAACCATCGCCGCGCGCATCGTTCGCGCGGTCGAAACCAGAATTCAATCGGCGGAAGTCATTGCAGCCGGCCGCATCCCGACGGACTGCTTGGACGCCTGGTCCGCATATCATCGTGGCCTCTGGCACATGTTCCGCTTCACCCAAGCTGATAACGCAGCCTCAGCGGAATTTTTCAACCGCGCGATAGGTGCCGACCCACAGTTCGCGCGCGCGCACGCTGCCTTGTCCTTCACGCACTTTCAAAACGCGTTCCTCAACTTCTCCAACGACCGTGCCGAAGACTTGAAGCAAGCGTGCGCATTGTCTGAGCGGGCGTTGTCGATTGACCCGTTTGATCCATTCGTGAACCTTACAATGGGGCGAACGAACTGGATCTCAGGCGATCTTGAGGCGGCGGTGCCGTGGCTGGAGCGAAGCATCGAACTCAGTCCCAACTACGCTTTCGCCATCTACAATCGCGCACTGATCGGCGTGCTGCAGGGAGAAGGAGATGTTAGCGCGGCACAGGCTGACCGCGCGATGTCATTGAGCCCGATCGATCCGCTGAGTTATGCGATGCTCAGCACCAGAGCCATGGCGCACATGGTCAAGGGTGAATTTCAAGAAGCTACGCGTTGGGCGAAGCGCGCAATCCAAGTCCCGAACGCGCATTTCCAAATCTTCGTCATCGCCGCGGTTGCCTATGAGTGTGCTGGAGACCGTGAAGCGGCCAATACGTGCGTCGCCAAGCTGAGGGAGCGGCACGCCAACTTCCGGCCGGAAGAGTTCTTCAAAGCTTTTCCTTTCGAGGGATTAGGCTTCCGCAAGACCGTCTCTCAAGCCTTCAAACGGTTAGGGCTGGCCTAGCAGCGCTGTAGCCGTCAAAGCTTGCCGTCGCTGGTCATCGCCATGACGTCGATAAAGTTTCGGTCTTTGTCGAAGCGGCACTTGAAGTCCTTGATGCCTTCGTTGCCTTTGTCGACGGTGCCGCTGATCGAATGGCTGCCATCATCAGCCGTCTCAATTTCGCCCGTCGTGACATAGCGCGGACGTGTGCCGTACATCCCCGCGACTTCGCCGCGGCAGTAGGCGGGCATGTTCCCCCGGGAGATGGGTTCGGCGGACGCCGTAACAGCCAGCGCCAGAAGCGCCAAAACAGGAGCCGTCCGAAAGGCGAAGCTGATACGGATCATGATGATCGCTCCTCAACTGAAACAGGGAAACGGTAGCGTAGCGCGTGCTATCAGTCGCAAACAATTGTGACGGGGGCGGGCCACCATGCGAGAATAGGTGCCGGGACTGTGGCGATGAGGAACGTAATATGAGCGCGCAACGTGATCAGCGCAGGCGGGCGGTGCCGCATCCCATCGTTGCCAGCTGTACAAGCTTAATTCTCCTAGCGCGGATTGAGTGGCCATAGCATAACAATGCATGCTGGGCTGAGCCGGATGAGTTATCGCGAGAAGCACTAAATATGCTGGAGCAACACTACAAGACTGGCGTGGCCTATTGGTTGGATTATTTCAAGGTATATCTGGTTCCAAAATGGTCGGAATTTCATCAAATTGTTTCATCGAGGACCGTTACATCTCTGTTCGTTTTTACTGCAATAATCCCGATCATAATCAAGATGTTTCCCGCAAATGAACAGGTGTGCGTTAAATTCTCGGTCGGAAAATTTTGCATACCATTTGAGCTTCCATTTTCTGCAACGGCTCTATTTGTAGCTGGGTCGAGCGCTTTGATCGCCAGCGTTATCTACTCGATGCGATGTCCAAAATTCGTCAAGAAGTATCAAAATTCAAGAGCGCTCTCGGCCGAAGGTGTTACTCCTAGGGAGCTATACAGAACTACCTTAAATTTTTTCAGTCAGGAGTATAGAAGAGAAAGCGTTCCAAGGTTTTTACTGTTTGGTACGTTGGAAAGCACAGACCGCACCGTGGAGGATCTTCAACAAGATTTAGATGAAAAGTACGAGAAGTATTGCGAGTGGGCTGAGCATGAGGCAGCGAACAACGGGGTGACGAAGGCTCAAATAGCCGCCAGTTTTTTGTTTGTGGTGAAGTTTATTCAGGAAACTTCGTCAACGTTTGATGGTCAAGTGCCGCCGAAAAACTTCTGGACTATAATCGATCATGATCCAGATCGATATTTTTGGTCTCATTACCGTTTGCAAGACAGTAGCAGGTTGTTGTCGCGGTTAGCCTGTTCGGCATTTGTATGGATCGCCTATGCGGTCCTGGCCCTTCTCTATATTCAAAATCTCTATGTTGTTGTGTCCTATTCGATGAGTGACTAACTTAGCTTGAAGCGTTCAGGAAACATATTTTGTGCGGATGCTCCTCAAGGCCTATCCGCTTGAGCATATCTCCGCGCCATCGCTTGCCATTCCATCGTGCTATGCGCAAACTCATCGCTCTTTTCTCAAGCGCTGGACGGTCAAACCACCCAATGTCACCTCTTGATCAGCCGTTGCCGGAAAGCCTCCGGCCGTACGACGCGCGCATGCTGTCGGTGGGCCAAGGCCATTGGCTTTTCATTGAGCAGGTCGGCAATCCTCAAGGCTTTCCTGCGCTGTTCCTGCATGGTGGTCCTGGCAGCGGCGCACAGCACATGCACCGGCGCATTTTCGATCCGGATCGCCATCGCGCCATCCTGTTTGATCAGCGCGGCGCGGGCCGAAGTCATCCGTATTTGTCGCGGGATGCAAACACCACGCCTCATCTCGTGGAGGACATTGAACGCATCCGCGAGCATCTCGGGATAGAGCGCTGGGTCGTCGCCGGCGGGTCATGGGGCTCAACGCTGGCTCTGGCGTACGCGCAAAAATATCCAGAACGTGTCGCCGCTCTCGTTTTGCGCGCCGTGTTCCTGGGCACTGCGCAGGAGGTTGAATGGGCCTTCGCCGGTGCCGCTAAAACTTTTAGACCGGAACTCTATGAGGACTTTGTATCACGGCTGCCGGAAGACGAACGCGCTCGTCCCGTTGCCGCATACGCTCATCGCATTGCCCACCCGGACAAGACCGTCCACCAGCCTGCCGCACAGGCTTGGAACGCTTTCGAGCGCGCGCTATCCGAACTTCAGCCGGGGGTCTCGCGCCTGCCGGACAGCAATCCGACAGGCCGCCTGCCGCCGACCGCCGTCATCGAGGCGCATTACGTGCGCAACGATTTTTTCCTCGCGCCCAACCAGCTGCTGGAAGAGGCGGGACGGCTGCGCGGCATTCCAGGCGCGATCATACAAGGCCGCTACGACCTGTTGTGCCCTCCGGTCTCGGCCTACGCGCTGGCAAAGGCATGGCCAGACGCCAAGCTGCAGTTTGTGGAAACCGCGGGCCACTCGATGACCGAGGCCGACGTTACTGAGCGTATGCGCGAGGCTGTTGCAGCTCTGACGCCGGCGTGAATGTTTCGCGCACGCTAGATGACGTGTCATGGTCCGCGCTGGTGTTTTCGAATATTGGTGCGTCTGCGTAGAGCTGAGCCAGATCGCGGTCTTCCTGGGTCCGCACCGTCCAGGTCAACAGCGGAACCTTCCAAACGTCGCGAACCTTCGCAGTTGCTAGCGACTGCAACGCCGCGACCTGTAGCGCCGCGAAGTCAGGAACGAAATCGCATTCCTCAAGATCACGCAAACGCGCGGCACGATCGCTGTCGATGCGATCCGGCCACCAGCCGTCGCCCTTGTACGTACCGGAAATGATGCCGCGTGGAACCTGTGGCGCGTATTGCTTGACGAGTGCGAGTACCGCTGGATCAAACGACATGAACGCAATCGGTCCCTCATAGTAGGCGGCCATCCGGCTCAAACGGAACAGGAAGGTGTGGTCTGGCGGTCCCCACTCGCTCTTGATCTCAACGAGCAACGGAACACGGCCTGCCACCTGCTGCAACAGCTCCGAAAAGGTCTGGATCGGTTCATCGGCGTCGCGATAGCGCAGGCGTTGGATGTCCTGTTCAGTCAACTCGGCAACAGGGCCACCGTTTTCAATAAGACGGTCGGTCGTCTCGTCGTGGAAGACAACCGGCACGCCGCCTTTGGCGGGACGGACATCACATTCGATACCGAGATCCGCATCGATCGCTGCCTGAAAAGCTGAGCGCGTATTCTCCAGCCTGCCAGCGGCCGGGTCGAAAAGCCCGCGATGAGCAATGGGAACGAGAAACAATCCTGGATCAAGCCGCGGCATGTCCGCCTCACGATACGCTGAAAATACCATCCACTTCGACGGCTGCCCCTGCCGGCAAGCCGGAAACACCAACAGCAGCACGGGTGTGCCGGCCATTGTCGCCTAAGACGGCGACCATCAAATCGGACGCCCCGTTGATAACCTTTGGGTGATCGGTGAAGTCCGGCCCGGCGTTGACAAACCCAGTGAGCCGAACGATCTGAGCAATGCGGTTCAGGTCACCTGCCGCAGCCTGAGCCTGCGCGAGCAGATTGAGGGCGCAAACCTTCGCAGCCTCCACACCTTGCTCGACGCTGATCGTATCGCCCACACGGCCGGCGATAAGTGTGCCATCTCCGGCCTTGGAGATTTGGCCGGAGATATAGATCAGGTTGCCAACCTGAAGGTAAGGCACGTAGTTGGCCACCGGAGCAGGGGCAGGAGGCAACTCCAGTCCAAGCTCGCGCAGGCGCGCCGCAATATCGCCACTCATAACGTTTCCCTAGCCCGTTGACCTGCCGGCTGTTTAAGCATAGCCGGTCCGATCTGTTGGTTGAAAATTGGTCCGCTGAGCGCAATTTGGCAATGGCTTAGCAAACTACGCGCTGAAGCGTGGGCGATATGCTACACTTGTTAACCCTGTGCGGCAGAAAAGCGCTTAAAGTTTCGGCACTCACAGCTGGACCTTTGGGGTATGCAACTTTTCGAGACCTAAGAATGAACGCACGCTGTGGACTGTCATTGCTGTTGATGGGCGCCGGATCCCTGGCGCTGGCGGAGGGTGCGCTGGCTCAAACGGCCGGGCAGCCGGTCACTTTCGCCTCACATCGCGCAGTCTACGACATCTCGCTGGCCAGTACCGCGGCCGCATCTGGTGTTGAGGAGCTCGACGGCCGTCTTGTCTACGAGCTGAAAGGCAGCGGTTGCAAAGGCTACGGCCAAACGATGCGGTTTGTGACGCGAACCTCCACGCAGGATGGCGAGACACAGGTCACCGATCTTCGGACTTCAAGCTGGGAGGACGCGCCGGCTAAAAAGCTCCGGTTCACGACGCGAAACTATCAGAACGCAAAGTTGAGCCAGGAAACGCAGGGCGACGCCAGCCGGCCGGACTCTTCAAGCCCTGCCAAAGTAAAGATCGTCAAACCAAGCCGCACAGAGAGCGGCCTGCCAGCCAACGTTTACTTCCCGATCCAGCATTCGATCGCTGTCATCAAAGCGGCGCGCAAAGGCGACCTTATGTTGACCGCCGACCTCTATGACGGTTCCGACAACGGCCGCAAGATCTACACGACGAACACAATCATCGGCGTGAAGCGGGAACCAGGGTCGTTGCAGTTTCCAGCGCTTGACGATAGCGGTGACCGGCTTGAGAAAACGGCGGCTTGGCCGATCTCGATCAGCTATTTCGACAAGGGCGATACCAATGGCGACGCTGTCCCCGCTTACGAAATGTCATACCGGTTCCATGAAAACGGTGTCACAAGCGAGCTGATTATCGACCACGGCGAGTTCGCCTTTAAGGGCAAGCTGACGAGCTTGAAATTCTTGCCCGAAGCCTCTTGTCCTGATCAGAAGGCTGAAAAGCGCTAGACCTTCGGCGGCTCCGCGTGCGTGCCGTTGTCTGCAGCCACACCCCAAAGCCACGCTGCCCCACGCACGCCGCCCGCGTCGCCCCAAACAGGCGGCCTGATCGTGACCGTCGGCCGGTCCGACAAGATCCATTGTCCCATCAGCTTCGGCACGGCTTCATACAAATGCGTTAGGCGAGACAAGCCGCCACCCAGAACAATGACGTCCGGGTCAATAATGTTGACGATAACGGAGAGTCCCCGCGCCAGCCGCGAGGCATGCCGCTCAAGTGTCTGCTTAGACGCAGCGTCACCGGCCGCGGCCTGATCTGCGATATCGGTCGCAGTGATGGCTTTGCCGGTCAGCCGTTCATGCTCCGCTTCCATTGCCGGGCCGGCGACCCAGGTCTCCATGCAGCCTCTGCCACCGCAAAAGCATTCAGCGCCGGGGTGCTCATCCGCGCTGGACCATGGCAACGGCATGTGGCCCCATTCGCCGCCGGTGCCATTCGGTCCATCAACGATTGCTTTGTTGACGACCAAGCCGCCGCCCGTGCCGGTTCCTAAAATCACGCCGAAGACGCTTTTGACGTCGGCGCCTGCGCCATCCACAGCTTCAGACAGGGCAAAGCAGTTGGCGTCATTGGCGACACGAACCGGACGCCCAAGCGCTGCGGCCAAATCCGCCGCAAACGGTTTTCCGTTTAGCCAGGTGGAATTCGCGTTCTGCGCCAGACCAGTCCGTGGGGATATGGAACCGGGCATACCCAGACCAACCGTCGCGCGAAGCCCGCCTTCCGCCTCGAGCTGGAAGGCCAGGTCACAGATGGCCGCCAATGTGGCCGTATAGTCGTGACGTGGGGTCTTTATCCGCAGTCGCGCGCGATCCTGTCCGTCCGGCCCGATCAGCAATCCTTCGATTTTCGTCCCGCCAAGATCAATTCCGATATGTCCTTGTGGTGATGTCGTGTCTTGCAAAATTAAGCTCCCGGCTGGCGGACGCCCGGAAGGATCGCACGGGCCTGCTCTACATCGGTAGGGGAAATATCAGCTTCCGCGGCGAAGACCATCAATAACGATTGGTCGGCCAGAAGGTAGTCCAACACCGCCGAAAGGGTGTGTCTGTCGTCCGCTTCCGCGCGCAGATCGTCCAACTGGATGCCTGTCGCTGTCAAGAAACGGCCTAGCCGGCTTTCGTCGCTGGCTAAAAAAGCTAGCGCTTTCAAAGACAAAGCGTCTGCCTGATCAACTGTCAACGTTTGCTTAGCCATCCGAGTCCGGATCTTCCCAACCAAATGTAAATCCCTGCCTGCTTTAAGCAGTTACTTACGGGTTTGCGTCAAATTTTAATCGGTGCCCGATCCTCGAATCGGTGCACAAAGAGTTTGCAACTGGAGCAGCGCACGTCCAACCATGACGTATCAAGAGACAAGCATGGATCCCAACGGCGCGGGTGTTTCCCGCGAAGGGGTGAAGAGCGTGCTCATCGTGGAAGACAATGAGCTCAACATGAAGCTCTTCCACGACCTGCTGCATGCCCATGGCTACGAGACGATTCAAACGCGTCACGGCCTAGATGCGATCGAGCTGGCACGCAAGCACCACCCCGACCTGATCTTGATGGATATCCAGCTACCTGAGATTTCCGGATTGGAAGTCACACGCTGGTTGAAGGAAGACGAGGAACTGCGCGACATCCCCGTCGTCGCTGTCACGGCCTACGCCATGAAGGGCGATGAAGAACGGATTCGCTCTGGCGGCTGCGAGGCCTATGTGTCCAAGCCGATCTCGGTCGCTCTGTTCTTGGAAACTGTCCGGAAATTCATTGGTGAAGCCGCATAGTAATTAGAGTTTTTAGTCTGGTGAGTTAAGATGACGGCCCGTGTTCTTGTAGTCGACGACCTGCTCGTCAACGTGAAATTGCTGGAGGCACGCCTTGTCGCTGAGTACTATGACGTGCTCACGGCCAGCAGCGGACACGAGGCATTGGAAATCTGCGCCCGCGAGCGCGTAGATATCATCTTGCTTGACGTGATGATGCCCGGGCTCGACGGCTTTGAAACCTGTCGGCGCCTCAAGTCCGATCCTGCCACTCAACACATCCCCGTTATTATGGTCACGGCTTTGGACCAGGTATCGGATCGTGTGCGCTGCTTGGAATACGGCGCCGATGACTTCTTAACGAAACCGGTGGACGATCTGGCGCTGATCACGCGCGTGAAAAACCTCACCCGTTTGAAGATGCTCAACGACGAGATGCTCATGCGCGCCTCGACGCGCAGAAGTATGGGCCTTGTCGACCAGGTTGCGCTCGAAGCCGTGCTTCAGCAAATGCGCGGTCGCATTATGGTCGTGGATGATCACGAGCGTTCAGCCGCGCGTTTGCATGATGTCTTGAGCAGCCAGCACGACGTTGAAGTCGAAAGCGACGCCGAAGCCGCAGCCGCTCGTATGACGGACGATGAATACGATCTCGCTATCGTCAGCTTGAGTTTGGTCTCGTCCGATGGCATGCGGCTGTGTTCACAACTGCGCACGCGCGAGAATACGCGGCATTTGCCCATCATCATTCTGGTTGAGCCCAACAATGAAGCGCGCTTGCTGCGCGGGCTGGACCTCGGCGTCACCGACTATCTGATCCGTCCGCTTGAGCGCCAAGAGCTTATGGCGCGCGTGCAAACACAAATCCGGCGCAAGCGATATTCTGACTACCTGCGCAAGCGGTTAGAATCCTGCTTCGAACTATCAATCATGGACCCGCTGACGCAGCTGCATAACCGCCGCTACCTGGACAGCCACATGAACACGCTTGTCACGGAAGCGAAGGCAAGCGCGTCTCCGTTGAGTGTGTTGATGGTGGACGTTGATCACTTTAAATCGGTGAACGACACCTACGGTCACGACGCCGGCGATATCATCCTGAAGGAATGCGCGGCCCGCCTAAAACAGAACACGCGTGGTGTGGATCTGACGGCACGTGTTGGCGGCGAGGAATTTGTAGTCGTGATGCCAGACACCGACCGCGTGCGGGCGGCATCAATTGGCGAGCGCCTGCGCGCCTGCATCGCTGAACAGCCGTTCAAAGTGAACGATGACATTACGCTGCGGGTTACGGCGAGTGTCGGTCTGGGGGCCCTGGAAACCGTCGAGGACACCCCTGAAACAGTTATGAAGCGCGCTGATAAAGCGCTTTACGCCGCCAAACGCCAGGGGCGCAACAGAGTGTCGGCTGATGCGGCGTAATTGAAACTTTCTGAGCCGAATGAGCGGCTTAGGGAGCGGAAATGTTGCGAACATTAATCAAAAAGTTCGGACCGATTCACCTCTGTCAATAGGTAACTTGCAAGCCGCGGCCGTTTCTGTCAGATTATTTGTCGTGCGGAGATATTGACTTAGAGCAATCAGCACAAGGCCCGTGTGCGGCGGGTATATCGCAGATTTCTTTTTGGTGCTGGACGGTACGTTCAGAAACATCCGGTTTCCCGCGACCCGTTGGGTTCGCCGCATCTCCTGATGGAGCGGGGAAAGCGTGGTTGGGGCCTAGCGGAGTGAGGAGACCTCCTCGTTCACACTGCTCTAGCTCAACTACGACACCAAATAGGAAGCCAACGCCCTCTTTGGCAACCTGTTTGGTCACTAGGCCAGGGTCCGTGGTTCTCTCGGAATGCTTACCCCGCTGCCGGGCGATTGCGGACCCTGGTCAAGTCTCTCCAAAACAAGCAAACGCTGACTCGCTCCTCATCGGGAGCGATTAAACGTACGCGTTTTCAGAGAGGAGAGACCCTGGCCCGCAGGCCGGCAGGCAACTACTTGATCTTCGTCTCTTTGAATTCGACGTGCTTGCGCACGACGGGATCGTACTTCTTGAAGACGATCTTCTCGGTGGACGTGCGCGGGTTCTTCTTCGTGACATAGAAGAAGCCGGTGCCTGCCGTCGACAGGAGCTTAATTTTCTGGGTGACTTGCTTAGCCATCTGAAGTCTTAACCTTGCGAAATGTGGGAAGGCGCGCGCGGTATCGCGCGGCGAGTTGGAGCGCAACATAGCTACGCGCCGCGCGGTGTCAAGAACGGTGCTCACCAAGCGACAATTCCGCCCGCTGCATGACGCCTTCTTGTTCAAAATAGAAGGGGACGCGCCGGACGTTAGGCGGGCTTAGCCCCACGTTGAAGATCGCTCCGAGCTCCCGGATCGCTGCTTTAGTCATGCGCGGCACTTCAAGCCCCTCGGTCTCGGCCAGGCTAAACCATCCTACCTCAGATAGTTCGTCATCGGCTGGTGCAACCTTAGCCGTAATCGCTGAAGCGTCGACCATGAAGAACCTTGTGTCGTAACGGCGTGGACGCGCGCGCGGCGTGATCGCCCGCAGGAAGTACTGAAGCCGGCTCAGCTGTGGCAAAACACCATGCTTCGCGAAAGCGGCCCAGGCGGGTGACAGGTCCTCTGGCGATGGCACGCGCAGCGACTGGACACCAGCCAACAGGCCCGTCTCTTCGTAGGTCTCGCGAATGGCGGCTAGAGCAAGCCCGCGAGCATGTGCTGGTGAATGCGCTTCTGTGCCTGGATCAGCAGGAATTTGGAGGAGAGCCGTTTCGGCGTCCGCCAGTTCATCCGCGCTAGGGGCCACCTTGTCATCGTCGTCGGCACGCCCCCCAGGAAAGACAAACACGTTGGGCAGGAAAACCTGATCGGGACGCCGCCGGCCCAGAAGAATGCGAGGCGCGCCACCCTGCCTGTCGACAATCACGAGCGTTGCCGCGTCGCGAATTGGAGGCCCGGCGGTTCCGCTGTGCGTGTCGGAGGCGGCCATCCCCTACGACGCGGAATCCGCGTCGGCGCCAATGGCGCGCGCTGGCATCTCCGGATCCTCGGTATCGCCGAAGCCGTGCATGCGTAGCGCCCACTGCAGACCGACGAGCGCGCCTTTGACGCGCGGCAGCAGAACTAGACTCATCACGATCAGCAGCGGCATCCAGATCGCCATATGCACCCACGTCTCTGGCGCCCATGCGCGCTCCACAGCGAGAACCCCACCAACGATGACGTGACCCGTCACCAGCATGGTGAAGTAGGGCGGAGCGTCATCAGCGCGATGGTGGTGTAGAGCTTCGCCACAATGTCCGCAGGTCTCGGCAACCTTGAGATACTTGGAGAAGATCTTGCCCTCGCCACACGCAGGGCACTTCTGGCGAAAGCCGCGGAACAATGCTTCGGAAACGGATCGATCAGTCGACGACATTGGCTGTGCCTCGCTTGAGTGTTTTGCCTAACAATTGAGCAACGAAACGAAGGTTGCAACCGGCGGATAGTCGCGGCGCAAGCGTTCACTAACGTCGCTTGCGCCTGTGTCCCAGGCGTTTAGGCAGGCGGCCCTTCATCGGCTTGGCCGGGCCATGCTTGCCTTTTGACAGCATGTCGAACCGCAACGCACCGGCCGTTGGGATGGCCTCCACCAACTGAACCTCGACGTCATCGCCAAGACGGTAGGTCTGTCCTGTTCGGCTGCCAACAAGTGCGCGTGCTTCTTCCACGTGGTGGAAGTAGTCGCTACCGAGAGTGGAGATGGGGACGAACCCATCAGCGCCGGTGTCGCTCAGCTTCACGAATAGGCCAGACCGCGTAACGCCAGCGATGCGGCCGTTGAACGTAGCGCCGACGCGATCGGCCAGATGTGACGCGATCAACCGGTCAATCGTTTCGCGTTCGGCGGCCATTGCGCGCCGTTCCGCATTTGAGATCTGCTGAGCGATGTCAGGCAGGATCGGCTTTTCTTCGTCCGTCAGCCCGCCTTCACCGAGATCCAGTGCACGCACCAGGGCACGATGAACGAGCAGATCGGCATATCGGCGAATGGGCGATGTGAAATGCGCGTACTTCGCCAGGTTCAAACCGAAGTGGCCGATGTTGCTAATCGAGTACTCTGCTTGCGACTGCGAACGCAGAACCACCTCGTTGACGAGATCCGAGACGGGCAGCGATTTGGCCTTGACCAGGATCTTGTTGAACGCTTCGGGCTTCAGCTGCCCCGGATTCGGAACCTTCATATCGAGCGTATCGAGAAAATCGCGAAGACTCTTCAGCTTCTCTTTCGACGGCTGGTCATGCACACGATAGACGACCGGTGTCTTGCGCTTCTCAAGCATCTGCGCGGCAGCGACGTTCGCCTGGATCATAAATTCTTCGATGAGCCGGTGAGCATCCAGACGCTCGGGAATAACAACGCGGTCAACCTGGCCGGACTTATCGAGCACGATCTTGCGCTCGGGCAAATCGAGGTCGAGTGGCTGGCGTTGGTCGCGCGCCTTGGACAGCGCCGCATAAGCGGCCCACAACGGCTTCAACACATTATCCAGGAACGGAGCGGCCTTCTCAGTCGGTTTGCCGTCAATCGCCGCTTGGGCTTCCTGATAACTGAGCTTGACGGCCGAACGCATCATGGCTCGCATAAACGTATGCCCGCGCTTCTCGCCCGAGGCATCGAAGATCATACGAACCGCAAGACAAGCCCTATCCTCACCTTCGCGCAGAGAACATAGGTTGTTTGAAATCCTCTCAGGCAACATCGGAACAACGCGATCAGGGAAGTAAACGGAGTTGCCGCGCAATTGGGCTTCCTGATCCAGTTTCGTGCCCGGCCGAACGAAGTGGGAAACGTCAGCAATGGCTACGGTCACGATGTAGCCGCCCGGATTACGCGAATCCGTGTCGGGTTCGGCATGAACGGCATCGTCATGGTCACGCGCGTCCGGCGGGTCGATCGTGATGAGCGGAACATCACGCAGATCCGTGCGCGCATCCATCTTGGGCGGAGTCAACCGCTCGCTCTCTTCTAAAACGCTTTCAGGAAAATCATCAGGAATGCCGTGCGCATGAACCGCAATGAGACTGATCTGGCGCTGGTCTTTCGGATTGCCGAGCGTCTCGGCAACCCGAGCCAGCGGCATCTTCATGCGCCCGCGGCGCAGCAGGTCAAAACGAACGAGGTCACCGTCCTTGGCGTCCATCTCATCGCCATCCTGAACGGTCCAGGTTTTTAGTTCCTTGCGGTCGACCGGCTCAATCGTGCCGCCGCCCTTGGGCCGTGTGCGAAAGATCCCAAGAAACCGCCGGGCCTCGCGCGGCAGCTTCTTCATCAAACTGGCATGAAAACGATAGGGATCCGCCTCGGCTTCGGAGAGCCGGGTAATCCGCGCCAGAAGTTTGTCGCCGACACCGAGCGGCGACTTTTCCTCTGAAGCGCCTTCACCCCGTCCCTGTTCGATCAAGACCTCCGGCCGTTCACCTTCGTCTTCCCAAACCACCGGCTTGCCGATCAGGTCACCATCACTGTCGCGGCCGGTGATCTCTAAGACGGTGACAGGCGGAAGCGAGCCGGGCTCGCGCAGTTCCCTGCGATTTCCCGTGATCAAGCCCTCGCGAGTCATCTCGCCCAGCAGCTTCTTGAGGCCAATCTTCCCCGCGCCTTTGATACCGAAAGCGCGCGCGATTTCTCGCTTGCCGGCTTTCTCCTCAGCCGTTGCTAAGAACGCCAGCACCGCCTCCTTGGAAGGCAGTTCACCAGGTTTGCGCTCAGGCGTCTCTCCGCTGGCGCCGCCACGAGGCTTCGACGCAGGGCGTTTGCGTGACAGCTTTCCAGTCTTTCCAATCCTGCGCGCCATTCAACCTCGCCAGTTCATGCCAATTCAGCGGCCTTGAAAGTTGGGTTTGCGCTTTTCCATGAAAGCGCGCCGCCCTTCGGCATAGTCCGCGCTTTCAAAGCAGGCGCGGACCAAATCGTCCAGTCTGGCATAGTCGGGCGAGGCCGCGTTCCGGGTCAGCTCGTCAATCGATTGCTTGGCAGCCTTGACCGATAGCGGTGCGTTCGCGGCAATTTCTCCCGCAAGCGCGCGCACTGTGTCCTCCAATGCTTCTGGCTCCACGACGCGATCGACAAGCCCCATCGCTAGTGCTGACGTCGCGTCAAAGCGCTTGCCCGTAAAGAGCAGTTCCTTGACGCGTGAAGGCGGAGCAAGCGCTAACAGCTGTCTCACCCACCTGGCATTGTAGCCCAAGCCAAGCTTGGCTGCGGGAATAGCAAACTGGGCCTTACTGTCGGCAATGCGGAAATCGCAGCACGCGGCAATGCCAAGTCCGCCGCCCAGGCAATGACCGTGAACCATGGCGATCACAGGTTTTTCGGCTTTCGTGATCGCGTTGAAGGCGTCGTGATTGAGTGCGTCGTAAGCTTTGGCTTTATCGCCGGTGCGTGCACCTTCAAACTCGGAAATGTCTGCTCCGGCAGAGAACGCGCGATCGCCCGCGCCGCGAAGGACTATGACGCGCACAGCCGGATCAGCCACCGCACGCGCGATATGGGCGGGCATCGCCTCCCACATGGCGGATGTCAGCGCATTCAGCCGCTTGGGGTTATCGTTCACGATAAACGCCAAAGGGCCATCAGCCACATATGTTAACGCGGGAGCACTTTCAGCGGATTGGCTGCTTTGATCAGACATGCAACATCCTACATTGAAGGGGTGGTATACGGTGAATAGCATCTCTACTGTGCTTTTGCGCCGTTCACGACGCACTGCGGCAAGATGTTTACATTGACGCGGGCCATGGCACTGGCTACCCCGGGTCTCAAACGCGAAAAAGGCAGGACATATCATGGCAGCCAAGCGCGCTCCAACCGTCGTCGCCCATCCAGGCGCCAGCGGTGGTCCAGACAAGATTTGGGACGAGATCTGCGCCGAGGCCGCGGCCGCCATCTCCGCCGAGCCCGCTCTTGGCGGCTTTATCTACGCCACGGTTCTCAGTCACTCCCGCTTGGAAGACGTGATCTGCCACCGTGTGGCCAATCGCTTGGGTGTCACTGCCGACGCCAATCTGATCATGCAGTCTTTCCAGGCGCTCTTGGAAAAGAACCCGGAAATCTCCGCTATCTTCCGCGCCGACTTGGCAGCGGTGCGCGATCGCGACCCGGCATGCAACCGCTACATTGAGCCTCTGTTATTCTTTAAAGGTTTCCACGCGCTGGCGACCCACAGGTTTGCGCACGCCATGTGGCGCGACGGGCGGAAGGACTTCGCGCTCTATCTGCAAAGCGAAGGCTCCAGACTGTTCGCGGTCGACATTCACCCCGGCGCTCGCATCGGCAAGGGGCTCATGCTCGACCACGCGACTGGCATCGTGATCGGCGAAACGGCGGTCGTCGGCGACGATTGCTCGTTCCTGCACGCTGTGACGCTGGGCGGCAGCGGCAAGGTAAGCGGTGATCGCCATCCGAAGATCGGCTCCGGCGTCCTCATCGGCGCCGGCGCTAAAGTGCTCGGCAATATTCACGTGGGCAACTTCTCAAAGATTGCCGCAGGTTCCGTTGTCTTGACGGACGTTCCGCCGAATATGACAGCGGCCGGCGTGCCCGCGCGCATTGTGGGCTCGGCAGGCTGCGCCGAACCTGCTAACTCTATGGACCAGTACATTGGGCCGGACGATTACGCCTGCTTGTAAGCTAAAATAGGCGCGGCCTGATCGGGCCAATGCCGAAAATCAAAAAGGAGCATGTTTTGAACAAAGACGAGATGGCCAAGGTCGAAGCCTATTTGCAGAAAACATTTGGCAACAAGGCCATCACCGTGCGTGCGCGCCCGAAGAAGGACGACTCCGCCGAAGTTTACATCAACGACGACTTTATCGCCGTGCTCTTCAGCGACGAAGACGACGATGATAGCTATCAGTTCCAGATGGCGATTCTGGCCGAGGATCTGGCGGACGCGTGAGCAGACGATGGCCCGCTTCAATAACGGGATAATCCAACAATGACGCTCTACACATTAGACGGCGTATCGGTGAAGACGCCCGAGTCCGGGCGCTTCTACGTCGCCTCGAATGCTGTCGTCATCGGCAAGGTGGAGCTGTGTGAGGACTCCAGCGTCTGGTTCAACGCTGTTCTGCGCGGCGATAACGAGCTGATCCGCATCGGCGCGCGTTCCAATATCCAAGACGGCTGCGTCCTGCATACAGACCCCGGCTATCCGCTCGACGTCGCCGAGGACTGCACGATCGGCCACATGGTGATGCTGCACGGCTGCACGATCGGGCGCGGAACGCTCGTCGGGATCGGCTCGATCATCTTGAACGGCACGACGATCGGCGAGGAATGTCTGATCGGTGCCAACACGCTTATTCCCGAAGGCAAGACCATCCCGCCGCGCTCGATGGTGCTGGGCTCTCCTGGCAAGATCGTGAAGCAGTTGTCGGATGAGGACGTGGAGCGCTTTAGCAAAGGCGCCGGCCGCTATGTCACAAACGGCCAGCGCTTCAAGTCAGGCCTGAAGCCGCAATCCTGATCGCGCGGCGGATGCGCTTCGCTTCAAATCCGGCGGAATGGCCTCATCCTTTAGCGACGATACGGCTTCATCCAGCGTCAACACAGTCTGCTGCTGGCTTCCGAGCCGGCGCATGGAAACCTTGCCTTCCTCGGCTTCACGCTTTCCGACAACGAGCATGACCGGAACCTTGGTCAGCGAGTGCTCGCGGACCTTGTAGTTGATCTTCTCGTTGCGCAGATCAATGTCTACGCGCAGACCTGCCGCCCGCAAGGCCTCCACGACCTTGACGGCATAAGCGTCGGCGTCCGACACGATCGTGCAGACCATCACCTGCAGTGGCGAGAGCCAAAGCGGGAAGTGGCCGGCGAAGTTCTCAATCAAGATGCCGGTAAAGCGTTCAAGCGAACCGAACATGGCTCGATGGATCATCACCGGCGTCTTCTTGTTGGAATGCTCGTCGATGTAGAACGCACCGAGCCTTTCCGCGAGATTGAAGTCCACCTGCGTCGTGCCACACTGCCAATCCCGGCCGATCGCATCCTTCAAGACGTATTCGAGCTTTGGGCCGTAGAACGCGCCTTCGCCCGGATTGATCTCGGTCTTCACTTGTCCGTTGGACTGACGCTTCACTTCATCCAGAACATCCGACAAAGCCTTCTCCGCCTTGTCCCAGAGTGCGTCAGAGCCGACCCGCTTCTCCGGCCGGGTCGACAACTTGATGAAGATGTCTTCGAAGCCGAAGTCGCCG
>JBGTSB010000051.1:0-21210 GCA_041940525.1 Hyphomicrobium sp.
GTATTCAAAAGTGATGCGCTTGGCATTCGACAGGCCAGGGTAGGCCCGGCAGGCCTCAAGCAGCTGCGCGATCGGATACTTCTTGTTGATCGGCACCAGCTCATCGCGCAGATCATCGCGCGTGGCATGCAGTGATATCGCCAGCATGGTGCCCGTTTCCTCGCCCCACCGCGGGATCTCAGGAACGACACCGGATGTCGACAGCGTGATCCGCCGCTTGGACATCGACAGACCTTCACCATCGGCCGCGGTCAACATAGCCTGCTTGACGTTCTCAAAATTGTAGAGCGGCTCGCCCATGCCCATCAAAACGATGTTGGTAATCTTGCGTTCGGTGTTCGGCAGCAGATGGGCGTTTTCCGGCAGCTTGGCCCCAGGCCAGTCACCGATCCTGTCGCGCGCCAGCAAGATCTGGCCAACGATCTCGGACGCTTCCAGATTGCGAACCAGCCGCTGTGTGCCCGTATGGCAGAATGTACAATTGAGCGTGCAGCCAACCTGGCTGGAAATGCACAACGTGCCCCGGTCAGACTCCGGGATATAAACGGTCTCCACTTCCGGCGCCTTGCCGTCACGCCCGCGCTTCGGCAAACGCAACAGCCACTTACGAGTGCCGTCGACAGACACTTGCTCGCTGACGATCTCAGGCCGATCAAGGGAGAACTGCTCATCCAACGAGGCACGAAGCCCCTTGGAGACATCTGTCATATCTTCGAACGAGCGCACGCCCGATACATACATCCAACGCCACAGTTGGCTCACGCGCATGCGCAGCTGCTTTTCAGGCACGCCACAAGCGGCCAGCGCCTCGCGCAAACCATTTCGGTCCGCGCCGCCAAGCGAAGGCTTGAACCCCTCCGCCGGGGACGTCTGATTTTGAAAAGCGCTCTCGCTCAAAGTGATATCTCGCCTACAAGTCCGGGTAAGCCGAACATGTAGTCCGGATTGCGTCGGCCCGCAATCCGTCAAGGCCGCGCGCCGCGCGAACCAGCCAAGATCAGGTTTTTTAGATTAACCCAATAACTTTCAGCAGGATGATCCCAACGATGGGGACGCCAGCTAGCCAAAGAATGATATAGCGCATGAGAACCTCCAGGCATTGATCACCGTGTGAACAACGCCCGGCTGATCTGCCAGGTTCCCTGGACGCTTGAAGTCTTCAGCGCCGGCGGCAACTGCGAAGGCTGCCGCCAGCATGAATGGACCTAGAACAGACCTTCGATCTGGCCGTGGTCGTTCAGACGAATGTTGTCGGACGCCGGAACTCGCGGCAGACCCGGCATCGTCATAATCGCGCCAGTCACGACCACGATAAACTCGGCCCCCGCTGCGAGCCGCAGCTCACGGATCGGAACAACGTGCCCAGTCGGCGCACCGCGCTTCGTCGGATCGGTCGAGAACGAGTACTGCGTCTTCGCCATGCAAACCGGGAACTTGCCGTAGCCACCCTCTTCCAGTTCCTGGAAACGCTTCTCGATCGTGCTGTCACAAGAGATGTCCGCGCCGCGATAGATCTCCGTGACGATCGTCTTCACCTTGTCGCGCAAGCTCATGTCATCCGGGTAAAGCGGCTTGAAGGCCGCCTTGCCGGAATTGACGACGTCAGCCACATGCCCTGCGAGCGCTTCGGTGCCCTTGCCGCCTTCGCCCCAGTGCGTGCACAGGAAGGCACGCGTTCCGACGCTCTCGGCCGCCTTCATCACTTCTTGCACTTCAGCTTCCGTGTCGGTGATGAACTTGTTGATCGCAACAACGGCCGGCACACCGAACTTGTTTACGTTCTCGATGTGACGCAGCAGGTTCTCGCAGCCCTTGGCGACAGCCGCCGGGTTTTCCTGCTTCAAGTCGTCCTTGGCAACGCCCCCATGCATCTTGAGAGCGCGCACCGTAGCTACAATGACAACTGCGTCTGGCGCGATGCCGGCCTTGCGGCACTTAATGTCGAAGAACTTCTCCGCGCCCAAGTCAGCGCCAAAGCCGGCCTCGGTAACAACGATGTCGGCGACCTTCAAAGCGGTCTTCGTTGCCAGCACAGAGTTACAGCCGTGGGCGATGTTGGCAAACGGCCCGCCGTGAATGAAGGCCGGATTGTTCTCCAGCGTCTGCACCATGTTCGGCATCAACGCATCTTTCAGAAGAACCGCCATTGCGCCCTGGGCGTTGATGTCCCGGGCCAGAACAGCTTTCTTCTCGCGTGTGTAACCAATCACGATGTTGCCCAGGCGGCGCTCCAGATCCTTGAGATCAAGCGCCAAGCAAAGAATAGCCATCACCTCCGATGCCACAGTGATGTCGAAGCCATCTTCGCGCGGGAAGCCGTTGGACACGCCACCGAGCGAGTTCACGATCGAACGAAGCGCGCGATCGTTCATGTCCAGCACACGCTTCCAAGCAACGCGACGGCTATCGATCTGGCACTTGTTGCCCCAGTAAATGTGATTGTCGATCAGCGCCGACAGCAGGTTGTGCGCGGACGTGATGGCGTGGAAATCACCCGTGAAGTGGAGGTTGATGTCTTCCATCGGGACGACCTGAGCGTAGCCGCCGCCGGCCGCGCCGCCCTTCATGCCGAAGCACGGACCCAAGGATGGCTCACGGAGACAGCAGATGGCCTTCTTGCCAATCCGGTTGAGACCGTCAGTCAGACCAACCGTCGTCGTGGTCTTGCCCTCGCCCGCCGGCGTTGGAGAAATCGCGGTGACAAGCACCAGCTTTCCGTCTGGCTTGCTTTGCAGGCTATTGATGAAGTCAAACGAGACTTTCGCCTTGGTCGCGCCATAGGGCATGACCGCGTCGGCAGGCACGCCTACCCTGGCTGCAACCTCTTGAATTGGCTTGGAACTTGCCTCTCTGGCAATCTCGATATCAGACTTCACAGACACGGTAAAACGTCCTCCCGATCACATTATTGGTACGCTGGCCGCATGCATGGCGACCCGGCGCGATTGGCAACGATATTGGCTGTTTGCGAGACACTCGCCAAGCTGGAATACGCACGAGACACCCCATGCGCCGCATCCATATGGAAAAATTCTGGCCGACGTGGTCTGATCCGGCCATGGAAGACATCGTGCTCGTCCGGCAAGAAAAGACCCGCCAGCTGCTGCAGCGCATCGCGCGCCGGCCTGTCATCTGCTGCTTCTGCCTCGTCGCACCACCCGAGCACGCCCAGCGCGCCAAACGCGTTTTCCGCATTGTCCGGCGCGCCAAGCGCAAAGGCTGGATCATCTGAAGCGGCTTTCGACCCCTGCCGCTCATCATCCGAACGCACCGAAGTGATGCGTGATGCCGGTGCCGATCTCACGGATGTACTCGTAAGCCTGCTCCATTGGCTCCAGGATATCGGTCTCGATGCGGGCATAATCATCGATACCCTGCGGCCGGTAGGTCGCAACTTCGTCATATGACGCCGACGACGATCCTTCATGCCGCTTCGGGAAAGCGATATGCATGAGAGAAATCACTTCCGGGATTTCCATACCCAATGCCCAGGTGAACATCTGTTGGTGGGACAAATCATTGCGCGTTGAGAAGCGCGGCAAGCGCGCCGCCAATATGAAGACGCGCATGATCAGCGCCAGACGAATGGCCTGAAGCAGGTCGAGTTCCAAACGCACGTCGTCGGGGATCTTGCCACCTTCAACGCCGATCTCTTCCAGCAGTGAGTGCAAGTCGATGGCGTCTAGCCGCAGGTGATGCGCTAACCCGCTGATCGCATCCGCCCGCTTGTCCTCAAGCAGGTGCGATGCCAGCTGACGGAACGCTGAAGCCAAATGTGGCTCGCGAGCCCAAGCCGCGCGAGACGCCCAGAAGCCTGGGTCGAAAACGGTCGCGTTAGCATCAACCGCGTTCAAGCTCGACAAGGTTTTGCCCCGCGCGATCATCTCGATAAGCGGACGCAGCCGCGCCGACTTGCGGGCAAGATCGATGAAGCGTTCCCGCTCAGATCCAACGGCGGCACCCAAGCCAGCCACGACATTCGCGACATAACCAAACTGCTGCAGGATCGCATTGTTGGGAATGGCCCGCATGCGCGCCGGGTCACCACGATCCGCCACGTTGCCGGAGTCGCTTTGCCGTTTAACAGCGCGCGAACCAGTCCTGAAGAGCAGGTTCGGACCGAATGCGCCAAGCAGAGCCCTATAACCCGGATGCGAGAACAAGTTCTGCTGATACGCACGCAACCGCAGAAGGAAGTCGAGCGTCAGGTTGTTATCGTCATAGAACGGGTCGTGGACGTCAAGCTGTGGATCCTCGCCGTCCAGAATGATCGTCGCCAGCCCGCGCGCCGAAAACTGCTTATTGGCGAACCATAGATAGCCGTCACCGCCCTGGAAGCTCGTCTCGTGCTTGAGCAGCAGCCCCTGCGTGCAAACCGCCGGCGCGTTTCATCAGAAAGCACGTAACGCAAACGCCGGTTCAAATCGCCCGGATGCGTGCCGCGGCCCATGGATTCACCGAACGTCGAGAAGATCAACGTCTCGACACCGGGCATGTTCGCCTTGGCAACCGCCTCGGCCAATCCGTGGTGTATGCGCTCAATCGCCAGCGTCGCGGCGATTTGACCGATGAAGCGGCCAGCATCAGAGAAGCCCGTCTGAATACACAGACGGCCGCGGCCCTTCACATAGTCACGGTAGGCTTCCTGCTCGAGCAGGGCCTCCATCATGCGAACGCCGGTTTCCAAACCGAGCGGCGTTTCGAACAACGGAGAGATGTCGACAATATCAGCCACATCGAACAGCCGCGCGAAATAAACCGCGATCAGGATCGTTGCCGGGCTTTCACACTCAGCAATCAGGAAGCGGACCGGCGTTTCCTTGTCGACGTGCTTCTTCATCTGCGCGATGAGCGCAAACTGGCGGATGGCCGTCGTCGTCTCAAGGTCCAGCGTTTCGAAGTTCACGCTTTCCGGCTTCGCGTTCTTGATCATGTCGACGATGCGCGCCGTCGCCTGGCGCTCGCCGAGATCACGCGTCCAAGGCGCATGCACGAACGAACGGAACGCGTTGTTCAACTGCACGGCGTTGATTCGAACGTGGATGTGCGAGTTCCCCAGCCCCGTCGCCACTGTGAGGCCGGACAAGGCCGCGACAGAACGCTTCATCTGCGTCTGCTCGATCTGATCAATAAGCTGGTCGAACAATTCCGTGATCGGCTCGGTGCTAGTCAGGTTGTAGCCGTCAGAACGCGAGACAACGTTGCTAGCCTTCGCCAAATCCCAACCTGGTTCTCCAGCCGCCAAATTCTCAAGACCCAGCACTTGCTCATCGACAGCTGCGATCGCCAAATCGAGCTTACCCGTGACCTGACGGGCAACGCGCTGGACCTCGGGGCTCTCGCCTAGTTTGTGCTTCAAAATGAGAAAGCGCTCGCGGATATCGTTGAGCGCCGCGCGCTTTTCTTTCAACCGCAAGCGGAACGAGAAGTCCCACTTGATATCGGTTCGTCCATCAAGGTCATAGCCGACCCATGAGGCGATCGAAGCCAGCCGTGGCTTAAGCTTGTAGGCCCGGTCGCCGAACGTCTTTGCCGATACCGAGAAGAAGGTATTGAGCAAGTCGAGATAGGCGTCGCGCAAATTGTTGATGGAGGCCTGTGCCCGCTGGTGCTCGTAGTTCAGCGAGATGCCTTCATCCGGCCGGTGCGGCACCCCGATTTCCCACTGCCCATCTTCCGTATCGCTGGTGGCAATATCGATGATCCGGCGCGAAACGGCATCGGACGAACCAAATGTTGGATGCGCGGTAAAAACGATACCGCTGCGCGCGCGGCTCCAGCGCTCATCGAATGCAGCAAACGCGGCTTCAGTTCCGGCGTCACCACCAATCGATGCGCTCACAGCTTCGGCGAATTCCTTGAGCGTCGTTTCATGGTCGACGTAGCCCATCCGTTTGCGCAGGCGGCGCGCCCGGTAAACGCAAGCCTTGTCCATAAGACGGCCAGCCAGCGTTTTCAGTTCATCGAAGCTGATTTGCCCCGATTCCAACTTTCGCGACAGTTCAAAAGCAACCCGGGTGATCGGATTCAGCCCCGGTTGATCCGGAATCTTCTTGCGCAATTCACGCAATTCATCGCGAAGAATAATCTCGTCAAATGGATCGTGCGCGGCGCTCTGCTGAGTATTTTCCACGGAAGTTGCTCCTCACGCGTTGGGATACGCGCAGCTATCCGTTCGGCCAGCACTTGCTCATGCCGTACGGATGCCAACGCTATCAACCGGCAATGCCAGACGGCGGCTTAGTCAGATGCGAGCTAGCGAGGCTGCAAGACGCGATACGCACCCGCAGCCTCACTAACCCATAAAGGTCTAAGCGGCCTCTTTGCTGCCGATCACCTTGGCAACCGTAGCGCCCATTTCAGACGGCGTCGGAGCAATGGTGACACCGCAATCCTTCAGGATATCCACCTTCTCCGCGGCAGACTCACCAAAAGCTGAAACGATTGCACCGGCGTGGCCCATGCGGCGTCCCTTCGGAGCCGAAAGACCAGCGATGTAAGCGATAACAGGCTTCTTCATGTGATCGCGAGCGTACTCACCAGCGGCAGCTTCCTGCGGACCGCCGATTTCGCCGATCATCATGATCGCGTCCGTTTCAGGATCGTTCTCAAAATGCTCAAGAACGTCCTTGAACGAAGAACCGTTGATCGGGTCACCCCCGATGCCGACCGAGGTGGAAACACCGATGCCAAGAGACTTCATCTGAGCCGCGGCTTCATAGCCCAGCGTTCCGGAACGGCCAACGATGCCAACACGGCCCGGAAGGTAAATGTGACCCGGCATAATGCCCAACATGGCCTTGCCTGGGCTGATCGTGCCAGCGCAGTTCGGGCCAGTGAGGATCATGCGGTTTTCCTTCTTGTAGCGGCGCATGTACCGCTTCACCCGGATCATGTCCTGAGCGGGAATACCGTCCGTGATGCAGACGCAGTATTTGATACCGGAGTCCGCTGCTTCCATGATCGCGTCAGCCGCGAATGGCGGCGGAACGAATACGATGGACGCTTCAGCGCCGGTCTCATCGACTGCACCCTTCACGGTATTGAAGACAGGCCGGCCAAGATGCGTGGTGCCGCCCTTGCCTGGCGTAACGCCGCCGATGACGTTCGTACCGTAGTCGATCATCTCTTGAGCGTGAAACGTGCCGATGCGCCCAGTGAAACCCTGGATGAGGATCGGCGTATTCTCATTAATAAAGATAGCCATTTGAAAACTTCCTCCCTTACGCGGCCGCTGCGGTGCTGTTCTTCGCGGCTTCAACGGCTTTCTCAGCCGCCTGGCCCAACGTGTCAGCGCTGATCAGCGTCAACCCGCTCGAATCGATGATGCGAACGCCTTCTTCAACATTCGTACCAGCCAGTCGCACGACGACAGGGATCTTGATCTCAAGTTCCTTGATGGCATCCACCACGCCTTTCGCGACCCAGTCGCAGCGGTTGATACCAGCGAACACGTTCACGAGGATCGCCTTGACGTTCTTGTCCTTCAAGACAGCACGGAAGGACTTGGTCACACGCTCCGGAGAAGCACCGCCACCGATATCAAGGAAGTTGGCGGGCTCACCGCCAGCCAGCTTGATCATATCAAGCGTCGCCATGGCCAAGCCGGCACCATTCACGATGCAGCCGATGTCACCATCCAAGCCTACATACGACAGACCACGGTCGTTCGCGTAAGTCTCACGCGGGTCTTCCTGGCTCTTGTCGCGAAGCTCGGCGACGTGCGGACGGCGGAACAGAGCGTTCTCGTCGAAGCTCATCTTTGCGTCGAGGCAAACAACATCCCGTTGCTTCGTGATCACCAGTGGATTGATCTCCACCATCGTTGCGTCGAGATCGCGGAACGCACGATAGCAGCCCATGATGCACCGTTCGAACTTGGACACGAGTTCCGGCTCTACGCCCAGACCGAAGGTGACTTCGCGGGCCTGGAAGCCCTGCATACCCACGGCCGGGTCAACCGAGACGCGAATGATCGTGTCCGGCTGGCTTTGCGAGATCTCTTCAATATCCATACCGCCTGCTGCGGAAGCAACGACACAGATGCGTTCAGCCGCGCGGTCCATCACGAAGGAGAGATAGAATTCCTTGTCGATGTCCGTGCCTTCTTCCACGTAGATGCGCGAAACGAGCTTGCCCGCAGGGCCAGTCTGGTTCGTAACCAGCTTACGGCCCAGCATGTCTTCAGCGGCCTTCTCGATTTCAACGTCGTTGCGGCAAATCTTGACGCCGCCAGCCTTGCCGCGTGCACCAGAGTGAATCTGAGCTTTTACGGCCCAGACCGAACCACCGAGTTCGGTGGCACGATATGCTGCTTGCTCTGGGCTGTACGCGAGACCGCCCCTCGGAACGGGCACGCCGAACTTCGAGAGCAGTTCCTTTGCTTGGTATTCATGAATATCCATAAAAGGACTCCTTCGGGGTTTCCTTAGCTTTCTCGCTTACGACGCGTTTTTGCGCTTCTCGTCCATTTCCTTGATGGTTTGGTTCGTCGCGATGACGTTCTTCGCCATCTTCTCCGACGCTGCATCGATCATCTTGCCGTCGAGCGAAGCGGCACCTTTGCCCTGCGCTTCGGCTTCCTTGAGCGCTTCAAGAATACGCTCAGCTTTCTTGACTTCAGCATCCGTCGGCGAGAACACCGCATTGGCGAGCTCGATCTGCGAAGGATGGATGGCCCACTTACCTTCGATGCCCAGAGCAGCCGCGCGCTTTGCACCAGCCGTGTAGCCATCAGGATCAGAGAAGTCACCGAACGGACCGTCGATCGGACGAAGGCCGAACGCGCGGCAAGCAACCGTCATACGCGACAGCGCGAAGTGCCACTGGTCTCCGGGGTAATCCGGGTTGAGACCGCCGATGACAACCGTGCGCGCCTTGTTGAAGGCAGCGTAGTCGGCAACACCGAAGTGCATTGCTTCCAGACGGCTCGGAGCCGCGGCGATTTCTTCAACGTTGGCCATGCCTAGCGGCGTTTCGATCAGCGCTTCCATGCCGATCTGATGCGGCAGGTTCTTAGCAACTTCGATCTGGCTGACGATGCATTCAACCGTGTAAACGTCGGCGGGCGTGCCCACCTTGGGAATAAGGATCGTATCGAGCTTGGAGCCAGCCTGCTCAACGATGTCGACAACGTCGCGATACATGTAGTGCGTGTCGAGGCCGTTGATGCGAACCGACATCGTCTTGCCGGCACCTTTCCAATCCAGGTCGTTCAACGCCTGGATGATGTTCTTACGGGCCTGCTCCTTATCTGGCGGAGCAACAGCGTCTTCACAGTCAAGGAAGATGTAGTCAGCCGCGCTCGTCAGCGCCTTTTCGATCATCGTCGTGTTGGAGCCAGGAACAGCCAGCTCACTGCGGTGAAGTCGCTGCTTGCGCATCGGGTGAAGAGTATAACTCATAGGAACGTTTCCTCGTTTTTTGGTATCGTGTTGGTATGTCTAGCCGCGCACGGACCGGAGAACCCGGATCCGCACCAGCCTTAAAACTGAAGGGCGGCATCCGGTGTCGGATGCCGCCCCTTTCAATTAAGCAGCTTTCGCAGGAGCTTCGGCACTGGTGGCCGAGCGCGTTGCCGTCTTGCGGAAGTATTCCGCGGCGGCACCGGTTCCGGAACCGGCTTTGATGTTCACACCGCAATCCAACAGCGCCATTTCGACGTTGAACAGTGCGGTACCGATCATGCCTTCGTCCAATGCGCCGAGGTGGCCGATACGGAAGACCTTGCCCTGAACCTTCGTCAGACCAGTGCCAAGCGAGGTGTTGTAGCGGTAGTAAGCCGTCTTGATCACGTCCTGAGCGTCGATGCCTTCCGGCGTCAGGATGGCCGACACCGTGTCGGAGTGCCACTTCGGCTCCTTCGCGCAAAGCTTCAGACCCCAAGCGTCGATAGCCGCGCGAACACCCGAAGCCATCCGATGGTGACGGGCAAAGATGTTCTCAAGCCCTTCAGCGAAGATCAGGTCAAGCGAAGCACGCAAGCCGCGCAGCAGCTGCGTAGCGGGCGTGTATGGGAAGAAGCCAAGGTCGTTGGTCTTGATCATGTCTTCCCAAGACAGGAAGCAACGCGGCATCTTCGCGTTCTTATGAGCGTCGAGCGCCTTCTGGCTGACGGCGAGAATGCCGAGACCCGTCGGAAGCATGAAGCCCTTCTGCGAACCGGAAACGCAGCAGTCAACACCCCACTCACCCATGCGCATGTCGAGCGAAGCAACGGAGGAAACACCGTCGACGAACAGGAGTGCCGGATGGTTGGCGGCGTCGAGTGCCTTGCGAACGCCTGCAATGTCGCTGGAAACGCCCGTGGCGGTTTCGTTGTGGGTCGCGAAAACAGCCTTGATTTCGTGGCCCTTATCCTTCGCGAGGATGTCAGCGTACTTCTCAAGCGGAACACCGGTGCCCCATTCTTCGTCGCAAAGAACAACGTCGAGGCCTAGGCGCTCAGCCATGTCGACCCAGAGCAGCGAGAACTGGCCGAACCGCGACATCAGAACCTTGTCACCTGGATGCAGCGTGTTGGTGATCGCCGATTCCCAAGCACCCGTACCGGAAGACGGGTAGATGAACACACGGCCATCCTTCATCTTGAAAACCTTCTTAAGGTCTTCAAAGAGCGGAAGCGTCAGCTTCGGAAATTCCGGGCTGCGCATGTCTTCCATGGGGATGTTCATGGCCTGGCGGACCGGTTCAGGGATGTTGGTCGGGCCAGGAATAAACAGATGTGGCTGCACGATGTTCATGGGACGAGTCCTCCGGTTCAAGTCAGTGTCTTGTTTTTGTGATCTTCGACCTTCGTACCATGTGACGGCATAATCAGCCATATGCACAAGTTCGGGTCGGCGAGAAATTTTTGATTAATCAATTGTCCAAAACCTGCCGTTACGACAGCAATTTACGTCTGATTAAAATAGAGTCAGTTCTGCACGGATCGCAACACCCGACCGGCCAGTGACCGTGCTCTGACGGGTAGTTTTTCGCCTACCCAAAGCACGCCATGGTGACGCAGGAGGTCAGAACTCAAACTTTCAGATCAGATTGATTTGGACATGTAGAGTGCGACGGCCATGGCGCGGTTGTTCACGCCCAGCTTGTCGTAGAGATTTTTCAGGTGGTACTTCACCGTGTTCCGGGAGATCCCGATACGCGCGGCAATTTGAAGGTTCGACCAGCCATTGGCCAGGGCCCCCAAAAGCTCCCGCTCTCGCGCCGTCAGCATATCGAGCGGATCCTGGTTCAACGTCTCAATGTCGACGAATGGGAAGCAAAGCCGGCCCCGCGCCACCGCCGCGATGGTCTCCATCAACAAGTCAGGCTCGTCACTCTTGGAGATGAAACCCCAGGCTCCGGCCCTGATCGCTGGCTTCAAGACCTCCCCGGCGGTCTCCCCGGTGTAGATCACAATTCGGGTTGAGCCTTGGCGCCGCTTCAATGTTGCCAGCACATCGCCACCGCTCATATCGGTAAGTGCCCAACCAATGACGCCGATATCGACGGTGTAGTGGCCAGTTGCCTCAAGAAACTCCTTACCCGTCGCCACCGATCCCAAAACGTCAAACCGGCCGTCCCGGGAAATGATCTCTAAAAGCCCGGACCGCATGATTGGATTTTTGTCGGCAATCAGCACACGCGACTTCACCGCAGTTGACCGCTGAACCGCCGTTTGTCTATCGGTGCCGGACATTGCAAGTGTGCTCATCTTTCACGTCAAAACGAAAATTGGCCGCCGCCCAGACCAATCAAACCTCATAATCCAATAAATATACCAGAATCTGTGCGTTTGGAGGCAGTCTAATGCGTCCTCACGCTAAACCGCCACGCTGACGTAGCCGCTGGCGTTGTAGCCGCATCTCGCGATCCAGCACCGTCTCGCCGTTCGGAATACGCATATCGCTAACCAGATCGAGCGCATCCCGGCCAGGCAAAGGCGTCATTACGGTTACGCTCATCGCCGCAGCGACGCTTGCCGGAGCCCCAAAAATCGCCGCCAGCGCGCTGTCGAGCCCTAGCCAGCCAGCCTCGGCCACCAGCATGAACAGCGCAGCCACGCCAAACCCGCTTAGCATTCCGGCCATGGCGCCGTAAACGTTGATCCGCTTCCACCATATTGAGAGTATGAGCACCGGAAACACCGACGAAGCTGTCAGAACGAGCGCCCAAATAATCAGCCGCAACGGATCGGTCGGCGCCAGTATCGCGAATGCCCCGCCAATGGCGGCCACCAAGATTAGCGTAACCCGGGCCGTGGCCAGGCGAACATGGTCAGGCGCCGACTCCGAAGACAGCCCGTCCACCACGTCTTCTGCGAGAATGTTGCCAAGCGCCACCACGCATCCTCCCGCGCCGGCCATACCGGCAGCCACGATGCCCGCCATTACGACGTACAGCATCACGCTTGGCATACCGCCGGCCAGGGGCAGCCCAAGGATCACGCCATCGCGTAAAAAGGAAAAACTCGAAACCGAGAGCGCCCCACTAGTGGATTCGATCCGAGCCAGCTCGATTGCCGAGAGATCCTGAAGCCAGGCAGGGATCTGCCCTCGGCCAGCCGCCGTGACAATCTCGAACAGATAATCGCGCATGAAAACCGCGATCGAGGCCAGCGTCATCAGCACGATGCCCGTCAGCACCGTCGCCCACCCAAGCGACTTGCGGGTTTCGTAAACGCTTGGCGTTGCGGTGATGCGGGGCAGGAGCCAAGGAGCCGCGGCAATGCCCGCCATTACAGTCAAGGAAACGATCGGGAACGCTAGTGCTCCAACCGAGCCATTCGGCATGGCAAAGCGCTGCGAGACGGACTGAAAGCTCTCCCCCGCCAACGCGAACGTCAACAAGTCAGCCGTGTCGCGAGACATCGCCATCGCGGTTTCGCTACGCCCAAGTGCGCGAAGGACCGGCCCGTGGCTCAGCTGTGGAACCGGCATGTTGGTGAGAAACACTGCGACAATAGCCACTGGCACAAGAAGCGCGATCAGCGCGGCAATACTGGCCCCTGTGCCCGACCAAACCAGCGATCGCAAACCGCCGGCAACCAGCATCGCCACGAGAAAGAACACCATACCGGCGGCCATGATCTCAACGCTTGCGCCCAGCAAGAACGACCCAGCAAACGCTGCCGCACGGATCTCAGCCGAGAGAATGAGCACCATCGGCACGGCCACAATGGCCGCACTGACCAATCGCATCAAACGGCTCTCAAACCGGTTGAAGAAGTAGCTGGGCAGCGTGAACATGCCTGCTTTGCGCAAGAACGGGGCGATCATGACGGCCATCACCACGAAACCCGCGATAAAACCGACTGAAAGACACAATGCGTCGTAGCCAGCGAAGAACAGCGCGCCCGTCAGCGCCAGCAAACCGGTCGCACCGATAGAACTCATCGACAAACCAAGACCGGTGTAGAATGCAGGAACACGCCGGCCCGCCGCGAAATAGTCAATCGGGTCACGCGTGAAAGCGAACAGCCCGATGCTCGCATACAGCATCACCGAGCCGAACAGCATCAAAACGCTCAACGTGCCGTCCGCCACGCCAAGCTGTTCCAGAATCAGCAGCACGAGCGCGAGCGCAACCAGCACGCTCGTGAATATTCCAAAGTAAATGCCCAGCCGGGGATTGATGACGCGCGTACGCGCTGCCGACATCAGGACCATACGCGCCTGCCTCTAGTCTTCGTGTGCGCCGTGCCAGTGATCAATCGCATCCTGCTGATTGATGAAGCCCGCAACCGTCACGGCTCCAATAAGAATAATGCCGTGCAAGACCAGCAAATAGCCCAAGGGAAAGCCCAGGAACTTGTTGGAGTTCAGCTTGTCCGCATAGAACGGCAAGACCAACATCACCACCAAGAACGGCACCAGACTAGCCGCCATTTGCCACTTGGTGTGGAACCAGTAGGCCTTGCGCTCCCTCCACTCAATCATCGTGATCTCACCTCGTCAGCACCTAAGTCCGTCTTATTGCACGGAAGTTATGGTGGAAGGGCGGCGGCCTGCCATTATCCGCAACTCTTTCGTCGGCAGCGAAATACTTTCGCTCACGAAACAATGGTCAGGTCTTGACCGCCCCCTCCATCAAGCGGATGACATATCGTCAGCTTATTCAGCGGAAAGGGTCCCAATGTCGTTTTTAAGTGAATTCAAAGACTTTGCCATGCGCGGCAATGTCGTCGATTTGGCCATCGGTGTCATCATCGGCGCGGCCTTCGCCCCCATCGTCTCCACGCTTGTTGATGGCATCATCATGCCGCCGATTGGCTATCTCCTTGCGGGTATCGATTTCTCGAATCTAGCGATCACGCTGCCAACGCCCGAAGGTGACGGCGTTCTGATCAAATATGGCTTGTTTCTCAACGCCCTAATCAAATTCATCATCACAGCGTTCGCGATCTTCCTGCTCGTCAAAGGCATCAATTCCTTCAAGAAAAAGGAGCCGGAAGCAGCGCCCGCTGAACCCCCGCCAACAGAAAAGTATCTCAAGGAAATCCGCGATCTTCTCGCGAGCCGGACTTAAGGCACAATCAGCAGCCGCTTAGCTGCGGCTGCTGTCATCCGCGCTGCCGGACATGCCCTGAAGAAAGGCGAGCAAGTCGTCTGTCAGGTGGTGGATATGGTCCGGTAGACCGACCCATTTAGCCATCTCAGTCTGAATAGGGTGGTCATGATAGGTCGAGTGCACGAGCACCGTGCCCATACCCAGCGCATGCGGCACCTCAAGATTTTGCGGCATGTCCTCAAACATCGCCGCCTCGGCCGGCGTCACGCCATGAAGCCGCACCATCCTGTCGAAAGCCTCTGCCTCTGGCTTTGGCAGATACTCGCAAGCGCTAATATCGCAGATGTCTTCGAAGTGGTGGAGGATCCCGAGCTTTTCAGCCACCCTTTCCGCATGCCGCCGCGAACCGTTGGTGTAGATCAGCTTCCGGCCCGGTAGCGCGCTGACGGCTGCGCCGAGTTCCGGAGCCTCCGGCACAACAGAAACATCGATATCGTGCACGTAATCGAGAAATGCTTCCGGATCCATTTTGTGGACACGCATCAGCCCGGCCAGCGTGGTGCCGAACTGCCGGTAATAGCTTTTCTGCAGATGCCGGGCGTGCGCGAACGGCACACCGAGATACTTGGCGATGAATTCGCCCATTCGCGTATCGACCTGAGCGAACAAATCGCACTCGGCCGGATAGAGCGTGTTGTCGAGGTCGAAAATCCAAATCTTGGTCGCGCCGAACGCCTCACGCGCCGCGACTGGATCGCTCATTAGATCTGGCGAAATGGGCGCACGCGGCTTGGATGATCGGCGGTTGGTTCTCATCACCCCGTCATGCGCCGCGAACTGACAAGCGTTCCCGCGCCATGCTCCGTCAAAAGCTCCAGAAGAACCGAGTGAGGAACCTTGCCGTTGATAATAACGACGCCTTCCACCCCGGCTTCAATAACTTCGATGCAGCCTTCAATCTTCGGAATCATGCCGCCCTTGATCGTCCCATTGCGGATCAGCGTCCGCGCATCTTCGATATCCAGTGCGTTCAACAGGTTCCCGTCCCCGTCCATGACCCCGGAAACGTCCGTCAGCAACAACAAGCGCTTGGCCTTCATCCGCGCTGCCAGCGCAGATGCAAAGGTGTCAGCGTTGATATTGAGCGTGTCACCCTCCCGGCTGCGGGCAATCGGCGCGATCACCGGAATAAGGTCCGACTTGGAGATCACGTCCACGATGTGAGGATTGACCTCGTGCGGATCACCGACATAGCCGATGTCCACAGCCTGCATGAGATTGCTTTCCGGGTCCGGCATCTCCGTGATGCGCCGGGCGATCATCAGGTTCGCGTCCTTACCGCTGATACCCACCGCCTTGCCGCCCTGACTGTTGATGGAAGAAACGATCTCCTTGTTGATGGCCCCAGCCAGAACCATCTCCACAACTTCCACGGTTGGCTTGTCAGTCACCCGCAGTCCGTGCACGAAATCCGATTTGATCTCGAGCTTCTTCAGCATCCGCCCGATCTGCGGCCCACCGCCGTGTACGACGATTGGATTGACGCCCGATTGCTTCAAATAAACAATGTCTTGTGCGAAGGCCTTAAACAGCTGCTCGTCGCCCATGGCGTGCCCGCCAAACTTGATGACGACCGTTTCCTCGTCATAGCGCAGCATATTTGGCAACGCTTCCGCCAGGATGCGAACTTTTACGTGCGCCGATACATCCGGAATTGCGGCGAGATCATCGATTGGCGAAGGAGGTATTGTGTTCGAGGCCATCGGCACGTGACATCCTGAGGTAGGCGCCTGCTGCCATTGGCGCGACTTACTGGGAGCAGCAGTGCACTTATATCGGCAATAAAATGAGCGACAACGCCTTTTCGCCCTCCAAATAGCGCTTACATCACTTGATCGGCGAAACCGCTTCAAAGCGGCAGGTGTGCTTTTCCCCACGATCGTCTAAGTTAAGATCCTAAAAGGAGATTCGCCGCGCGCGGGGTATCACAGTGGCAAACCATCTCGCATCGGGCGCACAAGGCCAACAAGATAAAGATCCAGAACACCGGTCCACGGGAATGATTGCCGACGACCTTGCCCGCATCCCTATGTCCCCCTTCCTGTCCGCGACGCTGAAGCGCGCCGCGGCCTATGCGGCTGCGCAGGCTCATACCGAAGTCTCTGTCGAACATCTGTTGCTGGCGCTCACCGAAGATCCTGAAGCGACCGTCGTCCTGAAATCTTCCAACGTCGACCTTCAGAGCCTCAAGAACGAGGTCTCCGATTTCGTCGGCCGCATCGAAGACCGCCATCCCGACGGCAGCGGTGCTGCCGTCTCAATCTCACATGAGTTGCGCCGGATTCTGGAAGCCGCTGCCGCGGCCGCCCAACAGAGCCGGCGGCGCGAAATCAACGGCGCGATCGTCTTGGCCGCCATCGTAGGCGACGGCAAAAGTGGCGCCGCGCATTTGCTCCGCTCGCAAGGGATGACATTCGAAGAAGCCATCCGCGCGTTGCAGCAAGCTGCCGCCAAACCTTCGCCGCCCCAGCCAAGCGCTGACGATGTGTTGGCCACCGCCCGCCAACGCGTGCAACAAACGCGCACATTGGGCGGACCCGCAACGCGCCAGCCAGAGCCACAGCCCGAACCAGCGCCACCACATCAGCCACCGGGGAAACCATTTCGCGGCGCGCCGCCACCCGGCGTTTACGCCGACGATGAAGAACCGGCTGGCCACCAGCCCGACGAACCGGCTCCCGCTCCGCAGGAGAAACTCAGCCACGTCGACGCATTTGAAGAGGCGCTGGCAGAGCCGCCGCGCCGGAATGACGGCAACCAGGCGCACGACAATCCCGACAGCCCACTAGGGCCTGACGCCGAACCAAACTTCGGCGCGCCAATCCCGGATCAAGATGCCAGCGCTCCAAGCCCAATGGATCAGCTCGAGGCCGAAGGCACTGCGCCACCATCCCCCGCTCCACAAGCTGGGCCACCGCCACCACCGCAGCAACGCCGCGGCTCGCAATCCTGGGCGCCACCACGCGCTGGTGGCCATCAAACGCAGCCTCGCCCCGGCGGCCCGAATGGCCCCGGGCGCGTGCCACCGCCCATTCCGCCGTCTCCGGGCCCTCTGCAAGTACCAGGACAAATTAGAGCGCCGCACGGTCAAGCCGGTGGCCCACCTGCACCTGGTCAGCGGCCTCCTCAACCCTCCGGCATGCCACGCGGCGCGCCGAAACAGTCACGCGTACCCTGGCCAGAAACGATTGATCCGCCCTCGCCATCCGCACGCCGGGCAACGGAGGGTGCCCGCCGGAAAGGCCCACGAACCGTCGTCTCGTCAGGCAAGCTCGTCCACAACATTCCCAACAGCATGCAGGTCGGCATCTCGCTGGTCTGCGAAGCGCGCATCGGACGGGCGGACGTCAAAGCCATCGTCGAAGGCCTGCAAGGCAACGCCGTTGTGCGCCAGGAGATCATGGTCACCAAGGCGATGTCGGTGCGCCTGCGCTCGCCGGACGGCGGCTTCTTTATCGAAGGCAGCTCGCCGGAGACGCAATGGATTGAAAATGTCCTCGGCTTGCCCGCCGAAGATTATGCGCGCTGGCGCTGGACGATTACTCCGCGCGAACGCGGCCGCAAGCGTCTGCAGCTCGTTGTCTCCGCCCGCACCGTCGGCTCCGATGGTCTCGCCGCCGAAACGGCCATGCCGGACCAGGTCATCGAGGTCAAAGTCCGCACGAATTATGCGCGCACGACCAAACGTTGGATCGGCTGGGCAATGGCTGCCGCAGTAGGCGGCGTGTTCGCCCACTTCGGTGAAACATTGATCCTGGCCGCAAAAGGCGTCTACGCGATGATCATGGGCGGATAAGCACAAGGATACCCGCGTTAGCGCGGACCATGCTCCTGCAAGATCTGCGCGACAATCGCCCGCAACGCGCCAATCCCTTCTTTCTTCTCCGCTGACGTCTCAAGCACAATAGGAAACGCGGCGGGCTCTTTCTGCAGCACCTTCGTCACATCGGCATGCACCGCCGCCAGCTGCGTCGGCTTGATCTTGTCGGCCTTTGTCAGCACGACCTGAAACGTAACGGCTGCCACATTCAACATTTCCATGATCTCGCGGTCAGGCGGCTTCAGCCCATGCCGGCTGTCGATCAGCACAAACACCCGCGCGAGCGTCGGGCGGCCGGCAAGGTATTGCCGCAGCAGATCGTTCCACGCATCAACCTTATCTTTCGGCGCCTGCGCGTACCCATAACCCGGCATGTCGACAAGATAGAGCAACGCGTGCGACGTGCGAAAGAAGTTCAGCTCTTGCGTGCGGCCAGGTGTGTTTGACGTGCGCGCGAGACCATCGTGGTTCATCAGCGCGTTTAACAGCGACGACTTGCCGACGTTCGACCGCCCGGCAAAAGCGATCTCCGGCCGGTCGGCAGGCGGCAACACCTCTAGCGACGGCGCGCCAAGAACGAACTTCCACGGCTGCGCGAAAAGGGTTTCCCCAGCCTCAAGATAGTCATGCCAAGGCTCATCGGCCGACATTCCTCAACGTCCTCTTGTCAAAGTATTCGGCATCAGCCCCTGCCAATATACGGCATCGTGGTCGCCATCAGAGTCATGAACTGAACATTCGCGTCCAACGGCAGACCGGCCATGTATAGCACCGCCTCCGCCGCGTGACCCACATCGATGCGCGGTTCAGACTTTACCGATCCGTCCGCTTGCAGCGAACCTTTGGCAAAGCCTTCCGTAAGCGGTGTCTCCGCATTTCCGATATCGATCTGCGAAACGGCGATATTGTCCTTACGCAAGTCCAGCGACAGGGATTTCGTTAGTCCAGTGATCGCATGCTTTGTCGCGGTGTAAGGCGCTGAGTAGAGGCGCGGCACATAAGCGGCAATCGACCCGTTGTTGATGATGCGACCACCCTTTGGATCTTGTTCTTTCATCATCCGCACAGCCGCCTGCGCGCACAAGAACGCCCCATTCAGATTGACGTCCACGACGGCCTTCCACTTGGCAAAGTCAAGCTCATCAATTGGAACGGCCGGCGCGGCTGTCCCAGCGTTGTTGAACAACAGATCCAACCGCCCAAACGCCGCTGATGCATGAGCGAATAATGCTTCGACTGACTTGGCATCGCTGACATCCGCAACAACTGGCAAAATCCTGCCGCCGCCTGACCGCGCTGCACCGGCCGTCTCGGCCAACGCCCCTTCGCGCCGCCCCGCGATCATCACGTCCCAACTGGCACCCTGCAAAGCCAGCGCAACCGCGCGGCCAATGCCGCTGCCGCCGCCAGTCACCAAAGCTGACTTCGCATTTACCGTCGTCATCGCTGCCTCAAAAGCAATCGGGCGGCCACAAGACCGCCCGCCACATGATATCGCCTAACCGCAGAATAGAAAGGCTGGCCCCGTTATTATCGCGTCGGCACTGGAGTCTCGCCGCGATAGTCATAGAACCCGCGGTTCGTCTTGCGGCCAAGCCAGCCGGCTTCGACATACTTCACGAGCAACGGACACGGGCGATACTTCGAGTCCGACAGGCCTTCGTAAAGAACCTGCATCACCGACAGACACGTATCCAAACCAATAAAGTCCGCCAGTTCCAGCGGGCCCATGGGGTGGTGCGCGCCAAGCTTCATCGCTTTGTCGATCGCCTCGACCGTGCCGACGCCCTCGTACAGGGTGTAGACGGCCTCATTGATCATCGGCAGCAAGATACGGTTCACGATGAAAGCCGGGAAATCTTCCGAGACCGCGATCTTCTTGTCGAGGCTCTCAACGAACGTACGCGCAAGAAGGAACACCTCATCCTCGGTCGCAATACCGCGGATCACTTCCACCAATTCCATCAAAGGAACCGGGTTCATGAAGTGCATGCCGATGAAGTGCTCAGGCCGGTCCGTCGTAGACGCCAGGCGCGTAATCGAAATTGACGACGTGTTTGACGCCACCAGCGCGTCGTCTTTGAGCTTTGGACAAAGCTCGGAAAAGATCTTCCGCTTGATGGATTCTTCTTCCGTCGCAGCCTCAATCACTAGGTCGCAATCGCCTAGCGCTTCCAGCCCATCCGCGAACGAAATCCGCTTTAGCGCTGGCGCGATCTTGTCTTCTGTGATGAAGCCCTTCGCGGCCTGACGGCCAAGGTTCTTCTCGATGGTCGCCACTGCCCCATCGACGGCTTCTTTCTTCAAATCGTTGAGGCCGACATCGTAACCGGCAAGCGCGATCACATGAGCAATGCCGGTGCCCATCTGCCCAGCGCCGATGACGCCAACCTTCTTGATAACGGGAACGGGCCGGGATTGCCCTTTGCCCTTCGCCGCGGCTTTAACAGCTGCATCCATGGTCAATGTTCCCATCCTCGCCGTAGGGCCACCAAATTGTGCTGACGCCGGACCTAGCCGGCTTTTTCAAGCTCTGCCTGCAGCGCAGGGAGAGCTTCGAACAGATCCGCGACCAGTCCGTAATCAGCAACCTGGAAGATCGGTGCTTCCTCGTCCTTGTTGATGGCCACGATAACCTTCGAGTCCTTCATGCCGGCCAAATGCTGAATTTGCCCGGAAATACCAACCGCGATGTACAGCTCGGGCGCTACAATCTTGCCCGTCTGACCAACCTGCAAGTCGTTCGGGACATAGCCTGAATCGACCGCGGCACGCGATGCACCCTTGTCTTCAAAGCGGGACAACCAGGTCAAGGCCGACTGAAATTCCGTTGGCAA